>SUZD01000005.1 GCA_015060105.1 Rikenellaceae bacterium | reverse complement strand
CACACAAATCGGTGCAAAATTAACAAATGTTTGTTAATCAACAAAACTTTTCGTCCTTTTTAAATATTTTTATTATCAAGGGCGACAAGATAGGGTAAAAGCAGCCCCAATATGGACTACATATTCGCTTTGGCGGCTTTGGCAAGTTCCGAGGCGAAGACAAACTCGTTAAGTTCCTTATTGGTCGAGGTGAGGATGTCGGCAGAGGTGCCTTCCCACCACTTTTTACCCTCGTGGATATAGATGATTTTCTCGCCAATACCCATCACCGAGTTCATATCGTGGGTATTGATGATGGTGGTGATATTGTACTCTTTGGTAATCTCCTGAATCAGTTTATCGATTACCACCGAGGTCATCGGGTCGAGGCCGGAGTTCGGCTCGTCGCAGAACAAATATTTGGGATTCAGCACAATGGCGCGCGCAATGGCCACGCGTTTAACCATACCACCACTCAACTCCGAGGGGTAGAGGTGGTTTGCGCCTTTGAGGTTTACGCGTTCCAGACAGAAGTTCACACGCTCGCGTTTCTCGCGCTCGCTTTGAGTGGTAAACAAGTCGAGAGGCAGTTTGACATTCTCCTCGACATTGGAGCTGTCGAGCAGCGCACCGCCCTGAAAAATCATACCTATATCACGACGAATGGCTTTGAGTTCGCGGAAACCGAGTTTCGAGAAGCAGGTGTCGCCATAGTAGATGTCGCCCGAATCAATCGGATGAAGACCCACAAGGCTTTTGAGCAACACGGTTTTACCCGAGCCGCTTCGTCCGATAATAAGGTTTGTTTTACCTTGCTCGAAGGTTGCAGAGATGTCGTCGAGCACAACTCGACCATCGAAACTTTTGATTATGTGTTCGGCTCGTATCATCGGAGAAGCATTAGTTGAGTCATTACAAGGTCCATCAGCAGAATTACGATACAGCTGATAACAACGGCTTTGGTACTTGCACGTCCCACTTCGAGCGAGTTTCCTTTGGCGTTGTAGCCGTAGAAAGCCGACACCGAGGTAATGATGAACGCAAAGACCACCATTTTGAGCAATGTGTATGTGATTGAGTAGGGACGGAAGTCAAAATACAAACCCGTAAGATAGTCTTCGGGCGAGCAAACGCCGCCAAAAACACACATCAGATAACCACCCACAACACCTACGAGTATCGACAACACCGCCAACAGGGGGAAGAACACCATCGCAGCAACAACCTTGGGCAAGATAAGGTAACTTGCCGAGTTCACGCCCATAATTTCGAGCGCATCAATCTGCTCGGTAATACGCATTGTACCTATCTCGGAAGCGATGCTCGAACCGACCTTACCCGCCAAGATAAGTGCGGTTACGGTCGAAGCAAACTCCAAAACCATAGTCTCACGAGTGGTATAACCAATCATCATCGGGGGAATGAACGGCGATTCGAGGTTGATTGCCATCTGGATAGTGATTACGGCTCCGATGAAAATCGAGATAATGGCCGTAATGACAATCGAGTTGAAGCCGAGAGCCTCCATCTCGAACATTGTACGACGATAGTATATGCGTGCCTTTTCGGGCCTCGAAAAGACCTTACCCATCAGCATCACATACTCGCCAAGTGTTTTCAGAAAGTTCATCTTTTGTGCAGTTTCGTCCGCCAGCGCGGAGGGTATCTTATGGTTGTGTTTACTACTTTCGGGAGTTGTCCTTGACCTCTTTGAAATCGACATACTCGCCCACGTTGTCATTGACCCTTTTTCGTGGTTGGCGAACGGTTTGGTGTACCGTCACATCACCCTCTTGCGGCAATTCACGCGAACCACGACCAACACCTGCACTGCCACGAAAGATGTCACGAAACATCTTGTAGGCATACCACGCGATGATTGTCAGAAAGAGTAAAGCGAAAAATGACATAGTCTTAAAATTGGTTTATTCGGCACAAAGATACTATTTTTTTGCAAACCGACCAACCTCAGTTGTCCGATTCACAAATGGATAACGAAGATTGGTCGGTTTTATTTTGCACTACGGGCGTTTATCAAACTACTCCCACTGTGCCACCCGCAGATATTGCGCCACAGCATCACGATACGCCAAGCGAGCCGCGATGGCATTGGTGTAGAGCTGAATCCACGACAGCTGCGCCGACAGAACATCGAGCACCGAGGTTTCGCCCTCGGAGTAGGAGAAGGTTGCCAATTCGAGGTTTTCGGTGGCGATTGCAAGCGAGGCTTCGTTCTGTTCGACCTCGCGGCGAGTGAGGGTTACATCGCTCCACGCATCAGCCTCCTGCTGCTCGATTTGGTCGCGCAAGTCGCTCACGGCCAGCACGCTCTGCATCATAGCCGCTTTGGCACTCCGCACCGCTTGTCGCCTTTCGCCCCACGCAAAGACGGGTACCGAGAGCGACACTCCCGCCCCACCATCAACCCTCAAACGATTGGCGGTGTTGGGCGAGGTTGGCGCGAGCGTTCCCACCACATCGAACGTGATTTGCGGATTGTATGGTGCGCCAGCCCCTTTGACAGCCCACGAGGCCCTTTCCACCTCGGACATCGCCATCTGCAAATCCGAGCGACGAGCCAAGACGCTGTCTATCGGTATGCGGCGTGGAGTGGGCACCAACACCGAGAGCGAGTCGGTGGGTGTCCATTCGGCATCGGGACTCTCGCCCATCAGCACATTGAAGTTGTGTTGCGCCTTTTGAGCAGTCTGCTCGGCCAACATCTGCTGATAGATTGCATCGTTGAGTTGTGTTTCGACCATCAGCAAGTCGCCCTTGCCGATATATCCGTCGTCGAAACGGGTTTGCACAACCTCTTTGAGCGAGCGCACGATGCGTGTATAATACTCTTGTACGAGGCTCAAATGGTGTGTCGCCAGCATATTCCAATAGGCATAGTCCGCCACATATCGCACCTCGAATGAGGTAAACTCTCCTGCCGATTGTGCTTTTTCGAGCAGTGCCTTTGCCATACCCACCGAGGCCTGCGTAGCACCACCGTCATAAATTCTGCCCGACAGGATGGGCGACAGACCATAGGTATAGGGCTTTTCGGAGGTCGATTGACGGCGAAAATTGACTCGGAAGTCACCACCGACATCGAGGCGCGGAAGATACCCTTTGCGAGCCTTTCGCCACTCGGCTTCGGAGCGTGCAACCTCCCACTCGGCACTCGACAAAGCAAAACTATATTGTTCAACTCGACGGCGATACTCTTCGAGCGAGAGTTGCGCCACAAGCGAGGTGTGCCACACACAACACACCATCGCCAACACTACTACTCTTCTCATTGTTTTTTGGTTTTAAGGAGAATGGCATAAATCGCAGGCAGCACGAAAATCGTCAGGGCAGTAGCGACAATCAATCCACCCATAATGGCAACAGCCATACTGCCGAACATAGCATCGAAGGCGAGGGGCAACATTCCGAGTACGGTTGTTCCCGACGCCAAGGCTACGGGCAATGCTCGATTGCGGGTTGCCGTAACAAGGCTCTCGAAGTCGGCATTGCGCCCTGCCGTATCGACCAACACAACTGCATTTTTGATATTCATACCCACCAGACCGAGCAGCGCCAGCAACGAGAAAAAGTCGAAAGGTTTGCCCGTAATGGCAAGACCCAAAACCATACCCACAACCACCAGCGGAACGGTCAGCAGAACCACAATCGGACGGCGATAGTCGCCAAAGAGCAGCAACAACACCACGAACATCAACACCACCGCCAAAGGCACCTCGGAGGCCAACGCGGCATTACTCTCGGTCTGTCCCTCCTGCTCGCCGAATATTTGCAGACGATAGCCGGGCGGAAGCGCAACCTCGCTCTCGATTTGTCGTTGCAGGCTCTCGAACAGAGCGACCGTACCAACACCCTCGGCGGGGTCGCAACACGCCTTCATCAGTCGGTTGCGATTGTAGCGATGAATGGAACCGAACTCATACCCCAAATCAAATCGAGCAACGGTCTGCTCCAACGGATAGACCTTTCCGCTACGCGAGAAGATGGGCATACTGCGCAGGTTTGCCAAAGAGTTGTTCGTCGATGCCTCATCACGCAACAGTATGGGGATATAGCGGTCGCCCTCGCGGAAACGGCCAAGTTGATAGCCATTGGTTGCGATTGTCATATAGCGTATCACATCGGCACGCGAGATGCCGAGTCGCATGCCACGCGCTTGCGAATAGACGGGGCGCCAAACGGGAATCTTGTTACCCCAACCGTTACGAATGTTTTGACATCGGCCGTCGCGCCGCATAATAGCGAGTGCTTGGTCGGTCAATCGTGCGAGAGTATCTATATCGGGCCCCACAAAACCGAACTCAATGGCGGCTTCGGGCGCGGGCGAGAGTTTGAACAGCGAGGCATTGACCCACACCCTCGGCAACGAGTCACGCGCATACTCCGCAAACCTGTTTTTGAGGTTGCGGGCCTGACGGCTACTATATGTTTCGACAAGCAGGTTGGCAAAACCCGCAGAGCCTGCCACCGCACCCGAAGCCAGGTAGTATCGCGGAGGTGTTGCTCCGAGGGCAGCCGACACACACTTCGTTTCGGGCTGACGGCGCAACCACTCGTCAAGTTGCATAACCACGCTGTCGGTTTGGGCTATGTCGTAGCCATCGGGCAGACGCACATCGGCACGGAAATAGGGTTTATCGAGGTTGGGGAAGAAATCTTTGGGCAGCCATTGCAACAACACAAGCGAGAGGGCAAACAACACATAGGCGCACACCACCGTCAGCCATTTGTGGGTCACGCACCAACGGATAGCCACATCGAGACGGCTCATACGCGACGAGCGTGCAACATCGGCCATCAACATTCGGCTGTTCATCAGCGGCACTTGCGAGAGCGACAGCACCCAACTCAACGCCAGCGACAACGACAATACCACAAACAGCGGTCGCACAACCTCCGACGCCGAGGAGTCCGCCATATAGAGTGGCAAAAACGAGATTATGGCTATTGCCGTTGCGCCCAACAATGGCCAGCGAGTCGAGGTTGCACCATCTACCGAAGCCTGTGTCCTCGACAGCCCCCGACGCATCAGACCTCGGGCGTTGTCGGTAACCACAATGGCATTATCGACCAACATACCCATTGCGATAATAAAACCTGCAAGCGAAGTTCTATTAAGCCCCTCGCCTAACGGCCCCATAAGAAGTAGCGTTCCGCCAATAGCCAACAACAGCGATGTTCCGATAGTAACGCCCGACCGAAAACCGATTGCCAGCATCACCATCAACACCACAATAGCCACCGACTCCAACAGGTTCCACAAAAAGCGGTTATTGGCCTCGCGCGCAATGCTATCTTCGGGATACAACTCCGTGAGTTCGATTCCCAGCGGAATGAAGGGTGCAAGTCGAGCCAACTCCTCGGCCACAAGTTCGCCGGTGCGCACCACATCGCTCCGTTGTTCGGTTGCCACGCCAATACCCATTGCGCGCAAGCCATTGACCCTCATCAGCGAGGTGGGTGGTTCTTCGTAGCGCATCTCAATAGTGGCAATATCACTCAACGCCACTTGGCGACCATCGGACGACATAAGTAGTTGTGAGCCTATATCTTCGAGGGTGGCATAGGCGGTCGGTTCAACGATTCTCACACGCATCTCGCCCGCGCTCATCTCTCCCGCATCGGCCACGACATTGCTCGCTCGCACCGCCTCGATAATACTCTCGGGGCGCACCGAAAACGACGCCAAACGGGCTCGGCTGACACGGATTTCGACCACCGGTTGCTGCTCGCCAAAAAGCGTGACATCGGCAACTCCCGGCAGGGTTATCACTGCTCGGCGCACCATCTGTGCCGCACTGCGCAACTCCTCGTACGAGATACCCTCTTCGGCCGATATTCCGTAGTATATGCCATAGACATCTCCAAAGTCGTCGTTTATCTCGATAGTCGAGGCTTCGGCGGGCAGCACACTCTGTACATCGAGGGCTTTGCGTCGCACCTCGTCCCAGAGTTGCGGAATACGGCGTTTGGGGGTATCGTCGCGCAGTTCGACGACAATACGGGCATAACCAAAGTGCGAAGTCGAGCGGACATTGTCGAGTTCGGCAATCTTCTGCAACTCCGACTCGATAGGCTCCGTGAGCAGTTGCTCTACTTCGAGTGGCGACGCTCCCGGCATACGCACCGTCAGCACCGCCGATTTGATAACAAAGGGAGAATCCTCTTTCTTGCCGAGCCGAGTAAAAGCAACCACTCCGCCAATCAGCATAACAGCCATAAAGAACCAGACCACCTTGGGTCGATTCAGCGAGTACGATGTAAGGCTCATACGCTACGGCATTAGGGTCACACTCTGACCGTTCGACAATTTGTGTACTCCCGCCGTAACGACCCTATCGCCAACTTGCAAACCCTCGGCAACAACCTTATCGACACCATAAAGCGCACCCAGCACAACGGGTGTAGCCTCAACCTTGTCGCCGACAACCCGCCACACCATTGCTTGCGAGGTGGTGTCGGGTGTGAAAACAGCCGACAGTGGCACAACGGTCAAGTGGTTGTCACCACCCGCTTCGAGATGTATGGTACACGCCATTCCGGGAGCGGCGACATAGCCTTCGGTCATATCGACGGCAAGGCTTACGGGCACACCCGTTCCATCGGGCGAGGTACGAATCCAATCTTTGAGCTTTGCACTAAATGTTATCTCGGGATAACTATCAAAGACAACCGAGAAGCGCAATGTGGGGCGTTCCAACAGCGCAATACCGCTCTCGGGCATAGTGAATTTGACGGTGTGCGTTACGGGATCGACTATTCGCACGATGACCTCGCCTGCCCCTACTCGTTGATAGGTATCGACATACTTTTTCTCGACGATACCCGCAATGGGAGTTCGCAGTTTGGTGTCTTGCAGCACATCGCCGGCATTGCGATAAGCCGACTCGGCACCTATATAATTATTGCGAGCCGTTTCGTACTCGCTTTGCGATATGGCTTGTCGCGCCAGCAGTCGCTCCGCCCGTTCGTACTGCGACTTGGAGGCGAGATAGGTGGCTCGGGCTGCATCGTAGGCGAGTTGATAGTCGCGCGGATTTATCTCGGCAACCACCCGTCCGGCACGCACATACTCGCCATCGCTGACATCGAACGCCGTAACCTGACCTCCAACCTTAAAAGCGAGGTTTGTCGAGTGGTCGGCAGTAGCCATACCCACATAATCGCGTCCGACACCCCCAACATCACCAACCAACACAGTTTTCACCATCTGTGGCGGTCGTTTTGCACCGCCTTGCCCGCCACAACCCGCAAGGGCTCCGAGCAACACAAATAACAACACTCGTTTCATCTTATTAGGATTTTGAGAGTGTGTGTGCCAAAACCGTGCCTTAAAACAATAAGGGTGTTCCGCGAGGGAACACCCTTATTGTGTGTAAGTATTTGAGGAGCGAGCGTAACGCATAAATCACCCTACATTACCTCGAAGTTGTATAACAAGAGGGAGTTCAAGGCTTGCGATGTGACTCAAAGCGCAGCATACTCAGCGTATGTGAGCATTTGAGGAGCGAGCGTAACGCAGAAATCACCTTGTTATACAACTTCGCTACTCCTCGCCGTATCCTCCCATATCCCCCATATTGCTCTCCATTGAAGCATTATTGTTGTTTTTGGGGCGCACGGGTTTCATATTTCCAAACGAGTACGATGCGGTCAAGCGGAAGCGACGGCCACCCCACCAGCGCTCCGAGGTTTGATAGAAGCCGACACCCTCGGTTATGTTGCGACGACCACGCGAGTTAAAGATGTCGCGGCAGTTAAGAGCCAACGACCATTTATCGAACGATTTGCGAATACCTGCATCGACGAAGTAGTTACCCAAAGAGTAACCTTGTGCCGACACCCTGCGCGAGTTATATCCGCCCGTAACCTGAATCGAGAAACCTTTGGGAAGAATAACATTGGCAACCAGACGCGCGTCCCACGCAAAACTGCTATTACCCTTGCCTGTAATGGCTGTTGCTCCGGCGTACGGGATATACTCAAATCCCGACATACTCGAATAGTAGAGATTGACGGTGGTGGTCAAATCCAGGCACTTCCACAACTTGTTCTTCGACACGAGTTCGACACCGGCGGCCTCACGACGAGTAACATTGGCAAAGGTACTCATCATCACATCGCCATCGAGATAGTTGATGCGCTGAATAACATCGTCGGTCGAGCGATAATATGCCGACACCGACAACACATGATTTTCCCAACTCTTGATATAGTTTACCTCGAAAGCATTGGCATTTTGCGGGTCGAGGTAGGGGTTACCATACGAGATGTTTGTCGAGTCGCTCATATTGCGGAACGAGTTGAGTTGGTGGCCTCGGGGTCGCTCGATACGGCGGGTATAATTGACCTGCAACTCGTGGTCGCCTCGGAACGAGAACGACAAAAATGCGCTCGGGAACAATCGGAAATAGTCCTTCGAGAACCACGCCATCTGCTCGGGTGCGGGGTTATGGCCATAGGAGCGTGTACGCATCGAGGTATATTCGCCACGCACACCCAACTGATAGCCGATACTGCGAAGCGCGCCTCGGAAGTTGGTCTTGCCCGCATAGTTGAAATAGAGGGCGTGGATATCCTGTTTGTAGTTATAGTTGTTGTAGAGCGCGTAGAGCGGAGTCAGTGCGTCAATGCTCTCGCCCGAATAGTACTCGGCTGGGCTATTGTCGCTGTTGAGCGTACCTTTATATCCCGCCTCGATTCGATTATTCTCGTTGAGTTTATTGAGGTAGTCGAGTTGGAGTGTCCAACCGCCATTCTTCATCTTGCTATGTTGGCGTTGGTAGGAGCGCGTGGTGTCAATCGCGCGGTACGACAACTGCGAATAGTCGTTGCTGTTCTCCATACTCCACACATCATACGCCGCAATAGCGTCGAGAGTGTGGTCTGTGCCGAATTTGTGGCGATAGTTCAGTTCGAGGTGTCCGCCGCGCATCTTGTTTCGTCCATCAGTTGTGCGAAGGGCCGTCAGGTATGAGCCCGGGACATTACCCGCATACTCAACACTCTCTTCGTTGGCTCGTCCGCCCAACATACCAAAACCGGCAAAACCGAGGTCATCTTTCTTGGTTACGTGGAAAGTTGCGCCTACACGGGCAAAGCCGTTATTACCAGCGCCACCGCCCTCTTCGACAGTATTCAGATAGGAGAGTTCGTTGCCATCGGCATCAAGGTTTTTGCGTTTGGTAGTCGAGCCGCTTGTTCGAACGTGGCGACGATAGCCCAGATTGACATAGAAATCGACAATCTGACTGCTATAATTGATATTACCGCCGACATTAGCACCCAAACGCGAGTCTATCGACGCTTGCACACCACCATAGTAACCAGCTGCGCGATTCTCTTTGAGCACGATATTGATGATACCCGACGTTCCCTCGGGGCTGAATTTTGCCGAGGGGTTGGTTATAACCTCGATTTTCTCGATTGACTCGGCAGGCATTTGTTCGAGGATTTGGGCGCGGTTATCGGCTGTGATACCCGACTCCTTGCCGTTAATCCACACCGTTACCGACGAGTTGCCTCGCAGGCTGACCTCGCCATCGCCATCGACCTCAACCGAGGGGATATTGTTGAGAATGTCGCTTGCCGAGCCACCCGTAGCGGCAATGTTCTGATCGACATTGAACACTCGCTTATCGATATCGAACTGCATTTGCGAGCGCATACCCGTAACTTCGACCTTGTCGATAGCCTGTGCGTCCTCCTGCAAGACTATGTCGCCCAAAGCAACGGTCTTGCCACTCGACACAATGGGTTTCTCGACGGTTTGATAGCCGAGGAATGCCACCACAACCACATAGTCGCCCGAAGGCAGGGTTTTGAGCGCAAACGCACCCTTATCATCACTGATTGTTCCAACCGATGCGACCACCTCGCCCGAGGCTTTACGCACACTGACATTGGCATAGGGAATGGGGTTGCCGCTCTTATCAAGAACTCGTCCCGTAACCGAGGGGCGTTGTTGTGTGGAGATTGCGGCAAGGGAGGCCACATTTGGCGTTGCAAAACTTGGGGTTGCAACGCTGCACACCAAAAGTGTCGCTACGAGTAATACTCTCTTAAACATTTTTCTTTTTTCTCGTTTTTCTTGTCTCCCCGTTTTCAGTTCTGTTTTCGTATGTGTTGTTGGTGTTGGTCGTTAGAGGTTTTGGAGTGTATATTCCACCATTTTGCGACGGATATGGTGACCGTGCGCCGGAGCCATACTATGATTGGCATCGGGATAGTACATCATATCGAACTGCTTGCCCGCAGCCGCCAATGCACGCACCATCTCGATAGCGTTTTGAGGGTGTACATTATCGTCAGCCGAGCCGTGAATAAGGAGCAGTTTGCCACGAAGTTTTGCGGCGTGGTTGATTGGCGAGGGGTCGTCATAACCCTCGGCATTGTCTTGGGGCAGTCCGTTATAGACCTCGGTGTAGATGGTATCGTAGTAGCGCCACGAGGTAACGGGAGCAACGGCAATCGCCATTTTGAACACATCGGCACCTTTGAGGATACAGTTCAGGGCCATAAAGCCTCCGAAACTCCAACCATAGATTCCGATACGCTCGGCATCAACCCATTGCTTATTAGCAGCAAGGTATTTGGCGGTAGCGATTTGGTCCTCGACCTCCAACTTACCCAGGTTGCGATAGGTGCATTTCTTGAACTCCTCGCCACGATAGCCCGTTCCTCGGCCATCGACACAAGCCACCACATAGCCCTCTTGTACCAGCACATCTTCCCAGCCGATACCCCACGAATTGGTCACTTGTTGCGAGCCAGGGCCGCTATATTGTGTCATCAGCACGGGATATTTCTTGTTGGGGTCGAAATCGACGGGCAATTTCAGATAGCCGCACAGCGAGTAGTCTGCGCCCTCGGGGGTAAAGCTGAACGGTTGCTTGCAAGGAATCTTCTCGTCGGCAATCATCTGACGCAGTTTCGCATTATCCTCCAACACGCGAATAACCTCGCCAGAGCCCTTATGCAGAGTCACAACATTGGGTGTTGTGGCGTCGGTATAATAACTCAAAAAGTATTTCATTCCGTTACCCGCAGCCACCGAGTACATACCTTTCGGAGCAAGGATAGTCTTTTTGCCCTTGCCATTAAGTTTCACGCTATGGAAACCGCGAGTCATCGAGCCCATACCGCCCTCGGTCGAGGTGTAATATATGCGGTCTTTGGTGATGGCATTAACCGCCGTAACCTCCCACTCGCCGCTGGTAATGGCATTCAGAAAACCTTTGCTTATGCTGTAAAGGTAGAGGTGCGAATAGCCCGTTGCCGTTTCGTTCTGCACGATAAATTGGTCGCCATCGGCAAGGAAACGCACCGTTCCGTCATCAACGCGGTCGATATATCGGGGCGATGTTTCGGTATAGATTGCGCAGCTCTCGCTCTCGCGTGCCAACATAACCTCGAAGCGGTTTTGCAGGCGGTTCAAAGCAAAGAAGTAGAGTTCGCCCGAGGGGGTCCAACCCAGACGCGCAATGTATTCGGTGTCGGCACCCTTATCCATACGGGTAACCACGCCTGTGGCAACGTCAGCAACCAGCAGTTCGACAACCGAGTTCTTCTCGCCTGCCTTGGGGTATTTGAACGAATAGACAGTCGGGTACAACTCTCCATCGAAGCGGTTCATATGATACTCTCTCACATCGCTCTCGTCGAAACGAATCCACGCCACCTTGCTACCATCGGCCGACAAGGCATAGGCTTTGGTAAAGCCGAACTCCTCCTCATATACCCAATCGGTTGTGCCGTTAATTATGTGGTTGAAAAGTCCGTCGGTCGTCTCAAAAAGTTTCTGACCATCGAGCGTATAGACATAGAGGTTGTTGTTTGCGGCAAAAGCCACACGCCCTGCGGCAATACTCAAATCGCGTTTGCCCTCAACCTCGGGGATAAGTTCGGTCGTTGTGCCCGCAGCGATGTCGTACAACCAATAGCGCGCAGTATGTGAACGGCGATAGATGTATCGAGCGTCGCTTTCGAGCAGGATTTTGCTCTCGCCCTCGATAAGCGCATACGACGAGAAGGGAATACCTCCACGATAGAGGGTATCCACCACCGAGCCGTCCTCGTAGGCATATTTGATGATTTGTCCGCCCTTCGACGAGGTGTAGTGCTCACCATCGGCCATCGAGCGAACGCCATAGACGCTTCGTTGCGCAAACTTGCCACGAGCAATATCGTCATAAGTAAACTTTGCCCACATCTCGCCCACGCTACACAACATTACTGCCAGAAACAGAATCGCTTTTCTCATTATTCACACGCTTTAAGGCTCAAATCGACACTTTTAATTTGGTGAGTGAGTGCACCTACCGAGATGAAATCGACACCGCACTCTGCATAGTCGCGGATAGTATCGAAGGTGATACCGCCCGACGACTCAACCTCGACACGACCGCCAATCTTGGCAACTGCCTCACGAGTTTGCTCCACCGAGAAGTTATCGAGCATAATGCGGTCGATACCGCCAACGCCCAACGCCTCGTCAATGTCCTCCATAGTGCGCACCTCAACCTCGATGGGGAGTTTCTTACCCTTTTCGGCAAGATAGGCGTGCACCTGACGGATAGCCTTTGCCACACCGCCACAGAAGTCGATGTGATTATCTTTGAGCAGCACCATATCAAACAGACCGATACGGTGGTTCTCGCCGCCACCAATCTTGACAGCCATCTTATCCAACACACGCATACCGGGGGTTGTTTTGCGGGTATCGAGCACACGGCAACCCGTTCCTGCGATACGCTCCACATATTTGGCGGTCTGTGTTGCCACGCCCGTCATTCGTTGCATAATGTTGAGCACGATACGCTCGGCTTGCAACATTGTACGCTCCTTGCCCTCGACATAGAAAGCCACATCG
Source organism: Rikenellaceae bacterium (assembly GCA_015060105.1). Lineage (GTDB taxonomy): Bacteria > Bacteroidota > Bacteroidia > Bacteroidales > Rikenellaceae > UBA940. The sequence continues at coordinate 116,118 of SUZD01000005.1, read as the reverse complement.
CCCGGCTCAACGCGCGCGCCATCTTCGAGCACCTTCTCGAAAGTGACCTCCGAGTCCAAACGGCGGAATACCATCTCGGCAATCTCGACACCGGCCAAGATTCCGGGCTGTTTAACCAACAGACGCATACGGCCTCGGGTGCTCTCGGGCACACTCGCCAAAGAGGTGTGGTCGCCATCGCCAATATCCTCGCGGATTGCAAGTTCAATCAGTTCTTCTACAAATGTTTTGTACTCGGGTTTCATATCTTTTCTTTGTTTAATTTTCAGAATTACTTGGTTGTCGGGCTAAAACATAACGCCGACCGAAAACTCGAAGTTGTGCATTGTCAAATCATAGACAATGGGGTTGGGGTTACCAAAGCTGTAATACTCTTGTTGAGCTGCGCGGAACGAAGTGGTGTAACGAGCATCGATAACAACTTTCGAAAACTCGAACGACACACCGCACGCAAAACGGAACCACGGGTGTTTCATCTTGATATACTGCAACGCGATGTCCTCGAACTTACCGGCGTCATTGGGGTCGATATTGATATTGGCAACATTGACAGGCACTCGTTGCATTACGCCGTCCTCGTCCTTAAAATCGGCCTCACCCATATTGTGTGTTTTGAAGTTGGTATAAACACGGAACGAGGGGCCGAGGTACATTCGGAAGATAGAGTATTTCCAACCAATCAACACCGGGATATTAAGGCTGCGGTCATAGACCGTTCCCGTCGAGATAAGTTTGTCGGGATTCCATCGTTGGTTTACAACAGCCGTTTCGTAGCGATTTTCGGCATAGTTCAACTCCAACTGAATGTTACCCATTCCGCCGCCGAAGTTGAAACGGCCAAAGGCTGAGAGGTTCCAACTGACACGATTTTGACGCTCCTTGCGAGGTGTCTCCTGATAGATGTACTTACCCGAATTTATGATAGCAAGCATACCTCCGGCAAGGCCTCTGCCGTCCATCTCCTCGGAGTTTTTCAATTTGAGCGCGCTGACACCGCCTCGGATACCATATTGGAAACGGGGTGTATATTTAGCCATCATATCGGCAACGCGCACCCATTCGGGATTACGTTCGGGCTCGGTGGTAACAATATCGGGAGCAGTCGGGGCTTTAACGGGTTGATGCACCTTGCGAATTTGGCCCGTGCCAAAGCCTTGAACTTCTCCACGCACCTGCGCCTGCACATTGCTTGTCAGCAAGACTGCCATTAGTGTCATTATCCCCAAACCAAAAATCGTCTTTACTTTCATTTGTTCAAAATTTAATGCGACAAAGTTAATATTTGCCACCCGATTTACAAAGTAAATCCACCCATTTTTAGTCAAACGCCACACAGCCACACCACAAAATACAAGTGTTTTATCGGAATCGGATTGAATTTTGCGAATGATTTCTTATCTTTGCGGTCGAAAATCAGAGATTTATGAGTATCGTAGCAATCGTCGGACGTCCCAATGTGGGCAAAAGCACAATGTTCAACCGCTTGGTCGGCAACCGCCAAGCCATCGTGGACTCGGTAGCGGGAACCACTCGTGACCGCCATTATGGCAAGACCGATTGGGGTGGACGCGAATTTTCGATTATCGACACTGGTGGCTACTCGGTAGGTAGCGATGATGTGTTCGAGGGCGAGATTCGCAAACAGGTTTTGTTGGCTATCGACGAGGCTGATGTTATCCTCTTTATGACCGAAGTAGGCACCGGTATCACCGACCTTGACGAGATGATGGCGGGCATTTTGCGCCGTTGCTCCAAGAAAGTGTTACTCGCTGTAAATAAGGTAGATAACAACGAACAATATTTCTCGGTGAACGAGTTCTACGCACTCGGCTTGGGCGACCCCTTCTCGGTGTGCGCCATGACGGGTAGCGGTACGGGCGACCTGCTCGACGCAATCGTTGCCGCACTCCCCTCCGAGGAGCAGGAGGCTGTCGAGGAGCAACTTCCCCGCATCACAATCGTAGGACGACCCAATGTTGGTAAAAGTTCGCTCACCAACGCTCTGCTCGGCTCCGACCGCCACATCGTGACCTCGGTTGCGGGCACCACTCGTGACTCGATTTACACCCGATACAATAAGTACGGTATGGACTTCTATTTGGTCGATACCGCGGGTATGCGTAAGAAGGGAAAAACGATGGACGATTTGGAGTTCTACTCGGTTATGCGCTCCATTCGTGCTATCGAGAGCAGCGATGTTTGTATTCTGATGATTGACGCTGCACAAGGACTTGAATCACAAGACCTTAACATTTTCAGCCTTATGGTCCGCAACAAGAAAGGTTGCGTGATTGTGGTCAATAAATGGGATTTGGTCGAGAAGGGCAACAACACTATGAAGGAGTGGCGCGAGTTCCTCGAAAGCCGTTTGGCTCCGTTCAGCGATGTGCCCATCATCTTCACCTCGGCGCTCAACAAACAACGCATCATGGACGTTCTGCAAACTGCATTGCGCGTTTACGAAAACCGCAACCGTCGCATTCCGACATCGCAGTTCAACGACTTCATTTTGCCCATCATCGAGCAGACCCCTCCCCCTTCGACCAAGGGCAAGTTCATCAAAATCAAGTATGCAATGCAGTTGCCGAGTCCGACTCCGAGCTTTGCATTCTTTGTCAATCTGCCGCAGTATGTGCGTGACCACTACCGCCGCTTCTTGGAGAACAAGATTCGCGAGAATTGGGATTTCTCGGGTATTCCGATGCAGATTTTCTTCCGCCAGAAATAAGATATAAGTTGCGCACACAGTCGCATACACAGAAACGGCCCCCTCACTTAGTCCAGAGGGGAGCCGTTTCACCTTTTATATGGCTTCGTCGCGCCTATTTTAGATACTTATCCAACCAGCCGAAGAACTCGCGGTTCCACACCATCGAGTTTTGGGGTTTGAACACTTGGTGCGCCTCATTCTCGAACGACACCAAACGGGCAGGAACACCCTTCATACGCGCTGCCGTAAAGGCTTCGAGGCTCTGTGCATAGGGCACACGATAGTCCTTCTCGCCGGTAATGATAAGCATCGGGGTATCCCACTTATCGACAAACTTGTGGGGCGAGTTGGCATACGAACGACGAGCCGTCGCATCTTTACTCCAATATGTGCCACCATAGTCATTATTTACAAAGAACAGCTCCTCGGTCGAGCCATACATACTCTCGAAGTTGAAGATTCCGCAGTGTGCAATGAAGGCTTTGAAACGACCATCGTGGTTGCCCGCAATGAAGAAGCTCGAATAGCCGCCATAACTTGCTCCGACACAGCCCAAACGCTCCTCATCGGCCCAGGGCTCTGCTGCAACATAGTCGATTGCAGCCAACAGGTCTTTGATGTTTTGACCCGAATAGTCGCCCGAAATCTGGTCGAGCCACTCGCTACCAAACGAGGGAACACCACGACGGTTGGGAGCAACAACAATATAGCCCTGCGAAGCCATAAGTTGGAAGTTCCAACGATAGCTCCAACCACCAACAACACTTTGAGGTCCGCCTTGGCAATAGAGCAGTGCGGGGTACTTCTGTGTAGCATCGAAATTCGGGGGCAGGATAACCCAAACCAACATCTTCTTGCCATCGGTTGTGGGAATCCACAACTTCTGCACCTCGCCCATCTTAACCGAGGCGTAAATTGCTGCATTGACGTCAGTTACGGGAGTGAGTGCGCCATCGGCAAGCGACACCAAGTTGAGTTCGGCTGCCTGCGAAATGCTCTGTTTCGAAACAACACATCGGCCCTCGGCAAGAGAAATACCCGAGAGGTCGTGGTCGCCCGAAGTGATAACCTCGACATTGCCCTCCAAGTCCGCACGACACACTTGATGAGTAGCCTCGATAGGACTAACAAACAGCACAGAATTTTCGCTATCCCATACAATATTGTCGGCATTATAGTCGAAGTTGCGGGTAAGGTCCACAATCGAGCCGTCGGCAAACGAATAGACCATAAGGCGCGATTTGTCGGACTCGTTGCCATCGCGGCGCATACTTGTAAATGCGATACGGCTATCATCGGCACTCCATACGGGGTATTTGTCGTATCCCACAAGGTTGTGGCCGTCGCAGATGTTGGTTGTCACGCCCGAGGCAACATCATAGACATAGATGTCGGAGTTGGTCGAAACGGCATACTCCTTGCCCGCCAACTTCTTACAGGTATATGCAAGGCTCTTTCCGGAGTTGCTCCACGCAATCTCGGCGCTATCGAAATAGGGTGCCATAGGAGCGTCCCAAGGCTCGCCTTCGAGAATGTCTTTACCCTCGCCAACCTTGCCATCGGTGATGTCGGCAACAAAGATGTGCGAATAATCGCCCTTCTCCCAATAGTTCCAGTGACGTACCATAAGGTCGTCGTAAATCTTGGCTTGGCTCTTGGGCATATCGGCGTGCAACTCGCCCGAACAGAAGGGTTTAACGTGGGTCTGTGCGGTATAGAAAATGCGCTCGCCCGAAGGAGCAACGCCAAAACTCTCGATACCACCCTCGATGTCGCTCATCTGCTGTTTGGCCGTTCCGTCAGCCGCCATACTCCATAGTTGGGTCGAGCCCGAAGCGTCACACAGATAGTAGATTGTAGCACCATCGGCACTCCACGCAGGCGACGACGAGTTGCAACTATTCTCGGTCAGGCGCACACGCTCGCCACCCTCGGCCGATTGAACAAACACGGCAGTCGTACCTTTGTTCTCCTCCATATTATAATATGTAATGGTATAGAGCAGAGTTGTGCCATCGGGCGACAACGAGTGTGAGCCGATGCGACCCATCTTCCACATCACCTCGGGGGTAAATTGTGCGGCCTCAATCTCGGCCTCGGTCATAGCAGGCGCAATGTCGGCGTCGGTTGCAACACCCTTCGGGGCGTCACACGAGAAGAGTGCAAATGCCGAAATAGCCATAGCGATAAAAAGTTTAGTGTTTCTCATATTTCATTTGTTTATAGTTTGCAATAACGGTGCGAATTGTTCCGAAGCTCGCAGCAAAACGGCTGTCAATCTCGGTGCGGTCAATCCACTCGACCTCGGTTATGCCCTCCTCGGTTTGAGGTTTGGTGTCTGCCGAGCCGTCGTAATCCATTGCGTACCAATGGGTCGTTTTGAGCTCCCAACGCGAAGTGCGGGGAAAGTAGTAGAAGTGAAGGGTATCGACAATGTGTGCCTCGACCGAGATTTTAGCCAACTCCAAGCCACACTCCTCGGCCGTTTCGCGCGCGGCGCACTCTTCGAGCGACTCGCCCACTTCGAGATGTCCTTTGGGCAGGTCCCAATTTCCGTTGCGGCGCATCGCCAGCACCTTGTCGCCACACGCGACCACGCCTCCCGCAGCCTCAACCTCGGTGAATTGAGCAGCAAAAAAACGATAGGCCTCACAAGGGTTTTCGCTCACAATATAGAGCCCCTCGGCGTCGCGCAACAACTCTATTACACGCTCGCGCAACGGCTCTTCGGTAACGTATTGCGAAAAAATCGCCTGTGACGTTTGCTCTTTCCGAACGAAATATATACCTTTATACTCCGAAAATATTGTAAACTCCATATAGTTATGAATCAGATTGCCAAACAAACGGCTCAAAGCCTTCTGCAAATTAAAGCAATTAAACTCTCTCCTGCAAATCTTTTTACTTGGGCGTCGGGCTGGCACTCGCCAATCTACTGCGACAACCGCAAGATTTTGTCGTTCCCCGAGACTCGAAAACTCGTTTACGAGAGTTTCGCAACAATGATTGCCGAGAAATATCCCGAGGCAGATGTTATCGCAGGTGTAGCCACAGGTGCTATCGCTCACGGCGTTCTCGTTGCCGAGAAGATGGGCAAACCGTTTATCTATGTTCGTTCGGCCCCCAAAGGTCACGGCTTGGGTAACCAAATCGAGGGTAACCTCCCCGAAGGTGCCAAAGTTGTAGTTGTCGAGGACCTTGTATCGACAGGCATTAGCTCGTTGAGCGCAGTCGAGGCTCTCCGTGCAGCAGGTGCCGAGGTGCTTGGTATGGTTGCAATCTTCACCTACGGCTTCCCCATTGCGGCCGAGGCTTTTGCCAAAGCGAATGTCAAACTTGACACATTGAGCAACTACGAAACACTTATCGAGTTGGCCGCAGCCGAGGGCTATGTTTCGGAGTCCGACCTCGAATTTTTGGGTGAGTGGCGCAAGGCCCCCGACAAATTCTAAACAACCTTTTAAGCATATGAAAGCGACTTCCAAAGGGGTCGCTTTTTTTCTCGTATAATAAACATTTTAACACAAAAAACACATTATGTTGCAATTGAAAAGAGCATTATACGCAGTCGCAATGATGATGGTGCCTATGTTTGCCTCGGCACAAGAGAGTAGTGCTATTGTGACGGTTGATGCTGGCCGCATCGAACAAAAGGTAACACCCTATCTATATGGCTCTTGTATTGAGGATGTGAACCACGAGATATATGGCGGATTGTACGACCAAAAGATTTTTGGAGAGAGCTTTGAAGAGCCCGTGCCTATGCCTTGTTTCGAACAATTCGATGTGTATGACGGCAAATGGAGCTTCGCAGATGGAGAGCTGTTGTCGTTGGCGCACAACGGAGCCAAAATCGTAAGCAAAAAGGCCATTACAGATGGTACAGTAGCGGTTGACATAAAATTTGATAAGGTGGGCCGTGGACTGAAAAATGCAGGGTTGCTGCTATGTGTATCCAATGCGAGAGTGGGTGCCGACAGTTTTTATGGCTACGAGGTGAGCCTTTCGAGTGATGGAAAAGTTATCACGGTGGGCAAACACAAGAATAATTGGGAACACATTATGGATGTGGCGGTGGAGTGCAATCCTACGGAGTGGAACAACCTGAAAGCCAGCATTCAACGCGGAAGTGTCGAGATCGTTCTAAACAACAAGCGCGTATGTGTATTCCGATTGTCGGATCCCGAACTACTAAGCGGAAGTGTCGCTTTGCGCGTATGGAATGCCGACACCCGCTTTGCCAATATGCAGATTAACGACCAGCCCATCTCGCTGAGTGCCGACAAACCTGCCGAGGTGAGTGGGCAATGGGTTGTCGCAACAAAAGGCACGGCAGTGGGCAACTATCTGCTTGACATTGCTGATGCCTACAATGGTCGCAACTCACAGACGATAGAGTACATATCGGGACGTGGAGTCGTGGGTATTGCCAACGCAAGCCTCAATCGTTGGGGAATTGCCGTACGCAAAGGACAAACATTCGAAGGTCGTCTTTATCTGAAAAACATCTCCTACACAGGCAAGGTTGTGGTGGCGTTAGAAAGTGCTGATGGCACCAAGGAGTATGCGCGCTGTCGTATCAACGGTTTGCCGAAGGAGTGGAAGCGTCACACGTTCTCACTCACCGCCAATGCCGACGACCCGAAGGCCCGAATGGCCATTTATATCGAAGCTCCCGGAGTGGTGAAAGTCGATCAAGTAACGCTGATGACCACAGGCAAGGAGCGCTTCAAGGGGTTACCCTATCGTGCCGACATCTCGCAGATGATGGTCGAACAAGGTTTGACATTCTTGCGCTATGGCGGTACTATGGTCAATGCCTCGGAGTATCGTTTCAAGAAGATGATTGGCGATGTGGACAAGCGTCCTCCCTATCGCGGTCACTGGTACAAATACTCTACCAATGGATTCGGTATCGAGGAGTTTGTGAAGTTCTGCGAAGCGGCTGGTTTCGAGCCCTCGTTTGCTATTAACATCTACGAGTCGCCCGAGGATGTTGCCGATATGATTGAGTATCTCAATGGCTCGACCAAAACCAAATGGGGCAAGATTCGCGCCGAGAACGGACACCCCAAGCCCTATGGCGTTAAGTATATCGAAATCGGTAACGAAGAGATGATCTATCGCTCCACTAACAACGAGGAGAGCTACAACAAATATATCGATCGATTCAACCTTTTGCATGATGCAATCAAGAGCAAAGACCCCTCGGTGAGTCTGATTATTGCCGCTTGGTGGCGACCCGACTCGCCATTGAGTGAACGACTATTCAAGGCTCTGGACGGCAAGGCAGACTATTGGGACTACCACCCGCTGGCAGACGATTTGACTGCCGGTCAAGAGGTCGAGAAGCAGTTGCGCCGTATGCAGGAGCTCTTCCTCAAATGGAATCCTAATACCACTATGAAGTGCACCATCTTCGAGGAGAACGGTTGGACACACAATATGCAACGAGCTTTGGGTCACGCCACATTACAGAATGCCGTGCGTCGTATGGGTGATTTTGTGCTTACCTCGTGCGCAGCCAACGCTCTGCAACCATACAAGCAGAACGACAACGGTTGGGATCAAGGACAAATCTTCTTCACCCCCTCGCAGGTGTGGAGTATGCCCCCCTACTATGCACAGCAGATGGCCTCGGAGAACCATTTACCCCTTTTGGTGAGTTCGTCGGTAGAGGGTGCCGAGTTGGATATTACCGCGACCCGAAGCGAGGATGGTAGCAAGCTTGCGCTACATATTGTGAATATAGGCGAGAAGAGTGTGCGCACCAAGTTCGACATCACCGAATTTGGCTCCATCGCATCGGCACACACCATCACTCTTACCGCACCGCTTACAGAGGCTAACACTCCTGAAAACCCCACCAAAATCTCGCCTCAAAGGAGTAATTTAGAGGTTAGTGACAATCTCACTTGCGACATACCCGAGTACTCCTATACGATTCTTGTGGTATCGAAATAGTACACAGGTGCTGCCTTGGCGCAGATTATACAGGTACGAAAAAAGGCGTGTCCATTCGGGACACGCCTTTTTCATTATTGCTATACGGCTTTATTTGCGCATCGAGTTGTACAAATCATTGTACTTGTCATACTTAGCTTTCATATCAGCCGACTCATCACGAAGACGGAAGCAAACGTTCTTCAAACGCTCAACGGTTGCAATCTCCTTGGGATTGAGGCCATAAGCCATTTCGAGAGGAGCAATTGCCGATGCAAATGCGCTGTTCACGTTTTTGAGTGCTTGGTCATAAGCAGCCTTTGCCTCTGCATTGGTCGGGAAAGGAAGTTTGTTCAACTCTGCTTCGAGTGCAGTTGCTTTCTCCAAGAAGGTGTCACCCAAGTAGAAGTTAGCATAGAAGTCAGCCGGGTTGAGCGAAACTGCGGTTTGCATCGAAGCGATTGCGCTTTCGAGGTCACCAAGTTTTGCGTGGATACGACCCATACCGAGGTGCAATGCGCCATTCGAGGGATCTTTGGCAATAGCACGACGTACCATAGGGATAATGTCGCGGGGGTTGCTGTTCTCGTCCTCGTTGTAGTATTGGAGCAAGGTCTCGATGATGTTGTTGTTGGTAGGATACTCGGTGATACCATATTTCAACACCTCTTTTGCCTCCTCTTTGCGGTCGAGGTTGTAAAGACATACCGATTTGTAGTAGTAGGTCTCACCACCCTCCATATAGTTGAGTTTCATAGCCTCCTCAACATATTTCAAACCATTCTCGAAGTCACCACCAACAGTTGCCATAACAGCTGCGTTGTAAACATCGACAGTGTCGGCGTGGTTGATTACGGGGTGGCACGATGCACGGTAAGCTTTGTAGAACTCGCTTGCAGCCTCGGGGAGTTTACCGATACCATACAAACCTTGCGCATTGAAGATGTGAAGGTTCATCACGTTGGTCATACCCTCGTGAACTTTCTTCTCTACCTTCGGGCTCAACTCATAAGCTTTGCTATACGACTCATAAGCTACGTCCAATGCGTTGGGATAGATAACGGTAGTTGCTACAACGAACAAGATTTGACCGTTACCGCAATATGCGTCGAAGTTGTCGCAGTGGTAAACGCGATATTTGATGCCGTTCAAAACAACATCCTCGGTAGGAGTTTTCGCACCTACGGTATTCAAAAGAACAGTCTCGTTCAAACCTGCAAATACACCTGCAACGGGGTCATTAGCAGCTGCATAATACTCGTTTGCGTGTTTGAGCCAAGTAGCAGCTTTAAGGCTTTTCTTGGCATCGGCAATGGCAGCGTCTTGTTTTTTAAGAGCTGCACGCGACTTCTCGACATTAACCTCTTCAATGTCGGCGAAACCAAGGCTGGTATCAACTTGCGCTTTCGCCATAGGAGCAGCCATCATCAGAAGAGCCGCTACCATAAGAATTGTACGTTTCATTTCAATTGGTTTTTTATTGGTTATACTTACTTTTATTCGTTTGTGCCCTCGGTGGGGGTTACATTCTCGGTGGGAGTTGTCTCGGTTGCGCCCTCTGCTACACCCTCTTGTGTGCCTTCGGTTGCACCCTCTATGGTCTCCTCTTCTTCGGTGCGGGGAACAGCCATTACCGATGCGATAGAGTCATTCTCACGCAGGTTGATAATCTTCACTCCCTGCGTTGCACGGCCTGCCATACGGATACCCGACACTGCGGTACGAATGGTAATTCCGCTGCGGTTGATAATCATCAGGTCGCAATCGTCATCAACCGACTGAATCGAAATCAGGTTACCTGTCTTCTCGGTAATGTTGATTGTCTTGACACCTTTGGCGCCACGGTTTGTGATACGGTACTCGTCGAGGTCGGTACGTTTACCATAGCCGTTCTCGCTCAATACGAGTACATCTTTGCCACAATCGGGCTCCATACATATCATACCAACAACATATTGGTCGTCCTCCAAAGCCACGCCTCGAACACCTGCACCCGTACGACCGATAGGACGAACAGTGCTCTCGTTGAAGCGGATAGCCTTACCTGCGTTGGTTGCAATCATCACCTCGGCATTGCCGCTTGTGAGTTTTGCCTCCAAGAGTTGGTCGCCCTCACGAATGGTAATCGCATTGATACCTTTGGTACGGGGACGCGAGTACGCTTCAAGGGTTGTTTTCTTTATAACGCCTTGACGGGTACACATTATTATATAATTGTTGTTAATAAATTCCTCATCGGCCAGAGAACGCACGTTCAAGTATGCACGAACCTTGTCATCGGGCTCAATCTCCAAGATGTTTTGGATAGCACGACCCTTCGATGTACGGGTACCCTCGGGAATGTCATAAACTTTCAACCAGAAGCAACGGCCCTTCTCGGTAAACAACATCAACGTATTGTGCATTGTGGTTACGTAGATGTGCTCGATGAAGTCCTCGTCACGTGTTGCGCTACCCTTAATACCGATACCGCCACGGTTTTGCGAACGATACTCGGTAAGCGGAGTACGTTTGATGTATCCCATGTGAGAGATTGTGATAACCATCTCGTCGTCGGCATAGAAATCCTCGGGGTTGAACTCCTCGGCAGCATAGACGATTTGGCTACGACGCTCGTCGCCATACTTCTCTTTCATCTCCAACAACTCCTCTTTGATGATGTCGAACTGCATAGCAACGCTGCCCAAAACCTCGTTCAAGTGCGAAATCAACGCCTCCAACTCGGCTTTCTCGCGCTCCAACTTGCCTCGTTCAAGACCTGTGAGCGCGCGCAGACGCATATTGACAATCTCGGTGGCTTGAATGTCGCTCAAACCAAAGCGAGCGATAAGGTTTGTTTTGGCCTCATCGGGAGTTGCCGCAGCACGAATGATGCTTACAACCTCGTCGATATTGTCTTGTGCGATAAGCAAACCGCTAACGATGTGCAGACGCTCCTCGGCTTTACGCAACTCGAAACGGGTACGACGAACAACAACCTCGTGACGGTGCTCCACAAAGTAGTGAATCATATCGCGCAAGTTCAACAATCGGGGACGACCATTAACCAACGCGATGTTATTAACCGCAAACGAAGATTGGAGTTGGGTGTATTTGTAGAGTGTGTTCAAAACCACACTCGCAACCGCATCGTGCTTCAAGATGATAATCACACGAGTACCGCTATGGTCACTCTCGTCGTTGATATACGAGATACCGTCAACCTTCTTATCGTTTACGAGTTCGCCGATTTTCTTAATCATATCGGCCTTATTGACCATATATGGAATCTCGGTGATGACGATACACTCACGACCCGACTCGGTGTGCTCAATCTCGGTTTTGGCACGCATAACCACGCGACCACGACCTGTCTCCAACGCCTCCTTAACACCTGCATATCCGTAGATGATACCGCCTGTGGGGAAGTCGGGGGCCTTCACATATTGAGTAAGCTCCTCGGCTGTGATGTCGCGGTTGTCGATATAAGCACAACAAGCATCAACCACCTCGCCCAAGTTGTGGGGAGCCATATTGGTCGCCATACCTACGGCGATACCGTTGGCACCATTAACCAACAACAGAGGAATCTTGGTAGGCAAAACGGTCGGCTCGTCAATCGACTCGTCGAAGTTCTTGGTGAAGTCGATAGTATCTTTGTCGATGTCGGCCATTACCTCGTCGGTAATCTTACGCATACGAGCCTCGGTATAACGCATCGCAGCGGGACTATCGCCGTCCATCGAACCGAAGTTACCCTGACCATCAACCAACGGATAACGCATTGACCAATCTTGCGCCAAACGACACATAGCGTCATAAACCGAGCTATCGCCGTGGGGGTGGTACTTACCGAGTACATCACCGACGATACGGGCCGATTTACGGTGGGGTTTGTCGGAGTAGAGGTTCAAATCGTTGCTCATATCGTACAAGATACGACGATGAACAGGTTTCAGTCCGTCACGGACATCGGGCAGGGCACGAGAAACGATAACCGACATCGAGTAGTTGATGTAGGAGTCCCTCATCTTATCCTCGATATTGATAGGGGTTATCTTTCCCTGTTTAATTTCTTCCATATCTTTGGTTTTATAATAATCTCTGTAAAGTGCGCCTTTCGGCTGATTTACATCTGTCCATAAATCGCTCAAAGATACGGTTTTTTTTGATTATATCAAAAAGAGGGCTGTCACTTTTCGCATTTTTTCGAAAAAAAAATCGCCATAAAGCCCTTTTTTAGCCGATTTAAGCAAGTTTATACATTTTTACGGCAGGGGGTCGGGGCTGTTGCAAAGAGGTCGGATAGAAGTTGGATAGATGTCGGGTGGAGTGCAATGGAAAAGCCGAGAAAATTAGGCATTTTTTCGCCCGAAAAATAAGCGGAAAGGGGGCGTCGAGGGCACAAAAAAAGGTGTGCTCCAACGCTGGAACACACCCATTTTTCGAGCTGTATAACTCTTTGAGATTAAAGAGTTTGAGCGATTTTAGCAAAATCCTCGGTGCTGACGCTCTTGTTGCTGACTTTGATAAGAGGTTTGATAGCCTCAACGACCTTCTCCTCGGTGAGTTTGTCGTAGATTTTTTGAGCCTCCTCTTTGTTAGCAAGAATGCTCTTCGCATAGCCTGCGAGAGTCTCCTCGGGTACGGTACCCATACCGTATTGTGCGAACTGCATTTGTGCAAGTGCTTTTGCCTCGGTGAGCATATCCTCCTCGCCAACGGTGAGGTTGAGAGTGGTCTCGTAGTGTTTGCGAATGATGTTCCAAGTCATCATCTTCACGAAGCCCTCGAAATCTTTCTCGATGTCCTCCATAGTGAATTTACCCTCGTTGATAACGAACAACCAACGTTTGAGGAATGCCTCGGGAAGTTTCAAACCAGCCTTCTCGATGAGGTAGTTGCGAAGTTGTGCTGTGAACAAATATTTGCTCTCGCGATCCAACTCCTCCTCGATTTGTGCTTTCAAGAAGTCATTAAGTCCCTTCTCGTCAGTTACATTGCCAGCAGGGAATGCCATTTTAAAAAACTCCTCGTTGAGCTCGGGCTCGACAAATTTACGGATTTTGGTAATCTCAACTTTGAACTCGGGTTTCACGCTCTCCAACTCCTCGTCTTTCACGCTGAGCATCGAAGCACGTTGTGCGGGGTTTTTGTACAACTCGTTGATATTAACCTCGATGGTGTCGCCAACTTTCTTGCCGATGAAGGGCTTGCGCTCCTCGTCATTCATCGAGATAAGGCCGATGTATGCGTCCTCAACACGAATCTCGCCGTTGTCGAGAATTGCAGTGATAGCCTCGTCGCTCTCCACAACCTCAACATCTGCCAAGCGGCCGAAACGACGGAGGAAGTTGGTGCGGTAGTTATCTTGAACATCTTTGGCAACTTTGATTTTGTAGTATGTAAGTTTATCGGCAGCCGACAACTCCAACTCTACCTTGGGAGCCAAACCGAGCTCGTAGTGGAACTCGTGCTCAACGTTGGTATCGAAGTTGAGTTCGGGTTGATTCTCTGCGGGGAGAATGTCGCCAACATAGTCGATGTTGTTCTCTTTAACGTACTCATACACAGCGTTTGTAGCTTTGTGATAAGCCTGCTCGGCAACAACGCCTTTGCGGTAGAGTTTGTTGATAATCGACATAGGTACCATACCGGGGCGGAAGCCGGGAACATTGGCTTTGCGACGGTACTCTTTGAGGGTTTTGTCAACCTGCTCTTTGTAGTCTGCCTCGCCTACGGTTACTTTCACGAGGACAGTGAGATCTTTGTTCTCTTGTTTTACGATATTCATATCTTCGGTGTTAAATTATTGTCTGTTTCGGGTTTGCCAACGGCAAAATTAGGTGGCAAAGATAAGCATTTTTCCGTGAACGACAACGCACACACCTATTTTATTAAAATTTTGTAGAAAAATTGGTAAAATTCCGAATTAAAACCGTACTTTTGTAATCTTGGAGAGGGTACACTCCAAAAGAGTGTAAAACACCGCTCATCGGAGAGCGCCCGAAAGGGTGTCGGCCGAGCCAAATCGAAAAGATAAAAAATGAGATAAATGACGTCTATGAACAAACATCTGAAAGCACTTCTGCTAATTGTTTGCGTATTTGCACTCCCATTCTTGGGCTGCAATACACCCGTTGTCGAGCCTGACGATGACGACAATACTGGTGGCGAGGTTGTTGTCCCCGAGGATACCACACCCGCTACCCGTATAATTGTAAACCCCGTCGATTTCGAATTACGACCCGGCGACACCACCATCAGAGTACGCATCTCATCAACTGCCGATTGGACCATCACCAACCCTTGCGATTGGTGTGTGCTATCCACCGAAGGAGGCAAGGCCGGCGACACCGAATTGAAAATCTCGATTCCGGATAATAACGAGGGCAAAACTCGCACAACGAAGCTCACCGTGGCTTCGGTCGAGGACAACCCCGTCACAAAATTCATCTCGATTTCGCAAGATAGTTTCTTCGATGTAACAGCCAGCGTCACCGACTTCGAGGCGACCTCGGAGGGTGGCGAGTTCTCGACCGAGATAATCTCGGGTAATAAATGGGAGATTGTCGGCGCACCCGACTGGATTACCATAAAGCCCTCGGAAGGCCCCAAAGGAACTTGTGAGTTGAAACTTGAAGTGGCTCCATTCAAAGAGTTTGGCGAGCGCAGTGCCGAGATGACATTTGCAGGCAACTTCGATACAGCCGACACGTTGAGAGTGCATCAGACGGGCTGTTTTATTTTCGAGACAAAATCGCCGTTGGAGTACGATATTCTCGCCATTGGCGACACCCTGACCTTCAATGTTCGTAGCAACGTGCTCTTTGCTGCCGAGTATTCGGACTCGTGGCTGCGTTGCGACCTTGTCGAAGGACAACCCTCCGACAAAGAGCAAACCTTCACTCTGCACATCACCAAAAACTACACCAACAAACGTAACGGCTACATCAAACTGACAGCAGCCGAGGGCGATTCGACCATCGTTTTCAACTTCCGACAAGAGGGTAGCTATGAGTTTGCAGTGGGCAACGAATTTGAGTACTTCCGCTTCACGCGAGCCTCCAACCCCGCCCTCTCCAAAGACATTATGCTCACCATTGCCGGCGACTCCATCTACGGATATGTTCCCGACATCACGGTCGATATCAAAGCGTTGGCTCCCGGTTTCAAACTCAATAGCAACTACGCCAAAGTCTATGTCGGCGATGTGCGTCAAGCGAATGGCGCATCGAAGGTCGATTTCTCGAACCCCGTCACCTATACGGTCGTTTCGGAGAGCGGGCGCGAGAGAAATTACACCGTCTGTGTACAATACTTTACGGGTATGCCTGTCATCTTCCTCAACACCAACAGCGGCTACGAAATATCCTCGAAAGAGGCGTGGGAGGCCGGCACTTTGCGCTTGTACGGAGGCCTTGGCGGACAACAGATTTCCAACGCCGCCGTCGAGATGAAGGGTGTGAACGACAACACTTGGGAGTACTCCAACAAAAAACGCTCCTACGAAATTGTGTTGAACGAAGCGACCGAAATGTTGGGTATGCCGACAAGTCGCAAATGGACCCTTTTGAGCAACTACACCGACAAAACAATGCTGCGTACACAAGTGGGTCTGGCACTTGCCGATGCAACCAACATTGCGTGGAGTCCCGATTGCACCCCCGTTGAGCTCGTTATGAACGGCACCTATCGAGGAACATACCTGTTGTGCGAGCAGATTGACGGCGTCAAGTTGGGCATTGGCACTAATGGACACCTGCTGAAAGCCGACCGCTGCAAAAATACCTCGTCGCTCAGCTTCACTTCGAAATTTATTACCGGCTCGCTGTTCGGCGCAACCGATTACAGCCCCTTGCAGGTAATTGCCCCGACCAATATCGTCTCGACTCAAACCATCGAGGAGCAGTTCTACTCTGCCGAAACAGCAATTTGCAAACACGGTGGCGATTGGAACAAGGTTACAGCAGTACTCGACGTGAACAGTATCATTGACCAATGGCTTGTTTACGAGATTACCGCAACTCCCGACCCGGCTCGCGGTCCGTTCAACCTCTATCTGTACAACAAGACAACAACTCCCAAATACTATGGCGGCCCTGCGTGGGGTTTCAACTATCAGTCGTTCATTCCCGCAACACAATCGCAATGGGTGAACAACTCGGCTGGTTGGATTCCTTACTTGTGGAACTTTACCGAATTCCGTAGCGCCGTTAAGAGCCGTTGGGATTCCTACAAGTCGCGTTTCTACAAAATTGCCTCGACCTACATCGACGAACAAGCCAAAATCCTCGAAAAATCGGCAGTGGCAAACTGGGCTATTCACGACCAAAACCTGAAAGATGACGGTCGCACCGAGAATGGCGACGAAAACCTCTCGTCGAGTGCGGCTATCGCCCGAATGAAGAGCGTGCTCAATGCCCGTCTTGATTGGCTCGATAAACAGTTTGCCGATTGGGGCGCAGGCGCAAACAATAGTGGCGCAGACGCAACCATCGACCGCATCGAGAGCGACAACTCCGACAAAAACAAAGAGAATTTCTGGAACTAATCATCAGCGCATATTATGAAATTCACAAAACATATACTCCCCATTCTCGCACTCCTCGCAACCGCCGTTTCGTGTAACAACACCGAGGATAATCAGACCCCCTCGGGCAGCTTCGAGGTCGAGGCTTCGGCGTCGTACACCAACACCGACCAGACCCGCACAACTCTCAGTGCCAATGGCTCTCTGTCGTGGACAAATAGCGATGTACTCGGTATCTATGCCGAAAACATACAAACCAATACCCCATTCACACGTGTTCCAACGGGTGGCTTTATCGGAACCTTTACACGCAAAGGACAAGCCGACAAAACAGCAACCTTCTACGCCTACTACCCACACTCCGGCAACAACAACGGATATGTTGTGTCGGGCGTGTTGAGCAACAACCAAGATGGCAATTTCAACGGCCAAAACGACTTTATGGTGGCCGACCCGATTAGCACAACCTACTCGGAGAGTAACGCTATCAAAAACCTCAAATTCAACTTCGATTCGGACTCGCACCTCTTCTCGATTCTGCACCTCACACTCGCCGACAACAACCTCGGAGCGCTGGCCAATGAGGCGATAAAATCGGTGACCATTTCGTCGGAGGGCAACGTATTGAGTGGCGAATTTACAATGGACGTTCGTGACCCCAATGGCACACTCGCCTTTACCAAGACTAACGACCACATCAATATCACATTCGCTTCGGGTGCTCCGACTCTGAACAACCCCATCGACTTGTGGATTGTAATGCGTCCTACCGATGCCGGTAAACCCATAAACCTCACTATCGACATCGCAACAACACAAGGTAAAGCGAGATTCCAAACAACAAAGGCAATCACTCTGCAACGCTCCAAAATCAAGGAGTTGCCCACCCTCTATGTGTGTGACAACTGGGAGCGCAACAAGAATGTCAATGACGCATTCCTCGACGATGTTCTGCTCGACTTCTTGCTCGGTCTTGCCGACAATAACAGCGACGGGCAACTCACCACAGACGAATTGGAGAGCGTGAAGAGTGTCAATATCAACGGTATGGACATCGCTTCGCTTGCCGGATTGGAGTTGCTCGAAGAGCTGACCTCGCTCAGTTGCGTGGGCATCAGCGCGTCCGAGATTAAACTCTCGAACCCCAAATTGCACACCCTCGACATCTCGAACAACAAACTCAAAACTATCGACTTGTCGGGTGCAAAATCGCTTTCGGTAGTTACCGCCAATAAGTTGGAGGCAACACGTTTAGACCTTTCGGGCTGCACCGGTGTTTCGAAACTGACACTCGAAGGTGTGAACATCAAGTTCCTGACCCTCAAAGGACTCAATTCGTTGGGCGATTTCATACTCAATGGTACCGTTCAAAACCTGTCAATGGCCGGTTGCCAAACAATCACCAAGCTCGATGTCGTAAACTACGGATTGTACACACTCGACGTTTCGAACTGTACAAACCTCGTTGAGTTGAACTGCTACGACAACGCAAACCTCACAAGTCTTATCGTCAAGGGTTGTACAAACCTCAGCTCGATTATGACCCGTAGCTGTGCGTTTACCTCCCTCGATTTGAGCGGTTTGAGCTCGCTGAATACCATCTATTGCCAACGCAACAACCTGACAAGCATCAACCTTGCGGGCTGTACCTCGTTGGGTAACTTCTACGGACACACCAACAAGTGGGTTGAACTCGACTTCTCGGAGTGCACCAACATTGGCAGCATCAACATCAAAGACACTCCGACAATCGAGAAAATTACGCTTCCCGCCGGCAAGAATCCCTCGATTATCAACTACGAAAACTGCGGAACTCCGACCATTTCGTACAAATAACAGGGGACAAAAATACACTCACGAAAAAGGGGGCTTCTAACTTAAAGTTAGTCCCCTTTTTTATTACCCGAAGCAGTAGTGATAAAATTGTTGATAAATGGTTTGCTCTTGGGGTTGTGAGAGTGAAATTAAAATCTTATCTTTGAGGTGCAGATGATGTGTAATGTTTTTTGGCGTGGAATTTGAGAATGGCCGCATTGCAAACATCTGTAAACCAAAGCATAAAAGTATGATTAAGAGAGATTTTGAGAAATTCGCCTACGACAAAGCCAATGTCGGCTCGTTGGCAATTCACGATTACGCCAATCTTCAATCGGCGTATGTTTCTCCCACTATAATCGAAGAGCGACAACTGAACGTTGCTCAAATGGACGTTTTTTCGCGCTTGATGATGGACCGCATCATCTTCTTGGGCGCCCCCATCAACGACGACGTTGCCAATATCATTCAAGCACAATTGTTGTTCTTGGAGACCACCGACCCCACGCGCGACATCAGCATTTACGTCAACTCGCCGGGTGGCTCGGTTAGCGCAGGTCTGGGTATCTACGACACTATGCAGATGATTTCGCCCGATGTTTCCACCATTTGTACAGGTATGGCTGCAAGTATGGGAGCTGTGCTTCTGACCGCAGGTGCTGCGGGTAAGCGTTTGGCTCTACCCCACTCGCGCATCATGATTCACCAACCTCTGGGTGGCGTTCAAGGCCAAGCGTCGGATATTGAGATTACCGCTCGTGAGATTATGCGTACCAAGCAGGAGCTCTACGAGATTTTGTCGCAACACTCGGGCGTGCCTATTGAGAAGATTGCGGCAGACGCCGACCGCGACTATTGGTTGCGTGCCGACGAGGCTGTGGAGTATGGTCTGATTGACGAAGTTTTAAGAAAGCGTACAGAGAATGGCAAATAACAAACGAAATAATGGCCGAGGAGGCGATGGCGATCGTTGCTGCTTTTGTGGAGCCGAGCGTGCCGAGGTAGGCCTGCTTTTCAGCGGAATGGGTGGTGCCAACATCTGCGATAAGTGTATCGAGAACGGACACACAATACTGATGGAGGCAAACCCCGCTACCAAGAAGAGTGACGTTGGTTTCAACCGCGACAAGTTGCTCAAACCGGCTCAAATTAAAGAGTTCCTCGACAAACACGTCATCGGTCAAGAGGCGTCGAAACGATACATTTCGGTTGCAGTATATAACCACTACAAACGCCTACTCAATCGTCACGAGGGTAGCGAGGTCGAGATTGACAAGAGCAATATCATCATCGTCGGCCCCACAGGAACGGGAAAAACACTATTGGCAAAGACCATTGCCAAGTTGTTGGAGGTGCCGTTTACGATTGTCGATGCAACGGTATTGACCGAGGCGGGATATGTTGGCGAGGACGTCGAGAGTATCCTTTCGCGTCTTTTGCAGGTTGCCGACTACGATGTTGAGAAGGCCGAGCGAGGCATTGTGTTTATCGACGAGATTGACAAGATTGCCCGCAAAGGCGACAACCCCTCGATTACCCGTGATGTGTCGGGCGAGGGTGTGCAACAAGCGCTGTTGAAGTTGTTGGAGGGCACAACCGTCAATGTTCCTCCACAAGGAGGACGCAAACACCCCGAGCAGAAGTTTATTCAGGTTAATACCTCGAACATTCTGTTCATCTGCGGCGGTGCTTTCGATGGTATCGAGCGCAAGATTGCGGCCCGACTGAATACCCACACTGTCGGCTATGGTCGCAACAACGACAGCAAGCAGATTGACCGCAACAACCTTTTGCAATACATCATGCCGCAGGACTTGAAGAGCTTTGGGTTGATACCCGAGCTTATCGGTCGTCTGCCCGTGCTTACCTATATGGACGCGCTCGACCGCACCGCATTGCGCAATATCCTCACCGAGCCGCAAAACGCCATCACCAAGCAGTACGAACAACTGTTTGCGTTGGACGGCGTGAAGTTGTCGTTCGAGGGCGAGGCTTTGGACTACATTGTCGATAAGGCGGTGGAGTACAAGTTGGGTGCGCGAGGTCTGCGCGGTATTTGCGAGACTATTATGATGGACGCTATGTATGACCTGCCGTCGCAGAGCGACTGCAAGGAGTTCTGTGTGACACTCGACTATGCGAAAAGCAAGTTCGAGCAGTCGGCAATGGCGACCATTGAGGACTCTTTGAAAGCGAGTTAATTAGACCAGAAGAATCAATAACAAACAATAATATGAGCGAGAAACAAAACACTTGCGCTACCATTCCGGTAGCAGAACTTAAAAGAGCGGCCGATAACATTCGCGTATTGTCGGTTGCTATGGTAGAGAAGGCCAAATCGGGTCACCCGGGCGGCGCTATGGGCGGTGCTGACTTTGTCAGCGTGCTCTATGGCTGCTTCCTGCGCTACAACCCCGACAATATGAAATACCCCTTCCGCGACCGCTTCTTCCTCGACCCGGGCCACATGTCGCCTATGCTCTATGGCGTGCTGTCGTTGGCAGGCTTCTACTCGATGGACGAGATTAAGCAGTTCCGTCAATGGGGCACCGTTACTCCCGGCCACCCCGAGTGGGACCCTTCGCGCGGAGTAGAGAACTCGTCGGGTCCTCTGGGACAAGGCCACGCAATGGCTCTCGGTTGCGCTATTGGCGAGCGATTTATGGCTGCTCGTGGCGGCAAGAGCCACAAGATTTACGCCTACATTTCGGACGGCGGTATCCAAGAGGAGGTTTCGGCCGGTGTTGGTCGTATTGCAGGCCACTTGGGTTTGAGCAACTTCATTATGTACTACGACGCCAACAACGTTCAACTCTCGACAACCGTTGATTTCGTCGATACCGAAAATGTTGCTGCCAAATACGAGGCTTGGGGTTGGAAGGTCATCAGCATTGACGGCTCGAACATCACCGAGATTTACAACTCGCTCGTAGAGGCGAACGCCGAGACCGAGCGCCCTGTGCTTATCATCGGCCGTACCATTATGGGTTGCGGTGCGCTGGGCCCCAATGGCGAGAGCTTCGAGAATAAAGTATCGACTCACGGCCAACCTATGTCGGCTGCGGGTGCCGATGTTGCTGCCACCATCAAAAACTTGGGTGGCGACCCCGAGAATCCTTTCGTGCTGTTCGACGACGCCAAAGCGTTGTTCGATGCTCGCCGCGAGGAGCTCAAAAAGTGGGGTGCCGAGCAAGAGGCAGAGGATGCCGAGTTGCGTAAAGCAAACCCCGAGGCGTGGGCTAAACTCGACGCTTACTTTGCCGGCAAGATGCCCGAGGTTGATTGGGATTCAATCAGCGTAGGCGAGAATGTTGCAACCCGCGTTGCTTCGTCGGCCGTATTGGGCAAATTGGCAGAGAGCGTTGGCAATATGGTTGTTTCGTCGGCCGACTTGTGCAACTCGGACAAAACCGACGGCTTCTTGAAAAAGAGCTCGGCTTTTGTTAAGGGCGATTTCAGCGGAGGTTTCTTCCAAGCAGGCGTTAGCGAGTTTACAATGGCTTGCGTGATGAACGGTTTGGCTTTGCACGGCGGTATTCTGCCCGCTTGCGGTACCTTCTTCGTATTCTCGGACTATATGAAACCCGTATTCCGTATGTCGGCTCTGATGCGTCAGCACGTTGTCTATGTATGGTCGCACGACTCGTTCCGCGTAGGCGAGGACGGCCCTACACACCAACCTATCGAGCAAGAGGCACAAGTTCGTCTTATGGAGCAAGTTCGCAACCATCGTGGCGAGCGTTCGATGGTGGTTCTTCGCCCCGCCGACACCGCCGAGACTATCGAGGCGTGGAAGATTGCTTACAACGAGGAGCGTCCCGTTGCTCTGTTGCTCACTCGTCAAAACGTGAATGACCTGCCTGCACAAGGTGGCTTGTCGCGTAAAGAGGTGGCAAAAGGTACTGCCAAAGGTGCTTATGTGGTTTACGACTCGGAGGGCACACCCGACATCGTGTTGGTGGGTAACGGCTCCGATGTAGGTCACTTGGTAGAGGGCGCAGGTATGTTGGCTGCCGAGGGTATCAAATGCCGCGTAGTGTCGGCTCCTTCGGAGGGTCTGTTCCGCGACCAAAGCGAGGAGTACCAACAAAGCGTTCTGCCCGACGGCATTATCCGCTACGGTATGACTTCGGGTATCCCCTCGACTATTCGCGGCCTTGTGGGCGACAAAGGTATGATTCACGGCCTTGACCACTTCGGTTACTCGGCTCCTGCAAAACGACTCGAACAAGAGTTCGGTTACTCGGGCGAGGTTGTTTACCGCGAGGTTAAAGAGTTCTTGGGCAAGTAATAAAAAACTACACGTAAGATGAAGAAATTGTTTATGATTGCTGCCGTGCTGATTTGCTCGGTATCGGTGGCAGAGGCGCAAAGTTTCAAAGACCTGCTCAAACAGGCTGCCACAAAGGCGGCTACCGAAGCAGCGACACAAGCGATAACCAACGCAACAAGCAACACAACAACCAGCACCGAGGCTACAACCACCTCGACTACCAGCAACACTACCACAAGTGCGCTTGGTAACTTGGCAAGTTCGTTGCTCGGCGCTGTGCTCGGAACACAAGTTAGCGAGGAGAGCATTGTTGGTACTTGGACCTACTCGAAACCCGCCGTTCAGTTCACCTCCGAGGAGGATTTGCTCAAACAAGCAGGCGCTACCGCTGCGGCCTCGATGATTGAAGGAAAACTCGCCGAAGGTCTTGCAAAGATTGGTCTTAAAGAGGGCTCTATGTCATACACCTTCAACGAGGATAAATCGTTTGTGATGACAATCGGCAAGCGCACCGTTAAAGGTACCTATGAGCTTAACCCCGAGACCAAAGAGATTACCTTCCACTTCGGACAAGGCCGATTGGGCGACCTTGTGAAACACACAATGACGCTGACCAAAACAGGGTCGAATATCGACTTGGTGGGAAATGCTGATAAACTCTTGAAGTTGGTACAAAACACCATCTCGTCGAGCAAAAACTCGACACTCGCGTCGATTGGCAAATTGACCGAGGGTTACGATGGTATGATGATAGGTTTTAGTTTTACGAAGTAATACCTATTATATATAATAAGAAAGAGGGTGTCCGACGTGGACACCCTCTTTCTTATTGTAGCCGTAAGCTCTATTTGCTCTCGGCAAAATATTGATAGAACTTAACGATTGTCGAGATACCCTTGTAGAAGTTTTCAAGACCGTAACTCTCGTTGGGCGAGTGGATTGCATCGATATCCAAACCGAAGCCCATAAGCACCGATTTGATGCCGAGAATCTTCTCGAAACCGCTGATAATCGGAATACTTCCTCCCGAATAGAAAGGCAGAGGTTTTTTGCCAAAGGTATCCTCAACCGCCTTCTCGGCAGCCTTATATGCGGGCAGGTCGGTCGGGGTAACATAAGGCGCGCCACCGTGCAACGCCTCAACCTTGACGGTCACACCAGCGGGTGCAATCGCCTTGAAATGCTCGGAAAACAGACGGCTGATGGTTTCGTGGTCTTGGTTAGGAACAAGACGCATCGAGATTTTGGCAGATGCCTTGGCGGGAATGATGGTTTTGGTTCCCTCGTCGGTATAGCCACCCCAAATGCCGTTCACATCGAGCGAGGGGCGAACGCCAGTGCGCTCCATAGTCGAATAACCCTCCTCGCCAGCAACATCGGGGATATTGATGTTTTGTTTGTAACGCTCGATGTCGAAAGGCGCGCTATTGAATGCGGTGCGCTCCTCATCAGTAAGCAGGCGAACATCGTCGTAGAAGCCGGGGATTGTGATGTGTCCGTTCTCATCGACGAGCGATGCAATCATCTTCGAGAGCACATTTGCAGGGTTTGCAACCGCACCACCAAAGAGTCCCGAGTGGAGGTCTTTGTTGGGGCCTTGCACCTCGACCTGCATATAGGCGATACCGCGCAGACCGCAAGTGATACTCGGAGTCTCCATACCGAGCATACTTGTATCCGACACCAAGATTACATCGGCAGCCAACATCTCTTTGTGGTCGGCACACCATTTATAAAGGCTTGCCGAGCCAATCTCCTCCTCGCCTTCGAGCATAAATTTGACGTTGCAAGGCAGGGTTTCGGTTGCAACCATTGTTTCGAATGCTTTGGCGTGCATATAGAGTTGTCCCTTGTCGTCGTCGGCACCACGACCCCAGATGCGACCATCTTTAACCACAGGCTCAAACGGCTCGGTACGCCACTCCTCACGAGGATCAACGGGCATAACGTCATAGTGACCATAGACCAAAACGGTCGGTTTTGCAGGGTCGATAATGCGCTCGGCATACACCACAGGATTACCCTCGGTTGGCATCACCTCGGCACGCTCGGCACCCGCTTTCAGAAGCGACTCACGCAACCACTCGGCACAACGTACCATATCGGGTTTGTGAGCACTCTGCGCGCTAATCGAAGGGATACGCAACAGGTCGAAAAGTTCATCAAGAAAACGCTCTTTATTGGCGTCAATGTAGGCTTGTTGTTTCATATCGGAAGTTTTTGATTTACTGAATATTACATATCTCCTTAATGTCGGCAATGATACGCTCGACAAGTGCATCGGCCGAGGCCATTGTTGCGCTCTCGCTATAAATGCGAATGATAGGCTCGGTGTTCGATTTGCGGAGGTGTACCCACTCGTCGGCAAAGTCAATTTTCACGCCATCGATGTCGGTTACCTGCTCCGAAGCATACTTTTGTTTGATGGTCGCCAACACTGCATCAACGTCGATGTCGGGTGTCAAATCGATACGGTTTTTCGAGATTTCGTATTGGGGGTATGTCGCCTTCAATGCGGTCATCGAGCAACCACGCTCGGCCAACAAAGTGAGGAACAGAGCAACACCCACAAGAGCATCACGACCATAGTGCGACTCGGGGTAGATGATTCCGCCATTGCCCTCGCCACCGATGATTGCACCCGTACGCTTCATCTCGGTTGTAACATTAACCTCGCCCACAGCCGCAGCGCTATACGAGCCTCCACGAGCAACGGTCACATCACGCAAGGCACGCGACGACGATAGGTTCGACACGGTGTTTCCGGGAGTTTTCGACAACACATAGTCGGCAACGGCAACCAGCGTGTACTCCTCGCCAAACATCGAGCCGTCCTCGCAAACCAGAGCCAGACGATCGACATCGGGATCGACAACAACACCCAAATCGGCACCATTTGTGCGTACTGCCTCGGAGATTTCGGTCAGGTTGGCAGGAATGGGCTCGGGGTTGTGAGCAAAGTTACCATCGGGGGTGCAGTTCAAGCAGATAACCTCGGCTCCGAGTTGCTCCAACAACTTGGGAATGACAACGCCACCAACCGAGTTCACCGCATCGACCACAACACGGAATTTGCGGGCCTTAACAGCCTCGACATCAACCAACGGCAGAGCCAACACCGAGTCGATGTGCGCCTGATCGAAGTTGGTGCGAAGAACAACCTTGCCAATAGAGTCTATCTCGACAAAACGGAACGACTCCTCGGCAGCAATAGCCAGCACCTGCTTACCCTCGGCGTCACTCAAAAACTCGCCACGTGCGTTGAGCAATTTGAGTGCATTCCACTGCTTGGGATTGTGGCTTGCGGTGATGATGATACCGCCATCGGCTTTGTGCGCCGTAACCGCCAATTCCGTTCCGGGAGTGGTGCAAAGACCAAGGTCTATAACATCGACACCACAACCGATAAGTGTACCCTCAATAATGTCGGCAACCATCTGTCCCGACAAGCGGGCGTCACGACCTACAACAATGGTAATTCGCTCTTTGGCACTGCTCTCGGCAATAAAACGGGCATAAGCCGCAGTAAATTTAACGATGTCGATGGGGGTCAAATTGTCGCCAATCGCTCCGCCAATTGTACCGCGAATACCCGAGATTGATTTAATAAGAGTCATAGCTGTTGTTTTTGATATTTGTTATTTTGAATTTTCGCAAAGAATTTTTATTTTTGTAAATTAGTTGCAAGATAGTGTTTTTGGGTTAAAAAACCAAAACAAAATACGTGCATTATGAGAACAATTCCGTCTTCCGAACTGATTATCAATGGTGATGGCTCGATTTTCCATCTCCATTTGCGCCCCGAACAACTTGCCGACACGGTAATTCTGGTCGGCGACCCCGGTCGCGTGGATATGGTGGCTTCGATGTTCGAGGAGCGCGAGTGCGAGGTTGCAAGCCGCGAATTTCGAACAGTAACGGGAGCCTACAAGGGTAAACGACTCAGCGTACTCTCGACAGGTATCGGCACCGACAACATCGACATCGTGGTAACGGAGCTCGATGCGCTTGTCAATATCGACTTCGAGAGCCGTCAGGTTAAACCCGAGCACCGCACACTCAACCTCGTCAGATTGGGTACTTCGGGCGCTTTGCAGGCAGACCTCCCGTTGGGAACATTTCTGATGAGTGCAACCTCGGTGGGATTCGACGGACTGCTCAACTACTATGCCGGCCGCGACAGCGTGTGCGATTTGGAGATTGAACGCGCCTTTGTGGAGCATATGTCGTGGCGAGAGCAACTGCCTGCGCCATACTTTGTCAATGCTGCCAAAGAACTCGTCGATTTATTCCGCGACTCGACCGTTGAGGGTATCACGATTTCGGCTCCGGGATTCTACGGCCCGCAAGGTCGCTATGTTCGCATCGAGCCTGCGCTGGGCACGGGAGTAAACGAGGCTATCGAGTCGTTTGAGTTCAACGGTCGCCGCATCACCAACTACGAGATGGAGGGTTCGGCTTTGGCGGGACTTGCAGCACTGCTCGGACACCGCGCAATTACCATCTGCACCATCATTGCACAACGCGTGGCGGGTGAGGCCAACACCGACTACAAACCGTTTGTTCGTCAGATGGTCGAGATGGCGCTCGACAAACTTGCGACAATTTAGAGTGAAACAAAAAGCAAAAAGATAATACAACAATGAAATTTACAGTATCAAGTTCTGCCCTGCTGTCGGTGCTCTCGACAACGGGTAAAGTTATCAGCAGCAAAAACACACTGCCCATTCTCGACTACTTCCTGTTTGAGTTGCAAGGCGACACCCTCAAAGTGACCGCTTCGGACCTCGAAACCACCTTCATCGGCAAAGTAAAGGTTGATGGCGTCGAAAAAGAGGGCGTTGTTGCCGCTCCCTACAAACGTATGTTGGATACGCTCAAAGAGTTCTCGGAGCAACCCCTGACTATCTCGGTTGATACAGAGACTTGGAAAATCAATATCCGTTGGGCGACCGGTGAGATTTCGATTCCCGGCCTTTCGGGTTTGAGCTACCCCACCGTTCCTATGCTTTCGGACGCCAAAGTAGCATTGGATATGGACGTTGATTTGTTGGTTGATGGTATCAACAAGACCATCTTCGCAACCGCCGAAGGCGAGCTCCGTCCCGTGATGAACAGCATTTTTGTAAACATCGAGCCGAGCGAGGTAACCTTCGTTGCCACCGACGCTCACAAACTTGTGAAGTATAGCGCACAACTCGAATCGGGCCTTACCGCTTCGTTCATTCTCCCCAAGAAACCCGCCAACCTTTTGAAGGCTGCGTTGGTTCGTGAGGAGGGCGCTATCCACACCGAATTTGACAACAAGAATGCGATGTTCCACATCGGCGACTTCACATTGGTTTGCCACTTGATTGAGGGTACTTATCCCAAATACAACTCGGTTATTCCGCAAAATAACTCGAACCGCGTGGTTGTTGATCGCAGCGAGTTGTTGAACGGTATCAAACGTGTTGCCGTTTGCTCGTCGCAAGCAACAAACCTTATCAAAATGAGCATCAATGGCGACAAAATCAACCTTGTGGCACAAGACCGCGACTACTCGATGTCGGCAACCGAGAATATCTCGTGCGAGTACGAGGGAACACCTATCGTTATAGGTTTCAAATCGACCTTCTTGGTGGAGATTCTCTCGAACACCGACACCCAAAGCGTGCTTATCGAGCTGGGCGACCACACTCGCGCGGGCGTATTCAAACCTGTTTACGAGGCTGACGAGAAGCCCACTTTCTCGATTTTGATGTTGCTTATGCCGATGATGTTGCCCGAAGATGAAACTAAAGCTTAAAAATCCGATAGTCTTTTTCGACCTCGAAACTACGGGCGTCGATGTTGGACACGACCGCATCATCGAGATTGCGATGGTTAAGTTGTTGCCCAATGGCGACCGCGAGGTCAAGACCCGTCGCATCAACCCCGAAATGCCCATTCCTGCCGAGGCTACGGCGGTACACGGCATTACCGACGACGATGTAAAGGATTGCCCGACTTTCCGCCAGTTGGCAAAGTCGTTGGCAGCTTATATCGAGGGTTGCGACTTTGCGGGATACAACTCCAACAAGTTCGATGTTCCGATGTTGGTCGAGGAGTTTATGCGTGTTGGTGTCGATATTGACCTTCGTGGCCGCAAGTTTATCGACGTGCAAAACATCTTCTACAAGATGGAGCAACGTACACTTGTTGCTGCGTATAAGTTCTACTGCGGCAAGAGCCTCGAAAATGCTCACGCAGCCGAAGCCGATACGCTTGCCACTTGTGAGGTGTTGGAGGCGCAACTCGACCGCTATCCCGAGTTGGAAAACGATGTTGAGTGGCTTGCCAAGTTCAGCGAGCAGAAGCCTACCGCCGACTTTGCCGGTCGCATCGTCTATGACGACAAGGGTGTCGAGGTGTTTGCTTTCGGACAACACAAGGGCAAGAGCGTCGAGGAGGTTTTCCGCAAGGAGCACACCTACTACGATTGGATTATGAAGAGTGATTTCCCCGCCTACACCAAGAAGGTTTGCACCGAAATCTATCTTCGACTCAAAAAATAATAGTTATGATTAAAGCCTCAAAAAGTATCTTTGTTTCGATGGTTATGTGCTTGCTGACTTGCTTGTCGGCCGAGGCGCAAACCGTGCGGTCGGAGGCCAAAGTGCGTATTGCCGGCGAGGACTTCTATGTCCACCACATACAGAAGGGCGACACCTTCTACTCTATCGGCAAGGTTTATAACGTTGCCGACACGGTAATCATACGCCATAACCCTCTGACAAGCGAGGGTTTGAAGGTTGGTCAGATAATCAAGATACCCGTTATGCCCGAAGCGTCGGTTGTCCGCAAGGAGAGCAAGGTCGCTGCTCCGCGCAAAGGCTTCCGCCAACACATCGTACAAAAGGGCGAAACGGCTTACTCAATATCGAAACTATACGGAATACCCCTCTCGTCGCTTATCGACGACAACCGCGAGGTCGATCCGTTGCATCTGCCCGAGGGCGCAGCACTCTATATCCGCAAAAAGGAGCAGGGTGACGCCTCGCCTATGCAGATTAAACAACAATGGGAGGAGTACCGCGAGGCTATAAACAGCGTGTCGGACGATGCGCAATACCACATTGTACGTCCGGGCGAAACACTGTATTCGCTGTCGAAACAATATAACATTCCCATTGATTCGATTACTGCGGCAAACAACATTGTCGATGGCAACCTCAAACTGCTGTCGATGATTCGTATCCCCAATCAAGTATCAACGCAGGTGGTTGTCAAGGCCGATTCATTGTTGTCGTTGTCGGCTCCGCTGGTTGTCACTCCGTCAGATGTGATGTCCTCGCCGTTGTCGAAAAACCACACGGCCGAAGTTGCGTTGATGTTGCCGTTGCGTGGTATCGAGAAGAGCGACCGCAACTTCTTGGATTTCTATCAGGGCGTTCTGGTTGCTTTGGACGAGATTAAGCAAGACGGACTTTCGGTCAATCTGCAAGTGTTCAACACCGAGCGCAAGCAGGCCAAAGTTGCCGAGATTGTCAGCACCCCTTCGTTCGATAGCGTGGACCTCGTGATTGGTCCCGTATATAACGACGAGTTGGCGCCCGTGCTGCACTACGCCGAGGCCAAAAACATACCCGTAATATCGCCGCTTTCGAGCATCAAGGCTTCGAGCAAGGTGTTATTTCAGGCGGCTCCCGATGCCGAGTTCAAGTTCGAAAAACTCGACTCGCTGATTACCTCGTCGGGCAATATTGTGGTCGTTTCGAGCCCCAAAGATGATGCAGAGTTTGCTGCCGAGGTCAAGGAGTGGTTGAGCGATACGCCCCACCTTCGTTACCACTACGACAGCGCAACCGACGCGGGCAAAATTGTCGAGATTATCGATTGGAATAAGCCCAACCTGTTTGTTGTGTTGGCCGCCGACGAGATGTCGGTCGATAAGACTTTGGCAAGTATAAGTTCGGCATACAACAACACCTCGGCTCGTACATCGCGCACCACCCCAATCCAAGTTTTGGGCTCGTCGCGCTGGCTTCGTTACAATGCACTCGACAAGAACCTGTACTTCAAACTCGGAGTTCACTTTGTCGCATCGTACCATGCCGACCGCACCAATAGCCGTATCCGCAACTTTGACGCTCGCTACATTGCGGCTTACAACGAAATGCCGTCGCTCTACTCCTACAAGGGTTATGACGTGACCAAATCGTTTGTTAAGGCGTTGTTCACTCCTGGCAGCAGTTTCGATGATCGTATTAACTCGCTTGGCAACGAGTTGCTGCAATCGCCATACCACTATGTACCCAAGAATGGCTCACAAAGCCATGTCAATACCGAGTGGGTTGTGGTTGGCTACAACCCCGACTATACTATCCGAGTGCGATAGAGAGGTTAGGGTGAGTAGGACGGTTCCGAAGAGTAATAAGGATTTAATAAAAAAAGGCGTGTCCAGCAGTTGTGGACACGCCTTTTCTTGTTAGACAACTCCGATTACAAGTTGATGACTCCGAGCCAGCCGAGATATATTACAACATAGCGGATAACCTTGCCGACAAACATTGCGCCTGCCGACAACCATTGATTGCTACGCATAAGTCCCAGCGCAACGGCTATCGCCTCGCCAATGTAGGGCATAAACGAGAAAAAAGCCATCGCCGCACCCCGCCCCGACAAGAAACGGGTCGCCTTATCGAGTTTCTCCTGACTTACTCCCAAATATTTGTGTATCCACTCGCGTTTGCCCAGCCAGCCGAGCCAAAAACAGGTCATACCTCCAAGTGTATTGCCCAACGAGGCACACAATATCAGCCAAAACGGGTTTAGTTTGGGCAGTAGCAACACGAGTACCACCTCGGAGCCTATCGGTATAATGCTTCCCGCAGCCGCAGCCGCCAGAAACATTCCCGGATAACCCCAAGCAACAAAGAACTCGACTATCGCGTCAAACCACTCGCCCATTATTTACACGCTTCGAGAATCCTGCGAGCCATCTCGCCATCGACATTCGCAGCCTCGCCGTGATGAACACCCGATGCGGTGAAACGCTCGGCAATGGTGTCAATAACGTCGAGAGATATACCCGCCTCGGTGAGCGAAACAGCAAGTCCGAGCGATTTGAAGAACTCGCGAGTGCGAGCAATCGTTGCCTCGATGCGCTCCTCGGTTGTGCCGCCGTCGATACCCCACACGCGAGCACCATATTGTAGTATCTTATCGCCCTTCTGGTCGCGTAGCACGCTCATTGTCGCAGGCAGGACAATCGCCAGCGATGCACCGTGAGTAATACCTGCAAGCGCTGTCAATTCGTGGCCAATCATATGTGTCGCCCAATCCTCTGTCACGCCCTGTGCGATGTAGCCGTTAAGAGCCATTGTTGCCGAGAACATAAAGTCGGCCATTGTGCGATAGTCGGTTTTGTTGGCGCGAATCAAAGGCGCAATCTCGATGACGGTTTGCAACAAACCCTCGGCCCAGCGATCCATAACGCGCGATTGGTCGGGAGTGGTGAGGTATTGCTCCATAACGTGAACAAAGATGTCGGACAATCCGCAAGCGATTTGATAGTCGGGCAACGAATAGGTCACCTCGGGGTCCAAAATCGAAAACTCGGGATAGCGACCATAGAAGGCGTATTTCTCGTGTGTCTCCTCGCGCGAGATAACTGCACCGCTATTCATCTCGGAGCCTGTGGCAGGAATGGTCAGCACTGCCGCCAGAGGGATACCACCTCGGTCGGCACCTTTGAGCACCAACGCCCACGCATCTTCGTCGGAAGCAATGGCTGCCGAAATCAGTTTTGTTCCGTCGATAACCGAGCCGCCACCGACTGCGAGCAGGAAATTAACACCTTCGGCCTTACCCAGCTCAACTGCGCGGCGCAATGTCTCGACACGGGGGTTGGGCTCGATACCCCAAAACTCAACATAGTTGCGGCCTTCGAGAGCGGCTACCACTTGGTCATAAACGCCATTGCGACGAACACTGCCACCACCATAGGTTACCATAATTTTTGCCTCGGCAGGAATCAGTGTTGCAAGTTTAGCAATCTGACCTTTACCAAAGACCAGACGGGTCGGATTTTGGAAACTGAAATTATTCATAATATGCGATTATTTTGTGTTTCTATTGCATTTTTTACACCAACGACGTACCTTTGAATAGCCAAAACTACTGATTTTATGGGACTTTTTAAAACTATTTGGGCCAAGATATATCACCCGCGAGTAAAATATTGGTTTCGTAGCCGACAGATAATGAGCACTCGTCGTCGAACTCTATACGAAATCGACAAGGCGTTGCATTTCAACAGCGCGATAACCGACAGCGTATGGCTACGCGAAAAGGGTTTTACTCCCGGAGGTTGCGCTGCCGACTATGGAGCCCTTTTGAGCATTTTCAAGGTGCTCAATATTATGCACCCCGAAAAAACACTTGAATTTGGTTTGGGACAGTCCTCAAAGTTGATTCATCAATACGCCAAACACTTCGACAAGTTTGCCGTAACGGTAGAGAGCGACCCCGTTTGGACCGAGTTTTTCCGTCGTTCGATAAGCGACTCCTACCCCGTAAATGTCAGCATACACCCTGCCGAGCAAGTTCTGTACAAAGGTCGAAAGACTTTGGCATACACCCAGCTCGACAGCATTATGGAGCAGGGTCCCTATGACTTCGTTTTTGTCGATGGTCCGTTTGGCTCGAAGCACTATTCGCGCTCGCAGATTCTCGGTATGTTGCCCGACGGCATAAGCGAGGATTATTGTATCATCGTTCACGATTTGGAACGTTATGGCGAGCAACAGACTCTCGAAGAGATGATTCGAATACTCACAGCCGCCGGACGAAAACCGGTCGTGCGACTATTTCACGGAGAAAAGTCGCACGTTATGCTATGTAGTCAATCGCTCTATTTCTTGACTACGGTATAGTTCTATCGGCTACCGGCCAAGCACAATGTCCAAAATGCGAGAAGGTGTTTCGGGGTAATATTCTGCCTCGACACTCTTGTCTTGTGCGCCCCACACAGCCAACGCAAAATCGACACCCGCTCCGTGAGCACACTCGGCATCGAACACCGTATCGCCGACAAATAGCGTTTCGGCGGGGGTGGCGCCCGTCAATTCCATATAACGAAGCATTGGTGCAGGCGAAGGTTTCGGAGCCTCGCACTCGTCACAGCACACCGCCACAGGCAGCAGGTGGCACAAACCAAAGGGACCAAAGTTCTCCTCATATTCGAAGCGCACCTTCGAGGTCACAACGCCCAACGAACACCCCTCGGCTGTCAGTCGTTCCAACAGGTCGCGCACGCCCTCATACACCTCGACATCGGTAGCAAAGGCAGCACCAAATTTCTCGTACCACATCATCAGTCCCTTGTCCAGCGGCAGACCCAAACGCTCGATTGTGACGTGTGCAGGGGGGCCAAAGGCAAAGCCAAGCGTCGAGGGCTCACGATACTCGCCCGTAAGCTCGCGTATGGTGTCGCTCAACGACTCCAATGCTGCGCGCTCGGTGTCAATCAGCGTGCCATCGACATCAAAGACAATGTGTTTGTACTGCATATAGAATATAGGTATGAGTTACAACCACTTGCGGATTTTGAAAAACCACAAGATGACGCCCGACACGACAAACATCACGATACAGGC
Organism: Rikenellaceae bacterium; assembly: GCA_015060105.1. Lineage (GTDB taxonomy): Bacteria > Bacteroidota > Bacteroidia > Bacteroidales > Rikenellaceae > UBA940. Next base: position 81,244 of record SUZD01000005.1, on the reverse strand, counting down.
CACCACAAACGGCCACATACCGCCCAAGTTCTGACCGGGCAAATCAACGTTCATACCATAGATACTCGCCACAAGTGTTGCGGGCAGGAACAGAACCGATGCAACGGTGAAAATCTTGACAATCTTGTTCTGCTCGATATTGATAAGGCCCAGCACCGTATCGTGGAGGTAGTCCAGACGCTCAAAAGCAAAGTCGGCGTGGCTGATAAGCGAGTTCACATCACGCATCATCAGTTGCAGACGGGGATAGACGTCATTGGGGAAGTGTTCGCTTCGGAGGATACCCGACAAAACACGTTGGCGGTCAGTGACGTTCTCACGAATCAACATCGTATTCTCCTGCAAGTGGTTGATACGACGGATGAGCTCCTCGTCGATTCGGTCGTCGGTGCTGACCTCTTTGTTGAGTCGTGTAATCTGACGGCTGACCGACTCTACCAAGTCGGCATCGAAGTCGATACGCACCTCCAAAATCGAAATCATAATGTGGTAGCCCGTCGGATATGCCTTGAAGTTCATCTGGAAGCGTTTGGTACACTCGGCAAAGGTACGCGACTCCGAAGTTCGGGTCGTAACCAAAATACCCTCGGACAAGATGAACGACACGGGCTCAACGGTAAAACCATCGCCTTGCGGAAGGAAGAAGTTGGAGTTACTGATAATGGCGTTCTCGGTCTCGGAGTATTTCGAAGTACTCTCAATCTCCTCGGCCTCCTGCTTGCTCAACAGGTCGATGTCCATAAACTCCTCGACTGCCTTCTGCTCCTTCATCGAGGGTGTCAGCAGGTCAATCCACAGAATATCGTCGAAACCGAGCGACTCAAAGAGTTCGATGTCGGCGTTACGTATGATTTTATTGTGTTGTTTCAGATAGATTGTAATCATCGGTAGAAGGTTTTGAATGTTTCACTATCATTCCATTCCGCCCTGCCCGCTTGGGCGTGGGGCGCGGCTTCGCTCTTTTAGCGAAAAGCCAACCTTCAGCCGGGATTGATACGAAGCGTTGTTTTGAGTCCGTCGTTCCAGAACTTACCGAGCGCCTTTCGTTTCTGCGCATCGAACAGGTAGTCCATATTGACGGTGAGGTAGTCGTAGGCGTAGGGCAGATTGTCGTAGCCATACTCCACGATGGCCTCCCAAGTGCGTTCCAAACCCCAAGTGAGCGACTCCTCCAATGCGTCGAGCACCTCGGGAGCAACGCCCTCGCGCGCCACCCACACCGCAAACACAAACGGCAGGCGGGTCAGCTCCTTCCACTCGTCCGACAGGTCATACCAATAGCGGAATTGTCCTTCACGCGGGAACACCTTGTCGCCAATCAACAAAAAAGCGTCACCCTCGGCGGGATTATCCAGCAGAGTATAGTCGGTGAGCTCTTTCCAATCGGGTGCGATATCCCACTTTTTGACGGCCAGATAGCGGGTCAGCAACACCGATGTACGCGAATGGCTATCGAGGTAGAGGTTGCGAATATCTTTGAGCGGAGTGTTACTTGCAAGCACAACGCTACGAACGCCACCTTGTGCGCCCAGACAGTAGTTAGTTACGATTTTGGAGTCCCCTGCGAGCGCGGGAAGTGCGCCTACGGGAATAAGTGCGATGTCGGCCTCGCCACGAGCAAAAACCTCGGCACAGCCGGCAGGAGGCGACAATAGAAGGTCGGCATGCAGTTTACCTGCGTGCTCTATACCGTAAATAAACGGAATGGTATTCAGATATGATACCGCTGCTATTCTTACACGAGTTGCCGTCATCCATACTGCGTAATAAATTGGTTATACTTCCGTTCATTCCGATTGCAAAAATACTACTTTTTCCGTAAAACGAGCACACATTTGGCTTTTTTCGCTCCAAGTGTGGCTTTTTTAGTATCTGTTACGCGAATCTATCCAGATAGTTACGGGTCCGTCATTGACAAGTTCGACCGCCATATCGGCTCCGAAAACACCACTTGCAACGCTCTTATTTGTGAGTTCGCCCAGCCGTTTTTTGAAGTTTTCGTACATCGGCACAGCCTCGTCTTCGCGGGCGGCGGCAATGTACGACGGGCGGTTTCCTTTGCGGGTCGAGGCGCACAGTGTAAATTGGCTTACCACCAACAACTCGCCACCCGTCTCCACAACGTCGCGGTTCATAACACCCTCCTCGTCGTCGAAGATGCGCAAACGGGCAACCTTGCCCGCCAACCACTCCAAATCGGCCTCGGTGTCGCCAACCTCAACTCCCAGCAACACCAACATACCGGCACCAATGGCACTAAACTGCTCGCCACTGATGGTAACACTTGCGCGTTTAACTCTTTGAATCAATGCTCTCATAACTCTCAACGGTTTAATGTGCTGCGAGCCAATTTTCGCCTACGCCCGCCTCGGCCTCCAACACAATACGCAGTTGTGCGGCACCCTCCATACTCTCGGTTACGATGCGGCGTACCTTCTCGACCTCGCTACGCAGACAATCGACCACAATCTCGTCGTGCACTTGGAGTATCATACGCGACTGCACGCCCTCGGCACGAAAACGTCGGCGCACCTCAATCATCGCCAACTTCATAATGTCGGCTGCGCTACCTTGCAAAGGGGTATTTATGGCGTTTCGTTCCGCCAAACCTCGTGCAACGGCATTGCGCGAATTGATGTCGGCAAGCACTCTTCGGCGACCAAACAGAGTGGTCACTGCGCCCGACTCACGAGCCTCGGCAACAACCCTCTCCATATAGTCGTGAACTGCGGGATACGAGCGGAAATAGCCGTCAATCAACTCTTTGGCCTCGCTACGCGAGATACCCAAGCGTTGTGCCAGACCAAATGCCGAGATACCATAAATGATACCAAAGTTGGCAGTCTTGGCACGACGGCGCTCATCGCTTGTCACATCGGCAATCTCTTTGCCGAAGATGCGGGCTGCGGTGGCGGCGTGGATGTCTTCGCCTCTGCGGAAAGCCTCCAACAGAGCCTCGTCGCCGCTCAAATGCGCCATCAGTCGCAACTCCACCTGGCTATAATCCGCCGACAACAAGATATGCTCGGCATCGGCAGCCACAAAAGCCGCACGAATGGGTTTGCCCATCTCGTCACGAATGGGAATGTTTTGCAGGTTGGGGTTGGTCGAGGACAATCGTCCCGTTGCGGTAACCGCTTGATTGTAAGAGGTATGTATGCGACCTGTTTTGGCATTTACAAGCAACGGCAGGGCCTCAACATAGGTCGAAAGAAGTTTTTTGATACCGCGATACTCCAAAATCAGAGGAATTATCGGGTGGCGCGACGACAACATTTGGAGGTACTCCTCGTCGGTTGCATACTGTTTGGTTTTGGTCTTGCGGGGTTTGGAATCGACCTTCAAACGCTCGAACAGCACCTCGCCAAGTTGGCGCGACGAATTGATATTGAGTTCGGGGCAATCCGCCATTTCACGAATTTGCGCCTCTATTCCCGCAAGTTGTTCGCCCAGCGTCACAGCATAGCGACCCAGAGCCTCGGTGTCGATACGGACACCCTCCCACTCCATATCTGCCAACACATCAATCATCGGCTCCTCGATGGTGCGATAGAGTTTCTCGAAGCCCTCGGTCTGAACGCGAGGCCACAGCACATCGCACAGTTGCAGTGTGATGTCGGCGTCCTCGGCTGCATATTCGGCAATAACGGGCACAGCCACTCTATCCATAGTGAGTTGTCGGGCACCCGTGCCTATAAGGGTTGAAATCTCGATAGGGTCGTAGTCGAGCAGCGTACGAGCCATATAGTTCATCGAGTGGCGGCTCTCGGCGTCGAGCAGGTAGTGCAAAATCATTGTGTCGAGTTTGAAACCTGCAACGCTGACGCCATATCGGCGCAACCACAACATATCGAATTTGATATTTTGTCCAATCTTGACAATCGCCTCGTTCTCGAACACGGGGCGGAGAGCGTTCAATCGCTCGGTGGTATTGTCGGGCGAAAGGGGGATATAGTACGCCTTATGGGGCTCGATTGCTATCGACACACCCACAATGCGGTCGCTCCACCAATCAAAGCCCGAAGTCTCGGTATCGAACGCAAATCGGGGTTGTGTGGCGAGCTTTTCGACCAACGCTTCGAGCGAGGCGGTATCATCAATTACCGTATAGGTATGTTCAACCGTTGCCGCGCAGCGCATCTCGGGAGCAGCAAACAGGTCGCCCTGCATCTCGCCCGCTGTGGCACTCGGCACTTCATCGGCAAACAGGCTGCCTTGCAAGCTCGGCGCAGCGGGTTGGGGTGCACTCTTGGCCTTCGAGCACTCGGCACAATCCGAAGCACGGAAGGGTGTCGGAGTACGGCCCTCCATCTCGTGCTGAAAGCGCGAGAAGTTCAACTCGGTAAACAGTGCTCTCAAACGCTCCGAGTCGGGCGCACACATACGCAACTCCTCGGGCAGAAATTCGATGGGAACATTGGTATCGATAGTTACCAATCGTTTCGACAAGCGCAGTTGTTCGCGCCCTTGCTCAAAAGCCGTCTTTTGTCGGGGTGTAAGTTTATCGATATTCGCCAAAATCTGCTCGACATCGCCATAAGTATTAACAAGTTTTATGGCTCCTTTCTCGCCCACGCCCTGCACGCCCGGAACATTATCCGAGGCATCGCCCCACAGAGCCAGAATATCAGCCACAAGTCGAGGGTCATCAAAGCCATAGTGTTCGCGTATTGCCGCCCTATCGACAATCTCGACACCATCGTCGCCCTTTGCCGGCTTATACATCACAACGCGGTCTTTCACGAGTTGTCCATAGTCCTTGTCTGGCGTCACCATAAACACATCGAAGCCCGCTTCCGATGCACGACACGACAGCGTACCAATAACATCGTCGGCCTCGTAGCCCGCCACCTCCAACACCGGGATACACATCGCATCGAGTATCTGTTTGATATAGGGAACGGCAGCCACAATATCCTCGGGCGTGGCACTACGATTGGCCTTATATTCGGGGTATAGTTGGTGTCGGAAGTTGCCACCGTGAGGGTCAAAAGCCACACCCAGATAGTCGGGTTTCTCGCGGACAATGACATCGCGGATAAACTTCGTAAAGCCGAAGATTGGCGAGGTATTCAGCCCCGCAGAGTTTCGCATCGGGCGGTTGATAAACGCATAGTAACTGCGAAATATCAACGCATAGGCATCGACAAGGAATAATTTAGGCATCGCGCATTAGGGGATTATCAGTTCGGCTTTGGAAGTTGCTGTTTCGTACAGAGTGAGCTTACACAAGCGCACCCCCTCGGGCATTACGGGTGTCAATCGCGCTGCCATATCAATCAACATATTCTCGCTGGTGGGCTGATAGTCCACAACGTGAATGTTGGTATAGTGGCGTTGCAACATCTCGATAAGTTCGCCATTTTGCTCAGTACGACGAATGGTAAACGAGTGGTCGAGGCGATTGACAATCTCACGATTGACAATGCTTTTGAGCACACCGAAATCCATAACCATTCCGTCTTTGGGGTGGCCTGCACTCTCCAACGGCGCACCCTCGACAGTAACTTCGAGGCGATAACTATGTCCGTGAATTTGGCTGCACGCACCATCATACCCTTCGAGCGAATGGGCTGCCTCGAAACTGAACTGTTTTGTCAAGCGAATATCACTCATAATAATCCTATTGGTATTGTTACAACACGACCCGTCACTTTCAGCAGGGGCGGGTCGGTCGTTAGTTGTATGCTTTGGTGGCCTCTACTCCTCGACTTGCGCCTGGCGCGAAAAGGCCTCGTAAAGCGAGATGAAGGTCTCGGTACTTGTCACACCTTTGATATGGCGCACACGCTCCATCAGAGTATGCATAAAGTGCTCGTGGTCACGGCAATAGAGCTTCAACAAGAGGTTATTCTGGCCCGTGATGAAGTGGCAACTTGCCACCTCGGGAATAGCCTTCAAAGCCTCGACCGTCTCCATATAATCGACACTCTCGTCGGTCGCCACCGAAACAATGGCACACACATCGTAGCCCAACGCTTTGGGTGCTATCTCAATGCGCGTACCACGAATAACGCCCATATCGGTCAATTTCTTGACTCGTTGGTGAATGGCAGCTCCCGACACACCACACTCTCGCGCAATTTCGAGGTACGGCATACGGGCGTTCTGCGTCAGAAAACGAAGAATTTTGTGGTCAATTGCGTCCATTTCAACTTTCGACATAAGGCGTTGTGGTTTAGTGTTTTTTATACATCATTGCTCGCACCGAAGCCGATGCGAGCAATTTTTATTTATTTTCCGTTAGGGGTGTACTGGAAGTACTACGGAAGTACTACAAAGTACTACCGAGGGGCTCTATTTCAATACGCCGAGCTCCTTACCTACTTTGGTAAAGGCTGCTACGCATTGGTCAAGTTGCTCGGTGGTGTGGCCTGCCGACACTTGAACACGGATACGAGCCTGACCCTTCGGTACTACGGGGTAGTAGAAACCTGTTACATAGATACCCTCGTCGAGCAATTTGGCTGCCATCTCTTGCGACAACTTCGCATCGTACAACATAACAGCGCAGATAGCCGATTGGGTAGGTTTGATGTCGAAACCGGCAGCAATCATCTTCGAGCGGAAGTGCTCAACATTTGCTACAAGGCGATCGTGCAACTCGTCGCTCTCCTCCAACATCTTGAACATCTCGATACTTGCACCTACTACTGCGGGCGGAATCGAGTTACTGAACAAGTAAGGACGCGAGCGTTGGCGCAACAACTCGATAATCTCTTTGCGACCTGTGGTGAAACCACCTACGCCACCACCAAAGGCTTTACCCAAAGTACCTGTGATGATATCAATCTTGCCACGAAGGTTGAACTTCTCCGAAACGCCACGTCCGGTAGCACCAACGACACCTGCCGAGTGGCACTCATCAACCATAACCATAGCGTCATACTTCTCGGCCAAAGCGCAAATCTCGTCCATAGGAGCCACATTACCGTCCATCGAGAACACACCGTCGGTTACGATGATACGGAAGCGTTGTGCTTGCGCCAATTTGAGTTGCTCTTCGAGGTCCTCCATGTTGGCGGTTGCATAGCGATAGCGAACGGCTTTGCAAAGGCGCACACCGTCGATAATCGAAGCGTGGTTGAGTGCGTCCGAGATGATAGCGTCCTCGGGGCCCAACAGAGGCTCGAATACACCACCGTTAGCATCGAAACAAGCGGCATAAAGAATAGTATCCTCGGTGCCGAAATAGTCCGAGATAGCCTTTTCGAGTTGTTTGTGAATGTCTTGTGTACCGCAGATGAAGCGCACCGACGACATACCGAAACCGCGCTCGTCCATAGCCTCTTTGGCAGCCTTAATCAAGCGGGGGTTGTTCGAAAGACCGAGGTAGTTGTTAGCACAGAAGTTGAGAACAGTCTTACCGCCTACTTGAATGTCGGCGCGTTGCTCGCTCTCGATGATACGCTCGGTTTTGTAAAGACCTGCCTCACGAATGTCGGCAAGCTCCTTTTGAAGGTGTTGTTGAATTTTACCGTACATAGCTTTATGTTATTTTTGTGTAGTTTTCGCGAAAGTACAAACCATTAGCAAAGGTACACTTTTTTTGAGAGATTATTCGCCCTCGGCGCACTTTTTTTGCCGCTACATACAATTTTATATCTTATTAGAGTTTTTGCGGCGTTTTTTGATTATCTTTGGAAATAGCAAAAGTTCAACCTAACAACAAGCATTTATGAAAAGAATTATCTGTTTATTTGTGGCCGTAATAACCATAACAGCAGCTGCCTCGGCACAACAAAAAGGCGAGAAATATCTCGGAGGTTCTTTGGGTGTCGCAACAACAACCTCGATTGCCAACAGCACTTCTGCAACGAGTTTCGGACTCTCGCTGGCTCCCGAATTTGGTTATTTTGTCGCCGACAAATTCCGCATCAGCGCATCGGTCGGCTACGGCCTGGAAACGGCTAATCGGACAGACCCCGTAACGCATACAATAACCGTTATGCCCGAATTGGCATACTATGTAAGACTTGCTGACAATTTTTATTATACCCCCTCTTTCCACTTTGGTTTTGCGTGCGGAATAGCAGGGAAAACCGAGATGACAAATAGTTTCGCAATGCCAGGCTTTGGAGTTGGGCTGTCGCTTGGTGCTTTCGAGTTCCGACCAACCCGGAAATTTGGCGTATCATTCAGTTTGTTGAGTTTGGAGTATGTTTTTACAAGTTACAAGGGTGATTACTTAAAATACAACCACAACGGCATCAGTTTCCGTTTAGGAGGCTCTTCAACTATCGGCCTGCGATATTATTTCTAATAGGCATTTTTACACATTCGCACCCGTTTTTAGGGGAAAAACAGATGCAGGGTTGGAAAATCAAGCAAATGTTTGTAACTTTGTGGGGTTGTGCGTAGTGCGCAACTTTTCGCAGGAAAGCAATTATTAACACATAAAAACACAAAACAGTATGAACACAATTGACACTTACAACTTCACGGGCAAACGTGCTATTATCCGTGTTGATTTCAATGTGCCCCTCAACGAGAATTTCGAGGTTACCGATGACACTCGTATCCGCGCTGCAATCCCTACCATCAAAAAAGTTTTGGCTGGTGGCGGTAGCGTTATCCTGATGTCGCACCTCGGTCGTCCCAAAAAGAACAACGACGAGAAATTCTCGCTCTCGCACATCATCGGCGCAGTAGAGAACCGCTTGGGTGTCAAAGTACAATTCGCAGGCGACTGCATGGGTGACAAAGCAGCCGAAATGGCAGCTGCACTCAAACCCGGCGAGGTTATGATGCTCGAAAACCTCCGTTTCTATGCCGAGGAGGAGGGTAAACCTCGTGGCTTGGCCGCAGATGCTACCGACGAGGAGAAAGCAGAGGCTAAAAAGGCTGTTAAAGCGAGCCAAAAAGAGTTCGTTAAACGCTTGGCTTCGTATGCTGACTGCTACATCAACGACGCTTTCGGTACCGCTCACCGCGCTCACGCTTCGACTGCTCTTATCGCTGATTACTTCCCCAACGACAAGATGTTCGGCTATGTAATGAACGGCGAGTTGAAAGCTATCGACGGCGTTATGGAGAACCCCCAACGTCCCTTCTTGGCTATCATCGGTGGTGCAAAGGTTTCGACCAAAATCACCATCATTGAGCGTCTTTTGGACAAAGTGGACAGCATTATCCTCGCAGGTGGTATGACCTACACTTTCTCGGCTGCCAAAGGCGGAAAGGTTGGTACCAGCATCAACGAGGTTGATATGCACGGCGTTGCTCTCGACATCATCAAACAAGCCGAGGAGAAGGGTGTAAAACTCATCTTCGCTACCGACGCTCTCTGTGGCAACCAATTCTCGAACGATTCGGACACCCTTGTTGCTCCCGTAAACAACATTCCCGACGGTTGGGAGGGTATGGACATCGAGGCTAACTCGAAGAAAGCTTTTGCTGATGTTATTCTCGAAAGCAAAACTATCCTTTGGAACGGCCCTGTTGGCGTATTCGAGTTCCCCAAATTCGAGACCGGCTGTCGCGTAGTTGCTGAGGCTATCGCCGAGGCTACTGCTAACGGAGCTTACTCGCTTATCGGTGGTGGCGACTCTGTTGCTTGCATCAACAAGTTTGGTCTTGCCGACAAAGTTAGCTACGTTTCGACCGGTGGTGGTGCTCTCCTCGAATATATGGAGGGTAAAGAGCTTCCCGGTGTTGCTGCTATCCGCAAGTAATCAACCTTACACTTCACAGAAAAGGGCCGTCCGATGGGCGGCCTTTTTTTTGTGGCGAGGAATGGGAGATGACGATTAGGGAATTTAGAGAAGTTAAAGAGGTTAAGGAAAACCTCCCTAAACTCCTTAAACTCTCTAAACTCCCTACCCTCCCTATATTCTTTAAAAAAGTATTATATTTGTAAGGAAATACCAAAACAGATAGTTGTATGAAATTTTGGAAGATTTTTTCGGCGTGCCTACTCGCCATTATGATTTGTGGTGTGGCGTTGTGGTTTGGCTTTGCGATGCTGGTTGGCGGAGCAATGATGATGTTGCAACCCTCGCACTCCTCGGAAATAAAACCATCGTCGGTGCTGCAACTCGACCTGGGCAGAGTGACCGACACCCCTGTAACTTCGGTGTGGGAGAACATCGACCCCGAAACGTGGGAGATTATCCCCACGCAATCTACCTTGCAGATTATCAACGCAATAAGTATGGCAAGGGTCGATGATAATATCAAAGGTATATACATTCACTTTGGCGACTACACCTCGATTTCGGCGGCGGGACTCGAAGAGGTCAGAGGTGCTCTGCAAGCATTCCGCGAGGAAGGCAAGATGGTTGTCGCTTACGAGGACAGTTACTCGCAGTTGGGTTATTGGCTGGCATCGGTCTCGGACAAGGTTTTTTTGAATCCGCAAGGCTCAATGGAGTGGGTCGGCTTGTGTAGCGAAGTGATGTTCTTCAAAGGACTTTTCGACAAGCTGGACATCAAACCCCAGATAATCCGTCACGGCACGTTCAAGGCGGCCGTGGAGCCATTCACAAGCGACAAGATGAGCGAGGCTAACCGAACACAGACACAAATGTTGGTAAACTCGATGTGGGAGGCAATCGTGACAGATGTGGCAGTAAGTCGCTCACTCACACCATATTACCTCCAACTTCTCGCCGACAACATCTCGATAAACACTGCCTCGGACGCGCTGTCGTATGGGCTTGTCGATGGCCTGATGTACGAGAGCGAGGTGCTTGACTTTATGGCGCGCGCCATGGAGGACCCCTCGTTGCTCGCACCGCAAACCTCGAATATCACCCCCGAAGAGGAGGTCGAGATGACTATCCCGACGGTGGAGCAAACACCCACTATCGTCCAAACCGAAGTGCCAACAACCCTGCGCGATGTCAATATCATACACATCGGCGACTATGTGCCTATGCTGCTCCCCAAGACGTCCGAAAACAAGATTGGAGTAATCTACGCCGAGGGCGACATTGTTTCGGGAGGCGCAACTAACGCTTTGGGCGACAGCGATTTACGCAAAAGTATTCAGCAGGCTGCCGAGGACGATGACATCAAAGCGGTGGTACTTCGCGTGAACTCGCCAGGTGGCAGTGCGTTGGCTGCCGAGCAGATGTGGTACGAACTGGAACGCCTGCGCCAAGTTAAACCACTTATCGTTTCGATGGGCGCAACGGCCGCTTCGGGAGGTTACTATATCTCGGCCCCTGCCGACGCTATCCTCGCCAACAGAGTAACCGTTACGGGTTCGATAGGCGTGTTTGGTATGTTCTTCGATATGGGCGATGCGCTCTCCAACAAGTTGGGCATAACCGTCGATGGCGTGGAGAGCAACAGCCACTCCGACATAGGACAACCCTTCCGCCCAATGAGTCGAGCCGAGCAGCAATACTTCCAAAATAGCGTCGACAACGTCTATACAACCTTTGTCAGTCGCGTTGCTACGGGTCGTAATATGTCGTACGAGCGTGTCGATGCGATTGCCGAGGGCCGCGTTTGGAGCGGTACCGATGCACGCAAAATAGGGCTTGTTGATGACATTGGCGGACTTGTTTCGGCCATCAATATCGCCGCCGACCGCGCGGGTGTAGCCTCTGATTTCCAGATTGTTGAGATAACCAACGCCCCCACAGGCATTACGCAACTATTCACAACAGTCAAGGCCTCTCTTCGTCAGCAAACGCTGCGCGAAGAGTTGGGTATTCTGTATGAGCCCGCTTCGCAAATTCGCAAATTGAGCGACAAGACGGGTATTCGTGCCGAAATGCCCTACTCTATTATAATTAGGTAAGAAGCCCTCTATGTACACAAAAAAGGAGTCCAATCGGGCTCCTTTTTGTTTTGTTCCACGTGGAACATTGCAGATTGTTCTACGTGGAACAATCGTATTGCGCGGCCAAACAACCTCTATCGACCGAAGAAAACCAGCAAAACATTGATGTCTGCGGGCGACACTCCGGGTATGCGCGATGCCTCGCCAATAGTCTTGGGACGTATCTTTGTGAGCTTTTGGCGCGCCTCCATAGTGAGAGATTGCAACGAATTGAAGTCGAAATCGTCGGGAATGAGGATATTTTCGAGGCGATGCAGCTTGGTGGCGATAAGTTTTTCGCGCTCGATGTAGCCACGATACTTAATGAGAATTTCTACCTCTTCGAGAACTTCGTCAGAGATATTGTTTTCGGCGATGTATTTTCGGAGCGAAGCAATGCAACCAATCAACCCACGAAGGGTAACTTCGCCACGCGAAAGTACAAAATCAATCTTACGCGACTGGTTTATCGGCGCAGAATTTACCGAATTTAAATACTCCGAAATTTCGCTTGGAGCGACACTCTGTTCGTGAATGAATTTTTTAAGCGATTCTACGGCCGATTTTTTTTGCTCGAAAAATTCGGCTCTTTGGGGCGTAACAAGACCTATTTCGATACCGATTGGAGTCAAACGCGCATCGGCATTGTCTTGTCGAAGCAAGATTCGATACTCGGCGCGACTTGTAAACATACGATACGGCTCATCGACTCCTTTGGTTACAAGGTCGTCGATAAGGACACCTATATAGGCTTGGTCGCGGTGAAGCACGAGAGGCTCGGCTCCATTGAGTGCGCGATGGGCGTTGATACCCGCCATCAGACCTTGTGCAGCCGCCTCTTCGTAACCCGTCGTTCCGTTGATTTGACCCGCAAAATAGAGTCCCTTGACGAGCTTGGTTTCGAGCGAGTGATGCAGTTGTGTCGGCGGGAAATAGTCGTACTCGATGGCGTACCCAGGGCGATAGACGTGCACATCCTCCATACCCGAAATTTGTTGAAGAGCAGCAACTTGCACCTGCCACGGGAGCGACGACGAGAAGCCATTCAGGTAGTATTCGTTGGTGTCGCGGCCCTCGGGTTCGAGGAAAAGCTGGTGCGAATCTTTGCCCGCAAAGGTGCGTAGTTTATCCTCGATACTCGGGCAATAGCGGGGGCCTACGCCCTGAATTGTGCCGTTGAAAAGAGGTGAATCTTGGAAGCCCGTGCGGAGCGTATCGTGCACCTCACGCGAGGTATAAACCAAGAAGCAGGGCAACTGTTTTTCGACGGGCGATGTGGTTGGCAGAAATGAGAATTTGGCCGGCTTTTCGTCGCCATATTGGGGCTCCAACGCCTCGAAGTTTACCGTTCTTGCATCTATTCTGACGGGGGTTCCTGTCTTCATACGACCCACCTCAAAACCGCGTTGGCGCAACGACTCGCTGACTCCGTGAGATGCAGCATCGCCAGCGCGACCACCCTCGGCCGAGGAGCGTCCAACGTGCATCAAACCACCGAGAAAAGTGCCGTTGGTAAGAATAACAGCACCCGCCTTAAACTCGACTCCAAAAGCGGTACGGACACCTGCAATTCGCTCATTATCAGCCTCGTCAAACAACAAATCGACAACGCTGTCCTGCCACAAATAGAGGTTACGCGTATTCTCCAAAGTCTGTCGCCACAGCGCCGAGAATTGCGCTTTGTCGCATTGTGCTCGCGGACTCCACATAGCGGCTCCTTTCGAGAGGTTGAGCATACGGAATTGGATAGTTGCTTGGTCGGTAATGACGCCCATCTGTCCTCCGAGGGCATCAATTTCGCGCACGATTTGTCCCTTTGCCACACCTCCCACAGCGGGGTTGCACGACATCGAGGCAAACTTGGTCATATCCATCGTAATAAGCAGGGTTGCCGAGCCGAGGTTCGCAGCCGCAGCCGCAGCCTCGCAACCGGCGTGTCCGCCACCTACTACAATTACATCGTACTGCGTTCTCATATATTGCGTTTATTCTTGATTATCAAATACTTAATCCCCTACTCTATGGTTTTGCGCAGAGCGAGGTATCGGTCTTCGAGGGCGTGCATTTGCGCCTCTTCGTCGGGAGTTTTGTCGCCGTGTCCGCACAGGTGCAGCACACCGTGAACGACCACTCTGAAAATCTCCTCGGAGGGGTCTGTTCCGAGTTGTCGTGCGTTGTCGGCAACGGTATCGGGGTCGATAAACACATCGCCACTGACCACCCGTTTTTCGTAGTCGGTGTAGTCGAAAGTGATGATGTCGGTGAAGTAGTCGTGTCCGACAAACTGCACATTCATCTGTCGATGGTGCATCGAGCCGCAGAATATATAGTTCAATGCTCCCAAACGGAAACCTTCGGCCTCGGCAACGGCTTTGAGCCATCGTCGGGTCCTCATCTTTTGCGGTAGTTTGAAGTCGCTCTGTTCGGTGTAGTAATTGACCATAATCTTATCTATTGAGCCAATATTCGGGGTTTAACGGCTGGTTATTCTGCCATATTTCGAAGTGCAGGAAGTGGTCGTCTTCGTTGTTTGTAACGGGCAGTGTTCCGATAGTTTGGTTGATTGACACCTTATCGCCCACCTTAACCGAAACATTAACCACGTTCTGATAGACGCTGAAATAGTCGCCGTGCTTGACCAGAATAGCGGTATTTTGTCCGAGGCTTGTGAGCGAGAAAATAGTCCTCACCTCGCCATCGAAAACACACTTTACGGGGTCGCCGGCCTTGCCTGCAATGTTGATACCGTTGTTGTTTATGGTGAGGTTGTTGTACAGATGGTGACGTTGCTGTCCGAAGCGGTCGATAACCACACCGCCACGAACGGGATAGGGCATTTTCCCCTTATTCTGACCGAACTGACCGCTCAACACCACATCGGCATCAATTTGTGCTTGTGTTCGTTTGGTTTTCTTCTTGTTCTCGGCAACGATAAGGTCGTTGATTTTGCGTTGCGCTTGTTCGATTTTGCGTCGCGCCGAGGAGGCTTGTGCTTTGAGGTTTTTTTCGTTCTTGGTTAGCTGATTAACCTTCTTCTTGTAGTCGGCCTCGTTGGTATTTAGCTTTTTCAGCTCATTTTGGCGCGAATCACGCGTTTTTGCAAGCTCTTGCTTGCGGAGGTTCATCTCCTCGATTTGGGCCGTCAAAACGCCCGAAATCGAGTCTATTTCGGCTGCCGTTTGACGTCGTGCCGCGGTAGCGTGACGCATATAGGCCAAACGTCGGTTGGCGTCATTGAAGTCCTCCGAGGCGAGCATAAACGATAGTGCGTCGCCACGCAACGAACTCTTATAGCCCTCGTAGATATATCCCGCATACTCCTCGCGCAGTTTTGCCAAACGCTTTTCGCCATCGCCCAACTGCTTCTGCTTGCGCTCGATGCTCACCACCAAGGCGTTGATTTGCGAGTCGAGATTTTTAATTATCTTGCGACGACCCGAGATGGTTTGCCTGATGAGTTTCAACTCTCGTTCCGACGATTTCTTGCTTGCCACGTTGGTTTTGAGCAGGTTTTCGAGTCTTTGCAACTCCTTGCGGTCGCGCTCAATGCCTTTGCGTAGGGCGTCAATATCCTGTCCTGCGGCGGTGTTCCAGCCGAGAATAACGATGGTCAGCAGTATGAGAATTTTGCGAATCATGGTGGTTTAGGGCTGTTTGAGTTTTTGGGCTATTTCGTCGGGGTCGTGGCCTTTGTCGAGTGCTCGGCGCCAATATATGCGGGCCATAAACTTCTCGCCCATAGCATACAGAATGTCGCCGTAATGCACCCACACAACAGTATTATCGCCGCTGTTATGGCTTACCGCCAATTTAATATATTTGAGAGCCTCTTCGTTCTTGCCACGCAGGAAGAGCGCCCAAGCATAGGTGTCGATGTAGTAGTGGTTGGTTGGCGCAAGCGTCATTGCACGCAGAGCCATCTCCTCGGCTCGCTCCAAATCGCCGCCATTAAGTTGCATCAAATAGGAGTAGTTGTTGAGCACCAAGGCGTTATCGGGGTTGTATTGCAAACTCTTTTCGTAGTGTTTATACGCCTGTTTTATCTCTTTCTCCTCGCTATAAAGGTCGGCAATATAGCCCTGAATTTCGCTCCGAAGGGTGTCGTTCTCGGTCATCTTGAACGCCCGTTTGTAGAGTTTTACACACTCCTTGTAATCGGCATTGAGGAACGATAAGTATTGAGCCTGATTGATAACGGGCTCCACCTTGCCGGGCAGTGCATCAATGTTTAGTTGTGTGTAATAGCGTATCGAGTCGATTGGCTCGTGCATTGAAAGCGAGAAGGCCAAAACAAAGTCCAAAGCATCGTTATTCTGTGGGTGATGCACATAGTACTCCTTCATCTTGGCATAACCCTCCTTCATCATTCCCGCATTGGTCAAAAATACGGTATGTTGCTCATTGACACGATAGTTGTCGGGATATTGCGCTATCATCGAGTTGGTCATCTCGGATACCTGCGGAAAGTACAACGTGCATAGTTTCCCCTCGGCGACAACGCTCTGCACAATCTGCAATTTAGTGTCAAGGCTGATTTGCGGGTTGCGAACAGCCTCGATAGCCGTAGCCAGAAAAGCCTGAATGTTGCCCGCATCACGATAAATCTTATACGAGGCGGTCAGCGCGTCAGCATTTGCAGGGTCTATTGCCAACACCTCTTTGAGTGTTTTGAGCTGCAAAGAGTCCTGTTCGAGGAACTCATACATCGAGGCCAACATCAACTTCGCCTCGATGTCATAGGGGGCATGATTGCAATAACGCACAACCTCTTGTCGGGCGCGGTCAAATTGTCGCGTCTCCATCAACAGAGCGCACTTTTGGAGGTGCAACTCACTATACAAACCCGCACGCAACTCAGCCGAATCCAACACTTGAATGGCCGAATAGGGCATATTCATATGGTAGTATATTGCGCCAATCATATGGTATATCGAGGCGTTCGACGGCTCCTGGTCGCGCACCTTTTCGTACAACGGCAACGCCTTTTCGGGCTTATTATTGGCTATTAACGCATTGCCATACATGTAGGCATACCAGATATCGGTCGAGTCCATTGAATAGGCACGCTCGGCAAACACCTCGGCCTCCGACGGATTTCGTTTGACGACAAGGTCTGCGAGTTGATAGAGCGATGGCGCGTGCATCGAGTCAATCGCAATCACCTCGCGGAACAACCGCTCTCCCCTCTCACGACCCAACGAGTCGCTATGCAACGCTTTCAGGCCGTCAATATAGAGGTGGGTCGCACGCAGCGAGTCGGGAATGGGCGGTCTTTCGGGCAGCGACACAGGTCGTTGAGCCTGCGCTACAAACGAGAGCAGGATACAACAAACAACAACGGCGAGTATGTTTCGTCGATTCATAACGGGCTGTCCGAAAAGGAGTTACCACTCCCCTCCCCTTTGTGTGGCGGGATTAGAGTGCTTTGTCGAATTGGTGCAAGAAGCGAACGTCGTTCTCGAAGTACAGACGCAAGTCTTTGACGCCATATTTCAACATGGCGATACGCTCAACACCCATACCAAATGCGAAACCGCTATAACGTTTGCTATCGATACCGCACGCCTCCAAGACATTGGGATCGACCATTCCGCAACCCATAATTTCGAGCCAACCTGTACCCTTACATACGGCACAACCTTTGCCACCGCACAAGTTGCACGATACATCAACCTCGCCCGAAGGCTCGGTGAACGGGAAGTACGAGGGGCGAAGACGGATAACGCTATTCTCGCCGAACATCTCTTTGGCGAAGTACAAAATCGACTGTTTGAGGTCGGCAAACGACACATTCTCGTCGATGTACAAGCCCTCGACTTGGTGGAAGATGCAGTGTGCACGATACGAGATAGCCTCGTTACGGAACACACGGCCCGGGCAGATTACACGAATAGGGGGCTCGCCGTGCTCCATAACACGGGTTTGAATCGAGCTGGTGTGGGTACGCAACAGGATATCGGGATTCTTCTCGATGAAGAATGTGTCCTGCATATCGCGTGCGGGGTGCTCGGGCGGGAAGTTGAGCGCCGAGAAAACGTGCCAATCGTCCTCGATTTCGGGTCCATCGGCTACGGTGTAACCGAGGCGGCCGAAGATTTCGCAAATCTGGTTTTTGACAAGCGAAATAGGGTGACGACCACCAAGCGAGCCATCGGTTGCCGGACGAGTCATATCGTCAATAGCCGCAGTGCGGTTAGGTGTTGCCACTGCGCCCGCTTTAAGCTCGTTGATACGGTTTGTTGCAAGGGTTTTGAGTTCGTTGATTTTCTGTCCGAGAGTTCGTTTTTGCTCGGCAGGAACGGTTTTGAACTCTTCGAGCAAGGCGTTAAGTTCGCCCTTTTTGCCCAAAATGCGAATACGGAACTCCTCGATTTCGGCAGCAGAGGTTGCCGAGAAGGCGTTTACCTGTTGGATAAGATTCTCTATTTTCTGTATCATAAAAAACTATGTTTTAATTCGGTAACAACTGCGGTGTGTGCTTTGCACACTACCCCATCAACCCACAAAGTTACGAACTTTATCGAAAAATCCCGACAAAAATTATATTTTTGCATCACGACAACGACTTTTTCACACTATGAAGCGACCGTCAATAGAGGAACTCAAACAGAAAGTGGCCGAACTTCCACTCTCGCCCGGCGTATATCAGTTCATCGACGCCGACGAGCGAATTATCTATGTCGGCAAGGCTAAAAGCCTGCGCCGAAGGGTCAGTTCATACTTCCTCGACTCTCGAAATCATAGTGCCAAGACGCGACTGCTCGTAAGCCGCATCTGCGATATTCGCCACATTGTGGTCGAAACCGAGGCCGACGCTCTGTTGCTCGAAAACTCGCTTATCAAGTCGTTGCAACCGCGCTACAACATTCTGCTCAAAGACGACAAAACATACCCTTGGATTGTGGTGCGAAACGAGCCGTTTCCGAGGGTTGAATCGACCCGCAAACTCGAACGGGGCGGGGCGATATACTACGGCCCCTATGCTTCGGTTGCAATGCAGCGCGAATTGCTCGAATTGTTACACGCACTTTTTCCGCTCCGCACCTGCAAAGAAAACCTCTCGCCCGAAGCCATTGCCCGAGGTCGTATGCGCCCCTGTCTGAAATACCATATCGGAGCCTGCAAAGCACCCTGCGTCGGGGCGCAATCCGAGGAGGAGTATCAAGCCTCAATAGATATGGTGCGTCAGGTGCTGCGAGGCAACCTCAAAGTCGTGCGTGACTACCTCAACAGCAATATGTTGGCCGCTGCTTCGGAACTTCGTTTCGAAGAGGCCGAAGCGTTGCGTCGCAAGTTGGATTTGCTCGACGGATACTCCGCAAAATCGGTCATCGTGAGCAGTCGTATGGAGGACGCCGATGTCTTCTCGCTGGTGGTCGATGAGAACATCGCTTATGTCAATTTTGTGCGCACGGTGAAGGGCAGTGTTGTCAATACTTTCACCGCCGAATTGACCTGCTCGGCAGACGACGATACCGCCCACATTTTGACCGAGGGAATACACCAAATTTCAGAACGCGTGGTGGGTCGTTTGGCACGCGAGGTTATCGTTCCCGTAATGCCCGAAACCGAGGAGTTCGAGGGGGTAAAATTTGTCGTTCCTCGTCGTGGCGACAAACTCTCGCTGTTGCAATTCTCGGAGCGAGGTGCCAAGATATACCGAGCCGAGAAACTCAAAAACCTCGAAATTCGCAATCCGGAAAAACATACCGACCGATTGATGGCTGCCATGCGCGAGGAGCTACACCTCGACCGCGAGCCTCGTCATATCGAGTGCTTTGACAATTCTAACTTGCAGGGTACCAACCCCGTAGCTTCGTGCGTAGTATTCCGCAACGGCAAACCTTCGCGTAGCGAATACCGCCACTTCAACGTCAAAACGGTTGTTGGTGCCGACGACTTTGCTTCGATGCGCGAGATTGTTTCGCGTCGCTACACGAGGCTGTTAGCCGAGGGTAAAGAGTTGCCCGATTTAGTGGTTGTCGATGGTGGTAAGGGACAGTTGAGTTCGGCTTATGCTATTTTCTGCGAACTCGGTATTCAAGACAAGGTTCCTTTGGTCGGTCTTGCCAAGCGCATCGAGGAGATTTTCTTCCCGCAAGACCCTATGCCTTACTACCTTAAACGCACGGGCGAGCCTCTCAAAGTGATGATGCACATTCGTGACGAGGCACACCGTTTCGGTATCACTTTCCACCGTCTGAAACGCTCCAAAAATTTCATCGGCAGTACTCTTGACGCCATACCCGGAGTGGGTCCCAAAACCATCGAAGATTTGATGCGCCATTTCCGCTCTATTTCGGCCATCAAAAAGGCGTCGCAAACCGACCTCGCCGCCGTTGTTGGCCCCGCCAAAGCCCTCAAAATCAAAGAGTTCTTCAAGGACAAATAATTTATCCTTTGGGCTGTACTCAAAGCCCCCCACTCTTCCCTTCTTCCAAAGACTTCGCCACTGGAATACAATTTGCATTTTTTAATTGTAAATTAAAATCGTATATTTGCAGATTGCAGACTGTGTGATTTTTATGGAAGAGAATCAAAACGATATAATTTCGGCATTGGCCGAGGGCGATTACAAGTACGGTTTCACGTCGGACATCGACACGGAGTTTATCCGCAAGGGTCTTGACGAGGATATTGTACGCCTTATCTCTGCCAAGAAGGGCGAGCCTGAGTGGTTGTTGGAGTATCGCTTGAAGGCTTTTCGCCATTGGCAGACATTGAGCATACCCGATTGGGCACACCTCAACATTCCACCCATCGACTTTCAGGACATCATATACTACGCCGCACCCCGCAAAAATACGGGTGGCAGTGGTAATCCCGACGACATCGACCCCGAGTTGAAAAAGACATTCGACAAGTTGGGAATTCCGTTGGAGGAGCAGTTGGTGCTGGCAGGAGTGGCTGTTGATGCCGTATTGGACTCCTCGTCGGTTAAGACTACTTTCCGCGAGACACTTGCCGAGAAGGGTATTATTTTCTGCTCGATAAGCGAGGCGGTGAGGGAGTATCCCGATTTGGTGCGCAAGTATCTGGGTACGGTGGTGTCGCATACCGACAACTTCTATGCGGCATTGAACTCGGCTGTCTTTTCGGACGGCTCGTTCTGCTATATCCCCAAAGGAGTTCGTTGTCCTGTTGAGTTGAGCACCTATTTCCGTATCAACGCTCGTGGTACGGGTCAGTTTGAGCGTACCCTGCTGGTTGCCGACGAGGGCTCCTATGTGAGCTATTTGGAGGGTTGTACCGCGCCTATGCGCGACGAGAATCAGTTGCACGCCGCAGTGGTCGAGATTGTGGTTGAGGCCGACGCCGAGGTCAAGTATTCGACCGTGCAAAACTGGTACCCGGGCGACAAAGAGGGTAGGGGTGGTATCTACAACTTTGTCACCAAGCGAGGTTTGTGTCGTGGCGACCGCTCGCGTTTGTCGTGGACACAGGTCGAAACAGGCTCGGCTATTACTTGGAAATATCCGAGTTGTGTGCTTCAAGGCGACGATTCGGTGGGAGAGTTCTACTCGGTGGCAATGACCAACCACTACCAACAAGCCGACACGGGAACCAAGATGATACACTTGGGACGCAACACCCGCAGTCGTATCGTGTCGAAAGGTATCTCGGCGGGATTCAGCCAGAATAGTTATCGCGGTTTGGTGCGTGTTGCTCCTCGTGCCGAGGGTGCCCGCAACTTCTCGCAGTGTGATTCGTTGCTGATTGGCGACAAGTGTGGTGCACACACATTCCCCTATATGGATATTGCTCGCGCCGACGCCGTTGTCGAACACGAGGCAACAACCTCGAAGATTAACGAGGACCAACTCTTCTATTGCAATCAGCGAGGAATGTCCACCGAAGACGCTGTCGGTATGATTGTGAACGGCTATGCCCGCGAGGTGTTGGCAAAACTGCCTATGGAGTTTGCCGTTGAGGCGCAAAAACTGCTGGCCATCAGCCTCGAAGGCTCGGTGGGTTAGACTACGAGAATGTCACCACAACCAAGATTTGTAAAAAGGAAAAAATAGATAAATATGCTTTTAGAGGTTAAAAACTTACACGCAAATGTGGCAGGCAAAGAGGTCTTGCGCGGAATTGATTTCGTAGTCCGTCCGGGCGAGGTGCACGCCATTATGGGCCCCAATGGTTCGGGTAAAAGTACCTTTGCTTCGGTGCTTGCGGGCAACCCCAAGTTCGAGGTTACCGAGGGCTCGGTTAGTTACGATGGCGTAAATCTGCTCGATATGTCGATTGAGGAGAGGGCTCGTCGCGGTCTTTTCTTGGGATTTCAGTATCCCGTTGAGATTCCGGGAGTCAGCATGGCTTCGTTTATGAAGGCTGCCGTCGCCGAGCGTCGCAAGGCTATGGGCTTGGAGCCGTTGTCGAGTGCCGAGTTTTTGAAACTTGTGCGCGAGAAGTCGAAGATTGTCGAGTTGGACGGAAAACTTATCAGTCGCTCGGTGAACGAGGGTTTCTCGGGTGGCGAGAAGAAGAAAAACGAGATATTCCAGATGGCGATGTTGGAGCCTCGCCTTGCAGTGTTGGACGAGACCGATAGCGGACTCGACATCGACGCATTGCGTATCGTGGCAACGGGCGTTCAACGCCTCCGCACCGCCGACAACGCAACGGTGGTAATCACCCACTATCAACGCTTGCTGGACTACATCGTTCCCGACTTTGTGCACGTTCTCTACAAAGGACGCATCATCTATTCGGGCGACAAAACCCTTGCGCTGAAACTCGAAAAGGAGGGTTACGATTGGCTTATCGGCTCACAACAGGAGTAATACAATGAACGGTTTTCAAAAGATATATAAACGGGTCGCATTGGGCGAGATGCCTTCGGGCGTCAAGTGGTGGGACGATGCCCGCCACAACGCAGTGTTGGCCTTTGGTGGCGTCGAGATTCCCGACAGTAAGGTCGAGGAGTATCGTCGCTTCAATCTGCGTGCTGTGATTGAGGGCGTCGAGGAGCGTGCCGAGGGCGATTGCTCACTCTTCGAGAGTGCCGCATTGAGCGCCGATATTGTGGTCGAGATGCACAATGGCCGAGTAATGGACCGAGAGTACTCGATGCTCGCTTCAACCGGCGGCGCAAAGGAGTATGGCTCGGCAGCAGACGGCTCGGCGGTGGACTTGCTCACAACCATTATGGCCGATGATGTTGCGTTGGTGCGTATCCCGCGAGGAGTGCAAACAAGCCTTCTGATTGACTCTCGTTGGTCGGGTGGGGCGCACTCGTGGGCCGTTGGTCGTGTGCTGATTGTTGTCGAGGAGGGTGCCGAAGTCGAAGTTGTGGAGTTGTGTCGCACCTCGGGCGAGGTTGCGGTAATCAAGAGCCGCGAGATTGTGGTGGCACGCGGAGCGCGTGTGAAGGTTGCCGATATGGTCGAGAACGAGAGTGGGGTAGTGGTCGAAGGACGATATACCCTGCAAGCCGAGAACAGCACCTCGCGAGCACTTTTCTGTGACCTGTCGAATGGCGCAAGTCGCACCAACATAGTAACCCGAATGACGGGCGCACACGCCGAGGCGGAGTGTGACGGAGTGTTTGTGGCAAGCGAGGGTGTGAGGGATATAATGCTCGATGTTCAACACCTGTCGGGCGATTGTCGCTCATCGGAGCTTATCAAGGGAATGGCTATTCGAAAAGCGGTCGGCTCGTTTGCGGGTCGCATCTATGTCGCTCCCGATGCACAACGAACTGATGCTGCGCTGCTCAACCGCAATATCGTGTTGAGCGATGCCGCAAGAATATATACAAAACCGACCCTCGAAATCTATGCCGACGATGTGAAGTGCGGTCACGGTGCGACGGTGGGTAAACTCGATCCGGAGGCAATCTATTATATGCGACAACGAGGTTTGTCGGAGCAGGCTGCCCGTCGTTTGCAACTTGTGGGCTTTGCAGCCGAGGTTGTCGAGCGATTTGGTGGCCAGGCCGCAGAGCGTATGGAGGCCGCCATCGAGCAAAAACTGCAAACAATATAGAGCTAATGAAAAGGTTTGACGCTGCCGAATTTCGCAGCCACTTTCCCATACTTAACCGCACGGTGCACGGCAAGCCGCTCGTCTATCTCGATAGTGCGGCAACGGCTCAGAAACCGCAATGCGTGATTGATGTGGTCAATGAGTTGCACACATCTCTCAATGCCAATATCCATCGTGGCGTTCACTACCTTGCCGAGGAGTGTACCGCGCTGTACGAGAAGGCTCGAAGCAGGGTAGGGCAGATGTTGGGAACGGACTCGCGCGAGGAGATTGTATTCACGAGTGGCGCAACCGCTTCGCTCAACTTGGCGGCATACTCGCTCGCCGAGATGTGTATCGGTGCGGGCGACAACGTGGTGGTCAGCCAAATGGAACACCACTCCAATCTTGTGCCTTGGCAGGAGATGTGCCGTCGCCGAGGAGCCGAGTTGCGAATGTTGCCCTTCGACGAGGAGGGTCGTCTGCAAGTCGAAATGCTCGACCAGATTGCCGACGAGCGAACAAAGGTTGTGGCTGTTACGCAATGCTCCAATGTGCTGGGAACAAAACCCGACCTGCGTGCCGTGATTGATTGCGCCCACGCCAAAGGTGCTATTGTGGTGGTCGATGGTTGTCAGGGCGCGGTACACGAAGGGGTCAATGTGCGTGAGTTGGGTTGCGATATATACGCCTTCTCGGGTCACAAATTGTACGCCCCAACGGGTATAGGCGTGATGTATGCCCGTCGTGAGTTGCTCGACAAGATGCCCGTATGGCTGTGTGGTGGCGATATGGTGCAGACGGTGTCGTTCGAGAAAACAACCTTTGCCGAGTTGCCCTTGCGTTTCGAGGCGGGAACGGCAAACTATGTGGGTGCCATTGCGCTGGGTACGGCTATCGACTTTGTGTCGGAGTACAACCAGACCGAGATGGAGCGTTACACCCAAAGCCTCTACACCCAAGCCGAGCAGGCATTGTTGCAGATTGACGGACTGAAAATATATGGCACGACACCCGACAAAGCACCCATTCTGTCGTTCGGCGTCGAGGGCGTTCACCCCTACGATGTCGGTATGATTCTCGACAAGTTGGGCGTGGCTGTTCGCACAGGAACCCATTGCGCCGAGCCGGTTATGAGCCGTTATGGTGTGAGCGGAATGTGTCGCGCATCGCTGGCTCCGTACAACACCCCCGACGAGGTTGAAGCGTTGGTGGCGGGAGTCAAAAGAGCCGTCAGAATGTTACGATAAACCCCCGAAAAACTGACAAAAAAGAGATATGGCATTCATTGTTCTGGAAGGCGTCGATGGCGCAGGAAAATCAACCCAAATAGCCCTGCTCGAAGAGTGGTTTAAGGCGCAAGGACGGGAGTGTGTAAAACTACACTTTCCCCGTTTTGATGCACCCGTCTATGGCGAACTTATAGCCCGTTTTCTGCGAGGCGAATTTGGCGGTGTCGAAGAGGTTAATCCCTATCTTGTGGCACTGCTCTATGCGGGCGACCGTGCCGATGCGGCGAAGATGATTCGCGGTTGGATTGACGAGGGTAAGGTGGTTATTGTGGACCGATATGTCTATTCCAACATCGGCTACCAATGCGCCAAACTCAACACAGCAGACGAGCGTAACAAGTTGAGTAGCTGGATATTGGATATGGAGTATCAAAAGTTCGATATACCTCGTCCCGACCTCTCGATTTTCCTCGATGTGCCCTTCAAGTTCACCGCCCGCAAATTGCAAAATGTGCGCGAGGGCGATGACCGAAACTACCTCAATGGAGCCGAAGATATTCACGAGTCGTCACTCGATTTGCAACGCACCGTACGCGAAGTCTATCTCTCGGCAGCCGAAAGCGACACCGCACTCCGCGTTATTGATTGCAGCAATGGCGCAGGCGAAATGGACGCGCCACAAGCAATACACCAACGAATTGTTGAGCTCGTAAAAAACATCTAAAAACACCAACCCAATGACCCGCAAACACATACTCAATATTGTCGCCAATGTGTGCCGAATAATCTTCGCGGTGGTATTCATCATCTCGGGATTTGTCAAGACCATAGACCCTTGGGGCACCGCCATCAAGGTCAATGAATATCTACTCTCGTTTGGACTCGATTGGGTAGGCGACTATCGTTTCGGCTTCGCAATTTGGTTGTGCGGTGCCGAGCTGATGATGGGTTTGATGTTGCTTTTCAAGGTGCGAACACCGCTTGTATCGACCTTCTCGTTGCTGACAATGACGGGATTTACCGCACTTACTTTCTATATGGCGCAGTGGGGAACAGTCGAGGATTGCGGCTGCTTCGGCGACGCCATAAAGCTCGATAATTGGCAGACTTTCTACAAAAACCTTGTGCTTTGGCCGATGTCGTTTGTGGTGTGGTTCAACGCCCGACACGGCAAACTATTGCACTTCTCGAAGGCCGACCTCACAAAGACCGTACTTATAATGTCGTTTGCGTTTGGACTTGGTACGCATTGCTATCGCCACCTCCCGCTTATCGACTTTTTGCCCTACAAGGTGGGCGTTAATCTGCGCGAGGCAACAACTCCTGCCGATAACGAATTGAAGGCTATGGTGCGTTGCCAAAATCTGCTCGACGGCACCACGCGCGAGTTCGATATGGCCGACACAACGTGGTATGATACGGGCACCTGGGAGTATATCGAGTCGTACGAAATCTCGACCTCGGTGCGCGATATGTCGCTTGCCGAGTTCAACATCTTCGATAGCGAGGGTAGCCGCACCGCCGAGTTGCTTGGCTACGAGGGCACAACGCATATCTTGTGTCTTGTCAAACTCGATATGATGACCCCGGCTTGCCAACGCCGTATGGAGGAGTTTGTGGCAGAGGCTATTGCAAAAGGAGACAAGGTTGTTGCCATTACCGCCTCGCCCCTCGACGACCAGACAACCTTTGTACTTGGCGAAAACCAGATACCTCTATATAACATCGACGCAACCACGCTTATCACGATGTTGCGTGCCAAAACGGGTGTCGTAACGCTCCGCGACGGAGTAATCACCCAAAAGCAGAACTGCCGAGATTTGTAAGCTATCCCCCAAAAAAGAAATGAGTTATGAAGTCGAAATACACATATCCTGACCCGGGCGACGCAATCACCTTCAAAGTTATTGGCGAATTTGAGGCCATGAGCGGTTATTGGGGCCGTAGCGAGCGTTGGGTTTTGGACAACATTCACAACATTATTCAAAAGAGCGGCATTGCAAACTATACCCTGCTTGATGTGGGTTGTGGCGAGGGACGTCTATTTTCGGACTTTATCAATGGCGCTTCAAAAATTGTCGGTATCGAGCCCGACCCCGTGCGCTATGCCAACGCCAAAATATGTGTAAACGAGAACCGCTTTGACAACAAAGTGCTGCTGCTCAACTCGACACTCGAACAAGCACACTTGCACGAGGAGTTTGATATTGTGCTGTCGAGTCACATCATACAGCACATACCCACCAACGCCGTAGAGCCCCATCTCAAACGACTTGCCGACTTGACACAGGACGGAGGATTGCTCATCATCAACACCAACACATCAAACCGCGAAGATGAGTTTTTTGTAAAGGGCGAAATTCACAACGACAAGGTTTCGGAGGTCGAAATCTCGGTCGAGGAGTTCGACGCCCTCACCCAAAGCACGGGCGCACTGCCTGTTCATATGTTCAACCGCGATAAGGTTTGCAGCCTGATGAGTTCGTTGGGTTTTGACTTGGTTTCGATGTTGGTGTTCCACGTGGATAGCCAGACGCAGAGGGAGTATGGCAAAGATGTGGACCAAATTGTCAATAGCGACCAAAACCTTGCACGCAAGCACGGCCGCGACATCAGTTTTGTCTTTCGCAAACAGCACTTCATCAAGACCATAGAACGCGGCGCAATGGCCACTTTTTGCGCCTTCAATGTGCCTTTGTTCGGTATGAAGGACAAAGAGGTTGGCAAGTGTTTGGAGGTTTTTCGTCAGCAAAACTCTGTTTTGTTCAACACTACGCGCTTCTGTTTGGACTGCGACGCCAATACAAAATCCAAAGACGCATACAACAAGGATATTGCAAACACCGAGTGTAAATGTGGCGATATTGCCGATGAGTTCTGCAAAACGGGACAACAGATAAACAACAGTTTTCGATACTATATTGGCACTACTTTCTTCAATTTTAAGGGGCGTATGTTGCCACTCAAAGCTTCTGTCACCTTTTTCCCCTATCGCAACATTGGTATTGTCTGCTTCAACACCATTATCAAAAATCTTTCGGTTGACGAGGTGATTGCCCTCAAACAGTTTTTGGGCAATTACAGCTACGATATGCGATATGAAAATTGGCGCGAGAGAGGTGTTATCCGTAAAGAGATTGTGAAAGACCCCGATAGTGGTGAGCAAAAAGTTATCGAATATCGCGGAGCGGGTGATTATTTCGCAAACGACAGCAATGCAGCAAACCTAAACGAGATTGATGGAAAGTTTTTCTGGTTCGCATGCAAAAACCTCATCGAAGACATATCGAAAACCCTGCGAGGCTGCGCACCCAAAGACTTCTCGATTGTCGAGAAGGTCGAGTATATGCAAAAGGAGAACGAGGAGTTGGAGGTTATCATCGACTCCTTCGACAAGTTGCATGTAAGCCGATTTATTTACACCACGCTCGAAATAAACAGCACCAACTACTATCAGCAGCTCGATGATGCACAGAGTTGGGGTTTGCGTAACTGCAAGTCGCTTTATGGTCTGTTGGTTGGCGACGAGGGTTATAAATTTGTGCCTAAAACATTGGCTAAAAAGCGATTGACGGAGTATAATTGGAGCACTCGCAACTTTGTAAACATCTTTGCCTATTGCTCCAATATCATTATGCTCAACTTCAAGACGAGTTCCAGCATCGGCCTCTCCTATATGAAAAGACAAGAGGAGTGGTCTGACGCCTTTTACGACAAGGGACGTAATTTCTATTTTACGATGGCCCCATGTATCGCAGGTGTCGATCACGGCCTGTTCCGAATCGTAGAGCGCAACCTTGTTATCTACTTCGAGAATGAGTACATCTCCAAATTCGACCAATCGTCGGCGATAGGAATCAACAAAAAACGCGACAAAATCCTGCTGTTCATCTACAAGACAGGAACGTCGATGGACGAGATTAACGACCTATTCAATGTCATTGCCGAGGCGTCGGGCACAGCACGCACCATTGACAGCATACGACAACGTCTGGATTTGCGCTCCGAGGAGAAGAATCTCACCAACCAGAGCCAAAACAACCACACCATACTTGTACTTACCATTACCTCGATTTTCTTGGGAATGTTGGCTATCGGTGGTGGCTCAAACGCATTCCAATACTTTGATTATCTGTTCGGTTTCGAGTTTGCAGAGTTCAAAGCCTGGGCATATCTGCTGATTGCGATTGTCGTTGCTATGTTGGCTTGGTGGGGCGTTCATAAAATAAATTGGAACGCAATATGGCAAGCCATAAAATTGGGTTATCACAAAATTATGCAACTCTGTAAAAAGTAATTTTTTTGGGGGT
The DNA here is from genome assembly GCA_015060105.1 of Rikenellaceae bacterium. GTDB lineage: Bacteria > Bacteroidota > Bacteroidia > Bacteroidales > Rikenellaceae > UBA940. The sequence continues at coordinate 51,959 of SUZD01000005.1, read as the reverse complement.
GTAATAAAAAAGAGGTTGTCCGCTTGGGCAACCTCTTTTTCGTTGATTTTTTGAAGATTTCTTACTCTTTTAGGCGACGCATATAGCTGTTGTAACGCCACTTTGCATTCTCCTCGGCCGCAGCAAACAACTCTTTTGCCTCGGTGGGGAATGTTTTGAGCAACGAGGTATAACGCACCTCTTTGCCGAGGAAATCTTGGAATTTGCTCCAATCGGGCTCCTTCGAGTCGTAAACGAAGGGGTTTTTGCCCTCGGCCTCCAAATCGGGATTGAAGTGCCACAGGTGCCAATAACCACACTCAACAGCCTCTTTGCCAACCGACGGAGTGCGGGTCATACCGCCCTTGATACCGTGATTGATACAGGGTGCGTAGGCGATGATAAGCGACGGGCCTTTGTAAGCCTCGGCCTCTTTGAGCACCTTGAAGAGTTGTGCTTGCGAAGCTCCGATAGAAACTTGTGCCACATACACATAGCCATAGGTCATTGCGATTGCACCGATATCTTTCTTGCGAATACGTTTTCCGCTCGCAGCAAATTTGGCAACAGCACCGATGGGTGTCGATTTCGACGATTGACCACCTGTGTTAGAGTAAACCTCGGTATCGAGGATAAGCACATTTACGTCCTTACCCGAAGCGAGAACGTGGTCGAGGCCACCGAAGCCGATGTCATAGCCCCAGCCGTCACCACCGATAATCCATTGGCTCTTCTTGACGAAGTATTGGCGGAGTTCGAGCAGGCCTTTGCAGGTGTCGCAGTCGCACGACTCCAACAGCGGGATAAGACGAGCCGAAACCTCGGCACTACCGGTCGAATCGTCGCGTTTTTCAATCCACTCGGCCATAGCAGCCTTCATCTCGTCGGTGCAGCAGTTGCACTCGGCGATGGCTTTCTCCATCAGGATTTGTACTTTGTTGCGGAGTTTCTCCTCGGCGATATGCATACCCAAACCGAACTCGGCGTTGTCCTCGAAGAGCGAGTTAGCCCACGCGGGACCATAGCCTTGGGCGTTGGTACAATAGGGAGTCGAGGGAGCCGAGCCAGAGTAAATCGAGCTACAACCTGTTGCGTTGGCAACCATCATACGATCGCCAAACAGCTGGGTAATAGCCTTCACATAGGGGGTCTCGCCGCAACCTGCACACGCGCCCGAGAACTCGAACAGAGGTTGAGCAAATTGGCTGTTCTTGACGGTTTTGGTCTTATCAACCGCACCCTCTTTGTAGCCAACGGTGCCGTTCATATACTCCCACTTCTCGACTTGGTTCATTTGCTCGCCCAGAGGACGCATTACAAGTGCTTTTTGTTTGGCGGGACATACATCTACGCAGTTGCCGCAACCTGTACAGTCGAGCGGCGACACTTGGATACGGAATTTATAGTTTTTGGTCTCACCCAAACCTTGTTTGAAAGTTGTGCCTTCGGGAGCAGCGGCAGCCTCCTCTTCGGTTGCGAGGAAAGGACGTATTGCTGCGTGAGGGCAGACAAACGAACATTGGTTACATTGGATACAGTTATCGACATTCCACTCGGGGATATTGACTGCGATACCGCGTTTCTCGTAAGCGGCAGTACCGTTATCCCAAGTACCGTCCTCGCGGCCGTTGAATGCGCTCACGGGGAGGTCATCACCCTTCAATGCGTTGATAGGCTCAACAACCTTGACAACAAATTCGGGTTTCGAGCAGTCGCACGCCGAAGTCGAAGCCTCAACGCTGAGATTTGCCCACTCGGCAGGCACCTCAACCTTCTCGACAGCAGCACCACCTGCATCAACAGCAGCATAGTTCATATTGACGATATCCTCGCCCTTCTTGCCATAGGTTTTGAGGATTGCTTTCTTCATCTCCTCAACCGCCTTGTCGAACGGAATCACATTCGAGATTTTGAAGAATGCGCTCTGCATAATGGTATTGGTACGGTTGCCAAGACCCAACTCCGAAGCGATTTTGGTTGCATTGATGATATAGAACGAGATGTTGTTCTCGGCCAAATATTTCTTCATCGCAACGGGCAGTGTGCGACAGGTGTTCTCGGCATCTTGAATACTGTTCAAAAGGAACGAGCCGCCCTTTTTGAGTCCTTTGAGGACATCGTATTTATCGACATACGAAGGAACGTGACAAGCCACGAAATCGGGAGTTGTCACCAAGTAGGGCGAAGTGATTGGCTGGTCGCCGAAACGGAGGTGCGACGAGGTATAACCGCCCGACTTTTTGGAGTCGTACGAGAAGTATGCTTGGCAATACTTGTTGGTCGAGCCACCGATAATCTTAATCGAGTTTTTGTTGGCACCCACAGTACCGTCGGCACCCAAACCGAAGAACAACGCCTCGAAAGTACCCTCTTTGGCCATCGAAATCTCGGCACCTACGGGCAACGACAAACCTGTAACATCGTCGTTGATACCCACAGTGAAGCGGTTGCGAGGCTCGGCAGCTGCCAAGTTTTCGAACACGGCAATCATCTGTGCCGGAGTTGTATCTTTCGACGAAAGACCATAACGACCACCGATGATTACGGGGGCGTTCTCCTTGCCGTAGAATACGTTGCGAACATCGAGGTACAGAGGCTCGCCATCGGCTCCGGGCTCTTTGGTGCGGTCCAACACGCAGATTTTGGTTGCGGTTGCGGGGATTACGTCGAGCAGATATTTGGGCGAGAAAGGACGATAGAGATGAACGGTAACAACGCCCACCTTTTCGCCTTTGGCGCACAGATAATCGACGGTCTCTTTTAGGGTCTCGGTAACCGAGCCCATAGCCACAACAACGCGCTCGGCGTCGGCAGCACCGTAATATGTGAATGGTTTATAGTCACGACCTGTGATGCGCGAGATACCCGCCATTGCCTCGGCTACCATATCGGGCACTGCATCGTAGAACTTGTTGCAGGCCTCGCGTGTTTGGAAGTAGATGTCGGGATTTTGAGCAGTACCGCGAGTTACGGGGTGTGCGGGGTTCAAGCCGCGAGCGCGGAACTCTGCCAACGCCTCTTTGTCGAGCATTGCTTCGAGGTCGGCTTGCTCCATAACCTCAACCTTTTGAATCTCGTGCGAGGTGCGGAATCCGTCGAAGAAGTGCAGGAAGGGGATACGGCTGCGGAGCGACACAAGGTGTGCCACACCCGCCAAGTCCATAACCTCCTGAACCGACGAAGTTGCCAACATAGCAAAACCCGTTTGACGGCACGCCATAACGTCTTGGTGGTCGCCGAAAATCGAAAGCGATTGAGCCGCCAATGCGCGAGCCGAAACGTGCATAACGCCGGGCAACAACTCGCCCGCGATTTTGTACATATTGGGAATCATCAGCAACAGACCTTGCGATGCTGTGAAAGTTGTGCTCAATGCGCCTGTTTGCAACGAGCCGTGAAGCGCACCCGCAGCACCAGCCTCGGATTGCATCTCGACAACCTCAACGGTCTCGCCAAAAATGTTCTTACGGCCCGAAGCCGCCCACTCATCAACCAACTCTGCCATTGTCGATGAGGGTGTGATGGGGTAAATTGCGGCAACCTCGCTAAACATATATGCGATGTGTGCAGCAGCATAGTTACCATCACAGGTTATGAATTTTTTCTCACTCATACTAACTGTTATTTTATTGTTTTTTGTGTTTTCTCGCTTGGAAACGGCACTATTCGCCGCCGTCTAAGTTTGGGAACTATTTCACAAATATAAAAATTTTTGACAAGTTGTTCAATAAAACCTCCTTTTTTATTTAAAAGTATTGAATTTATTTCGGGGTGGTTACTATCTTTGTGACACTTTTTTTCGAGAGATGATAAGTTACAAATCACATACCCTTAATAACGGTTTGCGGGTGGTGGTCAATAGTGACCCGCACTCGGCAATGGCGGCGGTCAATCTGTTGTACTGCGTGGGCGCACGAAACGAATCGCCCTCGCGCACCGGTTTTGCACACCTGTTCGAGCATCTTATGTTCCGAGGTACGCACAACGTTCCCGACTTCGATTTGCCGTTGCAACTCGCGTGTGGCGAGAATAACGCCTTTACTAACAACGACTATACGGATTACTACATCACGCTGCCCAAGGACAACATCGAAACGGCTTTTTGGCTCGAAAGTGACCGTATGCGCGGTTTGAATATCTCGGACGAGGTGCTCGAAACCGAAAAGAGAGTGGTTGTCGAGGAGTTTAATCAACGTTTTTTGAATCAACCCTATGGCGATGTGTGGGCTTTATTGCGCGATATGTGCTACAAGGTACACCCCTATCGCTGGCAGACAATAGGACTGACACCAGACCATGTGCTCGGTGCCGATATGCAGACTGTGCGCAGTTTTTATGACCGCTATTATGTTCCGTCGAGGTGTATTCTCTCGGTCAGCAGCGGACACGACGCCGACTACATCTTCGATTTGGCCGAGAAGTGGTTTGCGCATATTCCCGCCGGGGATAACACGCCCGATAATATTCCCGTCGAGCCCGAGCAAACCGAGCCGCGACGAGTTGTGGTCGAGCGCGATGTTCCCGCAACATCAATCAAGATTGCATTCCCGATGGGAGGCCGTCTGTCACGCAACTACTACTTGTGCGATATGATTACCGATATGCTGGCGGGAGGAACATCGGCAAGGCTCTATCAAAACCTTGTCAAAGGGTCACGATTGCTCGGTAGTGCCAACGCCTACATCTCGGGCGAGGTCGATAACGGACTGCTTATCTTGTCGGGCAATCTGCTCGATGGCGTAACCCCCGAGGTTGCCGAGAAAGCGTTATGGGGCGAGGTCGAAAAGTTGCAAAACGAACTCGCTTCGGAGTACGAACTGACAAAAATCAAAAACAAGTTCGAGGCCGAGATGACCTATGGCGAGATGAATATTATGAACAAAGCGATGAATTTGGGTTACTACTCGATGTTGGGCGATTTGCCGCTTATCAATCGTGAGGCGGAGATTTTCCGCAGCATAACACCCGAAGAGATTCGCAGCGCCTCGTGCGAGATGTTCCAACCACAACGAAGTTCAACCCTTATATACAAAGCCCGATAATGAAAGCCCCCGAAATAACAATCCCCAAGACTATATCGGTGGCTCGACCCGTCACCCACACACTCTCCAACGGAGTGCGTCTGCTCGGCTACACCAATCCCGAACAGAGCGTGGTACGCATAAGTTTTGTATTCGAGGCGGGAACTACCACACAACACAAGCCTTTTGTGGCATCTTCGACCCAGAATATGCTCAGCGAGGGCAGTACATCGCACTCGGCACTACAAATAGCCGAGGCGTTGGACTACTACGGCTCCTATTTCGAGGTCAATCTCGACCGCGACTACTCGGTTATCACGTTTTGCTCTCTTGCGAGATTTTTCGACGAGAGTATAAAGACGTTCGAGGAGATACTGCTCGACCCGTTGTTCGACTCCGATGAGTTGGCTATCTATGCAGGCAAGCGTCGTCAAAACCTCGAAATCGAGCGTCGCAAAACCTCGACCAAGGCGCGTGAGCGTTTCGCCCAAGCACTCTTCGGAGCTGCTCACCCCTACGGCGTAAGTTACCACGAGTCGTTATATAACGATTTAACTCGTGACGACCTTGTTCAGTTCTACCGCAAACGCTACTGCGCCGAGAACTGCTTTGTGGTATGCACACTCGACAACAATGATGCGCGTTTGGCCCGCATAGCAGAGTTTGCCGCCAAGATTCCAATGGGAACCAAACAAAACATCATACTTCCGCCGACAAAATCTTCGTTATACGAGTACGAGGAGGTTGAGGGTGCAGTACAATCCTCTATCCGCATAGGAAAACTGTTGTTCAGTCGCAGTCACCCAGATTTTGTGGGTATGCAGGTGGTATCGTACATTTTGGGCGGATATTTCGGCTCCCGACTTATCAACAATTTGCGCGAGCGTAACGGATTTACATACAGTATTTTTGCCTCGATGATAAATATACGTCACGCGGGATACTTTGCAATAGCAACCGATGTTGGAGCCGAAGTGTCGGAGAGGGCTATCGAGGAGATTGGGCACGAGATAAAGTTGCTCCAAAACACACTTATCGATGAGGCAGAGCTCGAAACCGTCAAACGCATTATGTTTGGCGAGTTTATGCGTATCCTTGACGGCCCGATGGGAGTGCTTGATGCGCTTATCGAGGCTACTCAAAACAATACAACACTCGACTATCTTGCCGATAGTCTTGACCAGATACGAAACATAACACCAGAGCGAGTACAACAACTCGCCCGCCAATATCTCGACACTGATACTCTGACTACCGTCATTGTCGGCAAAAAATAGTATCTTTACACCACAGAAAAAAACGTACACACACTATGGAACAAAAGATTTTGGAGCTGCTTTCGACAATCTCGCACCCCGAAATGGAGGGCGACATTGTATCGACAGGCATTGCTCGTGATTTGAAATATTCGGAGCAGAAAATCAACATCTCGTTGTACTTTCCAAAGAGCCGCGACCCCTTTGCGATGTCTATTAAACGCAAGGTTTACGATGCGCTCCACGAGATGTTTCCCACACACAACGAGATAAACGTATTTATCAAAGAGCAGACTCCCGCAGCCAAACCCAAAGTCGAAGAGAAGACAGGTAAAATTGCAGGTGTTCGTAACCTTGTGGCTGTGGCAAGTGGCAAGGGTGGTGTCGGCAAGAGTACCGTTACTGCCAATTTAGCCGTTGCGCTTATGAAGTTGGGATATAAGGTGGGAATCTTGGACGCCGATATTTATGGCCCTTCGCAACCCAAGATGTTTGGTGTTGAGGGTTTTATGCCGCCGCTCATTGAGTCCGATGGCAAAGAGTGGATAGGTCCTGCCGAAAGCAGGGATATTGCCATTATGTCGATAGGTTTCTTCATCAAAGATACCGATGCGTTGGTATGGCGAGGTCCGATGGCTACAAATGCACTCAAACAGATGATACATCAAACAGGGTGGGGTGAGTTAGACTTTCTGTTGATAGATCTCCCTCCCGGAACGGGCGATGTGCATCTGGGTATTGTTCAGGAGTTGAAGTTGGACGGAGCGTTGATTGTCACCACTCCGGGCGAGGTTGCGCTGGCAGATGTTCGCCGAGGTATCAAAATGTTCCGTGCCGAGGGTATAGATGTGCCCGTTTGGGGTATTATTGAGAATATGGCGTGGTTTACTCCCGAGGAGTTGCCCGACAACCGCTATTATATATTCGGTAAAGATACAATCGCTCCCTTTGCCGCTGCCGAAGGTGTTGATATAATTGGTCAAGTGCCTATTATTCAATCGGTTTCGGAGGGTGGAAACAGTGGTACTCCTGCATCGAGCATTGATAGTCGTGTTGCGGAATACTACCAAGAGATAGCACAAAATGTTGTTGATAAGTCACAAAAATAGCAAAACAGAGTGTTGATAACTGTTGATAAATTTTGTGGTTGTGAACAGAGGTGAGTGAGAGCAGAGAAAAGGCAAAAAATTGTTAAAAATTATCAACCGAAAAAGAGGAGTTACAAAGAGTCTTTGTTGATTATTTGTGCTCTGTTAATTTGTTGAAAACACATTTATACAATTGTTGAAATATCGGGAAAAGTGGCGTATAGGAGTACTCAATAAGGGTACAATTTTCGACACTCTAAATAACCTTATGTCGAAAAATATTTTTGAAAAAATTTACTAACACTATCAACAGCCATTTTTATTATTATTGATTTTAAATTCATTTAAAAATTAAAAAATAAAAATAATAACAATTTCGGCGGCTCCATCGTCCGTTGGCAAAAGTGACGGTTGCGGGGTTTGACTAAAATTACTACCTTTGACCTCAAATATTATATAAATATGGAACAACAAGAACTCATCGAGAAGATAAACCTACTCAAACAGCAGAAAAAGGCGATTATCCTCGCACACTACTATACTCGTGGCGAGGTGCAACAAGTTGCCGATTTCGTTGGTGACTCTCTCGCACTTGCCGTTGAGGCGCAAAAGACCGACGCCGAGATTATTCTGTTTGCAGGTGTTCGTTTTATGGGCGAAACAGCCAAAGTGCTTTGCCCTTCGCGTAAAGTTCTTCTTCCCGTTCCCGAAGCCGACTGCTCGCTGGCGCAATCCTGCTCGGCCGAACAGTTGCGCGAGTTTAAGGCGCAATATCCCGATGCACTTGTGGTCAGCTATGTCAATACCAACGCCGAGGTTAAGGCACTGACCGATATTTGTTGCACAAGTGGCAATGCGTTGAAAGTTGTAGAAAGCATACCTCCCACTCGTGATATTATCTTTGCACCCGACCACAATCTCGGAACTTTTATAGAGCTTCGCACAGGTCGCAAGATGATTAAGTGGAAAGGGTGTTGCCATGTTCACGACAAGGTTACCCCCGAACAGATAGCACTACTCAAAAAACAACACCCCGAGGCCAAAGTTTTGGTACACCCCGAGTGTCGCCCCGAGGTGGTTGCATTGGCCGATGTGGCGGGTAGCACAGCCGATATACTCAAAGCGTGTGGCGGTAAGGATAAAGAGTATATCGTCGTAACCGAGAACGGAATACTCTGGGAGTTGCAACGCCGTTTCCCCGACAAAACCTTCTATCCCATCACCTTGGAGTGCGAGTATATGAAGATGCTCACACTCGAAAACATCTATAAAACCCTCCGTACCGAGAGCCCCGAAGTTGAGGTGGAGGCTGAGGTTGCCGATGCAGCACGTCAAAGTATCGAGAGAATGATAAACTGTTAGGTAGAGAATTAGGGAGTTTAAGGAAGTTAGGGAGTTTAGTGAAAAAAAATATACTAAATAAAATACATTATGAAACTTTTAAGAACTTTGGTGCTTGCCGTTTTCTGTATGGCAAGTGTTTCGGCTTGGGCTGATGAGGGTATGTGGTTGCCGCAATACCTGATGAAAGACCACGCAAAAGCGTTGAAAAAAGCGGGCTTGAAGATTCCCGTTAGTGAGATTTATAACGAGAGTAAGTCGTCGTTGAAAGATGCGGTTGTTATCTTTGGTCGCGGTTGTACCGGCGAGATTGTTTCGCCCGATGGTCTGCTGCTTACCAACTACCACTGCGGTTACTCCTCTATCCAACAGTTGAGCGGTATTGGTCACAACTACCTTCAAAACGGTTTTGCTGCAATGAATCGTGGCGAAGAACTTCCGGTTGAGGGTTTGACCGTAACCTTCATTCGTGAGATTACCGAGGTTACCGAGGATTTCCTCGCAAGCGGTTTGACACTTGCCGAGTATGGAAAAAAATGGGAGGAGAAACACGCAACAGGCGAGCCTGGCGAGAAATTCATTATTAAAAGTTTCTACGCAGGTAACCAATACTACGCTTTCCGTACCGTTGTTTTTGCCGATGTTCGTATGGTGTTGGCTCCCCCTTATTCGGTTGGTAAGTTTGGTAACGAGACCGATAACTGGATGTGGCCTCGTCACACTTGCGACTTCTGTATGTTCCGCGTCTATTCGGCTCCCGATGGCTCGGCTGCGGAGTATAACACCGATAATATTCCGTATAAGGCACCCCGCCACCTCAAAATCTCGACCAAAGGTTACAAAGCGGGCGACTACACTATGATTATGGGCTTCCCCGGAAGTACTACCCGTTATGCCACCTCGTATGCTGTTCAATACGATACCGAGGTTGAAAACGAGATGCGTATCCTGATTCGTGGTGAGCGTCAGAAGATTCTCAAAGAGAATATGTTGGCTTCGGAGGACGTGCGTATCAAATACTCGTCGAAGTACCAAAGTTCGTCGAACTATTGGAAAAACTCGATTGGTATGAATCGCGGTGTCAAGAAGTTGGGTGTTGTGGCTCGCAAACAGGCCGAGGAGGCTGCGTTCACTACTTGGGCAAAGGGTAAAGCCGAGTATGAGAACCTGATGAGCCGTGCTGCCGAACTCAACAAACAACGCAGTGCCGATGGTCGCCGTGCCATCATTCTGCGCGAGGCACTTATCAACGCAATCGAGGTAAGCAGTCCTGCTCGCACGCTGAACACCGTGAAGAATTTGAAGAAGGCGGATAAAGAGTGGTTGGAGGGTCTGTTCAAAGACTTCTACGATGATTTCGATATGGCAACCGACCGCCGTGTTGCAAAACGAATGATTGAGTTGGTATGCGAACTTTTGCCAGCCGAGGAGCGTCCTTCGGTATTTGCAAAACTCGATGGCGAGTTTGGTGGTAATATCGATAACTTTGTTGATTGGATTTATCGTAACTCGGTGTTTACAAGCCGTGAACGCTACACTCAACTACTCCAACAAGGCTCGGGTCTTACCCGCGAGGTTTTGGAGAGCGATCCTGCATACATTTTTGGTCAATCGGTTATGGCTGCTTATCGTGATGTTGCTTTGCGCCTTGTGCCTATTACACAACAGTTGGCCGATGTCGATCGTCTGTACCAAAAAGGACTTATGGAGATGCAACCCGACCGTCTTTTCTATCCCGATGCAAACTTCACTTTGCGTATGACCTATGGTAAAGTGTTGCCTTATAGCCCTGCCGATGGTGTTGAGTATAACTACTATACCACAATGAAGGGTGTTATCGACAAGGAGGACCCCTCGAATCCCTTTGACTTTACCGTTTCGGAGCGTCAAAAAGAGCTTTACCACGCTAAAAAATGGGGTGGCTGGGACGAGAATGGCGAACTTCGTACCTGCTTCCTTTCGACCAACGACATCACAGGCGGTAACTCGGGTAGCCCGATTATGAATGCCAAAGGCGAACTTATCGGTCTGGCATTTGACGGCAACTGGGAGGCTATGAGCGGCGATATTGCATTCGAGCCTGTGTTGCAACGCACCATCAATGTCGATATTCGCTACGTTTTGTGGGTTATCGACACCTATTTCGAGGCGGGTTATCTGCTCGATGAGATGACTTTTGCAAAGTAATCCTTACGGATTAACGAATTATTTTGTACATTTGCGCGTTCGTGTTTATATGCGGACGCGCAAATTGTTTACAGAAACTCAATAAAATCTGCTTTATATGACAATGGAATTAGGCGAAGAGGTTAAAGAGCGCTCGCTCAACTTCTTGGAGGAGATTATTTCGGAGGCTGTGGCCGAGGGACGCGAAATCCAAACCCGTTTTCCGCCCGAACCTAATGGCTACCTCCATATCGGACACGCCAAGAGTATCTGCCTTAACTTCGGTTTGGCACAACGCTATGGCGGTAAATGTAACCTCCGTTTCGACGATACAAACCCCACAAAAGAGGATACCGAGTATGTAGATTCTATCAAAGAGGATATTAAATGGCTCGGCTTTGAGTGGGCTTTGGAGCGTTACGCTTCGGACTACTTTGAGCAACTCTACGATTGGGCTGTCGAGTTGATTAAAAAGGGTAAAGCCTATGTCGATGACCAGACACAAGAGGAGATTCGTCAGAATCGCGGTACTATCAGCGAGCCCGGAAAGCCAAGCCCTTGGCGTGACCGCTCGGTAGAGGAGAACTTGGACCTGTTTGCCCGTATGCGTGCAGGCGAGTTTGGCGATGGCGAGAAGGTGTTGCGTGCCAAGATTGATATGGCGCACCCCAATATGTTGTTCCGTGACCCGATTATGTATCGTATCCTGCATACCGAACACCACCGTACAGGAAACAAATGGTGCATCTACCCGATGTATGACTATGCACACGGACAAAGTGACTCGTTGGAGAACATCTCGCACTCGATTTGTACTCTCGAATTTGCAGTTCACCGTCCTCTGTACGATTGGTTTATCGAGGAGTTGGGTATCTTCCCCAGCCACCAATACGAGTTTGCCCGTCTTAATTTGACCTATACCGTTATGAGCAAACGTAAACTTTTAAAACTTGTTCAAGACGGTATCGTTATGGGTTGGGACGACCCCCGTATGCCGACTATTTGTGCTTTGCGTCGTAAGGGTTATACTCCCGCTTCGGTGCGCGCATTTGCCGAGAAGGTGGGTGTTGCCAAACGCGATAATGTTATCGACCTCGGTTTATTGGAGTTCTGCTTGCGTGAGGACCTTAATAAAGTTGCCGAGCGTCGTATGGCCGTTATCGACCCCATCAAAGTTACTATCCGCAACTACGAGGAGGGTCGCCGCGAAATGTTTGAGTGCGTAAATAACCCCGAGGACGAGAGCGCAGGAAAGCGTCAAGTGCCCTTTGGCCGCGAAATCTACATCTCGCGTAACGACTTTATGGAGAATCCTCCCAAGAAATACTATCGTCTTTCGCCCGGTGGCGAGGTGCGTTTGCGCTACTCGTACCTTATCAAATGCGAGGAGGTTATCAAAGACGCCGAGGGTAATGTGGTTGAGCTTATCTGCTCGTATGACCCCGAGAGTGGTAATGGAGGTTCGAGCGACGGTCGTCGTGTGAAGGGTGTTATTCACTGGGTTTCGGCAGCCGATGCGGTTGAGGCCGAGATTCGTCTGTTCAACAACCTGTTCACCAAAGAGGACCCCAATAACCTGCCCGAGGGTATGGATTGGATGGAACTTATCAACCCCGAGTCGATGGTTAAAACAACGGCTTATATGGAGCCTTCGCTGGCTGATGCTCCTGTGGGTGTTCCCTATCAGTTCGAGCGTGTGGGTTACTTCTGCAAGGACAAAGACTCGACACCCGAGCACCCCGTGTTCAACCGAACTGTCGAACTTAAATCAAGTTTCGTAATTAAGTAAAATAATGGAGCCTATCCCGCTGGACAGGCTCTTTTAATGTAAATATAAAGGAATGAAAAAGATTATTATGATGGGAGCTTTGGTTGGTGCCGTATGTGGTTGCACCTCGCAGCCTGCGACAAAGGCTATTGATCCCGAAAACTTCAATGACAGCGTCGCTTTGGAGGTGGATTTCTACGAGCACTTCACCGGCGGCTGGCAGAAAAGAAACCCGTTGAAACCCGAGTTTTCGCGCTATGGTGCTTTTGATGTGGTGCGCGAGAATAACGAGATTCGTATCAACTACCTGTTTGGCGAGTTGGCCGAGCAAACACACGAGAAGGGCTCGGTAGGTCAAAAGATTGCCGACCTCTATAACCTCGGTTTGGATAGCACCCGACTCAATAACGAGGGCGCAGAGCCTATCAAAGCCGATGTTGCAAAGCTGGCCGAGGCTACAACCGAGAACTTGGCCGAGATGGTTGCCGAAATGCACTCTACTTCGGGTAGCGTTTTCTTCGCTCCGTTTGTAGATGCCGATATGCAAAACTCGTCGGTTAATACCGTTTACCTCTACCAAGAGGGACTCGGTATGGGCAACCGCGACTACTACCTCGACCCCGTAAATGCACACATCTTGGAGGCGTACAAAACCTATGTGCAAAAACTTTTTGTGTTGGCAGGATATGACGAGATAGCAGCCGCAGCTGCTATGGAGAGCGTGGTGGCTTTCGAAAAAGAGTTGGCCGAGGGCTCGTTCTCGCAAGTAGAGTTGCGCGACATCTATCGCAACTATAACCCCACAACAACCGCCGAATTGTGTGCGAAATACAACAACTTCGATTGGAAAACCTACTTCGATAAGATGGGTATCGTAACCGAAAACCTCGTTGTAGGACAACCTTCGTTCTTCGAGAAATTCAACTCGTTGATTGGCGGTATCTCGACCGAGCAACTGCGTAACTATTTGACATTCCACTATTTGAACTCGGCAGCAGGCTATTTGAGCGATGAGTGGTATGCCGCATCGTTTGACTTCTTCGGTCGCGTGATGAGCGGTAAGGAGCAACCCAAGCCCCGTTGGAAACGTGCACTTAGCGCACCCAACACCATTTTGGGCGAGGCTGTTGGCGAACTGTATGTTGCCAAATACTTCCCCGAGAGCCACAAAGCCAAAGTGCTCGAAATTGTCAAAAATCTTCAATCGGCACTTTCTCAACACATCGCAAACCTCGAATGGATGGGCGAGCAAACCAAAGCCGCAGCACAAGATAAACTCGCAAACTTTATCGTCAAAATCGGCTATCCCGACAAGTGGAAAGACTATTCGTCGCTCGAAATAGACCCCACGTTGTCGTATTGGGAGAACCTCAAACGCGCTCAAAAATGGTACACCGACGACGCTATGGCGAAAGTTGGAAAACCTGTTGATAAGGCACAATGGCTGATGAGTCCGCAAATCGTGAACGCATATTATAACCCCACAACCAACGAGATTTGCTTCCCCGCAGCGATTCTTCAACCTCCTTTCTTTAATCCCGAGGCCGACGACGCTGTGAACTATGGTGCAATCGGTGTGGTTATCGGTCACGAGATGACTCACGGCTTCGATGACCAAGGTCGTCAATTCGACAAGAACGGAAACCTTGTTGATTGGTGGGCACCCGAGGACGCCGAGAAGTTTAATTCGCTGGCTGCAATCCTTATCGACCAATTCAATCAAATCGAGGTGTTGCCCGGTCTTAATGCTAATGGCGCACTTACTATCGGCGAGAATATTGCCGACCAAGGTGGTCTGAAAGTGGCTTATACCGCATTCCGTAATATGCTTGGCGAAAGTGAGCCCGAGCCTATCGACGGAATGACTGCCGACCAACGTTTCTACATCGGTTATACCAGCGTGTGGGCGCAAAATATCCGTGACGCCGAGGCTGCAAAACTTACCCGTATGGACCCGCACTCGCTTGGCAAATGGCGTGTAAATGCGACCTTGCGCAATATCGAGAACTTCTATAAAGCATTTGGAATCCAGGAGGGCGACCCCATGTGGCTCGACCCCGCCAAACGCGTGAATATCTGGTAAAACCCCTCGCGGTTTTATTCAACCAAAACGGGAGCCGAGGTGTCGGCTCCCGTTTTGGTTAGGGAGGGGAGAGTAGGGAAGTTAGAGAAAGTAGGGAATTTAGAGAATTTAAAGAAAGGCAATCCCTAAACTCCCTAAATTCTTTAATCTCCCTAATCTCCCTACGACACCTCTCTTGCTCCCCCCCTAACAAAAAAAAGAGGCGAAATAACTTCGCCTCTTTAATCATAGTGCTTCAAAAGCGCACCACGCGAGAATTACTCTGCGATGGGTACTACTTTTACGTACGATTTGCCAGGAGCTTTTTTAACGAACTCAACGGTTCCATCTACCAAAGCAAACAGAGTGTGATCCTTACCCATACCCACGTTCTCGCCGGGGTTGTGAACAGTTCCTCTCTGACGAACGATGATGTTGCCAGCCTTAGCGAACTGACCACCAAAAAGTTTTACTCCGAGTCGTTTGCTCTCCGACTCACGGCCGTTCTTTGAACTACCTACACCTTTCTTGTGTGCCATTTCTTTCTACGGTTTTAAATTAAGCAACAATCTCTTCGATTACAATCTGGGTCAAATATTGACGGTGACCGTTCAATGTTTGGTACCCTTTTCTACGTTTCTTCTTAAACACGAGGACTTTGTCGTCTTTGAGGTGTTTAAGAATCTTAGCACTAACCGAGGCCCCTTCTACAACAGGTGTGCCTACCTTAACCTGACCGTCGTTCTCTGTTAGCAGAACTTTGTCGAAGCTCACCGAGGAACCTACCTCCTCTTTAAGACGGTGAACATAGAGCTTGCGACCTTTCTCAGCTTTGAATTGCTGACCTGCTATCTCTACAATTACGTACATAATGTAAAATTATATTACAATGTCCGGCAAAGATAGTGCTTTTTTTGCACCCCACAAAATTTTTAAACATTTTTTAAACAATTTGGGGCGGGGGAGGAGAGTAGGGAGGTTAAGGAATTTAAGGAGTTTAGGGATTACCTTTCTTTAAATTCCCTAACTTCCCTAACCTCCCTATAACAAAAAACGCCCCTGTCGGTTAGGACCGGGGCGTTAGTATCAAACACTGCGAATTACTCGTAGCGTTGGATAAACATCATTGCCTCGTAGAAAGGTACCGATGTTTTGATGGTTTTGCCGTTGATGTCGGTGTCCGAAACATTGCCTTTGGCGTTGTTCCAGCCTCCCACGTGACCACCGCTTGTCATAGTGCGCAGAGTTGCGTTTCCGCCTGCATTTTTAATCATCTGCACCATAAACTCCGAGTAGCGATAAGCAACAACAGTGTCGTCGGTGGCGTGCCATATTTTGAGCGGACAAGGATAGT
The DNA here is from genome assembly GCA_015060105.1 of Rikenellaceae bacterium. Lineage (GTDB taxonomy): Bacteria > Bacteroidota > Bacteroidia > Bacteroidales > Rikenellaceae > UBA940. The sequence continues at coordinate 35,924 of SUZD01000005.1, read as the reverse complement.
ATTTGCTCAAAGCGCAATAAGCCTCACGCTCGGCGTCGTTGTTGTAATTTTCGTTGGCTTGTTGTTTGGTTGCAGCGTCGCCGAAGGTGTTAATCATAAGGTTGTCGTAACCCACCACCTTGTCGTAGTTTTCGAGGAAGTATGCTTGGTTGAGGGTTGCGCTCTTCCAGTTGGCGAAGTTATATTGACCGGCGATTGTGCGTTGTTGGTTTGTGCTGCCCCACGGTTGCATAAAGTTGTTCTTGTAAACCGAAAGTGCAGGGCAGAAGGCCGCTTGCGCAATGACGGGAAGAATCTCGTTTTGTACGATAAGGGTCGATGCACCACCACCCATCGAGATACCCATCACGAACACCTCTTTGTGCAGGTTGTACTTCTTCATCACATAGTCGTAACCCTTCTTGTAGCACTGCAAAACGTGTTTGTTGCAGTAGTGTTGGTCGGTTACGGGGAAGCCCATAGCCTGTCCCCACGACGGAGCCATACCGTTCATATCGAGCACAGCATAACCTTTGGCCAGGAAGTATGACCAGCCGTGATTGCCCAGAGGGTTGGTGCTTGCGCCTGTGCGCTCGCCTGTTCCTTGACAAAGAATGATAAGACGGGTGGGCGAGTTGGGGTCTGTCGAGTAGTTCTCGGGCAGAGCGATAACGCCGTAATCCCAATAGGTTTTCGAGCCGTCTTGTTTGATAGTCGATTGTGTTTTGTCGTTATCCTCGGCGTAGTAGTTCACCTCGACGTGGAAGTTCTCGTAACCCTTGCTGGGGCGCTCGGCAAACACAAGTCCGTTACCGCTGCCTTTGGGGCACGAGATGGTGGTGTCGTCGGCAAACACAAAGGTCATCTCTTTGTCGCCATCAACCACGCCGACAATGCTGTTGGTTGCGGGTACGGTTGCCGAAATGCCGGTGTCCTCGCCGTCGATAAACCAGTTTTTATTCTCGCCAATAGTCACTTTCGAGCCGTTGGCTCCGTCGGCACCCTTCGAAGTTTTGCCCGAATCGACATTGTTGATGTACCAGTTGCCGTTCTCGCCAATGGTGATAAGGGGAGTTTTGCCGTCTTTGAGAGTTATCTCGGTTCCGTCGGTAAACCAGATGGTGTACTCGCCGTCCTCGGCCGTTACTTCCAAGATTGATGCGTTGGCTTGCAAAGCCTCAATCATCTCCTTTTGCTCATCGAGTTCAGCACGCAAATCGGCAATCTCTTTTTCGAGGTCCGCAGCCGAACAACCCACGCAGAGCATACCTGCCCAAAGTAGTAGTAAAAGTTTTTTCATATTCTGTTTTAATTGGTTATGCGGTCAATATTTTTCAAAAGTACGCAAAACTATCCGAAAAAGCAAATCTCCACCCGTGATGGTTTGATTTTTGGAGTTTGCGCTCGGAGTTTTTCACACAAGAGTAGTTATGCGAATTTTGATTTATGCGCCCTCGGCCGAGGGTGGTTGTGCGCTTCGCGGAATGATAGCATCGGTTTGTCGCGAGGCGGTTTGTGTTGTTTCGATAGCCGAGGCCGAGCGGTTGTGCCGAGTGCGCCGTTTCGATGCGTTTATATCGGTAGGATATGGCTGGTGTCGTGCGGGTCGTGCTCTGCGCCATTCGATAGGTAGGGGTGGAATTTTGGTGTTGAGCGAAGGGGGCGATGTGCGCGATGTTGTGGGCGTTCTGGGCGAGGCCCACCAATACCTATCACTCCCCGTTGACCCTCGCCGATTGCGTGCAAAATTGCATAAAATGCGCCGCCAATGACCGCCGTTATTGCCATAAATGCGCTTGTCGCGGGGGTGCTGATTTGGGCCATCTCCGAGGAGCTGCGAGCCGAACAAAATGCAGAGCGCCGACAGCGGTGGTTATCGCAAAATGGAACTCGATTGGCGATGCAGATGTATCGCTACCTTTTTGACGGCGAGCCAATAAACGCCACCGCCATATCCTCGCCGTCGTCGGCTTTCTCGCTTCTGCACTCGGTCTGTTCTATGGCTTCGGGGTATGCTCCCCGTCGAGCGCAACAGATGGCGCAGGAGTTGGAGCTCGATGAGTATGTACGCCAACGAACTCTTTATGGTCCGTTGTGCCGACGTGCGGTGTGCGCCTTCGAGGCGGCACAAGCGACACTCGAAGTCGATTTACACCCCACATACCCAGCAACAACGTTTGGTCGGGTGCTGACTGCGGTAGCCGTTGCGCAACTTGTCGATGAACGGGCGGTGATGCGTGCGGTCGTACACAAGGGTTTGAATATCACTATGTTGTCGCTCGTTTTGGAACTTCGTTCTCGTCGCCCCGGAGCAACGGACTATCGCTCGGCGTTGCGTTCGTCGGAGTCGTCGGTGGTGCGCTTGGGGCTGGCTGCCGTGCGCCGTTTTCGTGACGAGAGGGCGGTTGGCGATGTTCTGTTTTTGGTCGATACGCGTGACGATTTTTTGCTGTTGGAGGCACTCTATACCCTTGCCGTTTTGCACGCACCTTTGCCACGAGTGTCGGTGTCGCGTGCTGTATCGGGGCTCGACGTTTCGGCCCGACGACGATTGTACCGATTGTTGGTGGTTGAGGGCTATTCGGCTTCGATGTTGGAGCGCTTGTGCGAGGTCGAGAGTTCGCCCGCTTTGTGTGATTTTGCTTCGGGATTGTGTGCTTCGTATAAACGGAGGCTTGATACTCCAACTTTTTCTGCCGTATGACTCTTGTTTACCTCTATTTTGCGTTGTGTTGTGTGGTTGTTGCCGCAGCAGTAGGGTGGGGTGTGTGGCGTCGATGGGTTGTTGTACGCGATAGCCACTCCCGACGATTGGCAGCATTGTGGACACTCTCTGGTAGCGACCCTTTGGCCGAGGCGGGGGTGTCGCTGTTGGTCGATTTCGACTGCTCGGAGCGCATCGAGGCACTACTCTCGCTCGACTATTTGCGCTACGAGGTGGTGGTTGCGGGCGATGTTTCGGAGTGTAAAGAGCTTCGTTTGCTTCTCCGCCGTTACTCGATGATAGATGTGGGTGCGCCCGTCATTGAGCCACAACTGCAACGCTCCTCCCGACGCCTGTACCGCTCGCGCGAAAACCGTTTTCGTCGGCTTGTGGTGGTCGATACCATTGCCCCCACTGCGGCCGAACGCTTTGATAGTGCGCTTGCCGTTCGCTCCTATGATTTGGTGGTGCCTCTCTCCGTCGGGGTGTGGCTTCGGGGCGACGCTTTGCGGGTGCTGGTGTGGCGAATGGTCGAGCAGTCGGCAACGGTGGTTACGGCTCCGTTGTTGGTGTCGGAAAGTGTCGCAGGAAGGGCTGCCGAGTTGTGGCAAATGGTGGGACTGGGAGCCGAGGGCGTTGCGCTGATGGACGGCGATGCGGTGTTGTCGCTCGGGGGCTTTGCCTCAGTTGCCCCCAAAGGGTGTGTCAAAACGTTGCGACATCGAGGCGCTGTGGTCACACATCTTGCGATTGCAGTCGGGCGTAACCGTTTGTATAGTAGTGTGTTGCCGATTGGTGTCGGGGTGTGGTTTTTACTCTGTGCGGGGGTGTTGTTATTGGTTTTTGCGCCTGCCGAATATAGCGACATTGTGATAGGCGCGATGGTGCTTGTGGTGCTGGGTGGAGTGTGCTTGGCGGTGCTTGCACGAGGGTTTGGACGCGAGGCGGGTTCACCAAGTCGTTGGCGTTGGGTGTGGCTCTCGATTTTTGTTGTGTGGTTGGGCAAAAAAAGTGTGAGTAAATGAAAAATTTTCCGTATCTTCGTAACGTTATTTGAGTACAAACAGAAACAAGATACCCGTAATGCACATCATAAAGAGCCTTAAACTAACCTTAACCCTTGTTATGACCCTCTCTGCCGTTGTTTTTGCATCGGCCGAGGAGCCCTCAACCTCTCGAATAAGTGTGTCTCGTGGCGAACGATGGTGGGGTTTCCACATGGGCGATGCACAAAACGAGCCGACCCCCGTTGTCTTGGCACAAGGTCAGGAGCCACAAGAGCTGGTCACCCTTATGATGATTTCGTCGAAAGGTCGCTATATCTACAACGACTTGCCGATGATGATTTCGTTCGATGGCTCGACTCTTAACATCACCGCCGAGGGCGAGAAAATAGAGGTACAAAAAGGTGGTCGCACCCTGCGTGACGCCTACTTGGTGAGCCGACACAAACACAACCCGCCAACAATCAAAGAGCGTTCGACCGACATCTACGCCCTGCCCATTATCGAGACCGAATATGAACTCGGATATATGCAGAGCGCCGAGAGCGTGGTGGAGTATGTCGAGCGTATCAAGGAGTGTGGCATCAAAGAGGGTATCGTGGTGCTTGCCGACGGTTGGTCGCCTATGGACGGCTTTTTCGATTTCGACCGCAACATCTACCCCGATCCGCGAGCAACAATCGACCAACTGCACAAGTTGGGTTTCAAGGTTATGCTCAACATTTCGCCCTACTGTACGCTTTCGGGACGCGGAGCCTATATTGCCCATAAAAAGCAAGCCCTGACGTACGAACACTTAGTAGCCCAACACGAGTGGGTGATATACAGCGTGTTTGATATTCGCAAACCCGAGGTGTATGGCCACCTCAAACAACGTCTTGATGCACTGATTGCCGACTATGGCATTGATGGTTTCCGATTCGACATTGACGAGTTGTATGATTCCAAAAAAATACATCCCGAACAATCCTATCTCCCGCAGGAGTATGTTGAGGAGTGGTATCGTTTGGGTGAGAACTACGATTTGATAGACTTTGCGACTTCGACAATCTACCAACAACAATACTTCCCGAGCAAGATAACCTTTGGAGTGGATAATCCCGTTCGTTCGATGCTCATCTCGGGAATGTTTAGTGCATCGGCGCCCTATGCCGCCCCCGCAATCGACATAGACCTTGACGAGGCTGACGAGCAGACCAAACTTCGCCAGCTTCAACAGGCGTTGATGATGCCCATCGCGCGCATACCGTTTGCTCCGTGGCGACTCACCGAGTCGGACTACTACGAGGAGTTTATGCGTAATGTGGAGTTGCGAGGTCGCATTGGAGAGCACTTGCGTAGCGTTGCAGTCGAGGGAGCAAAGACCGCCGAGCCTATGGTGCGCCACCTCGAATACGAGTATCCGGGCTATGGTTTTGGCGATTGCGAGGACCAATATATATTGGGAGAGCGTTATCTCATCGCACCCATCACCGAGGGTACGTCGCGCACGGTGCGTCTGCCCCGAGGTGCGTGGATTGACTCGAAGGGTAAACGCTATCGTGGCCCGATGGTTGTCAAACAGTACACCTTCGACGGCCGTATCATCTGTTTCGAAAAAGAGAGTAAATAAAAATACACAACACAATGGGAGTAATAATCACAACACAACAACGCGAGTTTTTCCTGCCCCGAGCAGTCAATGCCGCTATTCGTGCTGGCGCAGCAATTCTTGATGTATATCCCGACAAGACCAACTATCAGGTCGATTACAAGGCCGACCAATCGCCTATCACGTTGGCGGACCGTCGCGCCCACGAAGTCATCAAAGCCCACTTGTCGCAAACCCGTATGCCCATTTTGAGCGAGGAGGGACGCGAGATGCAGTACTTCGAGCGCAAGGGTTGGGACTTGTTCTGGATGGTGGACCCGCTCGATGGCACACGCGAGTTTATCAAAGGCAACAACGAGTTTACCGTAAACATCGCACTCATCTCGGACAACCGCCCCGTGATGGGTATCATCTACGTTCCCTACTTCCGCAAGTTGTACTTCTCCGAGAAGGGTTTTGGCTCGTTTGTGCGCGAGGATATCGCCCCCGACCACGAGAGCGCATTGACCTATCGTGAGATATACGAGGGCGCCAAAGAGTTGCCACTGTTCCCCGAGGCGAACTCTCCGCTTAAAATAGCAATCAGCCGTTCGCACAACAACGAGGCGACCTTCGAACGCATCGAGAGTTTCCGCAAACTCTATCCCGATGCAGAACTTGTCGAGCAGGGTAGTTCCTACAAGTTCTGTCTGTTGGCCGAGGGCTCGATTGATTACTATCCCCGCACAAGCAACACTTATGAGTGGGATACAGCCGCAGGCGAGGTTATTTTGAGCGAGGCGGGAGGTGTGACCAAAGCGCTCCCCGATATGGCGAAATTCGCCTACAACAAGGAGTCGCTGTTGAACCCCAATTTTGTCTGCCGAGGTCGCGCTATCAAGGACATCGACATCTGATTTTTGTGGCAAGAATGTAAAAAAGTTGGCTTTTGGAGTACACCATAAAGAAAAATTACATAAATTTGCCAAACAAACTCCGAGAAACAAGACTCGCTTGGGGTTTCAGAGAGATAAACCGAAAGACGAGAGGGCTACTATGACACATTCGCCATTTTATGCATACTTTTATTATTACTGCGAGAGCGGTCGGGTAGGAGTATGCTGATAGGTGAATAGACAAATAGAGAACAATCCCGACCATACAAAACGTAAGGTTGGGATTTTTTTAGAATATGATAACTCAAAAACTAAATATAGCAATTCAAGGTTACGAAGGGTGTTTTCATCAAATTGTGGCACACCGCTTCTTCGGCACCAATATCATCACCACCCCTTGTGACACCTTCCGCGAGGTGGCTCGCAAGGTCAAGAGTGGCGAATCCGATTTTGGCGTTATGGCCGTCGAGAACTCGATAGCAGGCTCGATTATCGCCAACTACGGAATACTTCAAGACGAGGACGTACAGGTCAGTGGCGAGGTGTATCTCCCCATTCAACAAAACCTGATGGTCATTCCGGGTACCACTATCGACCAGATTACCGAGGTCGAGTCGCACCCGATGGCTCTGTTGCAGTGCGTCGATTATCTCGATACCCACCCCTCGTGGCGATTGGTTGAGAGCGAAGATACCGCCGTATCGGCAAAGCGCATCGCCGCCGAGGGCAACCCCCACAAAGCCGCCATTGCAAGTGAGCTGGCTGCCAAGTTGTACGGCCTCGAAATTATTGCCCCCGAAATCAATACCATCAAAAATAACTATACTCGTTTCGTGGTGCTCAAACGCCGCGACGGCAAGATGGCTCCCGATGCCAACAAAGCGTCGTTGTACTTCAAGACCGTCGATAAACCCGGCGCACTGCTCGAAGCACTTCAAACCTTTGCCGATGTCAATATGACCAAGTTGCAATCGTACCCCGTGCCCTCGGAGCCCTGGCACTATATGTTCCACGTCGATTTGGAGTTCGACAACCTCGACCTCTACTTCTCCAACCTCGAACGCCTGCAAGCAGCAACCGAGGAGGTACACGTTTACGGAGTATATCACAACGGATTGAATTAACGCAATATATACTAACAACTAAAACAAACAATTATGGCAAAAGTGCAAATCACACCTGCTGACAGACTCGACTCGATTAAGGAGTATTACTTCTCGAAGAAGAACCGCGAAATCGCAGAACTCCGCGAGCAAGGCCGCGACATCGTGGCACTCGGTATCGGAAGCCCCGATATGCCCCCTGCTGACGTTGTAATCGAGCGTTTGGCAAAAGAGGCGGCACGCCCCGAGGTACACGCTTACCAACCCTACAATGGTACCGCATTGTTGCGTGGTGCCTTTGCTGATTGGTACAAGAAATGGTACAATGTAACCCTCGACCCCAAAAGCGAGGTGCTTCCGTTGCTTGGCTCCAAAGAGGGTATCGTACATATCTGTATGACCTATTTGAGCAAAGGCGACAAAGCCCTTATCCCCAACCCCGGATACCCCACCTATCGTTCGGGTGTAACCCTTGCAGGCGGTATCCCCGTTGATTACAAACTCAAAAAGGAGAATGGCTATATGCCCGACTTCGAGGAGATTGAGAAGGCCGGCTTGGACGGTGTGAAACTTATGTTTGTCAACTACCCCAATATGCCGACAGGTACACACGCAACCCGCGAGTTGTTCGAGAAACTCGTTGAGTTCGCAGGCAAACACAACATTATGCTTATCCACGACAACCCTTACAGCTTCGTGCGTAACAACCAATATTTGAGTATCCTCGACATCGAGGGAGCCAAAGATGTTGCGTTGGAGATGAACTCGCTCAGCAAGGGCCACAGCATGGCAGGTTGGCGTGTGGGTGTTGTTGTAGGTCGTGCCGACTGGATTAGCGACATTCTCCGCTTCAAGAGCAATATGGACTCGGGTATGTTCTATCCTCTGCAAGCCGCTTCGGTTGAGGCTCTCGGTCTTGGCGACGAGTGGTTCTCGGAGTTGAACAAAACTTACTACGAGCGCGAGAAATATGGTTACGAGTTGTTGGACGCTCTCGGATGTAAATACATCAAGGGTCAAGCCGGTCTGTTCATCTGGGCCGAGGTTCCCGAGTGGTTTGAGGGTGATTGCTTCGCATTCTCGGATAAAGTATTGGCAGAGTGCGATGTATTCGTAACCCCGGGCGGTATCTTCGGTAGCGAGGGTACTCGCAATATCCGTATCTCGTTGTGCGTAACTGCCGAGTTGCTGGCAAAGGCAGCTGGCAAGATTAAAGCACAACTCAAAAAGTAATCTCAAAAGAGGAGAGATAATATGAAAGTTGCTGTTGTCGGAATCGGTCTTATTGGTGGTTCGTTTGCCCTTGCGCTCAAACGCTTTGGGCTGGCGGATTGTGTGATGGGTGTCGAGAGCTCCGAACAGCACGCCAAAAAAGCATTGGAGCTGGGCCTTGTCGATGAGATTATCTCGTTGGACAGGGCCGCAGCCGAATGTGACCTTATAGCCGTTGCTACACCCGTTAATACAATCCCCGCAATCGTCACCAAACTACTCAATCGCATCGGCGACAATCAGGTGGTGATTGATATGGGTTCGACCAAAGGCGAGTTGTGCGAGTTGATAAGCCAACACCGCAATCGCGCCCGTTTTGTAGCAACGCATCCCATGTGGGGTACCGAGCATAGTGGACCCGAGGCGGCCGAGAAGGAGGCCTTTACGGGTCGCGTTGTGGTCTTCTGCGAGCGTGCTCAATCGGCCGAAGATGCAGTTAAGGTTGTCGAGAATATCTACACCACGCTCGGAATGAAAATTATTGATATGGGCGCCGAGGAGCATGATACACACACTGCGTATGTGTCGCACATCTCCCACATTACATCGTTTGCACTTGCACTTACCGTATTGGAAAAAGAGCGCGAGGAGGAGCATATCTTCGACTTGGCGGGTGGTGGTTTCGAGAGCACCGTTCGTTTGGCAAAGTCGTCGGCAGACACTTGGATTCCCATTCTGTTGGAGAACAAGTACAATGTCCTCGATGTTCTTCGCGAGCATATCCATCAACTCCAAATTATGCGCAGAATGATTGAACGAGATGATAGCGAGGGCTTGCGTGAGGCAATGAATAAAGCAAACAGCATCAAACGAATATTGAAGTAAACAATACAACTATGAGTAGTTTCACATTGGGAGCAAAACGCCCCCTTATAATCTCGGGCCCTTGTAGTGCCGAGACCCGAGAACAAACCCTTGACACATGTGTGCGCTTGGCGGCAACAGGCGTTGTTGATGTACTTCGCGCAGGTATCTGGAAACCCCGAACACAACCCGGCACATTTGAGGGTATCGGTCTTCCGGGTCTTGCTTGGCTGTCCGAGGCTAAACGCTTGACGGGACTCCCCATTGCAACCGAGGTAGCTTCGAAGAAACACGTCGAGAGTGCTCTCGAATTTGGCGTCGATATTTTGTGGCTTGGAGCCCGTACCACCGTATCGCCTTTTGCCGTGCAAGAGGTTGCCGATGCAGTGAAAGGTACCGATGTCAAAATCCTTATCAAAAACCCGATGAACCCCGACATTGCACTCTGGGCCGGTGCCGTTTCGCGCTTTGTGAATGTCGGTATCCCCGAGGAAAACATTGGACTCATTCACCGAGGATTCTCGTACTTCGGTCATAGCAAGTATCGTAATGCGCCGATGTGGCATATGATTCTCGAAATGCGTAGCCGCTTCCCCGAGATGATGATGATTTGTGACCCCTCGCACATTTGCGGTTGCCGTGACTACTTGGCCGAGATTTCGCAAACCGCTGCCGATTTGCGCTACGACGGACTTATCATCGAGAGCCATATCTGTCCCGATAAGGCGTGGAGCGATGCCAAACAACAACTCGAACCCGAGGCGTTGGAGCAAATGGTGCGCAATGTGAATTGGCGTAAAGCGACTGCCGATTGCCCCGAGTTCCAAAAGTCGCTCAACCTCTATCGTGACGAGATTGACCAGATTGACTCGGAGTTGTTCGAGTTGCTCGGTCGCCGTATGGACATCTGCGAGAAGATTGGTACCGTCAAGAAAGAGAACAACGTGGCTATTCTCCAAAGCAATCGCTGGGGCGCAATTCGTGACCGCATTTTGTCGCAAGCCTCGAAGTATAATTTGAGCGAGGAGTTCCTCAAAACCGTGCTCGAAGCGATACATATCGAGAGTATCAGCCGCCAGAATACAGTTATGAATAAATAAACGCGAAGTCCGATGCGTGCTCCCTATATACGAGAGTTCGCAGCGTCGCTCGAACTCGGATTGCAGACAGGTGTCTGCTCCGAGAGATTATCTCTTGTCAAGACCGCAGATGGCGGTCTTGACTATTTTTCGGGAGGTGCGTCGGTACTATTTGCTGCCGAAACAGCCGAACATCAACCATTTATTGTAAAGTGTTACCGCCACTTGTCTGCTCGTCGCCGTGAGGTGTACCGTGCTTTGCGAGATGTTGCTCCGTATGGATGCGTGGGAGAGTACTTCGAGGACGCGCTGACGGTTGTTGCCGAAGGGCCTGTCGAGGTCGATGTGCTTGTTATGCCACAACTTGTGGGTGTAACGCTCGAAGAGCGAGTGGCAGAACTTTGTCGTGAGGGCGACCGCGAGGGCTTGCGCAGTTTGGCTGACGAGTTTGACGCAATGGCCGAGTGGCTTATAGGCCAAGATTGGGCGCACGGCGATTTGTCGCCCGATAACATTGTGGTAACGCCCGAAGGGTTACGATTGATAGACTTTGACGCAGCCTATCTGCCCAACCTGACCGAACAGCGCGTCGAGATAGGTCGGGCGGAGTATAACCACCCCGACCGAGATGCAAAGATGGATAATCGGCATATTGACGATTGGGCTATTGCGTTGTTGAGTGTAAATCTGCACGCACTTGCTGTGGAGCCTGCGTGGAAGACCGCCGATGAACTACCGTTTCTGTCGGAACACTTTATCACCGATGTTCGTAGGCGTGCGAGAGAGTTGGCGTGTAGGCTTGCCGAGAGTGGTGAGGCCCGAGCCTATACCCTGTGCGGTGTGCTCTGCGAACCGTTTGCCGAAATCGAAAATATGGCAGAGATTTTTGCCCATAGTGTAACGCCTCCTGCTGCTGCCGAGAGTTTTAATGTCGGCTTGCGCTGGGGTTTGCGATGTGGCGAAAAAGTGGTTGAAGCGGCCGTCTGGGACGATGTTGTCCGCCGCGAAAGAGGCTGGTTTGGTCGCCTGAATAACACATTTTATAAGCTTTAAGTGTAGCACAAATCCGAAGAATTTTGCTTTTCGGTAGGATTTTATGCAATTTTGCATAAAACAGGGAAACATAATGATTCGTTCAATCAAACAGATTGTCGAGTCGGTGTCACATGCCGACTCTTTGTTTGCCACATTGCGTGAAATTACTCCCAAAACGGATTTTCACGGTCGTCCGCTGGCAAGATTTAACAAAGGTTTTATACTCGTGGAGATTGAGCACGAAGGGCGTGCCAAACTATTGGTGTGCGCTGCCGCCGACGATGCCCACCTCCGCACTCTCTATATCGAACACACTGCTTCGGAGGCGACAAATAGGCTGACGGCAGAGTTGCGAGAGGGTGAGATGACCCTCTTTGATAATCGCGGAGTGGCGTCGCAGGCAAGTGTTATGCTTGTCGAGCGAGTGAATAAAGCGGCTTGTATGCCCGCATCGCGCCTCGAAAATGTTGTTGCCGAAACACTGTGTAAAACCTCCGACCCGACACCCCGACGTATTGAGCGTGAAGGTGTTATCTTCACTCAAACCCCAACCGAAGCAACCTATACAACCACCGATGGTCTGCTACTCAATAGCGTAAAATTGTTGTCGGGCGAGCCTCTTCGTGAGGGTCGTGCCGAGGTTGAGGCAGAGAGCGGCAGAGGACTTATCGACAAGTGTGGCGCATTCGTGTTGGAGCCCCGCTACGAAGAGTTGGTGTGGGACGATATGACGGGCGTGTGCGTGGCAATGCGCGATGGCGAGTGGAATATGTATGACCGCGAAGGAGTGCGACTAACTCGTCAGAGTTACGAGTGGATAGGCGAGGCGAGTGATGGGCTCTTTCCGATGGTCGAAGAGGGGCGTTGCGGATTCCTTGCAAGCGACGGCCGAGAGGTTATCGCCTCGGAGTGGGACGAGGCTTCGTCGTTCGACGAGAGAGTGTCGAGAGTCGTGCGCGACGGAATGACTTATGTTATTGACAACAAAGGCTTTGTGGTAAAATGAAACAGAACTATACAACACCCATAACACGAAAGACTCCGACTGCATTTGTCTTTCTTTTGGACCAATCGGGCTCGATGTCCGAGCAGACTATCTATGACGGCCGAAGGCAGACCAAAGCCGAGGCGTTGGCGGCGGCAACAAACTCCCTTATTGACGAACTAATCGACCGCTGTCGTCGTAGTACGGGAGTCTATGATTACTACCATATTGCTGTATTGGGATATTCGGGTCGGGGTATTTGCAACTTGCTTGCGACAGACGGCTTTGCTTTGCCTTCGGAACTTGCAGCACGCGACGTTCCGATGCAGACCATACTGCGCGAGAGGAAAACTCCCGAGGGCGAAATACTCATAACTTCGACCAATAATAATCGTTGGATTGAGCCCGTGGCTGCGGGTATGACGCCGATGTACGAGGCGTTGAGCCGCGCCTACAATATGGTCGAGCAGTGGTGCAACTCCGAGAGCTATCGTCAATGTTATCCGCCCACCATCTTCAATATCAGCGACGGAGAGGCTACCGATGCAACCGACGACCAACTACGCGGTATTGCCAATCGTATCAAAGGGCTTGCGACGCTCGATGGTGGTGTTCAGTTGGTAAATATCAACCTTGTAAAGACAGCCGAAGAGTGCAGCCTGTTGTTCCCCTCGTCGGTTGAGGAGCTGCCCGAGGAGCGTTATGCACGATTGCTGTTTGATATGTCGAGCACAATGCCCGAAAGATGCACCGCCGATATTCTGCGTGTTCGCCCCGAAGCCAAGTCGGGCCCATTCCGCGCAATGAGTTACAACACCACCGTCAGCGATGTGGTGTCGATGCTCAATATCGGAACAATAAGCCTGTGGGGTTAGATTACAAAGGCAACCTCTTTGAACAGAAAGCGACGCACGCCCTCGGCGGTATCGACAAGCAGTGCGCCCGTTGGCTCAACATCGCAGATGCGACCTCGAAACCGAGTGCCGTCGGGTAGCGCATACTCCGCCTCCACCCCTTTGCGATAGAGCCTTGAACAGTATTCGTTGTGAATGTCCTCGGTGTTAAGGCTTTTGAGTCGGAGTGTTAGGCACTCATAGAACTTGTCCAATACCTCGTCGCACGCAAACGTTTGTCCGCACTCGGCAGCCATCGACGTCGGGTTGGGTAACGAAGGGTCGAACTCGGTTTGATTGACATTGATACCGATGCCCACAATCGAGCGCGACACATAGCCATCGGCAAGTGAGTTTTCAATCAGCACCCCCACCATTTTGCGGTCGCCCACATATATATCGTTGGTCCATTTGATTGAGGTTGCAATGCCGAACACCTCGAATGTGTCGGTCAGGGCCAACGCCACACACTCCAACATCGAGAACTGATGCGATGCGCGCAAATCCTCGGGTTGAAGCACTATGCTGAACATCAAATTCTGCCCCGCATTGCTCGACCAACTATTTCCTCGTTGTCCTCGTCCTGCGGTCTGATAGTCGGCAACGATGATGTCGCCGTGCTTGTAGCGCGGATTGCGAGCCTCGTCATTGGTCGAGGTGAGTGTGTCAAATCGATAAATCATAAAATTTTCGGCAAAAGCGCCGGCGGGTGTTAATATTTTTGCAAAGGTGCGATTATCAACCCCAAAGCACTCTCTGCAAAGGTATAATTTTGAGTGATAATGTGCAATAACTAACAAATTGTTTCGTACATTTGCGCCATAAACCCACGCAAAATGAGAAAACAATATACATATCTCGGTCGATTGATGTCCGCTGTGCTGATGTTGGTCGCCCTGTCTGCTTGTAACACAATGGAAATTCGTATGCTGCCATATCCCGAAACAGCCAAGGTGGAGGTTTCGGACAACTACTTCGGAGTGGAGGTTGCCGACCCCTATCGCTGGTTGGAGGACGACAACTCCGAGGCAACGGCTAATTGGGTGAAAGCACAAAACACAGTAACCTTCGATTACCTCCAACAAATCCCATTCCGAGGCGAGGTACGTGAACGCCTGACCCAGCTGTGGAACTACCCCAAAACGGGTATGCCCACACGAGTTGGAGATTATTGGCTCGTCTTCCGTAACAACGGATTGCAAAACCAATCGGTGTTGTATCGCTCCGAGAGTCTTGACGAGGAGGGCGAGGTGCTGTTGGACCCCAACACTTTGAGTGACGAGGGAACCACCGCATTGAACGACGTATCGTACTCCAAAAATGGCAAGTATGTGGGTTATGCCATCTCGAAGGCGGGCTCCGATTGGGTTGAGATTCGTGTTCGTGAGGTGGCTACGGGTCGTGATTTGCGAGATGTTATCCGCAATGTGAAGTTCTCGGGCGCAGTGTGGAGCCCCGACTCGCGCGGATTCTATTATAGTGCCTACGATGCGCCCTCGAAGGGTGGCGAGTTGAGCGAGCAAAGTCGTGGTCAGAAGGTCTATTATCACCGCCTCGGCAACTCGCAACGCTACGACAAACTTATATATGAGGATAAGGCACACCCCTTGCGCTACTTCTCGGCTCAATGCTCGTCGGACGGCAAATGGCTGTTTGTGTATGGCTCCGAGGGTACCTATGGCACCGAACTGCTCTATCGCAAAGCGGCCGACAACAAGAGCCCGATGAGAACCCTTTTTGCCGACTTCAAATGGGAGTACGAGGTGGTTTATGCCGAGGGCGATACCGCCTATGTGCTGACCAACCAAGATGCACCCAATCGTCGTCTGGTCGAGGTAAACCTTGCTTCGGGAGCGATTGTGCGCGACGTGTTGCCGTGCCGCGAAGATGCAATGTTGGAGGGAGTGTCGGCTGTGGGTGGCGGTTTTGTTGCGCGCTACCTCAAAGATGCAAGTTCGCACATCGAACAATACGACCTGTCGGGAGCCAAATTGCGCGACATCAACCTCGACGGCTTTGTGTCGGCCGACGGTTTCGATGGCAAGATGAGCGATACAACGGTCTATTATACTGTCACTTCATACACTCAACCCTCGACCGTCTATGCTCTCAATTTGCAAGACGGAACATCGTCGGAGGTATTCCCCGCACAAGTGAACTTCGAGCCGTCGGACTTCACTACCGAGCAGATTTTCTTCGAGTCCAAAGATGGTACGCGCGTGCCGATGTTTGTTTCGTACAAGAAGGGTATGCGTCGCAATGGCGATAATCCGACCTATCTGTATGGCTATGGCGGTTTCAGTATCAATCGCACACCCCGTTTCGCCCCCGCAACCATTATGTTTATGGAGCAGGGCGGTATTCACGTCGAGGTCAATCTGCGTGGCGGAAACGAGTATGGCGAGGAGTGGCACAAAGGAGGAATGCTTGCCAACAAGCAGAATGTGTTTGACGACTTTATCGCCGCTGCCGAGTACCTTATTGCTGGCGAATACACCTCGGCCGAGAAGTTGGCTATTGCGGGTGGCTCGAATGGCGGTCTGTTGGTGGGAGCCTGTATGACACAACGCCCCGATTTGTTCGCCGTAGCACTGCCAGCTGTGGGTGTTATGGATATGTTGCGCTACCACCTGTTCACCGTAGGCTGGGGCTGGGTTGTCGAGTATGGTTCGAGCGAGAACGAGGAGCAATTCCACACAATATACGCCTACTCGCCACTGCACAATATCCGCGATGGCGTGTGCTATCCCGCAACACTTGTGACAACCGCTGACCATGACGACCGAGTGGTGCCCGCCCATTCGTTCAAATTTGCAGCACGCCTGCAAGCAGCGCAAGGTTGTGATGCTCCGACACTTATCCGCATCGACACAAATGCGGGTCACGGTGCGGGCAAACCGACCTCGAAACGCATCGACGAGGCGGCCGACATCTACTCGTTCCTGTTGTGGAATACCAATAGCAAATTCAATAAAGTAAAATAATAAAACCCAAAACAAAAAATGAAGGTTTACAAATTTGGCGGAGCCTCGGTCCGCTCGGCAGAGGGAGTACGCAACCTCAAATATATTATCGAGGATCAAAGCGAGCTTTTTATCATTATTTCGGCGATGGGCAAGACCACCAATGCGTTGGAGAATGTCCTCGACCTATTCTATAAAGGCGAGAGCGACGAGGCGGTGAAAGCTGTGGCCGAGATTGAGGCTAATCACGCCGTTATTATGGACGACCTGTTTGGTGCAGGTGTTGTGCCCGCCGCTGTTCGTGCGCTGTTTGACGAACTGACCGAAACAGTTAAAACGGGTGTGCCTTCGAGCCGTGAGTGGGAGTGCTGGTATGATGCCGTTGTAAGCTATGGCGAGTTGATTTCGACAACCATCATCTCGGAGTTCCTTCGTGCCGAGGGTGTGGCAAATAAGTGGATTGATATGCGCCGCACATTTGTTACCGACGGTAACTTCAAATATGCCAATGTCGATTTGTTTGCAACCAAACGCCTCTTGGAGCGCGCTGTAAACGAGGCCGACGAGAAGATTTATATCGGTCAAGGCTTTATCGGAGCAACCCCCACAGGCGAAACAACAACTCTCGGTCGTGAGGGTTCGGACTACTCGGCTGCGGTTGTGGCTTCGGTGCTGGGTGCCGAGAGCCTTGCTATCTGGAAAGATGTGATTGGTGTGTTGAATGCCGACCCCAAAATCTTCTCGGACGCACAATATATCCCCGAATTGACATACCTCGATGCTATCGAGTTGGCTTATAGTGGTGCGCAGATTATCCACCCCAAAACCATCAAACCGTTGCAAAACAGCGATATTCCGCTCTATGTTCGCCCCTTCGGCGACAAGTTTGCGCCGGGTACCGTCATCAAAAACGTTATCGAGCGTCCAGTCGAGATTCCTATCCGTATTCTCAAACGCAAACAGGTTGTGATGACTATCCAGCCCAACGACTTCTCGTTTGTGTTGGAGGAGCGTTTGGCGAAGATTTTTACCATTCTCGAAGACTACAACATCAAAGTCAATCTGATTGAGACGTCGGCTATCAAGATGAGCATCTGTGTTGATACTTCGCGCCACCTGCCCCGTGTTATCGAGGAGTTTGCGCGCTATGGATTTACGGTTGCTCACGCCGAGGGTATGGAGTTGCTGACAATTCGTGGCTACACACCCGAACTGCTGGATCGCTATATCCGTAAGGGCGAGGTTATGGTACAACGCTCCAAGACCTTGTTGCGTATCGTTCGCCCCGAAGGCTCGGAGTTGTAGAATATCGTCCGTCAAAGACAGAGAGGTCGCCCCAATGCGAAGGGCGACCTCTTTTTATTTATAAGGTATAGGAAATCGACAGCATTGCCGAGACGGGATAGCTGTTGGTGTATTTGAGCGGAGCTTGGCGATAGGTGTGGGTGTCAGGCTCGATTTGCAGACGGCGTTGCTCATAGGCATATCGCGTTTTGTCGCCCGCAAGGTGCGCTTGTGCCGAGAGCGAAATCATCAGTGAGTGGTGTCCAAAGTAGAACATTTTACCCACACGAGCGTCCAGAAAGAGCGCTCCACCAAGACGATTTTGGTGTGTAAGTGCGTTATGGTGTTCGTCAGTCGTGCAGAGGCGAGTAACGTGCTCCATACGATATATGGGCTCGGGAGCAATGTAGCGACCATCGAGATATATCAGTTCGGCCGAAAGTAGAAAATTGTGCGGTAGCCAACCGTTATAGCCGAGAATGGCCACAAACGAGGGTGTTCGGGCGGGGTGCATACCTCGCAACTCGACTTTCAACCCTCGGGCCAATAGCCCTCCCGTGCAGTCATCATAGAGGTTGCTATGCGGATTGGAGGTGTAGCTGTCGTAGTACCAAGCGATGGCGGTTGTGAGCGTATGGGAGTGGGCGACGTGAATATCAAGACCCATATCGGCACCCATCGTAAAGGTGTTAATATCATACAGTTCGCAGTTCAGATAGTTGCCAACAACGTGGTCGTAGTAACTCGATGTCTGAAAATCGCCTCGCAGACGGTGGACATAAACAGAGCCCATTGCCGAAACAATATCGCTCGATATGGATAATGTTGCCGAGGCTCCGTATCGCATCGGTATAGCCTTGGTTGCGACCATAGCTGACGAGGAGCGAGGCGACAAGAATAGTTGTTGATAGGTTGGTGCGACGGTTGCCACCCAGCCATTGAAGCTCAATTTGGAGCCGCCTTGTTGTCGTGTGGCGTTGAAATGAGCGGCGCAATCGGGATATGTTCGCCAACGACTGCGACCATAGGAGTCGCTTCGAGTGCTCTTGTGCCACAAGCCACGACGCGAAAGAGTTTGAAAGGCAAGGTGGCAACTGCTCGTCAGAGTCCAATACCCCGTAGTGTGTCGGAGGGTTGCATTTGCAGCCCCTTGCAATCGGTCAAGGTGGTAGTTGTAGCCTGTGCGGTCACCCTGACGAAGCAAAACATAGGGATTTTCCTCGTTATTGAAGGCGATATACCCTTGCTCGGAGTCGCTGTTGTAGTAGTCGATATTGAGCGCGCCTACGGCACCAAGCAGGTCGTCAATCCGTTTATACATAGCCGAGTTGTCGTAGCGAAACGAGAGGTCGAATTGCGCTTGTGTAGCGTCGCTGAAACGATGTGTTGCCACGCTCGAAAGGTTGAGCGTTGCCACTCGTTCAATGCGTGATGCGACAACATATCGAGCCACGCCATCTCGGTTTTGTTCACGCAGAAAGTCCCAATCAACGCCAGTCACATGTGGGTTATTCTGTCGCCACTCCGAGCGTAGTTGGTCGGCAAGTGTCGTGGAGCCCGCACCACTCGGCAGGGCGGCATAATGGTCGGGATAGGGCGAGGTTGCGTCGTAGTAGTTGAGCCCCGAGCGAGAGATGAAGCCCAAGCGGGAGGTTGCTGACAGCGAAATGTGGGTTTTGTCGAGTTGCCAACTGCGCGAAACAACGGCTATGGGCAACAACTCTTTTTGTTGAAAGGCGTTACGCAACTTACCATTGTCAAGGCCGCAAGAGGAGTTATAGAAAGGATTGCCCGAGAGTTTATAGCACTCGGCAACGGTGGCCGTTTGCAGATGACGTGACACTGACGACGACGCCAATAGCACCGACCAAGCTCCCCGACGCAGGGCGAGCGACGCAAAGCTGCGATGGTTGTGGAGCCCATAGTTATAGATGCTTGGGCCAAATAGGTGTCTTATGCGTAAATCATACGAGGTTCCGTGTTCGCTCCGAAGAGAGTGACTGACAGAGGCGGCTCCCGAATACATACCAACCATTCCCGAAGCCCGCACCGCAAAGGTTGCTCCGTCAAAGGTGTAGGGGTCGAGATAGTGGTGCTCGCGTCCGTAAAGAGTTTGAGTCATTGCCAAAGTGTCGGGCGTGTATGCATAGTACATACGATGGGCGTCGGAGTTCAACGAGGTGGTCGTTATTCCGTCAGCGAGGTTCATTCCTCCGATGTAGATTTGTCTTTGACGTTCGCCCCGAAAGTGAAATGTAATGGGAAGGTGCATTCCGGAAATTCGCTGGTAAGCAACCAATGAACGGCGTTGCATTTCGAACAGGTTGTAATCGCTTGCTTCAATCTCTTCGTCGGGGTGCAACTCCAAGAAGTCGTGCTCGTTATCGACCGTTTGTCCAAAGCCGCATAGGCTTATCAGCAGAAACAACCCAACAAGCCACGTATGTCGGCAGGGAGGCTTCATTTAGAGACGGAATATGCGGCAGGCGTTGGTGTAAGTTGTGTTGCAAACCTCGTCAATCGGAAGGCCCAAAAGGTCGGCAACGCGACGAGCGGTGTGTATAATGTACGACGGCTCGTTGCGCTTTCCTCGGAAGGGCGTGGGAGTAAGGTATGGTGCATCGGTTTCGAGCACAAGGTCGTCGAGTGACATTTGAGCTACAAGTTCTGCCACCCCTCCGTTTTTGTAGGTTGCAACACCGCCAATGCCGAATACAAAATCGCCCACACGTTTGATGCGATGATATTGCTCTATCGAGCCGCAGAAAGCGTGCATCACACCTCGCAAACCTCGCCCCGAAAACTCCTCCAATAGTGCAGCCATATCGTCCCAAGCCGAGCGGGTGTGAATAATGACGGGAAGATTGCGACTCAACGCCCAATCGAGCTGTGTGCGAAAGGCGCGGTGCTGGCTTTCGGTGTGCTCGGTGCTCCAATAGTAATCCAAGCCTATTTCGCCAATGGCTCTCCACTCAACGCCGCAGTCGAGAAGCTGTGCTGCTCGGTCCAACTCTTTGTCGATGTTGTCGGCTGTGATAGATGTGGGGTGAACGCCCATAGCTCCAACGCAGATGTCGGGGTACTCCGTAAGCGTCTGCAATAGTCTGTCGTGCGAGTCGGAGTCTATGGCGGGTAGAATGATACGGCCAACGCCCCCCTCGACAGCTCGCTGTACCACCTCGGAGCGGTCGCCATCGAAAGCCTCGTCAAAGATATGGCTATGTGTATCGCAAATCTTCATATATCGTCTAAACTTTTACATAACAATCGCCCGGGTGGCGACGAACAATGCCGTCCAACTCCATATCAACAAGTAGAGTAGCCAACTCGCCCTTACTCATTCCGCACCTTTCGCACAAGGTGTCTATCGAAACGGGGTCGCTGGTCGGCATATTATTCAGTACGCGTTGTTGTGTCGAGTCGGGCTCGGCTTTTTCGAAATCAAGAACGCCTATTTGCGGGTCGGAGGCGTCCCAATACATTTCGCGGACAATATCTTCGCCCGAGCACACAGCCGATGCCATACGATTGACAATCAATCGGTTTGTGCCTGCCGAGGTGATGTCGTTGGCGCGGCCGGGCAGGGCCAGCAGAGTGCGGTTATAGCCAACGGTATATTCGGCGGTACTCATAGAGCCACCACTCGCTTTCGACTCGACAACGAGTGTTCCTTCGCTCACTCCTGCGATGATGCGATTGCGTGTAACAAAACTATTGCGTGAGGGGCGACACATCGAGTTGAACTCCGAAACAATGACACCTCCCTTATCGAGAATATCGCGTGCAAGTGCGCTATGCTCCGAGGGTACGATGGCGGGCAGTACGGCGGGGATAACGGCGGCGGTTGTCATACCATAGCGCAGGGCTGCGCGATGGGCGTTGGAGTCGGTGCCGAAAGCCAAGCCGCTTACAATCGTGGCTTCGGGTGTGCGTTTTGCAAGATACTCAATCAGCTTGTCGGTCATAATCATTCCGTACGACGAGGCATTGCGAGTACCGACAACGGCAAGTGTATGGCCCTTAAGACATTCGATGTTGCCCATATAGTACAGAACGTGCGGGCGGTCGGGAACGTCGCACAACATTCGGGGGTACTCCTTATCCCCCACAGCGGTATAGCCGATAGATTGTTTTTGTAGTGTTGCGACCTCCTGTTCGGCCATTTGGTGTGTTTGGCGCAGGGCGATGTCGCGAGCAATATCTCGTCTCACACCCGCCTCGACAAGAGCGTTTTCGCCAACGGCATAGACCTCCGAGGCCGAGCCGAACAGCTCAACCAAACGGGCAATGGATATAGCACCAAGCCCACGATGAAGGGTAAGGGCTATGTCGTCAATTGTCATACTATTGAGTGATATTTACCAACTGCTGACGGTAGGCTGCGAGGATGCGCGATTTAGATATGAAACCCATATATCTGCCGTGTTTATCCACGACGGGCAACATCCAAGTACTATTGGCCTCGAAACTTTTGAGCACGCTGGCGGTCTGCTCATTGGGCAGAATACGATCGGGTGGTTGGGTCATATACTCCGTAATGCGGGTATCGTATTTCGACGGGTTGAACATATCGTTACGAATATCGTCGAGTTGCACTACGCCCAGCAGTTTTTCGTTGTCATCGACAACGGGGAAGATGTTGCGACGACCCTTTTGAACTATCTTGACGATGTCGCCAAGTGTATATGAGGTGTTGATTTGCAGAAAGTCGGTCTCCATCAACTCATCGACGTGCAGGAATACCATAACCGACGAGTCTTTGTCGTGCGTAAGCAGCAGACCGCGCTCACGCAACTGTTTGGTATAAATCGAGTCGGGGTCGAGGTAGTAGTCTATTACATACGACACAGCCGACACAATCATCAGTGGAATGAAAAGGCCATAGCCGCCACTCAACTCGGCAATAAGGAAGATACCCGTCAGCGGCGCGTTCATCACACCCGCCATCACGCCCGCCATACCGACCAACGTAAACGACATAATGGGCAGGTCCATTCCGAGGAAGTTATTGCACGAGAATGCGATAAGAGCACCCATATATGCGCCCACAAACAGACACGGCGCAAATGTTCCGCCGATACCGCCCGAAGCAGTGGTGGTCATCGTTGCCACAACCTTGAACATCATTGTCGCCAACAACACCAATGCTATAACCCACGCTTTATCTCTCCACGGGTAGAACGGCGATGTATCCAATAGGTTGTCGGTACGGCCGTGCATAAGGCTTGTGAAAGACTCGTAACCCTCGCCATAGAGTGTCGGGAACAGGAAGATGAGCACACCGAGGATTACACCTCCCGCAATCCACTTTTTATACTGCTTATCGAACTTGCCGAAGAAGCGGCCAATCCACTCTTTGACGCTCGTGAAGTAGTACGACGCAAGGCCGCACATAATACCCAGCACCACATACATCGGTATTGTTCGGAGTTCAAATGTCTCGGTCAGATTGACCGCCAACACGGTGTCGAAACCCCTCAGGAAGAACGACAGAGTGGTTGCCGAAACGGTTGCCAGCAACAGCGGAATAATGGTGTTGCTCGTAAGGTCGAACATCAGAATCTCCAACACAAAGACGATACCCGCCACAGGGGCTTTGAAGATTGCCGCTACGGCAGCACCCGCACCACAGCACAGCAGCAGAGTAGTCTGCTTGTAGTTCAATCGGGCAAATCGTCCCACATTCGAGCCAATGGCACCACCCGTAAGCACAATCGGGGCCTCGGGTCCTACCGAACCACCAAATCCGATAGTGATACCACTACCCACCACCGAGGTCCACATATTGTGGCGGCGTAGGCGTGAGTTGTGGCTCGACATCGACTCCAACACTCGTGTCACACCCTCCGAGATGTCGTCACGAACGATGTATTTCACAAAGAGGCTGGCAATGATGATACCGATGGTGGGGTAGAACAGGTACAAAAATCCCATCTCGCTATCGGGAAACCAACTGACCAATCCCGCCTTGATATAGTGCAACAGAGCCTCCAACAGATAGGCACTCAAAGCGGCGCATACACCCACAACACAGGCCAAAACCATCATCAACTGATGGTCGGTCAGACGGCGCGACATCGAGATAAATCGCGCATAGGTCTTATCCCACAGAGTTGGGCCTTTGGGGTGTGCGGCAGCCATCGGTATTGTTTGGTTTAGAAGGGTTTGATACCCATAATCTCGCGAACGGCTTTCAGCGTTTCGGTTGCACTTGCGCGAGCGCGCTCGGCACCGGCTGTTACAACATCGTGCAGATATTTGTCGTTGCTCTTAATCTCCTCGATACGCTCACGAATGGGGGCTACGGTTGCGATGATATCCTCGGCCAACTGCTTTTTGAGGTCGCCATAGCGAATCTCGCAAGCGTTGTACTTCTCGGTGAAGTAATCGACTGTGTCGGCACTCGACACAACCTTCAACAGCGTGAACAGGTTGGCAATAGGCTCGCTCATAGGTTGGTTGGGCTCGGTGGGACCCGAGTCGCTCACAGCACGCATAACCTTTTTGCGAATAGCGGCGTCGCTGTCCGAAAGGAAGATACCGTTACCCTCGCTCTTACCCATCTTGCCCGAGCCGTCCAATCCGGGAATCTTAACCAACTCTTGACCGAAGTTGTAGGGTTGGCTCTCGGGGAAGAAATCAACGCCATAAATCGAGTTGAAACGACGAGCATAAACGCGAGTCATCTCCAAGTGTTGCTCTTGGTCCTTACCTACGGGCACCTTGTCGGCGCGGTGCAACAGAATGTCGGCGGCCATCAATACGGGGTAGCACAACAGACCTGCGTTTACATTTTGGGGTTGTTTGCGAATCTTATCTTTGAACGATGCGGTGCGCTCCAACTCGCCCACATAGGCGTGCATACTCAACAACAAAGACAACTCGGTCACCTGCGGAACATCACTTTGGATATAGATTGTTGCCGCCTCGGGGTCAAGGCCCGCAGCCAGATATTCCGACAAAATGTTGCGAACGTTGCCGTGCAGAATTGTGGGGTCGGGGTGAGTGGTTAGCGAGTGATAGTCGGCAATGAAGAAGAAGCAACGAGCATCGTGTTGCATCTTGGTAAAGTTTTTCAACGCTCCGAAGTAGTTACCCAAGTGGAGCTGACCGGTAGAGCGGATTCCGCTTACAACTGTTTCCATATATCGCGTTTTTTTGTTTTTCGTTATTACTTTTTGATACCGCCTTTGATACCTCCTCCGAGGCTGAAAATATTTTGGTCGTAGCTTACGGTTTTGAGGTTGAGTTCGCGTTTACGACGCAAAGCCTGACCGATAAGGCGGTCGGTAAGGCTCTCGAAGCCGACTCCCGTTGCCTCCCACAAGTAGAACGACAGCGAGCCCGGAATCTCGTTAATCTCATTGACAAACACCTCGCCCGTTGCGCCGTCGATGATGAAGTCGATACGGCTCACACCCTCGCACGACAACACGCGGAATGTCTCGCACGCCAAGTGTTGAATTTGTGCTGTGGTCTCGGCGGGTAGGTCGGCAGGGATTTGACGACGGGTGCTTTGCATACCCTTCGAGCCGGTGCCCTTGCCTCCGCTCATATACTTATCCTCGTACGAGAGAATTTCGCCACTCTTAACAGGCTCTTCGCACACCGAGGGGGTGCACTCGTCGCTGCTACCGAGTACCGAGCAGTTAATCTCTTTGAGCTCGGTAACCATCTTCTCGACTATGATGCGGGTGGTGTATTGTTTGGCGTTCTCAACCGCTTTAACCAATGCTGCACGGTCGGCTGCGGGCGAGATACCCACGCTCGAACCGAGGTTTGCGGGTTTCACGATTGCGGGATAGCCGATTTTCTCCTCGACCGAGGCAATCATCTCCTCGCGCGATTTGACCCACTGCTTGTCGGTGAACCAAACATAGTCGATTACGGGGATACCGCTCTCGCGCAAAATCATCTTCATTGTGATTTTATCCATTCCGTTTGCGCTCGACAGCGTGTTGCAACCCACATAGGGGAGTCCTGTGAGCTCAATCAATCCTTGGAAGTTTCCGTCCTCGCCATTGGTGCCGTGAAGTACGGGGAATACAACGTCCAATTCGGCAACATACTCTTTGCCGAACAGCGACTTTTGCGCCTTGTAAAGACGGCCGTTGCCATACTCGGGGCGGAGATAGACTTCGGTGCAACGACGTGTGAGAGCGCCGAGGTCTTTATAGTTTTTGGGCTCCAACAGAGCCTCTCCTGTGTAGAATTTGCCCTGTTTGGATATATATACGGGGATTACATCGTAACGCTCTTTCGAGATTGCGTTGATGGCTTGCAGGGCCGAGATAACCGAGATTTCGTGCTCGACGCTGCGTCCGCCGAAAAATACTCCTACTTTTGTCTTCATTTGTTTTGGTTGTACTATTTCCCGCAAAGGTACGAAAAATAATGATTTATATTTATCTATTCTTGAAAATACGCATTTCGAGGTCGCCTGCCACAGCCATCTTGTCGCCCTTGATAGCCAAAGCTGCGATAACCTCCTCCACCGCCAAAGCGCCGTTCACCGCCTCTGCAACATCGTCAGGCGTGTGTATGCGGTTACAAAAAGCGGTTGCCAACGCATCGGCAACGGCGGTGTTGCGACACACAATAGCCATTGCATCTCCTCGTCCGAGGCTCAACGAAGGGCCTACCGTTCCCGACGAGGTACACACTCCCAGCGGAGTCATCTCGGCTGGGATATGAAAGCCCACTCGCTCCGACAAAGGCGACTCGCCCGCAAAAATGGCAATGTCGCACGCCGTCGAACTCTTGATGTAGATGTCGCCGCCATTTTCGACAATCACATCGTGGCAGCCATACTCCTCGGCCAACCATTCGCCAACGCGACGGGCAAACTCGCCCGCCACAGCGCCCATAGGCCCGATACCTGCCACTTCGCCCGCCTGACACATACTCTCGGCAATCGACGAACCTCCGCGATAGGGCAGAGGTGCGAGGGCCGGCAGAAATTCGGGGTTGCGAGCTATATACTCCTCCAATTCGCGCCACATTTCGCCCAACAGGCTCAACACCCGACTCTCCATTTTGGGGTCGTAGTGTTCGGCATCGACAGCTATCCACAAGTCGCTCTTGCGGAATTTCGCACAAAACGAACGACGGCTCCGACCACCCGTAGTGTGACAGAGCCGATAGTTTCGGTTTATGTATCTTCCGTCCGACATATTGCGGTGCGGATTACTCGGCAAACTCAACCGAGAACAGACGCATCGGGCAACTCTTCAAACAGAGTTTGCAGATGATGCACTTCTCGGGGTTGAACTGCAACTTCCAGTCGGGAGCAGCGATTGTGAGCGCACCGACGGGGCAGGCACTTGCACAACTACCGCAACTGATACAACGACTTTGGTCGAAGGTCACAGCACTGCCTACCTTGCTGATTTTGACGCCGTTTTCCGCGAGGTATTTCTCGGCACCCGCCAAGTCCTCCTCGCTTCCGTCGAGCACCACCAGCAGTTTTCCGCCTTTGGCAATCTCGATGTCGGCTTTGACGATATTGATAGTGACATTGTAGTCGTTGATAATGTCGTTCATAAACGAGCGGAAGGTGAGTTCCGGCGTAAACGAAAGCAATACTTTTTTCTCCATAGCGTTTTCCTCCCGATTTTATTGATCAACCTCGACAATTTTGAGTGAGCCGACACTCGACACACTCGGCATAGGACGCACAGGCTCGGTAAGCGTAAACTCGCCTCGCTCAATCCACTCTTTGAGGGTTGCAGCGATGATGCGCGCTTTGTAGAGGCTCGACAGTGGCGCTGTGCGAATCTTGCGACCATTCAGTTCGATTTGTCCGCTACGCAGAGCCTCGTAGTTGGTTGTTCCGAGGTGCGCATAACCGTTTCCGTAATCGACAATGTTGGTTTCGATTTGGCGGTTGCGAATCGAAACGCGCATAGCCAAATCCTCGTCCAACAGCGGAATGGGTACTCCGACACCCATATAGAGTGTTGTTCCGTACTTCTCGAAGTAGGCTCCACGAACAAACTCGGTGCTCATATCTTTGAGGTTTCCGATAGTGGCAATCGTGCGGGCATTGCCGATAGGAATACCATACTCATTAACAGGTTTTGTGGTGTTGAATTGAGTTCCGTTCCACGCCACATAACCCTGCGTACCACCCAAGAAGATGCGTGTTCCCATACCGATTGTACGACACTCGGGGTCGTTCAACAGCGGCGATAACTCTCCTGCGCTCGAATACGAGGCGTTCTTCATGTGCGGAAGAAGCGTTCCCATATAGGTATATTTGATGCGGTCGGTGGTGTTGGTCGCCACGTTGTAGTTCTGGTAGGCGTTACGCGGGCTGCACAGAATAGCCTCGTTGAGGGTGTCACGATTGACAATGGTCTTGACGTGTTTGCGAGGGTAGCAGTCGGTGCCTTTGCCCCACGCTTCGAGCACAATGTCCTTGCCTGCGATGATGTCTTCGAGGATATGCGAGCCACCATAGGTGGGGTTTTCGGTGCTGCAATCGGTTGCGCCGACATAGGTATCGACAGCCGCCAAGCCACCACTTACGGGCACTCCGTTAAGCTCAATGCGTTCCATACGGATTGCGGGGGTGGGGTGACCGAAGTTGAGGAAAGCACCCGACGAACACATTGCGCCAAAGGTGCCTGTTGTCACAACATCAACTCGTTTGAGAATCTCTTTGGGCGAGAGGCTCTCGGCAAGTTGCGAGACCTCCTCGGCGGTCATTACGACAGCCGTACCCTTACGGATTTTTTCGTTAATTTCCTGATAACTCTTTGTCATAGGTCGTATTGTTTGGGTTCCACTTCTCGGAGTGGTCATTTTGTTGTTACTCTGTTACTTAAAGGTGTCGGGCAGGTCGTTCTCGTAGAGTACGGTGTCGCCCGCTTCGGCAATCTTGTGAAGGTGTGTCATAGCATCGGCAAATGAGGCTGCCTCGATGATGCGTTCTGCCGAGAAAGCCTCGTCGCGCAGACCATCGACAATAGCCTTGCGGTTGAACTCGCCAACCACAATAGCATAATCACAAGCGCGGGCAGCATTTCGACCGAGAACTCGGTTGTAGTCGTACTGTTTTTCGCCCAACTCAATCATTCCGGGTGTTATGACGATGCGTTTTCCGCCCTTGAACTCTGCCAAAACCTCCAACGCCATAGCCGAGCCGTGAGGGTTGGAGTTGAAAGCGTCGTCGATGATGGTCAAACCACCCGCACGACGGATACTCAATCGGTGTTCAACCTGTCGGATATCGGCAACGGCAATGCGGATTTCGTTGTCGGTCAAGCCCAAGTGACGAGCCACGATACAACTTGCAAGTGTATTCGTAAGGTTGTATTTACCAACAAGTTGCGTTTGCAGGTCAAGTTTCCAACCGTCGTTGCTCTCGACGGTAAACTGTGTGCCTTCGGCGTTGTATTGTGTCGATGTTACCTTGTAATCGGCCCCCTTGCCATAGCGCGCCGTTGCAACATTTGTCACCTCGCGTTCGCGGATATAGCGGAAGTCGTCGTTAAGCACCGCAAAACCATCAGCAGGCAGTGCATCAACCAACTCGAATTTGGTCTTTTGGACATTCTCAATCGAGCCGAAACTCTCCAAGTGTTGTTCGCCAACGGCGGTAACAATTCCGATTGTGGGGTGTACCAACTCGCAAATCTCACGAATGTCGCCAATCTGCTTGGCACCCATCTCGACGATAAACACCTCGTGATATGGTTTTAGTTGTTCGCGAATGGTGCGGATAACGCCAAGCGTGGTATTGAAACTGCCCGGAGTCATCAACACATTATATCGCTCGGAGAGGATACGATACAGGTAGTGTTTGGTGCTTGTCTTGCCGTAACTGCCTGTGATAGCGACAATTCGGAGGTTGGGCATCGAGCGCAGAATACGAACGGCGTCGTTGTAGTAACCGCGATTGATAGCCATCTCGACGGGGGTCAGTATCACGAATGCAACGATTGTGAGCAGCGGAGTGAGCACCACAGTTGTCTGCAACGCGGGCACAACCCACTGCAAACCGAACACCACACCCGCTACAACTCCGACCGCGACAGCCAAGACAGCCTCAACCGAGAGTGTACGCCAGACACGAGGGGTATAAACCAGCGGTTTTTTGCTCTTGCGGCCAAACTCCTTGGTCACTTTGAGAATGTTGATAAAGAACACTCCACCCATCGCCCAGAGGTTGCCTGCATAGAAGACAACAATCAGACACAACAGCAGGTCGGTTACACGCACGGTGTTGCCCAAATCGCCCTTCAACCAGCGGCCGTAACGCTTTATGCGATAGGAGTTTTGTTGTGCCATCTGCATCTCGGCCACAAGGCGCATTGCCAGGTAAAAAGCGGTCGCAACGATGGCGGCAATATTGAGTATAAGTTCAAGAATCATAGCGGTCTGTTATCTTACAAATTTGTCGATGCCGAGGAAGTTACCGACAACGATGTTGAAACGAGTTGGTTGTTCGAGGAAGGAGTAGTGACCCACACCTTCGAAAACTACCAAACCAGAGTCGTCAATCAGAGAGTTCATAACATTGGCGTCACTTAATGGAGTGGCGGTATCCTCGCTACCCCAAATAAGCAGTGTCGGGGCCTTGATGTTCGGCATATAGGGGCACAAATCCTCGTTCACAACCTTGACAAAAGTGCCACGCATTGTTTCGGGCAGGGCGTTGTAGTCGTCGGAGCCCGACGCTTTGCGTCGTTTGTCGATGAGTTGTTGTGCGCGAGCCTTGCCGAGCAACAGCGGAGCAATCTTCTTAATAGCCTTGTAGGAGTACACTTTGGCGTAGTATTTCAAGCTGCGATGGGGCAAAACTCCTGCCGCATCGACCAACACCACCTTGCGAACAACATTGCGCGAAGCGAAGAGAATCGACACACGACCACCAAACGAGTGACCGATAAGTGTCGGATTGCTGATACCCATCATCGAACAAAACTGCTCGAAGTTGCGGGTGTAATCATCGACACCCCAAACCGAGTCGGGAACTTGGCTCTTACCAAATCCGGGAAAGTCGATATTCCACACTCGGAAATGCTCGGCAAGGAACGCCTCAACTCCCTTCCAAATCTCGGTCGAGCAGCCCCAGCCGTGCAGCAAAACGACGTCGTCGCCACTACCCGAAACTCGGAAGTGGAAACTAAGGCCGTCAATCAGTACAGTATGTTCGCCATTGGTCATACTTTGCAAAAGTGTTTATTAACGCAAAAGTATAAAATTAAGCCCAAATCGCAATGCACGCAAGCCAATTATTTTTTCGGCTTGGCGGTTTGGTGTCGGGGTACATTGCGGTAAGTGTTTGTGGCAGGTTGGTTTGCGCCTCTGTGGTTATCCGTTTTGCGGGCGGTTTTCTCGACGAAACAGGTGTTTTTCTCGACAAAATGACGTTTTATTTTGGAAGGAACGCAAAAAAAATGTACATTTGTCGCGTTTTTTATTTCATAAAAGTCGAGTGAACCTACGAGAAAACATACGCAGATGGGCCTTTTCGGTGGCGGCATTGGTTGTGATGACCTTTGTCGGTGGCGAGGCGCGTGCCCAATTCTCGTCGGTGGCGGTCAATGCCATAGGCTTGGCAACCGGCAATATCAATGCTGCGATTGATGTCAAACTCGACACCAAAATCTCGTTAAATATGCCTCTGTCGTTCTCGCCCGTGATGTCACGAAAGGTGGGTTGGCAGAATGTGGTATTTGCTCCGGGTGCAAGGTTCTGGACAAACGAACTCTACAACGGCTCGTTTATCGGTGTTTATGGCTCGGCGGCCTACTATCGTCTGCGCTATGACGGCTGGAACCGACAAGGTTGGGCTGCGGGTGTCGGTGTATCGTATGGCTATTCGCACCTGCTCACCAAGCGTTGGAACCTCGAAATCGAGGTGGGTGTGAGCGCCATATATGCCGACTTTGACAAGACCCGAAACTACGAGTACGGCATTTTCGAGGACGAATATTGGTGGCGCAAACGACAGGTGCGTATTGTGCCGAGTAAACTCAAAGTATCATTTGGCTACTTGTTCTAAAATGGCGGCGTTGCGTAACATACGGATTGCGATGACGACACTTCTCTGCGGAGTGTTGTTGGGCGGTTGTGCCGTCAAGGAGTGGAGCGAGGAGCGCGTTCTGCGTAAGGCCGAGATATGGCTCGACTACTCTGCACTTACGAGCGATGTTCGTCTGTTGTTGTTCGATAGCAAGGGGCTGTATCGTGATTCGTTGATGTGCGGTGTCGGAGGCGAGGGTGTTGAGCCTTCGCGCGTGACCTACCTCTACAACGGAAGATATCAGGCGGTGTCGGTGTCGCAACCGTTGGAGTGCGAACTATGCGTTGCCGACGAGTACGGACAGACCACATTCAAGGCGCTGGACGAGAATGGATATTACACCCCCGTTGGTGATGTTCGTACCGACATCTTCGACTTCTCGATTGTCAAGGGCGACAGCAAATCGTTTGCACCAACGGCAACACGTATTACTTCGAGTATGACTTTGAGGGTTGAGGGTCTGCAATGGATTGATAATCCTGAGGGTCTGCATTTCGAGTATGACTATGCCACCGCGGCCCAGCTCGACGGAACACCCTCGGCCGAGCGAGGAACTTACCGTCCGCAGACCACCATTAGTGGCGATTTGATGACGGGCGGGTGGCGCACGTTCTATGGCGACGAGAATCCCGACTTTGTTATTCGACTTGTGGCTGCCGATGGCGAGGTGCTCTACCAGAAGAATATTCGTGAGCAGATGACCGACAGCGTCGATATAGATATTTTGATTGAATTTTCGAAAACGCAAATCCAATGTACGGTGGCCGATTGGACCGAGACGGTGGAGCGTATGATTGTAGATATAGAGTAACCGAGAGTGAAACAGATGTTGCGACATATTGCCTTGCTTGTGATGATGGTAGTCCTCTTCTCGTGCCAGATTGGTGACGAGCCGAAGACCCGTTCGTCGCAACTACAACTCAGCTCGGGTTACGCTGTGGGAGTGGCCGGCGACACCTACGAGGTTTATCGTGGCGTTGTGGCGTCGCGCGAGGTTGGTGGCGATTGGATTTCGGCTCCGTTCAGCGAGTCGGCGACCGAGTGGGCCTGCCTGTTTGTCAATGGCGCGGGTAACGTCGAGAGCCAAAACAACTATCTCTACGATGCAGGCTCCTATAACTTCTACCTGCTCGGCTCGAATGGAGCCTCTGTTGTGCCCGAGGCCGATGGCCGATTGGTGGTGTCGGGTGGCGAGGTTAGCGACAACGATTACATCTGGTCGGCTCTTTCGGAGGTCGAGATGGACGGAGTGAACGATGTTACTCGTTCGATTGTTTTCTCGCACCTGTTCTCGCAAGTTCGTTTCGAGCTGATAGTTCGAGGTATCGAGGGCATAACCGAGGAGATGGCCGACGTCGAGATTCTTGACATCAGCGCATTGGGCTATCGCACCGAGGGTGTGATTGATTTCGAGAACATCACAACGCCCGTGATGCAACCCTCGCCCCAGAGCGCGGTGCTTCAAACAGCAAACCTTGGAGAGCGCTATATGGTAGTGCCACATAGCGGAACATATACCTATCAGGATTGTCAAATCGCGGTGCGCTACGATGGCCGTACCTACAACGTTGCGTTGTCGGGCAACCTGTCGCTTAATGCGGGCAAGTGCCGTGTTATTCGCCTTGTGTATGACGGATTCAGTATCCACCAACTCGAAATTCCTCAGTGGAATGTCGGCGAGGACTTCTCGATAGGCAATGGCGCAAGTGGCGACTACGAAATACCGGGTTGGAACCACTAATTGATTGAAAGCAAACAATAAACAAAACAATAAAACAAACAAAACTATGAAAAAGATTTTTTTGGTATTGGCTTCTGCTGCAATGGTATTGAGCAGTTGTACAAAAGGTGAGGCTGACAACACAGCAACCTCTGGAATGGCAACAGTACGTTTCGCTGCTGATGCAAACACTATGGACGTTCGCGGCACTCGTGCCGGCGGCCAAAACTACAAAGGCGTTATCGGTATCAACTACGATGGCACAGCGTGGGAGGTAGCACCCCAAGCCGATGTTTTGGGATTCGATAATGAGCTTTCGGCAACTTCTAACGCTCTTTTGATTGAAGGTAATGCAGTAGAAGATGGTGCTGTTCAAATCAAATCGACTGGTGTTAATAACGCCAACTTCTACTCGGTGGCTGTTGCGAGCGGTGATGTAGCTGTCTCGGGTACTACCGTAACTCTTGCTGCCGAGGGCGATGGCACTTCGTTGGCAAATGACTACATCTACGCTTCGACTGCACAACCCGTCAATGGCAGCAATGAGATCGTTGCGTTTGCATTCAAACACGTTATGGCAAAACTCCGTATCGAGGTTTACGAGAAAGCATACGAGAACGAGAAACTTACCAGCGGTGTAACTATCAGCGGTTTTGACCAACTCGGTATCGTTCGCAATGGCTCGCTCGACATTCTTTCGGGCGCGATTACTCCTTCGACAACTGCACTTCCCAGCGAGATTGCTATCAACACCGAGTACTTCGTGTTGCCCCAAACCGCTGGCGTGGATAAATCGTTCAATGTGGAGTATCAAGGTAAAACCTACACCGTACCTTTGACATCGACCGGTCTTACATTCAACGCCAACAAATGCCGCGTTATCCGCCTCTTGGTAACCGGTTCGGGCATTACCTTCACCGCAACCCTCGAAGACTGGGAGGACGAGATTACCAACCTTCCCCTTCAATAATTTCGTAGCAGATGAGAAAATCAGTATATCTATTGACGGCTCTTTTGGCGGTGTCGCTTGCAGGCTGTCGCAAGGGTGCAACTCCCGAGCCCGAGGCTGCTATGGCCGAGGTTGAGTTCAGCGCCAAAGCGAACATCAGCGTTAGCTATACCCGTGCCGATCAAAACACCTTCAATGGTGCTATTGGCGCTATCAATGCTGTTGATGGCTGGGAGTTTTCGCCCGCCGAGGTAACCTTTGCGGGTCTTACCGGCGACGCTAACACTCCGCAAACCATTACCACCAACCCCGAACGAGTTGTTGTCCCCGTTGGCGAGTATCGCTTTGTCAGCTGTGCAGTCAGCGGAAACGGAACAGTAGCACCTTCGGCCGATGCGCTCGCATTGACAGGTGGCGTGCAAACCGCCGACAACGATGTGGTGTGGGCCTCGACTACCGCCAAGGTTGTGAACAAAAACAACGAGCCTTTCGCCGTTGAGTTGAACTACGCGCACGTATTCTCGGCCGTTCGCTTCGAGCTTACTTGCGATACCGCAACTCCCGACGAACTTATGGCCGAGGCAACAATCTCGGGTGTCGAGAACTTGGGCATTGCAACAAACGGCTCGCTCAATGTTCGCACAGGCGCAGTTACCCCCGCAACCGATGTGCTCGGTGGTGTGGAGTGGCGTCAAAACTACCTTATTATTCCGGGCGTGTCGCAAGCGGGCGAATTGACCGTGAACTATCGTGGCACCGAGTATAAAGGAACTCTTCCCGTCAAGACCTTCAAGGCGGGCGAGAGAATGGTTATCAGTATCAAACTTAACACATCGTCGCTCGGATTTACCGCTACCGTTCAGGAGTGGAGCGAGATTATCGACGACGACCTGATTTTGGAGTAGATTAGGTGAAAAGATTTAACCCATATAAAGCTCTGCTTGGCACAATAGTCTTTGTGCTGGCGTGCTCGTGCAGTATCTCTTACAAGGCATTGCGGACGACCAACATCGACCCCGCATTGCCTCAAAAGAGAGCGCCCCGCATTGCCCGCTTTGCACAAGATACATCGTTTGCCGACAACTTTACCGTCTGGGAGAAGGACGACAGCACCACCCTCTATATGCTCGACCGCGTGGTCGATGAGCAGACGGGTGAGGAGATGGCTTCGGTCAATGTCGAGGCTATCACCGTCGTTGCCAGCAGTAAGACCGTTGTGGAGCGTTTGGGTGAGATTACCATCGACTTCAATGTCAGCATACCCCGCTCGATGCAGGATACCCGTTGGTGTCTGAACTTTGTGCCTGTGGCGGTAGATAACTTCGGCGTGGAGCAACGCCTCGAACCTGTGGTTATCAAGGGCGAGCGTTTCAGCGAAGTTGAGCGTCGCCACGTTTGGCAGATGGACACCTACCTCAATAAACTGCTCGGCGAGGAGGGCGAATCGCCCACCAATACTGTGCTGCTGGCCAAGTACTACGAGGCCCTCAATGCACAACCCACCGAGGCTCGCAAGCGTAAGGTGCGCAAAACCTTCGAGGAGACCATACGCTTCCCGCTCAAAACCGAGGTACGCCTCGACTCGGTGATACGACACCGTTCCGACATTACCTACTACTACCGACAAACCGTGAAGCCGACCTCGGGTA
>SUZD01000004.1:30930-138890 GCA_015060105.1 Rikenellaceae bacterium | reverse complement strand
CATGAGAAGAGTAGAATCTTCGTAAAATAAATGTTTAGACGACTTTTGTACGGACAATCAGTCCTCAATCTAAACAACTTAACACTTTGTCAATCAATAAGTTTTGTAGAATGCTTCACTGTCCACATTCTACAGAGGGTCTAACCACTGTTGGACAGGCTTTTTTAGAAGCAGTCACCCAAGATATTCGCCTGTGTCAGGTGACTGCGCTGAACGTATATGGTACAGGCTTATCGTTTCGGAAGAATAATCGGACCCGAGAGTGACGAGTAAAGCGCATTCAAGCTGCCAAATGTGCTCTCATAAACAACACCGTTCTCGTCGGTATATTGCAATTTCACGTTGTCGGTATTCCAATCATACTCATACTCACCACGCAAACGCAACTCGAAACGGCCACCCTCGCCAATAGAGATTGTACCAATTCGGTTGTACGTAGGCTCAACCTCGAAGGGCACGAATGCTCCTGCCGGAATATCTACGACAGCATTATCCTCGGCGCGTTCATATTGCAAACGTCCTGTAATCGAGCTGTTTTGCACTTTGAAACGCTTGGTATAGTACACAACCTTCGACTCATCAGCACTGATAGTAATCTCGCCCGAGGTCACAATATCAGTAGTCTTGAACTTAATCACCTTGCGCTCGCCCTCTTGCGATACGACACTCTTCAAATCAACACCCAAAGCCGAGATGGTTCCTGCTTTCTCCTGCTCGCGTGTTTCGGCTACGTGGTACACAAATCGGCCGGGAATGGTCGGGTGCTCCTCAACTTTGCCATCAAGATAGAGTTGGTCGGTTTTGTCGAGAGCCAACATCGGAGCGTCGATATAGATGTCAAATGCTGTGCCAAACGGATCCACCGATTTTTGCTCGCTTTCGGGCAGAATTTGGTTGTCGTTGCCACGAATGGACGAAGTAAAGCTTGTTACGTCGAAAGCAATCTCAACGGGTTGGTTGGGCAGATAGCTCAAAGTTACATCATCGACAACCTCCTCCTGTTCACCAATAATCACAGTACCCTGACCATTGATTTGTGCTGCAAAGTGGAAGGGGTGGAAATTCGCCAGCTCAAAGATAGCCGAACGATATTGCGAGCCATTGCAATAGCCGCTACCTGTTACCGATACAGCTCCTTGGGGGTTCGATGCGATACGTACCACCTCGGCACTTTTCGGACGGTTGGTAATCATATGAAATACCGCGCTTCCCTGCATCTCTCCGGCCACTGCGTTACGAGTAAAGCCATACACGCGACCTCCTGTTGCCCAGTTCTCGCTTGCCACCTCGTAGAATGTAAAGTCCAAATCGGTGCGATTCTCATGGTGGTCAAGAGAGCGCGAGTAGAGAAGGAACTCATCGTTAGCCTGGGGAGCCACTTGCGTATAGGAGTTGATAGTGTGGTCGCTATTCCATACGATATTGGTACCAAGGTGTGTTTCGAACTCAACCACAGCATTGACCTTTTGAGGTACCAGATAGAAGTAAATCACCTCGTCGGCAGGTTGTACAGCCGAATATGAGCGCAGATTATCCAAAATAATCCAATTATCGACGCTGGATTGGAATGTTGCTCGTTTGGTCAGCGTTTCAAAGTTTGCAGCCTCGATGGTTACATCAACCACGTCACCTGTTTCGTGCTCCAACGCTGTTTCGAAATACACACGTTGTTTACCAGTCGAGTTTACGGTAAGCACATACTTGTAACCCAAGCCGTTATCCTCGCCGTAGCCCTCCTCGCCCTGACGAATAATCGGAAGAATCATACCCGAAGAGTGACGAACATCAAGCGCATTAACCGACACCAATACGTCCATCGGGAAGAGCTCCTCGGGACATTCGTCCGGAATGGTGAACATCATTGTCACGTTCTCGCCCGTACCTACGCCATAGACATTGGTTGTAATCCACGCCGGAACGAAACTCTGCTCCTTGACGGTAATGACCTTGATTTCGCGCGACAAACGACCCTTTTTGATAAAGAGAGTACCCTCGCGTTTTTGCTCGGAGTCCATGTCGTTGAGCGAAATAACCAAAGTACCGCGACCTGTGGTAGCGTCAAACGTGTGTGTAAAGTTGCTGGCTGCAACATTATTACCATCTTTCCAAGTTACGCTGGCCTGCGTCAGGCTTTCGCCTTTAAGACTCTCGATAGTATAGTAGAGATAGTAGTTATTGGGGCTTTCGAACTCATTTTCGCAGATAACAACCGATGTTTTATCCACCGCCAAACGATATTCGCTATCTTGTACTTCGGCAATATCCTCCGAGATAGACACCCAAACATTGTTGGTTGCAGGAGCTTCGAGAGCCTGCTCGAAAGTGGGTTGTCCGTAGTAGAGTTCGCCAACAATATTCACAGTATAGTGGTGATTACGCATAATCATCACGTTGTTGCCCATCTGGTCGATAAACGATATACGATAATACAAATCGGGGCCTCCGTTTTGCGAGCCTTTGAGAATGAAGTCAATGGGGTCTGAATCCGTATTCTCGGTCTCGAAGATATACTCCTCGGCATGGGTGCGCACGTCGATAAAATCACCCAATTTTGCTCGATTCTCGGGCAGCGTAACAAAGGGGGCGTCGATAGTCGGTTTCACAAAGCCACCATGGTCGGGACTATAAGGCGCAACCGTTCCAAACGCATTGGAGTTCACCACAACCCAACCTTTATCGACAAAGTTGGTCTTGCTATCGTCCACATTAAGGGTAATTTTCGCCTGATTACGCAACAACTTCACGGGGTTGTCCACTGTGTTGTGAGTGGGAAGAGTTTCGATAGTCTCGCGTGCCCAATAAATCATACGACCCGCCGAAGCCTCCAACGATGCCATAACATCTATCTCCGACATACCACGATAGTTGTCCTCGCGGAAGTAGGTAAGGTTCTGGTTACCCACAAGTTGGAGAGTTACGGTATGGTCGGGAACTTTCACCTTGAACTTACCACTCAACGAAGGGGTATTGCCATCGGGAGTGAGCGCCACAGTGACGGTCGAAATAAACAGGTCGTTGGCATCGAAACAGAACACAGTCATCTGTTGTACACCTCCGCCATCGGGATCAACCGCACGGGTATTAACAACGGGCATATCCGGAACAGACACCATAAACTCTATGGTGCGATAACCTTCCTCGTCTGTATCACCATCATAAGGCATATCCTCATACTGACAAGATACCAAGAGGGCCAAGGAACCCAATAGGGTTACAAAGAAGTATTTAATAGCGTGTTTCATAGTTGTTCATTTATTTCTTGTCAATAATTAGGTTTAGAAAGCATCACGGATACAGCGAACCGAAGTTCCGTCCATATCGTTTTTGGGGTTTGTAACAGGGCCGCTTGCGCTGAAATAAGCTCCGGCATTAAGCAGATAGTCAATAGCATCGGCATCTGCGCCCTTGTTACCCTGGAAGTCGTATATAATCTTCAACTCGGCCTCGGTAGGCAATCGCCAGTCGCGGAGGTGTACCGAGTTATCGGTATTGGAGTCGCCATCAGGATCATAAACCTCGACATATTGCTTGCAATGCTCGGCATATACCTTCAAATAGTTGTCGTTGGTCCATTTCGTTGTGGCAGCTTCGTAGCCATCTCTATCCGAGCCTGTCGGCCATGTCCATCGTCCATAGCTGTATCTTGCGCCATAATCCGAAGGGCTGGGTGCTGTCGATTCGTCGAAGGAGATAAGGCTTGTGGTAAGAGTTCCCAGACGCGAAGCAATCATAAATGAGGGCGACACAATCTTGGCGTTATCGCTACCCGAGTCGGTAATGCCATTGGTGATTTTGGGTTTACCGATGATGTACTCGTTCGAGGTTGACATAATTCGAATGTGGTACATACGGGCGTTGTAGGGGTTGTTGAACGAGCCCGTCGAAGAGCCTGTATAGTAGCGCACATTCGACAAACCTTTGTTGTCACCACTGCTATAAGTCTCGCTAACGTACTTCGATACGAAGAAGCCCGACGATTTGCTGCCACCACGATTGAGCGATTGTACGCCATCGCTGTAAGATACTGCAAATCTCGAATATTGCGAACGATCCTCGTA
Source organism: Rikenellaceae bacterium (assembly GCA_015060105.1). Taxonomy (GTDB): domain Bacteria; phylum Bacteroidota; class Bacteroidia; order Bacteroidales; family Rikenellaceae; genus UBA940. The sequence goes on along the minus strand of SUZD01000004.1, from coordinate 134,832 downwards.
GTGTTTAGCCCAGCTTTGCTCATTGGCCGCATCTCCGAGCATATCGCTACGATAGGAGTACGAACTCAAAGTATTAACCACATAAACCAACGGATACTGACGCACCGAAATCTCCTTGGTGATACCCTCTTGGTTAGTTACAACCAGAGTGAAGTAACGAATGGTCTTGTTGTCGGGAACGGGGCTGTTCACGGTGATATTACCCTGAATACCGCCATTGGTTTGGCCAACGATAGTCGGTGTAACGTAGGTCTTACGGTCGAATTTGTCGAAGTAATAAACGTCGGGGATTGTCACACCATTAACCTCGATTGTTTTGACCGAAATGGTAACCGGCGACGACGAAGCAAATTCGAGGGTCGATTCATCAATATTGACATTGTGCATCTCCAACTCGGTTCTATTAACCATCAGGTAAGAGGGTTTATCCTCGCCTCCGACATTGATATCTTGTGCGGTCCAATCCTCAACCTGATAATACACATCGTTGATTTCGATGGGAGTTGTCTCGGTTATGGCACCCGGACGATTCAGATTGATGTTAACCTCATAGTAGTTATTGCGTTTGAAGTATCCGTCACCTGTCATCGGGATTTTATACCAACTATTGGGGGAAGAATGTTCCTCGCCATTGCCATCGGTGTAGGTCAACGGAAGATTTACAACAACACAAGTTTCGTGTTCGAGAATACTTGTATTCGACCAGTGGTTGGGATATACATATACAGTCAGCGACACATTCTCGGCATCAGTTTCGGGATTCCAATCAAAGTACTCATTATTACCCTTTGCGGTGTTACGAGTCAGCGCCTCAATCTCGTTGTCACTCTTGGCCTCGCCGAGCAGGAAAGCGTCGTACGGGAGGTTACGAACGTAGTAAAGTCCACCCTCGGAGCCCTCCTCGATTCCGAACGACTCAAAAGAGATATTTGTACCGGCCTTGACATTCATAACCACCTTGGCTGCTGCACGACGCAGAGTTGCTCGGAGGATAGTGTTGTCAGCGACATTGCCATTATTGAGGACAACGGGGCCATTCTCGGCCAAAGCGTCCATCAAGAAGTACTTGGGGGCACCACTGATGTTAAGTCCTGTAAGGTGTACCAACTCGTCTTGTTGCTTCATATCGATAAGGTCGCTATGCGAGCCAACTGTGGCGAACTGCTCGGTCGAAAGGTTGCTATTGGCAATCAGATAGACGTAGTAGTTAGCGCCTACTGCGAACGAGCTTCGGCGAGCGTTCAAAGTAATAGTCGATTCGTTGTTTACTTGATAGCGCTCGTAGTAGCACTTGGTTGCAGCCACACCTGCGGACTGCTCGAAGATGAAGATATCGAGATGACTTACGTACGACTCGGTTTGAGTATGCTCGGCACGGGTATTAACAGAAGAAATATCAAGAAGAATCTCTTCGTTCATCGGCGCCTCAAAGCCCTCGTGCTGTTGGCACGAGAAGAGTTGTAACGAAACAACTGCGATTACAAGAGTTATAAATATTCTTTTCATAGTTCTTCTAGTTTTCCATTGTGATTATGACATAGTTGGCATCTTGTGCAGTAGCACCTGCGTAAGGCCAATAATATTGGTTTTGCGAGCCGTTTATGAGCAGGTATTCGATATTGTCAAATCCATCGGCGGTGTACGTTACAGCCAACAGCACCTCCTCGCCGGCCTGCATATGTCCAGCATTGGGCGAAACCTCGATGCGATACCATTTTTCGGAAGCGTCAATCGGGAAGGAGGTGATCTCGGTGTTACTCTCGACATCGTACACTCGGATTGTGCAGCTCGAACCATTAAGGCCCATCAACGTCGGACGCCAAGCATCATTTTCGGGGTAATACATCTGGAAGTAGCCTACAAACGGCTTGCTCTCCGACATCGATGCTGAATTTTGAGGTTTCGCATTAGTCTCCTCGTTGGTAGCCGGTATCTTTTCGAGGAGATAGGTGTGGGTCGGATAGTCGAAATGGAGGTTATCTACATTTGCATCGTCCCATTTTGCCACCTCGTAATTGATGATTATCTGGCCCTCGGCATTGATCAGGATACAAACCTTGATGTGCTTGTTGCGAACAATCGGCGGAAGATATACGTAACCGTGACGAACTGTCTGTCCGACGCCAAGCGAATACTCGATGTGAAGTACAGCTGCGCGCACGTCACCCGACGGAATATTCCAAGCCGATGAGCCATAGGTTACTTCGTAAAGGTATTCTCCACTGAAAACTTGGGTATAATTGCTAACCTCGTCACGAGCCGCAGTATTGTCCGCTGCAATGGCATTGGTGATGGTTACCGGAGTTCTCAGAAGTATGCGGTTATTGGCTCGCGAATCGATAGCATTGAGAACGCTGTTGCTTTGGGGGAACAGATAGTTATAACTACGTGTTCCTTCTGACAGCATCTCGACACCCAGAATCTGCGGGTTACTCGATGCGCCCTGAACTTTTGCCGCATAGACCGACAGTTTTGCCACCGATCGTTGGAGCTTCATAATCACGGTGTCAGCAAGAATGAAATGACCCTCGTGACCGTTCTCGGTATTGGCGACGGGCGAAATCGCATCAACGTTTATCGATTTAACTCTTTTACAATACATGGGCAGCGCCTCCTCCGAAGCCAATGAGGTGAATTTCAACTCTTGAAGTTCGGCTTTGGTCATCTGGTCTGCAAGAGTTACAGGGCTATTCTCCCAAAGCATCTCGGACTCATTTGCGACTGCATAAAGTTCAATGGTGTGTGTACCACTCTCGGGCAACTCGAGATCCATATAGAAATGTTCTGCCAATGTAGTGTTTTGACGTTTCAAGAATCCTATTGATTTATCGTTGTAGAAAGCATAGATTCTCAATTCGTTTATGTTTTTCTCCTCGGCAGTCAGTTCGGCACGAGTTGCCTTGCCTGACGAAACATTGAGTTCCAAAGTCACCTTGCGACTTGTCGGCATATCCCACAAACCATCATCTTTACGACAACCAACCAACAGTGTTGCAGCCAACAGAGAGAGGAGCGTATATTTCAGTATGTTATTCATTTTTAGCATAGTAGTAATGATGATTAAAACTCGGGGGTTACATTTTCGAGGTACCACGAGGGAACTGTAACGCTTACAGTTGCCGCATTAGGTATGAACTCAATTCGGAATGGAATAATACATTCGTGTTTCGAGACATCAATGTCGTTGGCCTCGATGTGCTGATCGAAGTTAATCTGAATCAACGACTCTCCGGCATCGCCCACCAGACGAAGATAAACCTCCTCGTGGTTGTTGTGGCGCATGATATTCGCCGAAGCCGTCATCATATTCTTGGCGACATTGTGGTTGATGTCCATAACATAGGTTGTGGGAGTGCCCTTGGCATTGTTCTCGAAGTCGGTTTGGGGAGAAACTCTCACCAACTCGATGCTCGGAGCTGCCGCGCGTGTCATATATTGAAGTCCCACGACCTCCACTTTTATATCGTAGTGCGAACTGGCAAAGAGAGTGGTTTTGGTCTCGATTTGTTTGTACTCGTCAAACGGAGCAATCTCGTAGTTAATCGAAGACCAATAGAGTGAATCATTGCCCGATACAACCTCTCCATTGTTGTAGTCCTTGTCGGCAAAAATCATCTGATTGTAGTCGCCCGACTCCAAGCCACTTACCTCGGTGTTGTATGCATTACCGATGCACACCACGCGGTAGTTACCTGCATTGAGTGGCGGAAGTGTTGTCAGACGAGCCTGAACGTCCTCCTCGGGGAGTTGGCGAGTGACCACGCAATTGTTATGTTCGTCAAAAACATACAGATTCACACGGTCAATCTTTTCGGGGAATATCTCGCGAGTTCCATCACCTACATAGCTCAAAGCCAGGCGATAGATGTTGTGGCAGTCGCTGAAATCCTCGTTAATGCAGGAGGTGGAGAGTCCTCCGACAAGCAGCAGGCATAAGATATAGGATTTTAGTTTCATATTCTGCGTGTTTTTGACAGATTGCAAAGTTTGTTTTCAAAAGGGAGGGGTACGGGGTTCGCCCCCTCCCGAAGTGTTGTGTGAGTAATTAGTATGTGTTGTGTGCCTAGAACTCGGGGGTAATCAGTTCAACAGCCCATTTCGCAACATCAACAGTGATGTCAAGGCAGCGGTCCATAGGATCGATATCGTCCTCGGGAATAACGATGGTACCATCACCCGAAACCTCGCCGGCGGCGCTCATACGATAGATGTAACCCTCTTTGAACTCGGTAATCTCGTCACCATTGCTATCGAGGAATCTCTTGGTGTAGATGTACGCGGGAAGGTCGTCTGCCAACAGACGGATAACCATTACGGGAACTGCATCACCTGCAAACATGTGGTATGCAAGAGGAGCGGGGGTGTCGGTAAGGTCATCGGCGGGAGTCATAACAACGGCACCATCTGCAAAGCTGTCGCAATACCAGTTGGTAGTCGAAAGTCCGTTGAACCAGTTGTAAACCTCCGATTGGTTAGCCAAATCAGCGATGTGATTTACCAAAGTGCCACTCTCCTCGCCTGTTTTGAGGTCACTTGCGGGATAGTAGTTTTGGAAAGCGATGTCCTTAACCTCGACGCTGTTGTACTTGGGGCTGGTTGCATCAAACTTAACTTGGAAACCATCAACCTCGAAACGAGCGATACGGGGGGTCAAAACCAAAGTAGCCTCATATACTTTCGAAAGATAGGTAATACCATCAACAGTATTAACGTCGGTGTGCTCGCCACTCTCGGTCAGGGGCTTGCTGTCGAACAGAGCCAGATTGGTTGCATCTTGTTGCTCATCGATGTCCAACGCTGCAAGTGCGGTGTACTCTGCAAATGTCATATCGGAACCGATGTTGGCAACCGCTACAACAGTTGTACAGTTGGGATCTACATAGTGGAAATCAGCCTCAACGGGGATTCCGTCAGTAGCCAAATCCGAAGCGCTCCAATAGCTTTTAGCAGCCGCTGCGCCATTCGAAGTTTGAGCGGTGTACTCTTTACCCTGAGCGTCGGTGAGGAAGATTTTGAAGTCATTAACGACAACTGCGTCATCTTTGTTAATTTTGTCGGTGGCGACGCCTCGGGTACCCGAAACAACGTTCTCCAACGAAACAGTCACACTCTTCATCTTGGTTGATTGGTTGAGAGCACTCTCGTCCTTCTCGCACGAAACGAGTGTCAATGCTACCAAGCACGATGTCAAAATCCAATTAGTTGCTTTCATAGTTGTAGTGTTTTAATAGTTGATAAATTATTCTGTTTTTTTGTAGTTGTCTATTCATACTGTTTGAGATAGTTATCTCGAATCTCTTTTTGCTCTTTCTCGAATTCGTATTCGGCGTTGATTGCGTCGATATTGCTTTGAGCCGACGGGCAGTTGCCACTTAACGCTTTCTCGAACCACGGCATCGCCTCTTCAAATTTCAGTTGCATCATCAGTGCGACTCCGATAGTGTTGTGAGCTCTCATATCCTCTTTGTGAGTGATTACCAATTCGAGGGCCTCGTTGTATTTACCCTCTCGAATCATCTCGTTTGCGGCGTTGATATCCTCGACAGCTTTGTCGTCGCTCGAATCGTAGTATATCGAGAGGTATCGTGCGCTACGCAGGTGGGGATATATCTCGCGGAGCATTCTCGCCCAAACCCAGCCGTGATCAAGTTCTTCGATTTTGAGTTTTTTCATCTCGCCCGACCACTTCTCGTTGTCGATGATTGCAAGCACCTCGTCTTTGTAATCCATCTGGCTCGCTGCAACCACTCGTCGGAGGCCTACCCAGTTCTCCTCGCCATTAACAATCTCGAAGTCGCTCTCGGTAAGACCGTAATCGGGACGTTGTGCGATGATGTAGTTGATAAGGGCTTTGGCACGATTCTCACCCAACCAGGTATTGAATTTTGGAGGACCCTCGGGCGATGCGTAACCGGCAACCTGAATCTTGTCGAGTTTGTAGTTGGGGTTCGAGTGAATTTTATCGACTGCCGAGAGAATCTTACCGAAGGTAACCTCGTTGTTGAAAACGGTCGAGTCGATTTCGATTTTCGATACCTTAAATATAATTTCGAGCTCGTCTTGTCCGAAGTCCCAGAACTTCTCGGCATTTGCCAAAACGTAAGCAGGGGTGCGTCTTGCGGGCAGTACCGGCTCCTCGAACAGAGCTACATTCTCGGCCAAATCTTCACCCGTTTGACCCTCGTTACATCTTGCACAACCAACGATGCTGCGTTTAACGCCCAAGTTGGCCGAAGTCATCCATCGTTTCAGCGGAGTGGTACACTCGTAAGCAAACTCGCCACCTTTGAGGGTTTGATTTTCGCCAAGTTCCCAATCCTTGTCGCCGTTGATGTGGTTTACCTGTTTTTCGCGCATATAACGACCGCGACCATAAACCATCACTTCGTCCAACCATACGGTATCCTTGTCGCCATAGATAAATGGTTTGATAACCTCTTTGCGTCTTGACGGAATACCTTTTACGTCGGTGTCGATGTCAAAAGCAACCGTAACGACTTTGCCGTCGTGAGTCATCTCCTGATTGGAGATTTTGGACTGTGCATTAGCGCTCTCGCAAAGCATCAAGCCCAAGAACACGATTGTAAACAACTTTTTCATATAGCGTTTCCTCCTTTATTTAATCAGATAGACGAATGAAATACCCAAAGCACTCAGGCCAAGCGCGTGACGATTAACCTTTTGTTGAAACATACCGCACTTGCGACTCTCGAATTGGTCGTACTCGGTGTACCACCAACCGAAACCTGCGGTAACCTCCATATTCCAACGACGAGCAATGGGGAATGCATAACCATAAGTCAGACCGGCACCAACAGCCCAACCATTCATACGCACATCGCGGAAATTGGCGGGAGCCGGAACATTGGACTTCAACTCGATGAAGGCGTTCGGCAGAGGCAAACCACTAATATTAAATTGTGTATAATTGCCATTGATGCCAATGAAGTGACCTTGCAGGCTCTCGCAAAACCAATAGCGAAATTCGGGAGTAACCACCCAATGTTTCGCCTTGATATTCTGTTGCTTATCGAAAGTCCAAGGGTTGTAACCACCCGCGAAATCGAAAGTCCAACGGTCTGCCATAGCGAATTCGAAACCGAGATTGGGAGTTGCCGTAGCCCAACCCAATACATTGGTTTTGACGGCCACCTTTTGTGCGTTGGCCGCAGCCACCGAGGTTAGCACGAATGTCATTAAAATAAAAAGAATGCGCTTCATCAGTAATTAGTGCTTAAATTTTCAACTTAACACTGACGAAATACTCTTGAAGATGAGATGCGTAATATCAGTAAAAGACCTCCTTATCGAACAGGAGTATTACGTTCAGCTGATACAAAAGTAGATATGTGCAATAGGGTGGACAAATTTTGCAGAAAGGTTTATACGAGAGTGCAAGAAGTTTTGTTGCTACAATCACTTTTTGATGTAAGAGTAACTTTTTTGTGGGGTTTAAGGCGTGTTTTTTACGCTAACGCAAAAAAATTTCCTTAAAATTATACGCATACGCAACTTTTTAAGTACCTTTGTATCGTCTGAACGTTCACAAAAAATGGAAGAATCCGCTTATTCTCTGTTCAACTTAGGCTACGTTATAATCTTTGCCTTTCTTGGACTTTTTTCGATGGTGATGCACGTCTCCAAAGACGAGCAATTCCGAAACTACCGTAAATCCAGAAAAATATTGACGGGAGCCTTCTTTATGATGGCTGCATACTGCGCTACCCGACTAATTTCGCCATACTCTCGTGGTGAATTTTTGGATTTTTGGCTATTTGTAGTCGTCTCGTTCATCTTCTCGTGGTTAAACTACACCGCATTCCTTGTCCTAATCAGTGCCGAGCATAAGGTACAACGCCACTTTGTGTTGGACGGCGTAATTCCGGCGGTACTGTTTCTGATTGTAGGTTTAATCGGATTATGGATAAAACCATTCCAACTTACGGCCGAAATAATCTTCGGCGTGGTCTTTATCAGCAAATGTATTTGGATGTTTGTGCTGTGCGACCGCGAATGGCGAAAGGTAAACAGTGAACTGATGAACAACTTTGACACGTTCACCGACATCAAATGGATGAGAATCCTGGTTTGGCTGACCTTTTTCTTGTCGGTCACTACACTTGCAGCCTTCTACATATATGAGGTTTCGATTGCTCAAAGCATCATCGCGCCCATCGTCTATGTGTATATGCTCATCAAGATTATCAACTACCTGCCACGAAAGATTGATGAGCTGAGAATCAACAACATACAGCCCACTAAAATTGCTATTCCCAAGGCCAAAGATTTCACCGAGAAACTGCAACCCAAGATTGACGCGTGGATTAACGAAAAGGGCTATTGCAAACCGAATTTGTCGATTCGAGATGTGGCAATACAGATGGGCACCAATCACAGCTATTTGTCGGCATACCTCAACACCAATCTCAACTTAACCTTCCAAGAGTGGCTTAATCGCCTGCGTATCGAGGAGGCAAAGCGAATTTTAACCAGCGAAAATATACCTATCGAGGACGTAGGTGCGCGAGTAGGATACCCGCAAAACTACAACTTCTCGCGCTGGTTCAAAACCATAACCGACACTACTCCATTCCGTTATCGCAAGGAGCAAAGTCGTTCCAAAAAGTAGAAAATCAATTATTTAGGTATCGGAGCCAAGACCGGCACTTGCAGCGTATGCCCTACCCTGCAAGCACTTATAGTTGGCTTTGAACAGCCCCTTCGAGTTGCTCAAAAGTGGGCAACGGATTGTCTGTGAATATATGTTTGATGACGCCATTGGCAGAGGTTACATACACTCGCGGAACTCGTCGTCGGGCAAATAATTCGTAGATGTCGTTGTCGTCTTGCGCCGAATAAGGCATTGATAAATTCTTCTCACTCCAAAACGCCTCTATCGACGGGGCCGTTTCGGCTCGACTGATAAGGGCAAAGGCGACACCCTGCTCGGCATACACATCGTAAAGTCGCTGAATTAGGGGCAAAACCTGCTGACAATCGGGACAACTTGTGTGAAAGAAAACAATAACCGAGGTCTGTTTACGCAAATCAGCCCCCGAAACACGCTCTCCATTACTCATATCGACCGAAAAATCCGGTATGCGATTATCGACAACAAGCACATCGTCCAACGCATCAACGGGGTCGTCAATGCAAGCCGTCGGAGCTATCAAGATAGCCGCCAGAGCCACCCATAATCCAAGTTTTTTGCGTAGTTTCATTTTGTCTTCGGTTAGTATGCCCTTTCATACAAAGATATGCCATTAAATCGAATTTGCAAAATTCCACAAAATAATGTTCACTTTTCCACTACCAAATCCTTAACGCAATCATCAGATATGATTGTTTCTTTGACAAAACTAACGTTTTCCCCTTTTTTTTCATGAAATAGTTTGCATAATCAATAAAAATACCTAACTCTGTTACGAAATAGCGACTAAAAGTTAAGCAAACACACCCAAGACTCAAATAGATGTTCAAAAGTTCAGTATTTACATTTAGCGCTTCTTAATTTAAGATTGGTTGAGTGTATTTTGAACAAATAGATATTTTGCCAGGACATTTATTAGCTTGCGGGTACACCCTTTCGGGTTTTCTGCATGCTTTGTTTTTTTTAATGTGTTTGGTTTGAAGAGTTGCTTACACGCTCCGAAAAATCTGGGTGAGCGTTTTATGAAGAAGATAAAAATAACAAGAAGATGAAAAACAATGCCGGTTATACTATCCGCTTTGTGTGTGAATAGAACACATAGTGGTCAGAATTGCGGATGTGCGCATTGCGCTCGTCCTATGCCGGTCTAAAATTAAACTACAATACTACAATGTGCAAGAAGAGTGTTTTAAGAATACTCTCTATTGTTGTCCCGCTGCTATTGCATAGCCTGACGGCTTATTCGCAAACGCAAGCAAAGACAGAGGCTTTTATAGAGAAGAGGTACAATATATTTTTCAGGATTGATAGTCCTGTTATTGATTACGATTTTAAAAGTAACAGACGCACCATCGAACAAATGGTTGAGGATATTCAGGCGACTCTGGATATCGAGGGTGCTGTACCCGACTCTTTGCTGATATTATCGACCGCATCTCCTGATGGTGGTTTCGAGTATAACCGTGGCTTGGCGCGTCGTCGTGCGAAAAGTACCGAGCGACTTCTCCTTAAATTATTCCCCCAATTCAAAGATGCTCACATTCAAGTAGAGTATTTGGAAGAGGATTGGGACGGCTTGTTGCAAATTCTGAAAGCGACACCAGAGTTCCCCCAACGCGAGGAGATGATGCGTGTAGTTACCAGTTCCACGAACATTTGGGCCAAAGAGGCACGCCTGAGAGCTTTGAAGGCTGGTTGGCGATATTTGAATAAATATCACATCTATGCATTGCGTAACTCGTCGGTTACGTTGCGTGTTGTTATGACCGCCGACAATGCCGATGACGAGTTCGTTCGCGAGACTCCTCAAAGACCGACAATCCAACCCTCAACAACACCTGCTCCGACCCCTCCTCATCGTGCAGTTGTTATGCCTCCTTTGACACTTACTCCCGCACCCGCAATCAAAGGAAGCGAGCCTTTGATGTACAAAACGCTGTTCGCAGCACGTACCAATCTGCTCACTCCGGGCCTTTCGATTGGTATTGAGGTGCCTATCAAAACAAATTGGTCGGTAGGAATTGACTATCACTACCCCTGGGCAGTATCAAAGAAGAATCTTTGGTGTGTTGAAACCTTGGCTTGGTTTATCGATGGTAAATATTGGTTTACAGGCAATAAGCACAAGTGGAGCATTGATTCGAAGCTCAAAGGTCATGCGTTGGGTATTTATGCGGGAATTGGTTACTATGATTTCCAAAATAAAATCAAAGGTCGCCAAGGAGAGTTCTTGGATGTGGGTGTAGATTACACATTCGCCTTGCCCGTTGCAAAAGATAAACTTCGCATTGTCTTCAATATTGGAGTCGGCTATATCCGAACACAATATAGACCCTACCACCCTTCATCGGACTACGAGGATCTTATCAAGGAGCCCGGAATCAAGCACCGTACCTCTAACTTCTTTGGTCCCACAAGGGCTGCAATTATGTTGGAATACCCGATTACTGTTAAAGTAAAAGCGACTCCGAAAAATATTGAGGCTCGTCGAAAATTTGAAAGTCAAACCATTAACGGAGTGAAATAAATATGAAGCATACCTATTATATATATATCTTATGTGCGGTATTGCTCGCGAGTCTTCCTTCGTGTAAGCGCCGACCATTGACAACCGCCGACTATATGGTTGTTGTCAATCTCGAAATCGAGGATGAGATTGTGAACTATGAGATGCCTCACGCTCCGTCTTTGATGCGTTGTATCTTCTACGACAGCCATACCGGCGGATTCGTCACTCAGGCATTTCTTCCTCCCACAGGTGGTCAAGTAAACTTGATTCCTGCACGCGAGTACGACGTATTGGTTTACAACTTCGACACCGAGTCAACTTGGATTAGCTCGGAGAGCTTCTTCAACAAGATTTATGCTTCGACTTCGATTATCCCCTCGTCGTTCTTGTCCAAACTTCGCAGCCGTGCGCCCTCAAACGAGAAGGAGATGATTGTGTATGACCCTGACCACTTGTATGTTGGTCGCTTGAACGATGTATTTGTTCCTGCAAGAAGTGTCGAAGCCACGCCTTTGGTGTTGGATATCAAGTGTGAGACTGTTGTTGAGTCTTGGATTCTTGAATTACGTAGCGTTACGGGCGTTGAAAATATTGGTAGTGTCGCTGCCGTAATTACAGGTTTGGCCGAGAGTAATAAGATTGCGTATAATGAGCGCTCGCTTAATTATGTATCTGTTTACTTTGACAACCAGGTGATTGACGAAAATGGCTTACTTACCGCTCGTTTCAACACCTTCGGTGTAAATCCCAATTGTGGCACCAAACAGATTTTGTCGCTTGTATTTATTGACATTGCGGGTAATGGTCGCGTCTTCAACATCGATGTTTCGGATCAGTTTATTGACAACAAGGAGCAGATTATCCGTATCAACACCGAGATAGACATACCTAAACCAATTACTTCGGGTGATGGTGGATTTGCCCCCGAGGTGAATGAGTGGAATGACGTTAACACTGAAATTATAATATAAAAAATATTAACTAAAACTAAACACACAATGAAAAAGATTCTCTCAATTTGTTTTGCAGCTACAATGTTTGTAGGCTGTACAAACACAGAAGTGGAGTATGACAACACTTCTAAGGAAATCGGCTTTACCGCAGTATCCGGCAACCTCACAAGAGCAGTTGTAGATGGCGTAGTTTATCCTACTACCCTCAACATGTATGTCTATTCTTGGACAAATGGTTCAACCGCTGTTGATTACATTAACAAAGGCGAGTTCGTATATCGTAATGCTGACTCTGGAACAGCTGTTTGGGGTGGTACAACACCCTACTTCTGGCCTAATGTGAAAACATTGCACTTTGCAGGTGTCTCGGCTTCGGGCAATGTAGCATCGGCTACAACCTCTTATGATGTTGAGAATGATGTAATTACAGTTCAAGGTTACACTCCCGGCGCCTCTACCGCAGAGGGTGGTAACGACTTGATGTACTTCCCAAGCACAGCTGCAACAAAAGCTGCTGGTTATGACAAGACCACCACATTCGTTCCCGTAGCGATGTACCACACCTGCTCGTGGCTGACATTCTTGGTAAAAGGAGATGCTGTAACAGGAGCTTCCGGTTCGACCTATAAAGTTACAGGTTTGACCGTTACCGGAATTGACGACAATGCGGATGTTACTTGTAGCGCAGCAAACGCAGCAAAACCTGTAACTTGGGCAAACAATGAAGATGGCAAAACCGCAACTTGCGCTGTTACAAATGGTGGTTTGGGTACATTGACAACTACTGCCATCAACTTTGAGACAGCCGCAGAGTATGTTCTTGCTAACGGAACAACCGGTAATGTTGTAGTTATCCCCCAAGTTCCCGGTAAACTTACTTTGACTTATAGCTTTGAATCTTCTACTGGTGCTACTATCACCGAGGAGGTTACAGGTCTCGACCTCAAAGTTGACGATGATGCAACCAAGAACGTCTGGGAGCCCGGTAAACACTACGTTTATACCATTACCATCAAAGCTAACGAGATTCTTATCGCACCCACTCCTGTTGATTGGGTAGAGAGCCCCGACCACAATATCACTATTGAGTAACATTAAAAAACTTTCGCAATATGAAAAAAATGTTAATCGCCCTGCTCGCAGTAGCAGGATTGGCATCTTGCACAAAATCGGATGTTGAGTTTGAGTCAAATCAACAACAAATTGGTTTGAGCCCCATCACTCAAAACCGCACTCGCGCTATGGTTAGCGACAGCGCTTTCCCGGCAAATGAAAAATTTATGGTTTGGGCTTGGTATAAACAACTTCCCGCCGGCACTACTATTAGCACCTGGCAAGCAGACGCTTCTGCTCAACAAACTTATATCGACGAGAAAGAGTTTGAGCCTAAGGCTACTACTCAAAATCCGACTGGTTTGTGGGCTGGTGTAACCCCCTATTTCTGGCCTAAATTGGGTTCGTTGCTCTTCGCAGGTTACTATCCTGCAACTACTGAGTTGGCAAAGATCGTAAGTTACAAATTCGATGACGCCGACAACGTTATGACTATCGCAGGTTACAAACCCACTAGCGATAACTATGCAACTACCGGTTTTGTAACCGCAAATACTACTCACGAGGAGGACTTGATGTACTTCAAGATGACCCCCGCTTCGAGCGACAGCGCAACCAATGACACAGGAAACACCGTTAGCAATGAGTCTAATGTCGATGTTGTATTCCAACACGCTTTGGCTTGGATTAAAGTAACTCTTGCAGAGGCTGAGAATACCCCCGCCGATGCAACCATCACCGTATCTTCGGTTAAATTTACAGACGTTTGCACTACCGGTACCGGTACCGTTGAGGACCTTGCCGATATCGTTTGGGCAACTACTGCCGATGTTGCTGATATCGAGGTTTTGGACGCAGCTACCGTACTCGGTGCTGTAACTACCGTTAAGAAACAACCTATCGTAATTCCCCAAGCAATGAGCGGTAACATCGTGATTACTTACACCATTGCTTCGTCTGACGGCTCGAAATTCGAGGAGGTTAAGACTATCGCTCTGAACACTCTCAAAGATGATGCAGCTACTCCTAACACTATCAACAAATGGGAGGCAGGAAAATGCTACACCTATGCTATCTCGATTGGCACAAGCGAGATTTTGATTGATCCCGCCGTGACCGACTGGGGTGAGGTAAATATTCCTATCGAAGTTAAATAACAAAAAATAAACTAAACACTTAAATCTATCAATTATGAAAAAACTATTTATGGCAATCGCTGTATGCGCTGTTTTTGCATCGTGTACAAACACAGAGGACACCTACACAAGTGGTCAATCTGAGATTAAACTTGCTCCTGTGACTTCGCTTACTCGTGCGAATGTAATGGGTTCTATTGATGGCGTTACCTATCCTACAACCGAGGATTTTGATGTTTACGCTTATTGGAAGAATGTTGCAGCTGGTAACACCTTCACCGATGGTACTATTTACCTTGGCGAGGCAACTACCGGTGTAGAATTTGTTAATAAAGGTGCATACTGGGGTGGTGCTACTACCTACTATTGGCCTAAAAACGGTTCGCTCCGCTTTGCAGCTTACAGCCCTGCTGACTTGGATATGACTCACGCTCAAGCAACTGACACCTACACTTTGAGCGACCTTGCTTATCCTACCACTATTACTGAGACCTACGACATCTTGGTAGCTCCTACCTCGGAGTCGTACACCGCTCAAACCGCAACTGACAAAGTATCGGTTGTATTCGAGCACGCTCTTTCATGGCTTAACTTCAAGATTCAATCTACCGATACTGCTGATGGCGTATTCACCATCGAGAGCATCGTTTTGAACACCATCAAAAACAACGGTACTTTGACCGCTAACATGGAGGCTGGTACCAAAGTTTGGGATCTTGACGCAGCAACCGCAGACGTTACAGTATTCACCGGTTCGAAAGATGCAACCATCAACGCTGAGATCTTTGAGTCGACTACCAACCAAAATGGCGTTTTGGTATTGCCCCAAGCAACTACCACTTTGACCATCAACTACTCGCAAAAAGCAATGGCAGGTACTCCCGCTTTGCCCGCACAATCGGTAACTGTACCTCTCGTACTCGATGGCAATGATACTCCTTGGGAGCCCGGCAAACACTACATCTACACCATCATCTTCGACCTCGACGAGATTCTTATCAATCCATCGGTTGTTGATTGGGAGGACATCGAAGTTCCCGTTATCGACGCTACCGCTATCGAGGTTGCAACAGCTGATGAGTTGCAAAGCGCAATCGCTGCCGGCAAATCGGTACGCTTGACCGCTGACATCAACATCGCTGAGCCCCTTGTTGTAACTACCGGCGACATCATTGTTGAGTTGAATGGCAAGACCCTTTCGGCTGACGCTTGGGTTGATAATTCGGACAACAGTACCAACGCTTACGCATTCTGGGTTAAAGGTGGTACATTGGCTATCAACGGCCCCGGTAACGTTGAGACTGCAAGTGCAGAGTATAGCATGGCTGTATGGGCACAAGGTGGTAGCGTAGTTATCAACGGTGGTACTTATGCTAACGCAGGTGAGGGTTCTGACCTTATCTACGCTTCGGCTGGTGGCCAAGTTGAAATCTACGGTGGTACTTTCAATGCAAATGAGAAACAAGCCGGTGTAGATGGTACACAAGAGGCTTACTCGGCACTCAACCTCAAAGGTAACGGTGCTGACGGTAGCACAATTACCGTTTACGGTGGTAGCTTCTACAAATTCGACCCCGCAAACAACAAATCGGAGAACCCCGCAGTTAACTTCTGCGCTCCCGGTTATACTTCGGTTGCTAATGGCGACTACTTCGAGGTTACTAAGTAATTTCGCTTAAACATTATCCATCAGCCCTTGGGTGGGCTGATGGGTACTATTTACCGCTTGCGCCGAAGTACGCAGGCCAAACAAACAAAACACTTACACACAAAATGAAGATACTGAAACTGATAATGGGCTTTCTGGCCATGATTCTGTGTTTTACAGGCTGCCAGAAAGAGAAAACGGGTTGGATTCCGACAAACATCGGATTCGAGCCCTATATTGGTCATGACACAAGAACAGCAGTAGAGTCTGTGCCATTTCCCGAAGATCGCAGTTTCAGTGTATGGGCTTTCCAAAAGAATGCTCAATCGTTGTATATCAACAACGAGACTATCGAGTATGGCGAAGATGGCTGGCTTTCATCTAAATTGTGGCCACGAACACCACTGACATTCGAGGCGTGCTGGCCTACCGACCTCAATATTAACTATGAGATGGGGGTCGGAATCGTCATCAAAGACTTTGACATCTCGCAAAACGAAGTGGACATACTCTATGCCAAGGCCGAAGAGGTAGATCGCGAACTTGGACAATTTACACCCATCGAATTTGACCACATACTTTCGAGAGTCGAATTCCGAATGAAACAGTCGCTGTCGAGCGAAATGTCGGTCCGAGTGGACAAGATAGAGCTGAGAGGCTTCTCCAAGAAAGGCGATTTCAACAAGAGTGGCAATCGTATGTGGACTACCGACGGCAGCTTCAATTCCTATGTATTTGACACGAGCGACAGCCCTGTGGATGTGGAGGCAGATCCGATATATCTTGGCGAGGACTTCTACGCCATACCTCAGGCATTTAGTGCTTCGATAATTGTAGAATACCAAGTTAAGGCAGGAAGTGCAAATTGGATTCCTCAACAAGAGAAAATTCAGGATTTTTTAGTAGATTGGAAGCCCGGAACACACTACACCTATACGCTTAACCTTACCGAGACGAACTTGACATACACATCAGGAATTAGTAACTGGAATAATAGAGTAGAATAGATATGAATTTGTGTTATAAACATATATTGATAGCATTGACCCTATTGGTCGGTGTTGTGGGATGTACCGACAGACCGGATAATACACAGCCCACTGATCAGGCAATATCGTTAAGCGTTGGCTTGCCTAACTCCCGCGCAATGCTGTATCAGGGCGAACTCTCGTTTGGCGCCCGAGGCAACCGAATAAAGGTCTATGACTTTGTTGGAAACACTAAACATATTGACACGTATGCGGGTCCTGATGTTCAGAGTTCATCTCCACTCCACCAGACAGGTACAACTTGGCCCTTTACAGATGAGCTTGATGGCACTGATGCTGACATCAAACAATGGGTTCCCGGAATGCACAACTTCTTTGGCTGGTTGGCCAAAGATGCTGCTATGAATATGACCCCCGAAATTTTCTTTGGTAGTGGCTTCGTATTCAACGAGAGTACCAGAGTGCTCAATATCCCTACAAAGGAGATGTCTTATGCAACTTCGCAGTTTGATTTCCTGTACTCCGACATCAAAGCTACCGAGCCGACCAACAATCACGTTCCGATGAGGTTTAACCACTTGTTTACGGCAGTAAGTTTTGGCGTCGAGAACAGCACCTCGTCATTTGTCCGTGTTGATGAGTTCCGCGTAGAGGGTATTCCAAATACTCGTTCGGCGACTATCGATTTCAGCGGAGCCGCCACAACCGTCAATTACTCAACACCCACAAGTGCAACCTTCACTCGTAGCATCGATGCAGGTAAAGCGCCCTATGAGATTAGCCCCTCGGGTGTTCGTAGCAACATCTTCAATGGCTCTACCACCCAAGAGTTTATGATGCTTTGGCCTGTTGATGCAGAGAATCTTTATAGTACGGATAAGACTGAAACAACGGACGAGGGCGAAGTGGTATATCCCGAAAGTTGGAAAATGTATATCAAATACACGGCCGACGGTCAAACCTACGAGAAACGTATGAACTTTCCCAATCAAGATTGGGAGGCCGGTAAGAAATACTTCTTCAATATTGTCTTTGCCGATAAGATGGTTGAACTCCGAACCGAGGTTAAACCGTGGGAATATGAGCAGCAGGACATCAACTATTCAAGCGAGGCTCCCTCATTGAGCGCAGGCGGAGCGTTGACTTGGAACAATTTAATCTCGTCGGTAGATAATACCAACAAGATGGTTGCGATTGTCAATGCACAGGCCGCACAAGCGAAGTTTACCCTTCAAACCCCTGTTGGAGGTAGTTGGATTGTATCGTTGGTTGGTGACGTTAATGCCTTTGAGGTTTCGCCTACGACTGGGGTGATAGATACTCAAACCGCCACAGTTTATGTTAAACCTCTTGTGTCGTCGCCCGCTCGTGACTACAAAGTTCAACTTAAATTTACGGTTCGTCGTTCCGATGGTCGTATGATTGCCGCCGACGATATTGTTCAAGCCAATGGTATCTATACAGTAGTACTTCCTAGAAACAATTAGAGTTATGAAAAAGTCATTATATTTACTTTCGTTTTTGTGCTTGGTCCTGTTTTCCTCTTGTAGTCAGGACTTGGGCGGAGATGACGCTACGATTAAGTCGGGTACTATAACTCTTTCGTTGCATAGCATTGATGCGCAATGCAGGGCCGGAGAGACCCAAGTCGGCGAGGCTGCTCGTAATGAGAATCTCATAACGAGTGTTCACTACTTTTTCTACCCCAAAGACGGCACTACCACCAACACCGAGAAAGAGCCTGTCAAAAGTGGAGTTGTAACCAACTTGAATAAGCAGGATTCGCATATCATAACGATCAGCGCCAGCGAGGACGAGATTAAAAACCAACTCTTTAAGTACCCCTATAACGATTGCGATGTTTATGTAATCGTCAATCTTCCTGCTGACATTAGTATAGATGCACTTCCTGATCGTAAACTTTCGACCTTGAAGAAGATTGCTGTTGCTGCAAGTTTTGAAACAGCGCTTACGCCATCTTCGTTTGTGATGGATGGTTTGGACGTTGCTACTGTAATTGACCGTAATAAGGTTTTGGCGGCATCGGGTGTAATACCTGTTGATAGGGTTGCTTCGAAGATTTCGATAGCAATCAGTGTTGAGGACCAGATTGACCTTGTGGCCGATGTTGCGGGTACCAGCGGTATGAAATGGACCTCGAATCCCGATCAGATGAAGATTGAGCTTGTAAATGGTGTTAATCGTGCCGTATTGTCGGGTAATCCCGAAGATGTGACACTGACGGCCTATGACAGGTTTATAGATAACAATGCAGCACGCACATTCACAAGTACAACTATTGATGGTGAGGAGTTTTGGAGTTGCGCTCCTTTCTATACCTATCCCGCTAAATGGGATATTGGTTCTGCCGAGGAGCCGTATCTGTTCATCACCTTGCCTTGGACTACTGAGATTTGGACCGAGGTTGATGGCCAAGTACCACCTATCTATAAGACATATCCGTGCTACTATAAGATTATGTTGGGTAGCGACGAGTTGAAACGCAACACTTGGTACGATTTGAGAATCAACATTGGTATTTTGGGTAGCTTCGAGAATACGCCCGAGGTTGTCTTGCCTATTGAGGGTACCAAATATTTTGTTGCAGATTGGTCGAGTGGTTTGTCTATTGAGTCGGAAATTCTTGGTGCTCGTTACCTTGTGGTCGATCGTAATAAATATGAGCTTTACAATGAGGAACAGATTTCGATTCCATTTACGACGAGCCACGAGTGTAATATTATTGATATTGAGTGTACGTACAAAAACTTGAAGACAGGTAATGATGACACGGAGCCTGAGTCGAATTATTCGATTGACGTTGTGAATGGTAACACCATTATCCTTACGCACGCCCTCAATAACAATATGCTTAGTGAGGATTTTGACTTTACTCCCTTTATCTTCACATTCACCATTCAACATAGCGACAATCCCTCTTTTAAGGAGGAGATTACCGTTACCCAATACCCCGCAATCTATGCTAAGGCAGAACTGAATACGGATGATGATAACGATGGCTCCAATAACTACAATGACGATAATGGCTTTGTATGGGTGAATGGTTATCAGGGTGGCAGTGCTGGTTCGGACACAGACTTCTTTGGTTCTGCAAATGGTAGGTCAAATACGAGTGCAGACCCCAATATGTATGTATTTACTATTACCACTACCGAGGGTACAGACTACATTATTGGCGACCCGCGTGAGCAGACAATTACTTATGATGCAGATGATGCAAGATGGGCTCCGAGTCCTGCCATATATGATGGCGCTGCCAATCGTGAATTGAAGTATTACTATGGAACAGAGGTTGCGAATGACCTTTTCTCCACTACAAACAGCACCGCTGCAATTTATGCCAATGATGCCGAAGCAGAAGCAAAAGAGCCTACTATCAATATGATTGCGCCCAAATTCCGCTTGGCTTCGGGATATGCCGTGCTTGGCACGGGTAACACCACTGTTAGAACTCTCGAAAACCTTAAAAAGCGATGTGCATCATACCAAGAAGATGGTTACCCCGCCGGTCGTTGGCGCCTGCCGACAAGGGCTGAGTTCCAATTCATTATGACACAAATTGAGTTGAACAATCTTCCGACTGTGTATCTTGAAGGCTATGCTTATTGGTGCGCACACGGTGTGGGTACACCCAACAACGGTGTGATTGATATGAAGTACATCGGACGCGATGGTAGCGGTCACTCTGTTCGTTGTGTGTATGACGAGTGGTATTGGGAGAACAGCGACACTTATCGTCTTGGTACTCAAAATGGTGAAACATTTACTCCGTCGGACACGTTCACTTGGGGCGATATGCCGAGAAGTGAATTTAAATAATTCTGAATTATGAAAAAGTTACTATACATACTTTCGTTGTTGGTGTTGGCAGCAGCCTGCGCCAAAGACCCTTGGGAAGTGGAAGGCCCTAAAAGACCAACGATAAATGGCACGCCCAAAGTGGAAGTCGATTTCAGTGTACAGATTAACGACCCCTCGGTGAAGACAAGAGCCTTGGCTGAAAAGCCAACCTTGCGTAATCTGATGGTGGCTGTGTTCGACGAGTCGGGATATCTGTTGGAGTACACCTATGCTACCGAGATAACCCTTGCAACCGAAAATACAACTCGATACGACTACAAGGTGGCTATTACCCAATCATCTGCACCTCGTATCATTCACTTTATCGGTAACGCGCCTGACAAATTAACCTTTGGTGTCGAAGAGACTGTGCTTGCAGCAGTTAGCAGTAAAATCGGCGACAACCCCGACGACGGTATCTATTGGTGCCGTAGGGAGATACCGCAAATCTCGGGTACACAATCGGGAGGAGCAATGGCATTGGCCGACGAAGATGACAATATGGCGGTCAATACCCCTATCTATCAAGCGGACATCCAAACACGAGCATACTTCGACAATGTTGGCCTTATCCGTAACTTCTCGCAACTTCAATTAAGTTCGAGCAGTGCCGATTTCACCCTCGAAAAATACTATGTTGTAGGAACACCCAAAGCAGGTTTGGCTTCGGCTTATAACTACGGCAAAGGTGAATTTGTAAACTACTTTACAGGCTCAACAATTACAGGTAATGAGACTGACGGCTACACCTTCGATTTGGGTGCGCCCAAAACTTTTGACGAGATTATTGCGGAGGGATACGATGCTAACGTATTGCCCTCGGCCGAGAAATTTACGTTGGAGGATTCGGCAACAGAGGCAAACTGGATTGCCAACGGAGCTTCGGCCTACGTGTTTGAGTGTGAAAAACCGCTCACGGCAGAAAACGCAGTGTATATTATTGCCTACGGTAAATACAAAGATGGCAATAATTACTACTACAAGATTGACTTGCGTAATGCAAATGGTTACTTCCCCATTCTCCGAAACTTCAAGTACATAATCGACATTGCAAACGTCACTCGTCCCGGCTACGAGTCGGTTGAAAAGGCTGCTGCTTCGGCAGGTTCGGGAGATATTTCGACCTCTTTGGAGACCAAGAGCTTGGCATACATCTCCGATGGAGTTGCTTCGCTTGAAGTGGAGTATATCGAGAAATTTATTGTAAACGAAGGTGGGGTGACTTTGGGCTACACATTCTTGGACAATGTAACCTCCGAATCCGAAGGAGATCCCAGCAAAATGTGGATTGTAGTCAATGAGCCAGGAGCTACGGGTGCCGCCATTGCCACAATTAACGGTAACAGTTACACCGTGGGCGAGAAGATTGCTGTTGCACAAAACCCCGGCACTATCACCATCACCCCCACTGCGCTGACCAACGAAGCGAAAAGTCAGACTCTGACTATCTATGCCGAGTACACCAATGGTGATGCGTCGCACATTCTGCAACGTACGGTGAACTATATCGTTCAAACGAAGCGTACGATGTTGGTTTCGCTTTCGCCCTCCGAGGTCCCCAATGTTGCCGGATCGGAGTTTGATGTCAATATATCGCTGCCTGCGGGTCTTTCCAAGTCGATTTTCCCGTTGGAGTTATTGATTGAGTCGGGCTCGCTGTCAATCAACCCGCACAATGACCAGATGCCGGTGCGTTCGGGTGTTAGTTTGGTGGATAGTGGCAAGAGTAGTTTCTACTTTGTCAAGAGTTTTGCTTATAGCGACTATAACCCTGAATCGGGTGCAGTGAATACCGTAAACTGCCACTTCAAGACAATCAAGGCAGAGGCTGCAACTCACATATATGCCGCTAACCCCTATTTTGTAACCGAGTATGACTACGAGGGCACAGTCTCGAACGAAGATGCTGACGGAAAGAGTGTGTATTTGGATACCTATACTCCCAATACATTCTCGTACCTCAGTTTCAGTTCTGACCCTGTTGGCGCTGGTGAAGATGTTGATGTGAGCTTCTCGTTCAATATGTCGAAGATACCCGACGATCGCATAGTATATGTATCTCTCGGCAACCTGCAACCCGCCCCGTCGGAAACACAACTCGAATACTCTCATCTTGAAGGTGGTAAAGCTGTGTATATTTTCCGTCCGACCAGCACTTCGGGAACATTCCAATTGCGAACAGCTCACTTCTACGACGAACTTTCGGTAGATCTTTCGGCATACCGATTCTTGCCCGCAACAAAGAGCGCATCACGTTCGTTATTCAATTTCTCGGGTAGTTTCAACAAGCAGTCACTCACGGGTACTGCCAATGTAGCTACATACACATTCTATGTACCTTATTACTACGAGGGTATGGTTATCGAGGTCGAGATGCATGGATTGAAATTTAATGAAGAAAAACTGCCAGCGGATTGGGACAACTGGCGAGATTTGGGTAATGACGTCTATGCCGTTCAATACATGCCTTCCGGATTCTTGAACTCTGTATCTATCAACGTGGTTACTACGATAGCATCTGCCGACGAGCCGTGTAGCATAACCTTGTCTTCAAAAGGTTATAATACACAAACCTCGACTATTGAGGTATTACAAACGTTGACCATTGATGCCGGCAAACTGGTGATGAATGCGAGACGGACGATAATATGGTATAATTTCGAGTTCGCCAATAATGGTACTATAAGCATATACAAGGCGTCGGACGACACCGAGCTTGGTAGTTACTCCTATACTCCTAGCAACGACAACCATAGAGCTACAAATACCAATGCAGTTACATTGAACGCTGTAACTCGAAATACAGAAATTTATGTAACATACAAGAGTGGTAATACTACGTACAAATCTACTAACTTCACTATTGGTACGGCTATGAATAATGGAGTCAATCTGACACTAACGGAATAGTTATTATCCTCTCTCATAAAAAGGAGCGTGTCCTACACTTGTAGAACACGCTCCTTTTTTTATACTCCATATCGGAGAGCTGTTGCAAATATCGCTATTCGGAATCGTATTTTTTGTGCATAAAGAAACCCCAAAAATTTGTCTAAACTTTTGGGGCCATAACTACTCTTTTTATTAGAGGTTGTATAACAAGAGAGATTTCAAGGCTTGCGAAAAAAGGGGAGCCGCAGCATATTTGACGTATGTGAGGACTCCCCGTTTGAGCGTAACGCAGAAATTACCTTACATCTCTCCGAAATTGTATAACAAGAGGAATTTCAAGGCTTGCGTAGCGACTCAATGCGCAGCATACTCGGCGTATGTGAGCATTTGAGGAACGAGCGTAACGCAGATATTACCTTACATCACTCCGAATTTGTATAACAAGAGGAATTTCAAGGCGGACGACTGACGAGCAACCGCAGCATACTCGGCGTATGTGAGGATTGCGAGTCGGAGGACAACGCAGAAATTACCTTGTTATACAATTTCTCCTATCGGCGTTGCCTTCTCTGTTGCTCCCTCAACTGCTCCTGTTGCGCCTTCATCGCAGCCTCGTAACGCTCCTGGAAACGGCTCTTCTTGCGAGGCTTCTTGCTATTGGCCAACATTTGTGCGCGCACCTTATCGTCGTTAATCAACGCACGGATAGCGAACATCAACAACAGCGTAATAAGGCTCGACAAGAAGTAGTAGTAGCACAAGCCGCTCGCATAGTTATTCATAAAGAACAACATCATAATCGGCATCATCCACACCATCATAAACTTCATTCCGGGCATCTGTTGTTGGCCGGAATTGCGGAAGTTGATGAGCGACGAGAGGATAAGCATTGCCGACATCATAATTGCGAACAAGCTGACGTGGTCGCCATAGAACGGAATGTTGAACGGAAGGTCGATGATGCTGTCGTAGCTCGACAGGTCATCTGCCCACCATAGTTTCTCGCCACGCAACTCGATAGAGGCCGGGAAGAAACGGAACATCGCCCAAAGGATAGGCAACTGAATCAACATAGGCAGACAGCCACTCATAGGACTGACACCCGCCTTTTGATAGAGCTCCATAACGGCTTGTTGTTTCTTCATAGCGTCCTCTTGGCGAGGGTATTTCTCGTTGAGTGCGTCCATCTCGGGTTTGAGCACACGCATCTTGGCGCTCGATTGGTACGATTTGTAGGTCAGCGGGAAGATAACCAGCTTGATGACGATGGTCATAATCAGGATAATCCAACCGAAACTTGCGATGTGTTGGCTCAAAAAGTCAAACATCGGAATCACAAACCAGCGGTTAATCCAACCCACCAGCGTTCCACCCAGCGGCACGATATGCTCGAAGCCCAAGTCATACTTCTCCAACACATTGAACTTGTTGGGGCCATAGTACATCTTGAAGCCATAGACACTCTTATCCGACGAATAAGGCACCGACATCACTGCACGGAAGTCCTTGATGCGGCCCATATTGGGTTTGTAGGTATCGAAGCCCACCACGCCATCTTGGAAATCGTCATCAGCAACCAATATCGACGAGAAGAACTGTTGTTTGAAACCAAACCACTCGACCTTCGAGGTCAATTTCTCGCTCTTCGACTCACCCGCTTTGGCGATACCCAACTCCTCGGGTTTGCTGTCGCCCGGGTAGCGATAAACGATAGTGGTATAGTTATTCTCGTTCTCAAATCCCTTCTCGTTTTGAGGCGAGGCGTTACGCCAATTAACATCGAAGCTGTATTGGTTTGCCATAATAGCTTTCATGTGCGAGAAGTCGATGTCGAAATCCATCATATAGTTGTCACGATAGATGGTATAGACATAGTCCAAATATGCGGTCGAATCGACGCTCAAACGCATACGCACCTGTTTCGACTCCTCACCCTCGCTCCACTCCGATTCGGGAGCAATGCACTCGAAGGTGTAGTCGGCTGTATTGATTCCCAATGTTCCGTGACGTCGATTGACAAAGAAGCGAACGTCGAAACGGTTGGTACCCGGAACAAACATTTGCAGTTCCGAGCCGCCATATTTTTGGTACTCTTTGAGTGTCACCTCGCCCAGCATACCACCTTTGGTATCAAACTCATAGATAGCCAAATCGTTTTCGATGGTAAAGGTCGAAGCGGCACGATGTTGCGCCACGAAGAGATTCTCTCCCAGTTGCGCTTTAAGGTTTTCTTCTTGTTTTGCAGTATCGACCTGTTCCAACGCACCGCCCTCGACAGTTTGTTCAACCACAGGAGTATTGGCACGTTTGATTGAGTCAATGCGGGCTCTTTCGGCTTGGTACTTCTCGTTTTGTTTGCCGGTGTACCAAGTGTAGCCAAACATTATGACACCAATCAGAACAAGTCCGATGATAGATTTTTTGTCCATTCTTTAAGGTTTATTGATTCTTACTCTCGTACTCACATGCTGCGCGAACAAAGTCCACAAACAGAGGGTGAGGATTCTTCACATTGCTCTTGTACTCGGGGTGGAACTCCACAGCCACAAACCAGGGGTGACCCTCCAACTCTACAACCTCGACAAGGCCTGTCTCGGGGTTGATACCTACGGGTTTCATTCCTGCTGCACGATACTCGTCCATATATTTGTTGTTGAACTCGTAGCGGTGGCGGTGACGCTCCGAGATAGCGGTTGTGCCATAAATCTTGGCGCAAAGGCTATCTGCTGCCAACTGACAAGCATAAGCACCCTGACGCATAGTACCGTCGATAGTGGTTACGCTCTTTTGCTCGGCGCAAAGGTCGATGATAGGATACGATGTTGCGTGGTTGAACTCGGTCGAATCAGCGTCTTTGTGACCCAACACGTTGCGGGCGAACTCAATCACTGCGCTATGCATACCGAGGTTGATACCGAACATCGGGATATTGTTCTCGCGGGCATAACGAACAGCCTCGATTTTACCCTCAACACCACGATTACCAAAGCCCGGAGCAACCAATACACCCGAAGCGTCCTTCAAAAGGTCAGCTACGGTTTCGGCTGTTACCGACTCGGCGTTGATATAGTTCACACGAACTTTCACACCATTCGATGCTCCTGCGTGGATAAACGACTCCGAGATAGACTTATAGGCGTCGGGCAGAGCAACGTATTTACCGATAAGGGCGATATGCACCTCTTTGGTGGTGTTTTTCACGCGATGTACATAATCCTCCCAATCCGACATATCGGCCTCGTGCAATCCGGGCAGATTAAGTTTTTCGAGGGTCACATCGTCGAGGTGTTGTGCGTGCATCTTCAAAGGTACCTCATAGATTGTCGGTACATCAATCGACTCAAACACAGCGTTCTCGTTCACGTTACAGAATAGAGCCACCTTGCGACGCACCTCTTCGTTGAGTTCGTGCTCGGTACGGAGGATAAGCATATCGGGTTGCACACCATACTCCTGCAAGGTCTTAACCGAGTGTTGAGTAGGTTTGGTTTTCAGCTCGCCATTGGCTGCCATATAGGGTACTAATGTCAAGTGAACAACTGCGGTATTACGCGGGCCCAACGAGTAACGCAACTGACGAACAGCCTCGATATAAGGCAACGATTCGAGGTCACCAACGGTACCACCAATCTCGGTAATAATAATATCGTATTTACCTTGTGTTCCGAGTTTGAGAATCGAGCGTTTAATCTCGTCGGTGATATGGGGGACAACCTGCACGGTCTTACCCTGATACTGTCCGCTACGCTCTTTGTTGATTACATTTTGATAGATACGACCTGTGGTCACGCCATTGGCTTGCGAGGTCGGGGTTGCGGTAAAACGCTCATAGTGACCGAGGTCGAGGTCGGTAACAGCTCCGTCTTCGGTTACATAGCACTCTCCGTGTTCGTAAGGGCTGAGTGTTCCGGGATCGACGTTAATATAGGGATCGCACTTTTGGTTGGTAACCGAATAACCTCGGGCCTGCAAAAGTTTTGCCAATGATGCTGCGATAATACCCTTACCAAGCGACGATGCAACGCCACCCGTTACAAAGATATACTTTGTCTGTTTTTCACTCTTTTCCATAGTTGGTTGTATGTTTTGTTGTTTATGCTTACTCTTGTTCTGCGGCATCAATAGCCTGTACTTTTTTAATCGCTTCGGCCATATCCGCTTTCGCTTTCGCAATCTTGACACGCACCTCGCTAATCAGTGACTCTGCATTCTTGCTACCTGCAAAGAAACCGATATTGTTTTCGAGGGTTGCGATGTCGGCTTCGAGTTGTTTAACCTTGCCGTAAAGACGCTCGCGCTCATAGCGAAGGCGCTTATCTCCGCTCTGTTTGAGGTTCGAGATATGGTTACGGAATTTGTCCATATTGCGATCTCGCTCGCTACCTCGCAAAGCTCCGAAAAGTTTATCGACAGCCTCTTTATACTGTTTTTGGATACTCTCCTTCTGTTTGATGGGCACAAAACCTATCTCGCTCCAACGGCGTTGGAACTCTTTGATTGCCTCGAACGAGATAGCCGCCAAATCGAACGCCTCCATCTCCTCCAATAACGCACGTTTGCGTGCCAAATTGTCCTTATGCTCCGAATCAACCGACGAGAAGTGAGCCGCCTTGCGTTCAAAGAAGGTATCACAAGCCGCGCGGAAACGTTTCCACACAGCATCGGATTGGCGACGAGGTACAGCACCGATCTCTTTCCATTGGCGTTGCAAGTCGATAAGACGGTCGCCTGTCGATTTCCAATCCTCGCTCATCATCACCGCCTCGGCTTGTTCGCAGATGCGGGTTTTGAGTGCGAGGTTCTCCTCCATTTGGTCTTTCAAGCCACTATAATAGTTGCGTTTGCGCTCAAAGAAGGTGTCACAAGCAGCACGGAAGCGCTCATATATTTTGGTATTCTCCTTCTTGGGAGCAAAGCCGATGGTCTTCCACACTTTCTGAATCTCCAACAACTTCTCCGAGGCCTTATTCCACTCTTTACGCGACTCGCAATCGGTGTTATTCAACTCCTCGGTCTGCTCGCAAAGTTTGGTTTTAAGTTCGAGGTTGCTTTGTTGCTCCTGTTTAATCTCGTCGAAATATTGTTGGTGACGTTTGTTGATACGCGAGCTTGCCTCTTTGAAACGGTTCCAAAGCTCCTCTTTATACTCGGCTGCCACAGGGCCAATCTCGCGCCACTCGTCGTGCAACTTTTGCAGGCTGTGGAAAGCAGTCACAACCGAAGGCTCCATAAACAACGCCTCGGCCTCCTCACACAAAGCTATCTTCGCCTCGTAGTTGCGTTTGAGGTCCATATCGCGCAACTCCTTATTGATTTTGATATATTCGTAGAAGTTCTCAATATGGTGATTATATGTCTCCCAAACATCCTTCACATTGGCTTGGGGCACGGGACCCGCCTCTTTCCAACGTTGTTGCAACTCACGGAAGGTTGCAAATGTTTGGTTAAGTGTTTCGTTGCTATTGATAAGTGCCTTCAACTCCTCAATGATGGTGAGTTTGATTTTCAGACTCTCCTCCTTGCTTTTTTCGAGTCCGGCGATATACTCATCACGCTTGGTGCGATACTCGGCAATCAGCGCTTTCAGAGCCACCTCATTGGTATCGGTAGGTAAGTTCAGATTGTCGGGGTCAGCACCCTTCTCGACAGCCTCCCTACGCAAAGACTCTATCTCGGCCTTGTGCGCCTTGTAGAAGGCTATCTTGATTGCCTCCACTGTCGAGCGCAGGGTTTGCACAGGCTCGTTGCGGAGTTTATCGGAGAGAATCTCGACCAATTCGGCCTTGCTCTTTCCGGAATACGACACAGTCGCATCGCCCGAGGGCTCCTCACCCTCGGCCTCTTCGCCCAAAGCCACATCGGCTTGTTCGGCTGCGAGCATCGCCTCCTCGTCCGAGAAATCAACACTCTCGGCGGGCTCAACACTCTCTTCGGCTGTTACGTTTTGAGGTTCATCAACTGCTTCGGCAGTGGCGGTTGGTTGTTGCACATCTTCGGCATTTTCGCCGACTTGTTCCATAGGAACAGAATCAATTGTTTTCATTGCAGATAACTTTCTTGGTTCGCCCGACAAAAAACAGTCGGGCACAAACGCAAATGTAGAGCAAAAAAAACAAACTACCTAACAAACACATCATTATTTATAACAACCACCAACTTTTTTGCAACTTTTTGGACATTCTCCCCAAAAAAGATTACCTTTGCAGTCAGAGTGCCAAACACCCCTTCGGGAGTGTCCCGACAATCTGCGTTTCTGACGTACTCCAACAAGCATTTTGGGGGCAACGTCGAACATCGGAAGAAACAAACACAAAAAACATAAAACAATGGTTATTCTCGTATTGAATTGCGGAAGTTCGTCGATTAAGTACCAAGTTATCGATATGACTTCCGAGACACAGAACACGCTCCTGGCCAAAGGTTTGGTCGAGCGTATCGGTTTGCCCGAAGGCGTACTCACTCACAAACCACAAAACGGAACTGCCCCCTTTGAGTACAAAGGCGCGATTCCCGACCACACCGAAGGTATCCGCCTTATTATCGAGGCCCTTACCTCGAAAGAGCACGGCGTAATCTCGTCGCTTGACGAACTCAATGCCGTTGGTCACCGCGTAGCTCACGGAGGCGAGTATTTCAGCGAAAGCGCACTCGTAAACGACGACGTTATTGCAAAGATTCGTTCGTGCTTCGAGTTGGCGCCCCTGCACAACCCCGCAAACCTCGAAGGTATCTTGTCGATTGCCCGCTTGCTTCCCACCATTCCGCAAGTGGCTGTTTTCGACACCTCGTTCCACCAATCAATTCCTGCCGAGAACTACATGTATGCTCTGCCCTATGAGTACTACGAGAAATATCGTGTTCGCAAATACGGTTTCCACGGCACAAGCCACAAATTCGTTGCTCGTCGCGGTGCCGAATTGGCCGGACTCGACATCAACAACTCGAAAATCATCACTTGCCACATCGGTAACGGCGGCTCGATTACCGCAGTGCTGAACGGCAAATCATTCGATACCTCGATGGGTTTCACCCCTCTCGATGGTCTTGTAATGGGTACCCGTTGTGGCGCGGTTGATGCAGGTGCCGTTCTCTTCATTGGCGAGAAAGAGGGACTCGACTATGCGCAACTCAACAGCGTACTGAACAAGAAGTCGGGTATCGAGGCTTTGACCGGCATTTCGTCGGATATGCGTGATGTTGATGCTGCTTTCAACGCTGGCAACCCCCGCGCTATCGTAGGTCGCAACCTCTACTACTCGAAAGTTGCAGGCTTCGTAGGCTCGTATGCTGTCGAGATGAACGGTGTTGATCTTATCATCTTCACAGGTGGTGTTGGCGAAAATTCAAGCAACTTGCGCGAGTACGTTTGCGACCACCTCGAATTTATGGGTGTTAAGTATGACGCAGCCATCAACAATGCGACTCACGGCGACGACGCAATGATTTCGACCGCCGAGTCCAAAGTTAAAGTTGCCGTTATCGCCACCAACGAGGAGTTGGTTATCGCAACCGACACCTTCAATTTGACTAAATAATTAACAACACAAAAATATAACTCAACAATGATTAAACATTTGGAAGAGATTGTCGAGGCCGCGAAGCGCGGACCGAAACGCCGCCTTATCGCTGCTTATGCACAAGATTCACACACCATCGAGGCTGTAAACGACGCTGTTGAACTCGGTTTTATCGAGGGCGTACTCGTAGGTGACAAAGATGTTATCGCTGCCGTTTGCGCCGACAAAGGTATCGATATGGGTAAATTCGAGATTATCGACATCAAAGAGGACGTTGATTGCGTTGCCAAAGCCGTTAAAATGGTTCACGATGGCGAGGGCGATATCCTTATGAAAGGTCTTGTATCGTCGGACAAATACGTTCGCGGTATCCTCAACAAAGAGTACGGTCTGCTTATCCCCGGCGGTACTTTGAGCCACGTTGCAATCTTCGACACCCCCAAGTATCACAAACTTATCCTCGTTTCGGACGCTGCCATCATTCCCGCACCTACATTCGAGCAAAAAGAGTGGGAGTTGCGCTATTTGGCAGAGGTTGCACAAGTGCTTGGCGTAGAGCAACCCAAGATTGCTTGTCTTGCTCCGAGCGAGCAACTGTTGCCCAAAATCGTTTCGAGCGCCGAGGCTCACCAATTGCACACCAACGCTGCCGAGGGTAAATATGGCAACGTATTGGTTGAGGGTCCCCTCTCGATTGACGTAGCACTCTATCCCGAGGTTGTCGAGACCAAGAAATACAAATCGAATGGCGTAGCAGGTGATGCAGACTGTCTGTTGTTCCCCAGCATTGAGGCAGGTAACACCTTCTTCAAATTAGCTACCCACTGGTGCGGTGCTCGCCTTGCTGCTTTGGTTAAAGGTACAACCAAACCCTGTATCCTCACCTCGCGTGGCGACAGCCGTGACTCGAAACTTGCTTCGATTGCACTCGCTGCTATCTCGGTTAAGTAAGAGAGTTCATAGTTTAACAAAAAAGGTGTCCGATTGGGCACCTTTTTTTTATTGGAATATTATATAATATGGCGCACGAAAAAAGAGGAACCGCAGCGTACCGAACGTATGTAAGGGCTCTACGTTTGAGCATAACGAAGAAATTACCTGACCTCTGGAAAGAGAAAATCGTATAATCAGAGGAATTTCAAGACGTACGAGAAAAGAGGAGCCGCAGCATACCAAGCGTATGTGAGGACTCCTCTTTTAAGTACAACGAAGAAATTACCTGATTATACGGTTTTCTCCCTATATTTCGGTCAAACCACAATAATAATCATACCGCGACAAAACCTTGTTCACAAAGCCGATGGTCTGACGATGATCCTCGAAACGACCACAACGAACATTGGTCGTATCACTATAAACCTCGGGGTCACTCTTCATTCGCAAATATTTCTGCAATACCTCCCACGAGTTGTGGTTCTCGCCATTGCTTTGCGCCAAACGACGCACATCGTACAAGTGACCTATACCGCAGTTGTAACTTGCCAAAACAATGCTGATGCGGTCGCGGGGGTCAATACCCTCAGGGAAGTGGAAACTATCGCCATAATGCGCCAAAAGACGCACTCCGAGCTCGACGTTAAGCGACGGATTCCACAACGAATCGACATGCACGCCATAACGCTCGGCAACGATGGGGGTTATCTGCATCAGACCTTTGGCTCCTGCTCCCGACGCTGCTGTCTCATTGAACTTCGATTCGGTATGGGCAACGGCCGAGATGAAACGCCAATCATAGCCATAATCCAAAGCCACACGACGCATAATGCTATCGTAGGGCGAGATAACATTCTCACGCACAACGGTTGGCGCTTCGTTCAATGTATCGACCACCTCTTGCTCCTCGTGGTCCGAGGGGCGCGAATATGGCACATTGAGCGCTGTGATTGCAACCACAACCAACAGCAGTGTGAGGATAAATTTTGTTTTGTCTCTTCTAATCATTTTCTAACACGTTAATCGTAGAACATCCACGAAATTCCGATTTTGAAAATTCGGGGGTTCAACGGGTAGTGAGCAACTGTAAAGTACTCTCTGCGACCCCATAGGTCTTGGTTAAAGTGTTGTAGTTTCAGCAATATTCTCATACGCTTCCACTTGGCTGTGATGAAAGCGTCAAGATATACATAGTTTCCGACCTCGGTATCGCGTTGGTTATAGAACTGTCCCGTTGCGGGGTTATAACCTTTGGCGTAGTACTTGGTGTTGTAACGGCCATCAATACCGACCTGCATTTTAAGCACATTCTTAACCACATTGAACTCGAAGTAGTACGACAAATATGCCGCCACCAGAGGAACGGGAATAACCTCCTGTTTGGTACTCCATTGCACCTGCACTCGATGGTTCAAGTGGAAGTTTTTGAGGGTCAAGTCCTCACGCAAATAGAGGCTTGACACACTTACTGCATCTTTATATTGATGAGGTTTGTAATCGGTGCCATAGTAGATTTCGTTAGCCACGACGCTTTGGTCAAAACCTGCTTGGAAGCCGGCAATCGGCAAATCAAACGACACTCCGAACTTGGTCTCGTCGGTAAATCCGAAAGAGTTATTCCACATAAAGTGGTTGGAGTAGAAATTCTCGCTCCAATAACTCGGTTTTCGCCGTTCGTATCGGAAGTATCCGCCCAACGATATGGGTTTGTTTTTGGCATAAAGACTCGCCGTAGCCCTACCACCTATCGACAATTCGCCCGCTTTGTAACCAAACGGGTGTATTCGGGCGTCGGCCTCCCAATCAAAGTACTTACGCACACTACCCTTCACTCCTCCATAGACATAGTATGCCACCTTATTGACATCGGTACGGACACCTGTCAGATATTGGTCGAGGTTGAATTGGTAGTATTTATCGACATCGACACCCACTCCGGCATCAATCACACCGATAGCGCCATCACGATTCCAAGGTTGGAACTGAATGAACACGCGGTTTTCGATTGAGCTCTCGAAGGTCGAGTCGCGCGACTCCAACGGGTTGATATACCAATTTTCGTAGAAGTTGTATCGTGCGTTATCCTCGATGATGTTGGTATATTGACAGCCCGCATAGGTGTCGGTATATTTTCGCCACCAACGGTTATACTCAAACTCGTGACCGATGAACAATGCAGGGTATTTACCGATGGTAAAGTCATGGTCGGTAATTCGTTTGAACGGGATACCGATGCTTTGTGTAAGGAAATACGAGTTATTACGGATACGGTTACGCGCATCACTCAGCTTCATCGGGATAGTGGTCGAGAGGTCGTAGTTATGCAACGAGTCCTTGACCATACGGTCATCGACCAAACCACCATTTTCACGAATGATGTAGTTGTTGTAGATATAACCTGCGTGTACGGTGTATTTCTTGCCCGTATATGACGCAGCAAGGCTCAAATGCTTGTCACGAGTATTCTGCCACATATAGACGCCTCGCGTACCACGAGTACGATAATCGACATTGAAGCCAATCTCGGGGGTTACGTTTTGGGCGTGCGTCACAGCAAAATCCTCCTCCAAACGAGCTGTTTGTCCCGCCATAAAGTACTCCAAACGTGTATGCGGTTTTTTGACATTGAAGAATCGCACATCATCGACATCGACGTTATAGGCGTCGTATGGGTTCGAGAACGAGTGTTTGGTATTGGTTGTACGTCGGAAGTAACTGATTGGATATGCCGCTGCACCGATATTACCTAACCACGCATCACCCACCTCCTCACGAAGGTTAGGGTATTGGATTTGAAATCCGGTCTGCATAGTATCGATGTCGATAACATTGATGTGGTTGGTACTGCGGTCGATATTCCAGACAATGATACGGCGCGAGCGTGTTGTATCGTCGAAGTGATACGATTCCAGAGGGCGTTTAACCCTCTCCTTCTTTTTGAGCGAGTCAGGTTGTTCGGCAGCATTGGCAGCGTCCTCGCTACCCTCGCCAAAGAATGCCGACGATGTTTTTTCGGCCTTTTTTTGCGATTGAGCGTACGACACATTTGGAAGCAAGCATAGGGCTGCCACCAAACACAGATACGCTATTTTCACAACTGCCTTTACTCTCATTCGCTACTTAAAACGCTGCAAAGATAGGAAAAATTACGGGAGTAGTGCTATTTTTTGAAAATCTTCACATAGTGAAGAGTTGCAGAAAGCAGGATATAGAGCACCATCGACCACACCACACCGCCTACGCCCAACAGCGCAACGAGCAGAACAGCCGCGAGGATAAACAGATAGCGAACAGCATTCTCCTTCCAACCAAAGCCCTTGAATTTGAACGAGAACATACGCACGGGGCAGACCAAAAGGTAACTCGAAATCACGGCCAACAGCAGCAATGATTCGCGGGGCAAAGTCCACTCGCCACTCTCAATCATCACGCCCAACGCCCCGAGCAGCAGAGCATTTGCAGGAGTTGCAAGTCCCTCAAACTCGGTCGTTTGCGAGTCGTCAATATTGAATTTTGCAAGGCGCAATGACGAGAACGCCGCAACGATAAGCACGAAATATCCGAACCAATCCGACATCTCCCACATCGCAGGCGAGAGTTTCCACATACGCAACATCATCACAGCGGGTGCGACGCCAAAACTTACCACATCGCTCAACGAGTCGAGTTGCACTCCGATAGGTGAAGATTGATGCAGGGCGCGAGCCACAAGTCCGTCGAAGAAATCGAACACGGCAGCCAGAATAATCAGAGCAAAGGCGTACTCCATATTGTCCAATACGAGAGTGCTGATAATCGCCAAGATACCGCAAATCATATTGGACAGAGTCAATAGATTCGGGATAGTTATAAGACGTATTTTCATAACGTTATGAAATTATTTGGCGCAAAGTTACGTTTTTTCCGTTGAAATGCCTATATTTGTATAGATAAACATTCACTTTTATCAGTAGAAATGGACAATAAACTCTATCTCGTCATTATGGCCGGTGGCGTGGGCAGCCGTTTTTGGCCCGTAAGCCGTCAGAATAAGCCCAAGCAGTTTCTCGATATTATGGGCACAGGCAAGTCGTTCATTCGCCACACCTACGAGCGTTTTGCCGACTACATTCCCGCATCTAATGTGCTGGTTGTCACCAATAGCGCCTATGCCGACCTTGTAGCCGAGCATCTGCCCGAACTCGACCGCTCACAAATATTGTGCGAGCCCATCGGACGAAATACGGCTCCGTGCATCGCCTATGCCGCATTCCGACTCGCAGCACTCGACCCCGAGGCAACGATGATAGTAACCCCTGCCGACCACCTTATTCTCGACGAGAACGAGTTTCGAGCCAACATCGCCGAGTGTGTCGAGTTTGCACGAGGTAACGGCTCGCTGATGACTCTCGGCATCAAGCCGTCGCGCCCCGACACGGGATATGGCTATATTCAGATTAGCAACCGTGAGGGAATTTCACAAGTCCGCACCTTCACCGAGAAGCCCAATCTCACTTTGGCTCAAAGCTTTGTGGCGAGCGGTGAGTTTGTTTGGAACTCGGGAATTTTCGTATGGCAGAACACAACAATCCTGCAAGAACTCAAAAACTATCTACCCGGAACATTCTCGCTTTTCTGGGCCGAGAAGGAGTTATTTAACACCCCCGCCGAGGAGGAGGCCATTGCGCGCATCTATCCCCAATGTAAATCAATTTCTATTGATTACGGCGTGCTCGAACACTCATCGCAAGTCTATGTTCGTTGTTGCGATTTCGGTTGGAGCGACCTCGGAACGTGGGCCTCGCTATACCAAAACTCCTACAAAGACGAGCAAGGCAACTCGCTCGACCGAGGTGTGATTACAAGCAATACAACCAACTGTTTGGTACGCACTCCCGAGGAGAAATTGGCGGTCATCGACGGCCTCGATGATTACATCGTAATCGATACCGACGATGTACTTCTCATCTACCCCAAAAGCAAGGAGCAGGAGATTAAACAGGTCACCACTCGTCTGCAACTCGAAGACGGCGAGAAATACCTATAACACAGCATCTTAAAACGCAAAAGAGGTTGCCTCGACACTTTGTCGGACAACCTCTTTTCGTATCTTGCAAGTATGCCGAATTTTACACAACTTCGGCTACCACAAAGGTACTTCCACCCACATAAATTACGGCATCTTTCGGAGCATTTTGTCGGGCGTAAGCCAACGCCTCGCCAACACTTTCGATAACCTCGCCCACGATACCCGCCTTACCAAATCGGGCGGCAAGTTGTTTGGCGGGCAACGCACGCGACACCGAGGCTTGCGTAAAGATATAGTGTGCATCACGCGGCATCAATGGCAGGATAGCCTCAACATCTTTGTCATTTACAACACCCATAACAATCCACCTCTCCGACGCCTCAACCTGCATCAGTTGGGTCATAGCATCTGCAAGGCCATGAGCATTGTGCGCCGTATCACAAATGGTCAGCGGAGCCGTTCCGATAGTCTGCCAACGACCCATCAAACCGGTTTGGAATGCCGCATCACGAAAACCTTCGCGCAGGGCTCGATTGTTGATACTCAAATCGGTATAGTCGTGAAGTATTTTGAGTGCGGTGAATGCCGTAACGATATTTTTACATTGACACAGACCCTGTAAATCGTA
This sequence comes from Rikenellaceae bacterium, assembly GCA_015060105.1. GTDB lineage: Bacteria > Bacteroidota > Bacteroidia > Bacteroidales > Rikenellaceae > UBA940. The sequence goes on along the minus strand of SUZD01000004.1, from coordinate 97,055 downwards.
TTCGAGTTCGCGCTCCGTACCATTGCCCAAAGCTGTAATTGTATAGCGACTGCGACCCGAGCCTATCGGTACCACTTTGGTACACTCGAAGGCTTGGTCGGCAAAGCAGATAGGGGCGGTCATCGTAACGGCCACTTGCTCGAAAACCTCATCGCTCTCGGGGTTACTCTCGCCAATAATCACGGGAACTCCTCGTTTGATGATACCCGCCTTTTCGGCAGCAATGGCAGCAATAGTATCGCCCAACAATGCGGTATGCTCCAATCCGATATTGGTAATAACGGACAACTCGGGAGTTATGATATTGGTTGCATCAAGACGACCTCCGAGTCCCGTTTCGATAACGGCCACATCAACGCCACATCGCTCGAAGTATTTGAACGCCAGCGCAGTGGTCATCTCAAAAAAGGACAATCCCAAACGCTCCATTTCGCCACGATAACGTTCCACAAATCCCACCACTTCGCTCTGGTCTATCACCTGACCATCGACACGGATACGCTCGCGGAAATCCAACAAGTGTGGCGAGGTAAACAATCCGACATGATAGCCCGCCGATTGCAACACCGAGGCTATGGTGTGCGACACCGAGCCCTTGCCATTGGTACCCGCAACGTGTACCGTTTTGAAGTGTCGATGCGGATTGCCAAGTGTACGGCAAAACGCCTTTATATTATCGAGGCCCGGTTTATAGGCGTCGCTTCCTATGTTTTGGAACGACGGCAACGAGCTGAACAGATAGTCAAGAGTCTGTTGATAGGTCATTATTTTTTGCGTTTTGGGGAGTTAGTCTGCGGCTCATCAACAAGCAAATCCTTGCGACGAGTTCGATATGCGATATAGTACAACGCGCTCAAAACGAGCAAGTAACGGCAAATGCGTACCACAAGGTCGCCATACTGTGTATAGATTGTTTGACGCGTATCGACAGGGACATCTGCCGATATTACACCTCGCTTGTCCCAGCCCAACGAATGGAGCTCCTCGCCTCGCGGAGATATTATGGCCGAGATACCCGTATTGGCACTACGAGCTATGGCTCGTCGGGTCTCGATAGCACGCAGACGCGAGAAATCAAAGTGCTGACGATGAATGGGAGAAGTCCCCCACCAACCGTCATTGGTGATTACAGTCATCAGTTCGGCACCCCCTCGCACATACTCGGCAAAGTGGGCTCCATATATCGATTCGTAACAGATTGCTGTTGCATACTTGGCACCCGCTGCCGAGAACACCACTCGCTCGGAATCTCGACCCAGTTGCCCCGTTGTTCCACCCAAATCGACAATCATATCGTACAGCGGGCGGAGTATCAACCAATCGGGCATCATCTCGACACCGATTACGAGTTTCGATTTGTGACTTATGTCGATATTGGCCGTTGTGTCAATGCTCAAAGCCGAGTTATAGACATCATACCAAGGGCCTCCGCGACGTCGAGCCGTTGGCGACGGTTTCGCCTCGCCCGGATAGAAACGATAGGTCATAGCACCCGCCACAATATCGGCATCGGGATACTTCGCCGTAAGCACCTTTCGCAATAGTTCGGTCGAAGCACTTCCCATATCCTCGCCCTCAACCAGACTCTCATCAATGGCGGTTTCGGGCATCACAATAAGCTCGGTTCCTTGTGGCGCACGACAAGCCAACTCAATGAGGTTGGCTGTTTGCTGCTGCTGCGAGGTCGAGAACTTTTCGGTATAGGGGTCGATATTTGGTTGCACAACCGTCACAGCCATTGTTCGCTCCGAGGGAGTATAGGTGTAGTAGAGTGTCAGCGACACCACAATCGGCAAAACAAAGGCAACCAAAGCTCCTATCAACGCACCACGACGCTCACCACGCCCGCGAGTAATGGCCTCGAACAGCAAGATATTGACCAACAACACCCAAAGCGTTCCGCCATAGACACCCGTCCACTCATACCACTGCACCAACATTGGTCCAAATCCGTGAGCAAAGCCGTTACCGAGATTAAGCCAAGGGAACGACGTTTGCGAGGTGTTGTAGATGTGTTCGCCAACAATAAATCCTGCCACCAATACCACATAGGCCAGCGAGCGAGGTACTCGTTTCGACACAAAGTGATAGAGCATTACAGGGGTGGCGGTATAGAGCAACCCGAAGAACAATGCCGCAGGTACACCTACGGGCGCGGCAATCCAAACGCCCCACACGGTAAACACATACCACAGTGTCCAGCAGAGCGTTGTCCAGCCAAACATCTTCCAAAAACTGCGCGCCGAGCCGTCGTACGAGCCGCTAACCAACAGCAGCGGCACCAACGCAACAAACAGCGTAAGACCATTACCACCGAGCCACGCAATTGACAACAGCACCGACGATAATACTATTTTCAACAGATTACTCTTCATTTTTTCGCCTTTCAAATTTTCCACAAAGATAATATTTATTATTTTTGCAAACATTACGGAGTAACTATTTTCTCGAAGAAGACACCGCATAATGACAATTCAATTTCTCATACGAGGATTTATCGTTGGCTTTATTGCCTCGGTTTCGCTCGGCCCCGTTGGCGTGATGTGCATACAACGCACATTGAGCAAGGGTCGTCTTTCGGGATTGGTTTCGGGACTTGGTGCTGCAACCGCCGACACCCTATTCGCCATTATCGCCTTCTTCTTTATCGCCCTTGTAAACTCGTTTATCGAGAAGAATATGGCTATCATAACCCTCATCGGAGGGTGCTGCGTCGCCTTTGTAGGTGTCCGTATCTTTATGACCAATCCGGCGGTGCAGATTCGCCGAAATCAAGGTCGCAAAACAGACCTTTGGCAGGACTACATCTCGACCTTCCTGCTCACACTTACTAACCCTGCTTTTGTACTGTGGCTGATACTTTTGTTTTCGGCCTTCAACTTGCAATACGACCCAACCGCCGAAGATTTGACCCGCGTAACCAGCGGTTTTCTGACCATCTCGGGATTCCTTGCAGGTACATGCTCGTGGTGGTACCTGCTGTCGTGGGTTATCGGCAAATTGCGCCAACGTTTCCGCCCTCACCACCTGCTGTGGATTAACCGCGTGATGGGAATCGTTATCGCAATGCTCGGTGCGTGGGCAGTCATAACAACCGTAATTCAAATAATCGAAGATATCCATCTGTAATGAAAAATAAACTTACCATAGCCGTTGACGGCTTCTCGTCGTGCGGCAAAAGTACCTTCGCCAAGAAAATAGCAGCACAAATGGGCTACGTATTTATCGATACGGGCGCAATGTATCGTGCCGTAACCCTCTATGCTATCGACAACGGGATTATCGCCGACGGTATTCTCGACCAGCAACAACTCATCGAGCGATTAGACGATATCGAAATCAGCTTCCGCTACAACAAACATCGTGGCGCAGCCGACATCTATGTCAATGGCGATTTGGCAGAGGGTCGCATCCGCACTATCGAGGTAAGTAACTATGTTAGCGAGGTTAGCTCGATTGGCGAGGTGCGTCGCAAACTTGTGGCTATGCAGCAACAGATGGGCCGCGATGGTGGTGTCGTACTCGACGGACGCGACATTGGCACAGTGGTATTTCCCAACGCCGAAATCAAAATCTTCATGACCGCCGACCCTATGGTGCGTGCGCAACGCCGATACAAAGAGTTGCAGGCCAAAGGCGACAATGCAACGCTCGAAGAGGTGTATCAAAATGTGGTTGCGCGCGACGAGGCCGACCAAAGTCGCGCTATCAGCCCCTTGCGCAAGGCCGACGATGCAATAGTGCTCGACAATAGCTATATGACCGTCGAGGAGCAGATGGAATTCTTCCTGAAACTATATCAACAACAATGCGAGTAGAGATTGACTCACATTCGGGCTTCTGCTTTGGAGTTGTGACGGCTATCGGCAAAGCCGAACAAGCCATCGCCTCGGGCTGCAAGGTGTTGTCGCTCGGCGATATTGTACACAATGCCGAGGAGCAACGCCGCCTGGAAGATATGGGCCTTCGCACTATCGACCATTCGGGTATAACCGCCGTTGATGGCGAAACTATCCTTGTGCGCGCACATGGCGAGCCCCCTTCGACCTATGCTATTCTGAACCAAAACAATATCCCCTATATCGACGCCACTTGTCCCGTTGTTGCCCGCTTACAAAAGAGGGTCAAAGAGGCCTACGAGCAGATGTCGGAGGTTGGCGGGCAGGTCGTAATTCTCGGCAAGAGAGGTCACGCCGAGGTTGTTGGACTTTCGGGACAGATTAACGACGACTGCATCGTTGTCGAATCGACCGATGATTTGCATTTGGTAGATTTTTCGCGTCCTATTACTCTGCTGTCGCAGACGACCCAGAGTCTTGAACTGTTCAGCGAGGTTGCCGACGAAATTCGTCGTCGCAGCACCACTCCCGACCAAATATTCCTTCATGATACCGTATGCCGTCAGGTTGCCAATCGTGAGCAACTATTGCGTGATTTCGCCCAAAGGTTTGATGTCGTAATCTTTGTGTGCGGTCGCAAGAGTTCGAATGGCAAAGTGCTGTATGGCGTTTGTCATGAAGCAAATCCCCGCTCCTATTGCGTTGAGAACGAGGGCGAAATAGAGGCTTCGTGGCTTGCAAATGCCGAGAGCGTTGGTGTGTGTGGCGCAACATCGACCCCTGCGTGGCTTATGGAGAGAGTTGCCAAATATATCGAAACGTTATGAGCGAAGTAAGAGCAAAAAAAGCACTCGGCCAGCACTTCCTGACCGACAAAAATATATCGCGCAAGATTGCCGATGCTGTTGCAGGCCCTGCCACCGTTTTGGAGGTCGGTTGTGGTATGGGTATGCTCACGCAGTTTCTGTTGGAGCGCGAGGATTTGGAGGTATGGGGCGTCGAGATTGACACCGAGAGTGTTGATTATCTCCACGCACACTTTCCCGATTTTGCACCTCGTCTGCTTGGTAGCGACTTCCTGCAAATGAACCTCAAAGAGCGTTTCCCCAATGGCGTAACGGTTACAGGTAACTTCCCTTACAATATATCGTCGCAAATATTCTTCAAAGTGTTGGAGAACCGCGACATCGTGCCCGAGTGTGTGGGTATGATTCAGCGGGAGGTGGCAATTCGTTTGGCAGAGCCCCCTGGTAGTCGTGATTACGGAATATTGAGTGTGCTGTTGCAGGCGTGGTACGACATCGAGTATCTGTTTACGGTGCACGAGAATGTATTTAACCCACCGCCCAAAGTCAAGAGCGCCGTTATCCGTATGCGTCGCAATGGGGTTGAGCAGTTGGGTTGCGACGAGGAGTTATTTATCAAGGTTGTGAAGGCTTCGTTTGGTCAGCGCCGCAAGATGATTCGCAACTCGTTGCGTTCGGTATTCGGAGCGTTTGGCGGTGCCGAGCATCCGTTTTTCAGCAAGCGAGCAGAGCAGTTGGGTGTCGGAGAGTTCGTTGAACTGACAAATTGGGTCGAGGAGCACTTGTAATCGTGATTTTAGGTGCAAATTGTTAACAAAATGGCGATAACTTGTGCGTGGGAACGATTTTCGCTACTCCACAAAACGCTATATTTGCCTAACAAATTTGCACAACACTATGTCTGAAATCAAAAAACTCGGAATAGACATTCAATTAGACGAGGAGATTGCACAAGGCGTTTACTCCAATTTTGCAATCATCTCGCACTCTTCGTCGGAGTTTGTACTCGACTTTGCAGCAACAATGCCGGGTGTTAAGAAAGCCAAAATCAAGAGCCGCGTAGTGCTCGCTCCCGAACACGCAAAACGCCTGTTATTGAGCCTGCAAGAGAATATCACTCGCTACGAAAGTGCCGTTGGACGTATCAACATTCCGACTCCGCCGATGACAGACGACGACCCCTCGCAAGTGACGATGGGCTTCAATATGGGCGAGGCGTAGAAAGGCCGAAACGAGATAAGATACACACAACCAACTCTTCGTAAACCAAGAAGGGGCGGTTGTGTTTGCTTTGTAAATATATATTGGTATGGAAGAGAAAGATAAACAGTTTTACGACAAGTTCGAGACTACTCTCGAAATGAATTTGCTGTCGCAATGCACATCGCTCGGTTTTCTGGACGGCACACTTTTGTCGTCGGAGGACCTCGATGCTCGTTGGCGCGAGATAGCTCCCGAATATATGGCGGACGCCGTTCCGCAACTCAATGACTACCCCGCAGCCGCAATCGCTTGGGCAGGTTATGTTGGTATGGCCGTTGCACATCGTTGGGACGAGGATTGGGCAAAATACTCAACCGAGCCCTATGCTGCGTTGCACGGTGAGCGCGGTTTTGACGATATGGACGAGTACATAGTGCAGAATATTCTCGGTTTGTCGCTCGATTCTCCCGACGCTATCCGCTTCGAGGAGATTATGCGTGGTTGCGCTCAAAGTGCCATTTCGCAAATTCGTCACGAGCAAATTGAGGCACAAACTACTCGTGCATTCTACATCTTTGCTCGCACCGCACGCGTGATGTTCCGCATTGGCGCATCGCTCGAACTTAAACGCTTGGGCTACCGATTCGAGAAGTACAACCCCAATGCACCCGTAAGTTAGACTAAAACTTTCAAAAACTACTATACTACTATGAGAAAAACTTTCATTACTCTGCTATTTGTCGCGGCAAGTGTGTGCGCTTCGGCACAAATCAAACTTGCGGCAGACAATATCGAAGAGGTTATCAAAGCAATGACTCTCGAAGAGAAGTGCCACTTGGTTGTCGGCACCTCATTTCTGTCCGACGCCGAGACTCGCGGTGTAGTCGGTTACACTCGTAGCATTGTCCCCGGAGCAGCAGGAACGACCTACCCTATTGAGCGATTGGGTATTCCCGCCATTGTGTTTGCCGATGGTCCGCAAGGTTTGCGCATCTCGCCCACCCGCAAAGGTAGCGAGCAGACCTACTATTGTACGGCTATGCCTATCGGTATTCTGATGGCTTCGACTTGGAACGACGAACTCGTTGCACAATCGGGCGCTGCCGTTGGCGAGGAGGTACGCGACTACAATGTCGATGTTATTCTCGGCCCGGGTGCAAACCTTATGCGTAATCCGTTGTGTGGACGTAACTTCGAGTACTATTCGGAAGACCCTCTGTTGTCGGGCAAAATCTCGGCCGCTATGATTCGTGGCGTGCAATCGCGCGGCGTGGGAACTTCTATAAAACACTTTGCTGTGAACAATCAGGAGATTAACCGCTTGGCAAACGACTCGCGTGTCGAGATTCGTCCCTTGCGTGAGCTCTACTTGCGTAACTTCCAAATCGCTGTCGAGGAGGCACAACCTTGGACCATTATGACCTCGTATAACTTCGTCAATGGTCGTTATACCTCCGAGGACCCCGGTTTGTTGGACAGCATACTGCGCCAGGAGTGGGGTTTCCGCGGTGCTATCGTGTCGGATTGGGGCGGAGGCGTCGATGTCATCAAACAGATGGAGGCCGGCAACGATATGCTCCAACCCGGTTTTACTCACCTCTATACAACGCTTGTAGAGGCTGTTCGCAATGGTCGTCTTGACGAGAAATATATGGACGCTTGTTGCCGTCGTATCTTGAATTTGGTGGTTATGAGCCCCAAATTCCAAGGTCACAAGCCGAGCAACACCCCCGACCTCAAATCTCACGCACAAGCGTCGCGCAAAGCGGCCACCGAGGGTTTTGTTTTGCTTAAAAACGAGCAAAAAGCACTCCCCATTGCTACCGACAAATGCGTGGCAATGTTCGGAACCACATCGTACAACTTCATCGCTGGCGGTACAGGTTCGGGCGAGGTAAACAAAGCATACACTATCGGTTTGCAGGAGGGTATGAAACTCGCAGGTTACTCGTTTGAGCCCACCGTAGAGCGACTCTATACCGAGCATATGGCGCGCGAGAAGGAGCGTCTGGACCCTATCAACTCGAAACGCTTGTGGTGCGTTCCCAAGATTGTCGAGGAGCAACTTCCCAACCCCGTTGAAGTGGCTCGTAATGCTGCAAAAACAGCCGACATTGCAATCATTACCATTGGTCGCAACTCGGGCGAAGGTTATGACCGTCACATCGAAGACGACTATATGTTGCGTCGTAGCGAGTTGGAGTTGATTGATGCTGTAAGCAGTGAGTTCCATAGCGTAGGCAAACGCGTTGTCGTATTGCTCAATGTGTGCGGTTTGGTCGATGTCACCGAGTGGCGCGACAAGGTTGATGCCATTATGTTGTGCTGGTTGCCCGGACAAGAGGGTGGAAATGCAATTGCCGATGTCGTTAGTGGCAAGATTTCGCCCAGCGGACACCTTCCCGCAACTATGCCTATGAGTTATGCCGATGTCAAAGCACAAACATTCCCCGAGGATATCTATGTCGATGACAGCAACGCTTCGTTCTACCGTTACAACAGCAAGGAGAAGCTGTACGAGCAACCCGACATCGACTACACCAACTACACCGAGGGTATCTATGTAGGCTATCGTGACTACACAACCAACAACATCAAAGTTGCTTATCCCTTTGGTCACGGTTTGACCTACTCGACTTTCGAGATTAGTCGTATGAAGGCTCAAATCAAGGGTGATTCATTGAGAGTTAGTTGCCGTCTGACAAACGTAGGCGATGCGGCCGCCAAACAGGTAGTGCAGCTCTACTCGTCGCAACAAAATCCGTCTATGGATAAACCTGCTGTCGAGTTGCGCGGTTATGCCAAGAGTGCAGAGTTGGCTCCGGGTCAAAGCCAAACGCTCACTATCACACTGCCGTTGAGATATTTGGCTGCCTACGACGAGGCTCAATGTGCCTGGGTGGTTGATGCCGACAAATACACCCTCTCGCTTGGTTTCTCGTGCGAGGATTTGCGAGTTGCACAACACATCAAAATCCGCAAGCCCATCATCGAGCCCACAAGCGATGTTATGCGTCCCGAAATCCCTTACGGAGATAAGATTTTCATCGACACTCCGACCAAACAACGTTTCTCGCTCTTCGAGTAACGAGAAGCGTCATAAAAGCAGTACGAGGTTGCCCCACAGGAGCAACCTCGTACTTTTTTGTTCTATATCGAATTAGAGATTTTTCAACATCTCGAAATCAATTTCAGGGGCATTGCCATTAGCTTTGCGCTCGAATTTGGTACCGTAGTTCTCGTGCTCGTTGAAGAAACCGCAGTTTTTCAAGATGAACTCGTCACCAACCAACGCACCATACATATCGCCACGCATTCCGCTTGCACCTGTACCGTCGCAAGTGAAAGTACCTTTGGTAACCTCGACCCAAGTACCATCGGCCATACGAGCCCATTGGTTTTTGAAGTGTACCTCACGGCTCATATAACTTGTCTCGGGACGGAAGCACTCCAAGAACGAGTGTGCACCCTTATACCAAGTATTTGTTTTGGGACGACGGAACGATGCAATCAAATGCCAATTGCCCTTCTCGTCACAGAAATAGCCTGTATAGATAGTGCGGCCTTGACCATCGGGGGTTACTTGTACCAATGTTTTGTAGGTTTTACCTGTCTTCCAAGGGTAGTTCGAGAAACTTTGACCACCCGAGCCCTCGTTACCGAAGTCACGAACAGTCACGCCCTCGCCTTTACGCAAGCATACTACGCGGTCCTCTTCGGGAATCTCACGGGGGTCATCTGTCGAATAGGGGCTCCACACCGAGAACAACACCGAGCGTTTGCCGCCTTCGAGCGATTGGATACCCATATAGCCTTGTGCAAAACCTGTAAGCATAAAATAGGTGCAGGGAACGTCCTCGCCTTCGGGAACCATAACCTCGGTATAGAAGTACTCTACATCGCCTTGGGGAAGTTGGTAGCCAAAGTGAACCGAAGGGCCACGACGGAACCAATAGTTATCTTTTACCTTCTCTTGTGGTACATAGTTAATAATACCCTCGGCAGCTGCACCCGACACTTTGAACGACGACAAACGAGCAAATTGCGCACCCTTGGGAGTTGCACTTGCGCCTTTAATATCGACCTTAATATATCCGGGAGCCTTTGCGGTAAATGTACCAACTTTATACTCTTTGGACTCGGCACCAGCAACCGCTACTTTATAGCTCTTGCCGCCATACGAGAAAGCGATTTCCGAAGCCTCGGTACCTTTGGGGTTAGCTGCAACAACGCTCAAATCGAACGCACCTGCTGTGGTTGTCTTGAAATAGAGCGAAATAGTAACTTTGCTGTCGTCCCAATCTTTCAAAAGACCTGTACGGGTATCGATAACCTGCGAAGCGTTGTGAATCATAGGTTTCTTGATGGAGGTCACATAGGTATTGCCTTGGAAGGGCATCTCTACGACCTTGGGCGAGGCAGCATTGCTCGGCATAGCCATAAGCACAGCGGCAGCCGCAATTAACAGATTTTTAATCTTCATAGTACTTTTTGTTTTTGTACGAAGTGGCGTTCGAGTTGATGTGGATAGATGTCGCTGATAGTCAGTAGTATTGCAGTCTCTTCCACCCCACCAAAATCGTCATTAAGGACGGTCCCGAAAACCTGCATCGTGGGTGATAGGTTAATGTATGATTTAATCAGAGGAGGGATACTCTCTCCCCGCTTTTTTAGTTCCTTTTGCAAAATTCGTAAATTTTCCTGAAAATTCCCACCGTCAAACACATTTTTATACTCCTCCAAAGCAAAATCAAACGCCAATGGTGTGCGTGCCGAAACCAAACTTTCCTGCGCCCCGAAAAAGCGATACATAAAGGCATACAGCAATCGACGAGCCTCCTTTTCATAACTCGGATAGAGCGTCACTTTGCCAAACAGGTAATGTGCGTGAGGTGTACGGCTGACAACCGCACCCATACCGTCCCACAAGTTGTCCAACGAAAAAACACCACCCCTACCTGACTGATAGCGGGGCTGAATAAACGAACGCCCCAACTCTATGGTATGTGGCAGGTAGCGTTGGCGAAAAGACTCGCTAAACCGAAAATAGTGCTCCGTAGATAGATGTTTCGGCCAACAGCCGTCGCTAATGATAAAGCGATAGCCACCCACGATTTGTCGCTCATACGGATTCCACACTATCATCTGGCGGTAGCCGTCAAGTGCCAAATCCCCCTCGTCCAGGTCCAAAGACTCGCCCGTTCCGCCACCCGCATCTCGAAAAGATATTTCGCGCAGGCGGCCTATCTCGGTCAAAACAGCAGGGCTATCGGTTGCATCAACCACATAAATCAAATTTCCGGCGTGATTAGTACCTCCCAACATCTTCTCGGGGGTCAATTCTGCCAACAAATAGCGTGTCGGCACAGGTCGTATAACTCTCTTTCGTCGCATACCCCACTATCCACAAAAGAGATACCTTATCCCCACACAAACTCTTTCACATCATCTTTAAGCCATTTTAAATAACGGAGGGGACACAACGGAGGGGACACAACAGAGGGGACACAACAGAGGGGACTCACATATTATACGCCACAAAAAAGAGCCCCAACTAAAAGTCGGGGCTCCTCTCAGAAGTTATATACTATATAACTATTTCAACTCCTTGATACGGATGTTACGGAACTTGATACCGGGGCCGTGGCCGAGAAGACCGATGTGACCTTTCTCGTTAAACAGACCGGGGTGGTTCTTGTGGTCCAAAGTATAAGGGTTCTTGTTCGAGCCGTCAGGAGCCACGTTGTGACCTTGACAAGCCTCACGGATATTACCATCGAGGATAACCTCACCGTTTACAGTTACACGGATGTGGTCGCCATTAGCATAAATCTCCTCGGTGTTCCAAGTACCCAACTCGGGGAAAGTAACAATCTTGGGAGTGATGATACCGTAAACAGCACCGTGGTGTTGTTGGGGTTTCAACCAACCTGCGTAGATGGGCGAGTGGTGATCCAACACTTGAATCTCCATACCCTCGTAAGCAGCATCAACACCCATCGGGGTACGGATACCGATACCGTTGTTTACACCGGGATTAACGAATGCAAACTCGAAACGAAGAACGAAGTTACCATACTCCTCTTTGGTGTAGAGGTTACCCGAACCACCATATTGAGCAGTTACGAAGATGGTACCGTCTTTGGTTACATAGTTAGTTTTGTTACCGGTGAACTCGTTAAGCGAAGTACCATCGAACAACACTTTGAAGCCGTCTTTCTTCTCCTCTGCCGAAAGCTCGAACTTGGGAGTAGCGGGGAGAGCTTTGATATAAGTGTTACGCAATGCTACGGGTTTGCCGTCCGAAGTGAGAATGAATGCGCCCTCGGTAGGAGTGGGTTTCGCAGCGTCCAAAGAGTTCTCGATAATAACGTTCGAGATAATCTCTTTACCGTTCAAAGTAACGGTCATACGCTCGTCAACAACACTTACAACCATTGCGTTCCAGTTCTCGGTAGCAGCCAAAGTGATAGTCGCGGGAAGACCACGAACACCAAGGCTAGCACCTGCCTCAGCTTTGTACTCGGTGTAAAGAACAAAGTTACCATAAGTTTGCTCGGTAGCAACCGAACTTGCAACGGTACCAGCGAAGGTAGCTTTCTCGCCATCGATTACCCAACCCTTAGCAGCCTCAGCAGCAGCTTTGAGAGCTTTGGTTTTGGCAGCTTTCTTCATTTTGGGAGTGGTTGCAACCTCAATCGAGTAAGGAGCTACAGTACCCCAAGCGAATGCTTTGTACTCGGGAGCACCCTTAGGCATCTCGTTGATATGTTTCTTAATCTCGTCAACAGCGTAACCTGCGTCTGCGTTCGAAGCTTTCCATACATCGTACAAAGCCAAAGCCTTGTTCAAAGCAGCGGTGATAACCTCGCCACCCTCGGCTTTGTTTTTACCTGCGATGAACTTAACAGCAGCAGCGGCAGCCTTTTGAGTACCCTCGTTGTCGAGGTATTGAGCTGCGAGATAGAGAGCGGGGAGCTCAGCTGTTTTCGACAAAGCGTTGATAAGAGCGTTCTTCGAAGCGTCGTCTTTTGCAAGAGCAAGACCGTCAGCCAGGAGCAAGTATTTCTCAACGTTGGTCAAACCTTTCGATGCGCTAACGAGTTTGGTGTAACGATCCAAAACGGCTTTGTTGTTCTCGTTTTTAGCAGCGATGTTTGCAAGGTTAGCAATCATCTTATCGTTGTTGATGGTCAACAAAGCAGCCAAAGCAGCCTCTTTGTTTGCACCCTCATAAGCTTTCATCAAAGCGTTGATAGCCTCATCGTTCGAAGCTTGTGCAAGAACCGAGTAGTAACGCTCGGGAGTTTTGCTTGCATTCATCTTGGCTACGACAGCCGACGATTGAGCAGCAGCGGCCTCGGTGTTGAGAGCCGAACGAAGAGCCTTTTGCCAGAGAGCTACCTCTGCTTTGTCAGCGCCTTCGAGTTTAGCACACAATGCGTCGAAATCTTTCATCGAAACAACACCAGCCAAAGCCTCTTTTGCAGCTTGTGCAACCTCGGCATTCTTCGAATCGAGAAGAGCAAATACCTTCTCCGAAGCGGCTTTAACGCGACGAGTACCGATAAGTTTAAGAGCATTTACTTGAACTTTCTCGTTATCCAAAGCGGCTACAAGGCCATCACCAATGTTACCATTGAACGACAAGAGAGCCGAGTAAGCAGCTTTGTTATCTGCCAAAAGACCGATGATAGCTTGAAGAGCATCGTCGCCACCGATTTTGCTTGCAGCCTTGATAGCAGCAGTAGCAACCTCAGCCTCAGGTGCAGTGGTGTACGAAATAACGGCACCTACTTGCTCCGCAGCGTGCATTGTACCGAGCCAGTTGAGAACATCAACTTTGGCCTCTGCCGAAAGTTTAGGCATAACCTTAACGATAGCGGCATAAACGTCACCATCAGCGAACTCACCAGCATCACGAAGAGCAGCAACGCGATAAGGACGGTTACCTTTCTTCAATGCGGTAGTTACATATGCCATAGCCGATTTACCCTCAACTGCGAGGATAATGTCGTTAGCAGCACATTGTACGTTATTGTTGTTTTTAGCGGCTTTCAAAAGCGATTTAGCAGCTTTAACAGCAGTTGCAGCGTCGCCGTCCTCTACCAAGTTGTTCAACAAGTTAACATATGCATAAGTAGCTGTGGTAGTTGCAGGGAATTGCTCCTCTTTGGTGTTAACACCGTCATTGGTGTTCCAAGAGTTTTTCTCGCAACGAGTAAGAGTCCAAGTGTATTTGTCGGCTTTTGCAGCAGCGGCCAAAACGGGAACCGATTTCTTGGTACCAACCTCGCTCAATGCGTAGTAAGCCATACGTTTAGCATACTCGCAGTCGCTTGCAGCCCAAGCAATCATTTTGTCCTCAGCCTCTGCGATACCTTTCTCTGCTACAGCGTATGCCAAAGCAGGGCAAGGTTTCTCAGTTGCGTTTACCAACTCAAGGATTTTAGCCTCGCTACCTGTAGTCGAGATAAGTACACGCATTGCACGGCCACTCAAATACTCATCTTTGAACAACTCAACAATCCAGTCTACATCCTCAGCCTCAGTGATAAGCTCCAATTGCGACAAAACGAACTCTTGGTAAGCTTTGTTCTCCAATTTGAGCATACCGGCTTTCAAACCCTCTTTTACACCTTTTTTGAGGTCTGCTTTATCGGCAGCCGAAACATACGAAGCAACGCCATTGATAGCGTACTCCAATGCAGCGCGCTCTTTACCGATAGTGTTAAGGTTGGTTACCAACATCTCAACACCCTCGGCACCTGTTTTAGCAATCTCGTCCATAGCCTTGTTGTAGGCTTTGGCGTTATCGGCAGGAAGAGTTTGCAGGTTATCAGCAATGATAGTGCTCACGCTTCTACCGCGACTGTCTTGTGCAAAGCTGGTGAAGGGCACCAAGGCAGCCATTGCAAGGCACAAAAATATCTTTTTCATATTCATTGTTTTTTCTTAGGTTAAGAATTGATACTACAATTTCCAGGGACCACGCATCGGTTGATCAAGAAGGCGGTTCGCTGCGTCATCGTTAATGAACAATTGCTTCTCGTTGTCGAAGTGCAATGTGCGGTTCAAGCGCAATGCGGTGAGAGCCATGTTCACAACGGTACAACTGCGGTGTCCGATTTCCTCGTCCAAAGCGAATTTCTCACGGTTGCGTACGCAAGCCAAGAAATCGGTGTTTTGAGGTTCGGGATCAGGCATCTCGGCGATTTTGTTCATCACGTCGGGGATAGTACATTGGAAACCTGCGTAAACTTTGCCAAGAGGACCCTCAATGTAGGGAGCATTCTTGTCACCGTGATCCTCGCCTTGAAGAATGATTTGGCATCCGTCAGCGTAGGTGTAAACGATTTTACGCCATGTACCGATTGCATCGGGGTGTTGCTCGGGAGCATCAACCTCTACCTTGATGGGCGACTCGTTGTCTTTACCCAAGAAGTATTGAACGGGGTCGATGTAGTGTTGTCCCATATCGCCAAGACCACCACCATCGTAATCCCAGTAACCACGGAAGGTCGAGTGTACGCGATGCGAGTTGTAAGGCTTGTAGGGAGCCGGGCCGAGCCACATATCGTAATCGAGCTCTGCGGGAACGGTCTCGGGTTGGAGGTTCTCTTTACCTACCCAGAAGAATTTCCAGTTAAAACCAGTGTGAGCCGAAATGGTAACTTTCAAAGGCCAGCCGAGAAGACCGCTATCAACCAATTTCTTCAAAGGTTTAACGTCGGTACCCAAACCATAGAAGGTGTCTTTGAAACGGAACCAGGTGTTCAAACGAAGAATACGACCATTGCGTTTAACAGCCTCAACTACACGTTTACCCTCGCCGATAGTACGGGTAAAAGGTTTCTCGCACCAGATGTCTTTACCTGCCTCTGCTGCCTCTGCTGCCATAATACCGTGCCAGTGAGGAGGAGTTGCGATGTGTACGATATCAACGTTGGGGTCGTTGATCAAATCGCGGTAGTAGTGATAAGTAGCACACTCTTGGCCGAAACGTTGTTTAGCCATGTTTTGTGCTTGGGTCAAGTGATTGTTATCAACGTCACACAATGCTACCAAACGGCAAGCATCATTGCTGGTGAAGTGATAGCTGCTTCGACCGATACCACCGGTACCGATGATACCTTTGGTAAGCTGGTCACTCGGAGCAATGTGGTCAGGACCACCAAGCACGTTACGCGGAACGATGGTCAGCAACGCTGCACCACCCAAAGATTTCAAAAAATCTCTTCTGTTAATTCCCATAGTGAGTTAATATTATTAGTTAGTAAAATTGTTTGAATTTTCCGTCTATATACAATATTGCGAATATAATTCGTACAAATGTACGTTTTTTGTTTGGAATAGCCAAAGAATACGTTACTTTTTTGCCGCTTTTTCATCTCTTTTCGCGCCAAAATCATTCGATTTTCTCACATCACATCTATAATACGCTAAAAACATAACATATATTGCCCGCAAACATTTTCTCCGGCGGAGGCAGCATTACTCCAAAAAGCCCATACCCAAAGGCGCAAATCATCATCACACCCACAAAAAAGGAGGGAACGCAATGCGCTCCCTCCACACATATACAATATATATATTATATATTAGAAACCGGTTGTAGATGCACCAACTTTAACTTTCTCGCCAGCGATAGTAGGAACAAGATCCTCATCGCAAGTAAGATTCTTCACATCGAAGCCATTGGGCAACAACAAGGTATTGAGGTTGGGGCTATTTTTGCAATCTACTTTGAGTTTATCAGCGCTTGTTGTGCTTGCGGTCAAATCCAAAGCCGACAAGTAAGTATCCTTGATAACCAACTTAGTAAGGTTGGTTTGTGCGCTCAAATCGATCGAGTTCAAACGGTTCTCGCTAATCTCCAATGTGAGGAGTTTTGCATTGTTCGACAAGTCAATCGACGAGAGAACAGCATTCGAGTTACAGTTCAAAGTTAGCAGAGCTGTACACGACGAAACGTCGATATCGCTCAAATTGTTCGAGTTACATTGAACCTCGGTTACAACCTCGCAACCCTCCGACAAGTCAAGTGTATTGAGGTTAGCATTACCGGTAACAACCACTTTCTTGATGGTAGTATTGGTAAGGTTAAGCGACAACGAGGTCAAGTTCGAGTTCTTAACAGTGAAGGTACCGCTGCTAGAACCCCACGAGAGAGCGTTCTCAGAATCTTTTGCTACGAAGAGGTTTGTCAAAGTCGAGGTAACACCCTCCAAGTCGATTTTGTTCAACGACGACATACCCGAGATGTTTGCAGAAGTCAAGTTCTCCAAACCTTTGAGGCTAACCTCTTGCAAGTTGTTCTTCGCCAAGTTAATCGATTTCAAAGCGGTATTTTGCGACAAGTCAATCGAAGCCAATTTATTTGCGCTAGCCTCCAAAGTCTCAATCTCGGTACATTTAGTAATGTCGAGGTTTACAAGCGAGCTGTTACCAAATACATAAAGCTCGGTGATACCCATACCGTTCAAATCAAGGCTCAAATTAGCAGTGCTCAAACCTGTGAAGTAGAAACGACGCATAGGTTGGCCATTATCATCTTTTTGAATAGTACCTTTATCATCACGAACATAACGAATGTTACCCTCACCAAAGCGGTCAGCTTTTGCGTCATAGTTTACCAAAGCAAGATATTCGAGAGCTGTCATTCCGTTGATATTAACGCTAGTGAAGGGGTTACCATACATTTTAGCGTAAGTCAACGAAGGAGCTGCGGTAAGATCGATAGCGGCAAGTTTGTTGTTAAATGCGCTCAAACGTTTCAAGTTTGTGCAGCCGGCCAAGTTAATCTCGGTCAAAGCGTTGTTTGCGCAAGTCAAAACCTCCAATTTATCGAGGCCGCTCATTGCAATCGAAGTCAAATTGTTGCTGGTCAAATCGGCATTTACCAAGTTTGCGCAACCACCGAGGTCAGCTGTTTCAAGAGCATTCTCAGCAGCGTAAAGATCGGTCAATGCAGCGCAAGCCGAGAAATCAACCGAAGTAAGGTTGTTGTTTGTAAGGTTGATAACGGTTGCGTTCGAAAGGCTCGAAAGGTCGATAGCCTCCAAAAGGTTGTTCTCTGCATTCAACGACTCCAATTTCGAGCAAGCAGTTACATCGATTGCGGTCAACAAGTTGTTGCTGAAATCAAACGAAGTCAGCTCTGCGTGTTTGGTTGCATCGAAAGTCTCGAATTTGTTTTTCGCGATATTGAGCGAAGTAAGTTTCGCGCCATTAGCGAAAGTTACGCTCTCCAAGTTGTTGCTTTGGCAATCAAGAGCAGTAAGTTTCGATTGTGCGCTCAAATCAAGAGTCGACAGGTTGTTGTGGAAGCAGTAGAGCTCCTCGATTTTGGTATTTTTCGACAAGTCGATAGCGTCCAAACCGCAGAAGTATGCGTGCAACACTTTCAACTCGGTATTTTTCGACAAATCAACCTCACCAACATTGTTGTTCGAGATGTAAAGCTCGGTAAGACCGGTCAAGTTCTCGATACCTGCAAGCGAAGTGATACCCAATCCCTCATAACGGAAACCGGGGGTAAGCTCTTTACCGCGGAGATCCAAAACGGTAATTGCTTGAAGCTCCTCCATCGACAACGCACCGTCTTTATCGGTATCGTAGTTAGCTGCCAAGTACTCGCGGAAAATCTCGCTACCAAAAGCTACTGCATCGGGCTCACGACGCAACACGTTCAAAGTTGCGGTAGCCTCACGCTCGATGTTGTCTTTACCTTTAATAACAACAGCACCAGAAGCAGCGCCCTCATCATCTGCGGGAGCGGTAACGGTTACAGTTGCAACCTCATCCTCAACCACATAAACAACGGTCCAGCCTTTGGGTGCCTCAACAGTAGGCTCGGTACCCTCAACTTTACCACTGATCACGTGCTCCAAGGTGTAGGTCTTTGTCTCACCAAATACATAGAATACCTCAGGATTCTTGGTATTCAAGAATTGAACGGTGGTTGCATCAAGTTCATTTACCACTACCTCTTGCTCGTCGGGTTGACAAGACACGAAGCAAGCGCTTACCAATGCAAGCGACAGAATTGCTGTAAAAATTCTTTTCATATTCATAAGATTTTTAATAGTTTTTACGTATCGTACAAAAAATCAGCATATTACCAAACACGTAATATCACTTTCCAAACGACCCGAAGTCCCCTTCAAGCCATTCAAAAGCGCATATTACACATAAGGCAACACGCAAAGATAACCATTTTTTCGAAAAAAGAGCATAAACCGCACTAAAAAATAACATTGTTTTTATTCTGTTTTGCATTTTTTCTTTCGCAAACTTTTTTTTTCGGACCACACGACCGACCCGACCTTGCAATCGGAAACGACATAAATCGTCAAGCCTATTGACTTTTTCTCAAAAAAGTTGTAATTTTGGGGCGATTTATGCTTTGATGCAAACTTATACAATTCATATAAACACAAACAAAACTATGAAAGAAGCTATTGCAATTCTCACCGGTGGTGGACCTGCACCCGGTATGAATACCGTTGTCGGCAGCGTTGCCAAAACTTTCCTCAACAAAGGTTACCGTGTTATTGGTCTGCACGAGGGTTATTCGGGCTTGTTCCACAAGAACCCCCGCATGATTGACATCGACTTCCCCTTGGCTGACGACATCTTCAACCGTGGTGGTTCGTTCCTCCAAATGAGCCGTTTCAAACCCACTGACGCTAACTTCGAGAACGATTTCAACCTCGAATTCTTCACCAGCAACAACATTAAATTGTTGGTTACCGTAGGTGGTGACGATACCGCTTCGACTGCAAACCGTATTGCTAAATTCCTCGAAGCTAAACAATATCCTATCGCCAACATTCACGTTCCCAAAACTATCGATAACGACCTCCCCCTCCCCAAAGGTACTCCTACCTTCGGTTACGAGTCGGCAAAAGACAAAGGTGCTGTTATCGCGCGTACCGTATATGTTGATGCTCGTACCAGCGGCAACTGGTTTGTACTCGCTGCTATGGGTCGTAGCGCAGGTCACCTCGCTTGGGGTATCGGTGCTGCTTGCCACTTCCCTATGACCGTTATTCCCGAGATGTTCGACAAAACTACCATCACTGTTGATAAGATTGTGAACCTTGTAGTTTCGTCTATCATCAAACGTAAGATTATGGGTATGGATTACGGTGCTGCTATCATCTCGGAGGGTGTATTCCACGCTTTGAGCAACGAGGAGATTGCAAAGAGCGGTGTTCACTTCACCTACGACGATCACGGTCACCCCGAGCTTGGTAAAGTATCGAAAGCACACATCTTCAACGAGATGTTGGAGAACAAACTCAAAGAGCTCAAAATCAAGGTTAAGAGCCGCCCCGTTGAGATTGGTTACGAGGTTCGTTGCCAAACTCCCGTTGCTTATGACCTCGTTTACTGCTCGCAACTCGGTATGGGTGTTTACCAACTCTTCTCGGAGGGCAAAACAGGCTGTATGGTTTACGCCGACAGCGAGGGTAACATCACTCCTCTCTACCTGAAAGATCTCCAAGATCCCACCACAGGTAAGATTCCTCCCCGTTTGGTTAACATCGACTCTGACGAGTTCCGCGCTATCGTAAACAATATCCTCTGCTACATCACTCCCGCAGACTATGAGGCTGCAAAAGAGTATGTTGCTAACCCCGAGGAGTACGATTTCCGCAAGATTCTCAACTGGTAATCATTACCTCTTTATACGAAACAGCCCCGCTCATAGTGGGGCTGTTTTTTTGTGCCATATTGGAGAGTGGGCACATTACATTAACAAAAAAAGCGAGTGCCAAAGCACCCGCTTTTTTTTTTCAATATGTTGCTCTATAATTAGAACTCGATACCTTTAAGATTTACATCTTTCTCAGCTTTTGCTTTGAGAGCAGGGTTCAAGCTGATAGCGCTCTTCAAGTAAGCCGAAGCCTCCGAAGCGTTATCCATTTGAGCAGCGATTACAGCGCGGAGGTACTCAGCCTCAGCCGATTTGTCACCAGCAAGAGCCGATTTAGCAGCGCTATAATTTCCTTCGAGAACATAGTTTACAGCAGCGTTGTAACCCGAAAGTTTGCCGTTAGCAGCAGCGTAGTTACCCTCAGCTACCGAAGCCAAAGCCTTAGCCTCCTCCGAAGCACCAGCGAGGTATTGTTTAGCCTCTGCATATTTACCCTCAGCAAGAGCACCAACGGTGATGTTGTTGTTGATAGTAGCGTCCGAGCTAACCTTAGCAGCTTTTGCAAATGCAGTGCTAGCCGAAGCCCAGTCACCCATCTCAGCGCAAACTACACCAAGGTTGTTGAACGCGCGAGCGTCCTCATATTTGGTAGCAGCAGCGTAAACTTTTGCTTTGGTTGCGTTATCCTCAATGAGAGTTGCACCGTAGAGAAGTTGCTCGAGCGAAAGTTTCGAAAGCTCACCTTTCTCGATAGCAGCTTTAATCTCAGCGTCGGTCAAGTTTTGAACCTCAGCAGTTGCAACGAGTTGAGTACGACGGAGTTGGGGAAGAACCTCCTCGGCGAGTTGCTCGAATACAGCGCTCATATTTTTAATTTGAGCGTCGCGCTCAACGGGGTTGCTGGTCATTTGGAGGATTTGAAGAATCATCGCTTTGTCCTCGATGTTCGAAGCCTCAACGAGCTCTTTGAAACCGTCCCAGTCCTCACCATAAGCAGCAGCGTCATAAGTTACGCCCTCTACCTTTTTGAGCTCTTTGGTCAACGCTTTTTTACCGCTCTCGCTACGTGCTTTCGACAATTTGTCGTTGAATGCGAGGGGACCCTCAGGCGAAGCATAACCGTTAGCATAAACGCTACCCAAAGTTACGCGATCTTTATCAACGTTCTCAGTGATGAATGCCTCCAAAGCCTTAACTTGCTCGGTAGTAAGTTGGTTTTTGCGAACATTCGAAGCGTTGATGTTGTACATGATGTTAGCTTTCTCGCTGATAACAGTGGTTTTCTCGTATTTGTCGCTCATAAGCTCCAAAGCCGAAGTGTAATCAACGCTGTTTTGGAGAGTATTAACACCCTCAGCTACGGGGATACGTGCGATCTCAACCATCTCGGCGTCTTTGCCTTGGCATTTAGCCTCAACAACCATTACGAGAGTCGAAACCTCGGCACGAGGATCGTAGGGAATCGAAACCGACATAGTGTACTCGCCACCGGTTTTCTTGTCGATAACGGTGTAGTTGTCTTTAACTTTCGAACCTTGGAAGTATTGGGGAACACCCTCGATGCTGCCACCCTCGAACTCCAATACGGGAGTTACCTTAGCAACAGCTTTCTTGTGATAGTACTTCGCGGGGAAAGTAACAGTTACATCAGTGATGATGTTTTGACCTTTGAGGGTAAGAACCTCGGGGTTGCAGCTGATAGTAACCTCATCAGCTTTTTTAGCCATTTTCTTGTAGCAGTTACAGCTCGAAGCCATTACAGCAACAGCAAGAATCAAGCAAACATTTACAAACTTTTTCATACTCTATACTATATTAAAATAAATAATTATTCTTTGTTCTCTTTACGCTCGCCACGGGGTTTGCCACCATCACGACGGGGACCGCGACCACCTTTACGCTCGGTAGGCTCTACCCAACCCTCAGGTTTTTCGAGCAACACTTTGCGCGACAATTTATATTTGCCGGTCTTTTGATCAACACCGATAAGTTTAACCTCGATGGTGTCACCCTCTTTGATACCGGTCTCTTCCATGGTCTCAAAACGCTTGTAGTCAATCTCCGAGATGTGCAACAAAGCGTCTTTGCCGGGAAGAATCTCAACAAACGCACCAAACGCTACAACCGAACGAACTTTTCCGGTGTAAACCTCGCCAACCTCGGGAACGGCAACAATACCTTTGATGCGTGACAAAGCTGCGTCGAGCGAATCTTTATCAACACCGAAGATATCAACGATACCCTTTTGGTCTTGCTCAGTGATGGTGATTGTGGTACCTGTGGTCTTTTGAATCTCTTGGATAACCTTACCGCCCGGGCCGATAACAGCGCCGATGAAGTCACCGGGGATAACGATTTGTACGATGCGGGGAACGAACGGACGATAATCCTCACGAGGCTCGGCAATGGTCTCGGTAATCTTGTCCATAATGTGCAGACGGCCTGCTTTGGCTTGTGCTAACGCTTTTGCCAACACCTCATACGACAAACCATCAACCTTGATATCCATTTGAGTTGCGGTGATACCGTCACGAGTACCTGTTACCTTGAAGTCCATATCTCCCAAGTGGTCCTCATCGCCGAGGATGTCCGAAAGAACGGCAATCTTGTCACCCTCCGAGATAAGACCCATTGCGATACCCGATACAGGTTTCTTGATTTTCACACCGGCGTCCATCAACGCCAAAGTACCTGCACATACGGTAGCCATCGACGACGAACCGTTGCTCTCCAAAATATCCGACACTACGCGAACAGCATAGGGATTATCCTCGCCTACGGGTACCATCGGTTTGAGGGCACGCCAAGCCAAGTGACCGTGACCAATCTCACGACGGCTCAAACCACGCGAAGGACGAGCCTCGCCTGTCGAGAAGGGAGGGAAGTTATAGTGAAGAACGAATTGCTCGGATCCTTGAACGAGCACCTCGTCGATTTGTTTCTCATCGAGTTTTGTTCCGAGAGTTACGGTGGTCAGCGATTGAGTCTCACCACGAGTGAAGATAGCCGAACCGTGAGCTGCGGGCAAGTAACCTACCTCGCACCAGATAGGACGAATCTCGTCCAATTTACGACCATCAAGACGTTTACCCTCGTCCAAAATCATATTACGCATAGCCTTTTTGAGGACGTCATCGTGGAAGTAGCGTTTAATCATAGTCGCTTTTGCCTCCAACTCCTCCTCGGTAAATTGCTCGCAGAACTCGGCCTCGATAGCCTCGAAGCTCTCGCTACGCGAGTGTTTGTCCGAGCCGCTGGTAGCTACTGCATAAACCTTGTCATAGGTCTCGGCAATAACTTTTGCGCGCAACTCCTCGTCATTCTCCTCGTGGCAGTAGGTGCGTTTAACATCTTTGCCCAACTCTTTGCTCAACTCGATTTGAGCTGCACAGTGCGTTTTGATAGCCTCGTGAGCGAACTTGATAGCTTCGAGCATCACGTCCTCCGAAACCTCTTTCATCTCACCCTCAACCATCAAGATATTGTCGATGGTACCACCAACCATAAGGTCGAGGTCAACATCGTTCATTTGCGAGAATGTGGGGTTGATTACGAACTCGCCGTTAAGACGTGCAACGCGAACTTCCGAAATAGGACCTCCGAAAGGAATGTCCGAAACAGCCAAAGCAGCCGAAGCAGCCAAACCAGCCAAAGCGTCTGCTTGAATATCTTTATCTGCCGAGATAAGGTTTACGGTAACGAAAACCTCGGCGTGGTAGTCCGACGGGAACAACGGACGAAGTGCACGGTCAATAAGACGAGCAACCAAAATCTCGTTGTCACCGGGACGAGCCTCGCGTTTGAGGAAGCCTCCGGGGAAGCGACCGCACGAAGCGTATTTCTCTTTGTAATCTACTTGAAGCGGCATAAAATCGGTATCCGGCTTCGCATCTTTTGCAGCAACAACAGTAGCGAGCAGCATAGTATCGCCCTGTTTTACCACGACAGCACCATCGGCTTGTTTAGCCAATTTGCCTGTTTCGATGATGATTTCTCGATTGTCGTCGAGTTTAATCACCTTCTGTGTTGCGTTGTACATCATTTCTTCTCTTTTATCTTTTATCCTTTGTGTGTATCATAAGAAAGGGTTGTCAACCAATCGAATTGAACAACCCTAATTCTTTGAAGAGAAGCGAACCTTACGACAAATGACGCAAACCCGTTCGACTTCTCCACTCTCATCGAACTACTTACGGAGGTTCAATGCCTTGATGATTGCGCGGTAGCGCTCGATGTCAACCTCTTTGAGGTACTCCAACAATTGGCGGCGTTTACCTACCAAGCGAAGGAGGGCACGTTGAGTTCCGAAATCCTTACGGTTCGATTTGAGGTGTTGTGTAAGGTGGCTGATACGGTAGGTAAACAGCGCGATTTGGCTCTCGGGAGAGCCGGTGTCGGTGTTAGACTTTCCGTACTGACCGAAAAGCTCTTGCTTTTTCTCTGCTGATAAATAGCTCATAAATAAATGTTTATTATGGTTCCACTTTACGACGTATCCGCCTTACCGAATTACGCCAAAGCGTGCCGCAAAGTTAGCAGTTTTATTTTGGAAAACAAAAGTTTACACCTTTATTTTAAAAATTTGTCTTTCAATATAAAAAAACATATTTTTGTGTCGTTATTGAGAAAACAAGAAAACATTATCCGTATATGAAAAAATTACTCCTTTTTGTAGCAACTGCTTTGATTGTTACTGCCTGCGGCGACAACCGAAATTATAAAATTTTCAGTGGAAACGCACAAGGTACAACATACCACGTTATTGTTGCTTCGCCTGCACCCGAACTTGAAACACAAATTCAAGAACTTTTCACCTCGGTCGATAACAACTTGTCGATTTTCAACCCCGATTCGCAAATCAGCAAGATTAACCGCAACGAGGACCTTACAACCAACATTCACATCTCGTCGTGCATCGCGTATGCTCGAAATGCGTCGGCTCTCTCGATGGGCGCATACGACGTTACCATCGCTCCTCTGGTAAACCTTTGGGGATTCGGTCCTGCCGGCAAAGTGGACAAAGAGCCCACACAACAACAAATCGACTCGGTTTTGGAGTTTGTTGGATATCAACAGATTCGCACCAAATACCGCCGAGTATTCAAAGAAGACCCCCGCACACAAATCGATTTGAGCTCGGTTGCGAAGGGTTACACCGTAGATTTGTTGTGCAAGCTGCTCAACGACGAGGGTTACGAGCACTATTTGGTTGAGATTGGTGGCGAGGTTAAATGCAAAGGTATCAGCTCCAAAGACCGTTTTTGGAGAGTTGGCATCGACAACCCCGACTATCAACGTATCCCCGACGCTCCGCAGACTATCATGACACTCCAAATCCCCTCGGAGACCGCCGTTGCAACCTCGGGTAACTATCGCAACTACTATACCACCGAGAGCGGACAACGTGTAGCGCACACAATTGATGCACGCACCGGCAAACCTCACCAAACAAACATCTTGTCGGCAACCGTCATTCACCCCTCGTGCGCAACCGCCGATGCACTTGCAACTATGCTTATGGCCAGCGCCGAGATTGATTCGACTTCGCTGAAACGTCTTTGCGCTCGTATGGGCGAACTTTCGGAGATTATCCTCGTCTATTCCGACGAGAATGGCAAAACCCAAATCTACACAAGCGAGGGAGCCAAAGAGTACATCGTTAAATAGTCACAACGGACAACAAACAAAAAAGAGCGGGCCACATTTGGTCCGCTCTTTCTGTTTGTTCGCTATCGCTTGAATTAGAAGCAATAAACAGCCGAGATACCGAGGTTAGCCATTCCCCAATCGTGGAACCAAGCGTCCGACCAACCTTTTCCATAGCTGATACCGGGGCCAAACGAAGGAGTCCAGTCAATTGAGAGTTTCACAGGAGCGCTATTGAATTTGATACCCAATTTAGCGCAACCGGCAACACCCACATAAGCATAGTGAGCAGCACCACCTACGGTAACACCGCAACCTGCATCAAAGAACCATTGGCCTGCCGAAGGAGTCCAATCCATTGTGCAAACATTCCAGTTGTGAAGAGCGGTGAAATCTGCATTCAAATTAGCATTCAAATTAGCCCAACCCATACCAAGGCGACCTTCGAGATAGGTATTCGAGGTAAGACCAAGCTCTGCTTGTGCTTGCAAGCCGCTACCAACACGACCACCAATTGCCCAATCTTGTGCGTTAGCTGCAAAAGCAGCGCAAAGGCATACTGCCAGCGAAAGAATAAACTTTTTCATACGTTTTCTTGTTATTGGTTAATACTTAATTTGTTCGAGTCACAAAAACCACTTTTTTCAAGCGACTATCTACCCCAAAGATACTAAAATTATCAATTTTACACAAAAAAAATCACATTTTATCCACTATCCTACACAAAAAACAGCGCAGCCCGAACTCGGACTGCGCTCAAAACTAATTCATCCACACCCATATACAAGGTGCCTGTAATTCCTAATCTAACTATTTAAAATATCTGTTATACAGACCTTCGAAACCTTTACCGTGACGAGCCTCGTCTTTGGCCATCTCGTGAACGGTATCGTGGATAGCGTCAAGGTTGAGTTGTTTTGCGCGTTTTGCAATCTCCAACTTACCCTCGCAAGCACCGCACTCTGCGTCCATACGCTTTTTGAGGTTGGTTTTGGTATCCCAAACAACATCGCCAAGCAGTTCAGCAAACTTTGCAGCGTGCTCTGCCTCCTCCCAAGCGTAACGCTTGAAGGCCTCGGCAACCTCGGGATAGCCCTCGCGGTCTGCCTGACGGCTCATCGCCAAGTACATACCTACCTCGGTGCACTCGCCAATAAAGTGGTCATTCAAACCTTTGAGAATCTCGGCATCAACACCTTTTGCTACGCCAAGTTTGTGCTCGTCAGCGAAAACAAGACCCTCGCCGCTCTCGACAACCTCAACGAATTTATCTTTACCAACTTTACATACAGGACATTGCTCGGGTGCCTCTGCTCCCTCGTGAACATATCCACATACCAAACATCTGAATTTCTTTGTCATAGTCTTTATCGTTTTAAATGTTTATTATTTTGTTTTCAAGCAATTAACACAAGTTCCATAATAGAGCAGTTGTGTACGGCGCAATTCGGCACCCTCGGGCACGCTCGCAGCAATAATCTCGGTATTCTCAACCGCCGAATCGTAGATAGCCCCACACTCCTCGCACATAAAATGGGCGTGCAGATGTGTATTGGCATCAAATCGCTCGCTGGTGCGGTCAATAAAAACCTCGTCAATCACACCACTACCGACAAACAGTTTCATCGTATTATAGACCGTGGTCTTGGACAGCGTGGGGATTTGGTCTTTCAGAGCCTCATATATCTCGTCGGCAGTCGGGTGCGTCGGGTGCTCCGCTACATATTTATATATAGCCAACCTTTGCAACGACGGCCTTACGCCACACGATTTCAAATATTCGGCTCCACTCTTCATAATCACCTTCTTGTTAAATCTGCTCGATTATTACACTTTTGTAATCAGTACAATTTTATTTTCATTGCAAAGATACAACTAAATTTTTATTCTCCAAACTTTTTTTGAGTTTTTTTTGAGGGGAGTAAGGATTTTTAGGGAGGTTAGGGAATTTAAAGAGGTTAGGGAGGTTAAAGAAAAGCGGGAATCCGCAGTTTACTTGGCGTAAATGAGGAATTCCCGCTTGAACAATGACGAAGAAATCGCCTTACCGCTGAAACATCAAAAGTTGCATAACAAGAGGAATTTCAAGGCTTGCGAAGAGCGGGGAGCCGCAGCATACTCGTCGTATGTGAGGACTCCCCGCTCAAAGCGTAACACGGGAATTACCTTGTTATGCAACTTTTAGCCTAAGAAGGAGAGCAAAATACCCGCCGCAACCGCCGAACCAATCACACCGGCCACATTGGGACCCATAGCGTGCATCAAAAGGAAGTTGCTGGGGTCTGCTTTCTGACCCTCGGCTTGCGAAACGCGAGCAGCCATAGGCACTGCCGATACTCCCGCCGAGCCAATAAGCGGATTGATTTTCTTTCCCTCGGGGAGGAACAAGTTCATCAGTTTGGCAAGAAGAACGCCACCTGCAGAACCCATACCAAAGGCTACAATACCCATTGCAAGAATTTTGAGGGTACTCCAATTGAGGAACGCCTCGGCAGTTGCAGTGGCACCAACGGTGATTCCGAGGAAGATAACCACGATGTTCATCAACTCGTTTTGAACGGTTTTGCTCAAACGATCAACCACACCACACTCCTTCATCAAGTTACCAAGCATCAAGCAACCAACCAAAGGCACTGCGCTGGGGAGGATAAGTGCGATAACGATGGTGATGATAATCGGGAATAGAATCTTCTCGGTCTTCGACACGGGACGAAGTTGAGTCATCTTGATTTTACGCTCCTTGTCAGAAGTCAACGCGCGCATAATGGGGGGTTGAATAACCGGCACAAGAGCCATATAGGAGTATGCTGCAACGGCAATCGGGCCCAACAAGTGAGGAGCCAACTTCGAGGTCAGATAGATAGAGGTAGGACCATCTGCACCACCGATAATACCGATACTACCGGCCTCGTCAGGCGTAAAGCCCATTGCATAAGCACCTATGAAGGTTGCAAAGATACCGATTTGCGCTGCCGCGCCCAACAACAGACTCTTGGGGTTAGCAATCAGCGGTCCGAAATCGGTCATCGCGCCCACACCTATAAATATAAGACAGGGATAGATACCGAGTTTCACACCCAGATAGAGATAATCCAACAGACCCGCCTTATCGACAAACGAGCCCCAATGAACATGTCCGCCCTCGAACAAATCTGTATGGAACATCTCGGCGCCCGGCAGGTTGGTCAGCAACATACCGAATGCGATAGGAAAGAGCAACAGAGGCTCAAACTGTTTGTGTATTGCGAGGTACAGCAACAGACACGACACGCCAATCATCACAAGGTTCAGCCACGAGCCATCATTGATGATCATGGCGATACCCGAAGATTGTGCGAAGTCCACGATGCTGTCCCACACAAAGTTCATTGATGTAAACATACGCTTATCCGATAATAATTAGGGTGTCACCCTCCATAACAGAGGCACCTGTTTGAACACAAATCTCTTTTACGATACCCGAAGTTGTTGCGTCGATGTTGTTCTCCATCTTCATAGCCTCCAACACCATCAGGGTTTGTCCTGCGCTTACGGTATCACCCACAGCAACCTTGATACTCAACACGGTACCGGGCAGAGGGCAAGGAACGCGCGTACCCGAAGTCGATACGGCTGCGGGTTTCGACGGGATAGCAGTCGAAGGAGTAGGATTGTTGGGAGCATTCTCGGGAATGCGGGTAACGTGGGGTTTCGAAACTTTGGTAGGTTTCACGCCCTCGATGCCGACCTTGTACTCGACACCATTCACAACAACGGTAGCCTCGGTCGAAGCGTCGTTGATATTCTCGACACGAACATTGAACTCTTGTCCGTGAATTGTCAATTTATAATCTTTCATTTTGTTCTATTTTCTTTCGGGGAGATGAGTTAAACTGTGAATCTTCGAGTTCCAAGGCGAATAGGTTCTCTTGATTGTCTGAATTGTGATAACCTCCGACTCTTGGTCGTGCAATGCGCCACGATAGAGGTTGAGCGCGATGGCGATAGCGGCCGCTTTGGCTGCATCAATCATATGCTCGTCCTGCTCGGGCTGTGCAGTAGCTGTTGCGGTTGCACTCTTTTTCTCCTTCTTGCGCGCATTAACAACTACGCCAAAGAGTTGAAGAATGAAGATAAGAACCACCAGCAACAAGAACACCAACGAGAAGCCGATAAGTGTAATCCACAAAATCTCCGACCAATTCATTATTGTTTCGTTCATAGGTACAGACTATTACAAAGGAATATTCGAGTGTTTCTTGGGAGGATTAGCCAAACGCTTGGTCGATAGCGATTGCAAAGCGCGAATCACACGGAAACGGGTGTTACGCGGCTCGATAACGTCGTCGATATAGCCATAGCGTGCAGCGTTGTAGGGGTTCGAGAACTTGTCGCGGTACTCTTGCTCCTTCTCGGCGATGAATTTGGCTTTCTCTTCGGGTTGATCGGCAAGTGCCTTCAACTCTTTGGCATAGAGCACCTCAACAGCACCGGCAGCACCCATAACTGCGATTTCGGCCGAAGGCCAAGCGTAGTTAATGTCACCGCGAATGTGTTTACTGCTCATCACGATATAGGCTCCACCATAGGCCTTACGCAGAGTAACGGTAACTTTTGGGACGGTAGCCTCGCAGTATGCAAACAGAAGTTTTGCACCGTGAGTAATCACGCCACCATACTCTTGACCTGTACCGGGCAAGAAACCGGGAACATCAACGAAAGTAACGATAGGAATATTGAACGCATCGCAGAAACGAACAAAGCGAGCTGCTTTACGCGAAGCATTGATGTCGAGAACACCCGCCATAAATTTAGGTTGGTTGGCGATGATACCCACACTTTGACCGTTGAAACGAGCGAAGCAGGTGATGATGTTCTTTGCCCAAGTGGGTTGCGATTCGAGATACTCACCATCATCGACAACGGCACGGATAACCTCGTACATATCGTACGGTTTGTTGGCATTGTCAGGAATAATCTCGTTGAGCGAGTCCTCCAAACGAGCGATGCTATCGGTGCAAACAGCAATCGGAGCGTCCTCCATATTGTTTTGGGGCATATAGCTGAGCAGCTTTTTGATAACCTCCAAGCCCTCCTCTTCGGTATCAACCGCAAAGTGAGCCACACCCGATTTGCTGGTGTGCATCATTGCGCCACCGAGTTGCTCTTGGGTTACGTCCTCGCCTGTAACGGTTTTCACAACCTTCGGGCCTGTGAGGAACATATAGCTGGTCTCTTTCTTCATAATGATAAAGTCGGTCAGCGCGGGCGAATAAACTGCACCACCTGCGCAAGGACCGAAGATAGCCGAGATTTGAGGGATAACACCCGAAGCCATCACGTTACGTTGGAAGATGTTGGCATAACCTGCAAGTGCATTAACGCCCTCTTGGATACGCGCGCCACCCGAGTCATTCAAGCCGATGCAAGGTGCGCCGTTACGCATTGCCATATCCATAATCTTGCAGATTTTGTCGGCCAACGAAATCGACAACGAACCCGCAGTTACGGTAAAGTCTTGTGCGAAAACATAGACAAGGCGGCCGTTCACAGTACCATAACCGGTCACAACGCCATCGCCAAAGAAGTGTTCGCGCTCCATACCGAAGTCATAGCAACGGTGTGTCACAAACATATCAAACTCTTCGAAACTACCCTCATCGAGGAACATCTCGATACGCTCACGCGCCGTATATTTACCTTTGGCGTGCTGTGCGTCAATTCTCTTTTGTCCGCCGCCCAATTTCGCTTTCTCGCGATTGTCGATAAGCAGCTTGACTTGCTCTTGAATATTGCTCATCAGAATATCGGTTTATTTTGATTATTTATTTTTGTCTTCACACAACTCGGTCAATACGCCCATAGTCGATTTGGGGTGCAGGAATGCGATGCTCAAACCCTCGGCTCCTTTGCGAGGTGCCTTGTCGATAAGAGCGACCTCTTTGCTCTCGGCCTCTGCCAATGCGCCCTCGATACCCTCAACTGCGAATGCTACGTGATGAACACCTTGTCCGCGTTTCTCGATAAACTTGGCGATGGTACTATCCTCCGATGTGGGCTCCAAAAGTTCGATTTTGGTTTGACCTACCTTGAAGAAAGCGGTTTTAACCTTTTGGTCAGCCACCTCTTCGATGTTGTAACATTTAAGACCCAATACTTGCTCGTAATAGGGGATTGCCTCTTCGAGACTCTTAACGGCGATGCCGAGGTGCTCGATATGCGAAATATTCATAAACGGTTATGTTTAGTTAATTAAGGTTAATTATAGTTGTCGGACGAAGCAGACCTTCGACCCCAAACAATGCAAAGTTAATAAACTTTTCGATGATACCCTCAAATATTTTGGCTTTTTTTCGCCTCGCCCGAAAAGAGTTTATTTCGGGCTTTTCCGACCGGAAATACTTCGTATTTATTCATTTTTTCTACTCAAATCTATTGCAGAACTTCAACTAATTTTCGATATTTGTCCTACTTTTTGACCTAAAACTATTACAAGCCGTGAAAAAGAGAGTTGTACGCATCATCATTATTCTGATTATAGTCCTTATCGCCCTTGTTGGTATCATTTGGGCGGCAGCAGGCCCCGTAGCCAAATATGTCGTTAATAACTATGGTCCCAACCTTGTAGGACGACGAATGTCGGTCGAGAAGGTTGCCGTCAATCTCCTCGCAGGAAAGGTACGTGTCGAGAAGTTCGACCTGCGCGAGCAGAATGACAGCGCATCGTTTGTATCGCTGAACGAGTTGGAGGTCAAGGTCAATTTATGGAAGCTGCTGGGACGCACACTGCAAGTAAACAACCTGCGTTTCGACAAACTCGATGCACAGATTTTGCAAAACGGCTCGGAGTTCAACTTCGGCGACATCATCGACCATTTCGCCGCCGACTCCACCGCACAAGATAGCGTCCAAAGCGAGTCCGAACCTTGGATTATCGCCCTCAATAACATCAAATTCGACCAAGGACACGTTCGTTATCACGACCAGAAGCTCGATGCACAACTCGGAATGGAGAATATCAACCTTTCGATTCCTGCGCTCTACTTTTCGAGCCAGAAGAGCGACGTCGATTTGCATTTCAATTTCGAGAAGGGAGGAACACTCTCGACCCGTTTGGCGTACAATATGGAGCAAGGCGACTACTCGCTGTTTGTCGAGTTGGACAGCCTCAACCTCGAAGCCCTTCGCCCCTACTCCGAGCAGATGCTCAATATCACCAACTTTGCAGGCGCACTCTCGGCAGCCATTCAACTGACGGGTAACCTCAACCATATTGTCGATTTCCGCGCCAATGGCACAGTCGATGCTGCCGATTTGAAAGCTGATGACCTGCAAGGAGTACAACTTGCGCGTGTAGATAATATGCACCTCGAACTAAAAGAGTTGGATTTACTCGAAAAGCGTTGTTTGTTTGACAACGTGACTATGTCGGGCGCCTATGCTCGCGTTGAGTTGGACCGCGAGGGTAATATCAACCTTGCACAAATCCTCAAACCGAGTAGCGACACCACCGCTACCGAATCGGCCACCGAGAGTTCGGAGAGCACCGAGGACAATAACCCCTTCACGCTCAAAATCAACAAACTTAATTTGGCGGGCATAGCTGTCGATTTCACAGACCACTCGATGCGTCAGCAATTCAAATACTCGCTCTCGGATATTGCTCTGCGCAGCCACAATTTCGATATTGCGGGCACCAACCAAGCGATTATATCGGCTCGCCTCAATAAGACGGGACGTGCCAACATCGTCTGGAACGGAACACTCTACGATTTGAAAGACCAAAAACTCAAAGTCAATATCGAAAACATTCGCTTAACCGACTTTTCGCCCTATTGCTACGAGTACACCGCCTATCCGCTGACAGGTGGCAATATGACATTTGTTAGCGATAACGTAGTGAGCAACAGCCGTTTAAGCAGCAATAACCACATCGACGTTTACAAGAGTACTGCGGGCAACAAGGACAAAAGCTACAAGGCCGAATACTCCAATATTCCCGTTCGTTTGGGACTGTATCTGCTCAAAGATATGGAGGAGCATATTCTGATGGATATTCCCGTCAAAGGTCTGCTCACTTCGCCCGAGTTCTCGTTCCGTAAGATTATGCTCAAAGCGGTCGGCAATGCCATTCTCAAAGTCGTAGCCTCGCCCTTCATCTTCCTGCAAGGCGACAAAGGCAACAGCCTGCACGACATCGCCATCGACCCTCTACAAAACACCTTCACAACCCAACAATACGAATCATTCAACGTCATTGTTGATGCGCTCAAAGCAAAACCCGAGTTACACATTGCGTTGTTGCAGTATGTCAACGAGGAGCGTTTGCAAACACCTTTCGAGGAGATGGCTCTCAAACGCGATTACCACAACTCCAAGACCGAGAAGGCGACCGACAAACTTTCGCACTCCGACACCGAGCGCATTGCCCAACTCTCCTACTCCGATGCCGAGCTTGATGCTTTTGTCAATCAACGCCTCATCGAAAAGGGTTTGGCTGCCGACACCATTGCCTCGCTTAGCGACAAACGTCACACGCTATATGCCGAGCAGTCGGTTATGCATATCAACTTCCTCAAACAGAGTCGCAACAAGGCTATTCGTGACTACTTCTTGCAACAGGGTGTAGCAGACTCGCTTATCACAATCGACAATGCCGAGGACAAGACCATCTATAAAGGCAAAGACCGCTACATTATCGAGGTGGGATTGGGTGACGAGACCGTTTCGCTTAACCCCGAAGCCCAAAACAGCCTCGAATAGGACTTTTACCAACACCCAATATCGTTTGTTTTGAGAAAAATATCACTACATTTGCATAGCAACAAAACAGAAACACTTTAACAATAATTACAATGAAAAGTATCAAAGGAACACAGACCGAGAAGAATCTTCTCAAATCATTTGCAGGCGAGAGCCAAGCCCGCAGCCGTTACACATACTTCGCAAAAGTGGCCAAGAAAGAGGGTTACGAGCAGATTGCATCCATCTTCGCCGAGACAGCCGAGCAAGAGATGGAGCACGCAAAACGCTTCTTCAAATTCCTCGAAGGCGGTATGGTTGAGATTACTGCCGCTTACCCCGCAGGTGTTATTGGCACTACTGCCGAGAACCTCGCAGCCGCCGCTGCTGGCGAGAACGAAGAGTGGGCAGAGCTCTACCCCGAATTTGCACGTATCGCTGACGAGGAGGGCTTCCCCGTTATCGCCGAGGTTTACCGCCGCATCGCAACTGTCGAGGCCGGTCACGAGGAGCGTTACCGCAAACTTTTGAGCCGCATCGAAGATGGCAGCGTATTCTCGCGCGAGGAGCCTATCACTTGGCAATGCCGTAACTGCGGTTACATCCACACAGGCTCCGAGGCTCCCGAGATGTGCCCCGCTTGTGCACACCCTCAGGCATACTTCGAGGAGAAGAGAAACAACTATTAGTCGTCGAACGCCTCTATGAAAGTTATTGACGGCGAAGAGTTGGACAGAAAGACTATCAAAAGATTGAGGACGGTGTTGTAAATGCCTACAAAAAGATTGAGACAACCGTTGTCGATACCTACAAAAAGATTGAGGACGGAACGGTAGGCGCCTACAAGAAAATCGAGAAGGGCTTTGTCGATACTTTTCTCGATGGCAAGTACCCCGACCAAAAGTAACAAGATTATTTACAAAAAAAGCGGTCCCGAGTGGACCGCCTTTTTTTTTGCATATTGATAACCTCTGCTACATCAAACTATTATAGAGGTAGTCGGCAATCTCATCACGATTGTAAGCCACCGCCAAACGATAAAGTTCTTGGAGGTTTGCGAGTTTGTCCTCAAAATCATCGGCCACCATATCCTCCCAACGGCCCTCGAATTGACTATAATAGTAGATGTATTCGAGCAGACTATCGGCAAAGTTCAGCAGCACTTGGTCGCCCTGATTAAACGCACCCGCCTTGTAATAAGCCTCGATAGCGGGGGTTGTAATCATATAGGTATCACGGAATTGCGATTGTGGCAACACCTCGAATGCGTGGTCAAGCACCTCGACAGCTCGCAGGGTATCACCCTCGGCCAACAGAGTCTCGGCCAAACGCACGTGCGAGTGACGGCCGTGCGATGCGGCAAAGTTGTGAGCAACGAAGCTATCGACATAGACATCGGGATTGCTCACCCCACCCCAACGATAGTTGTTGATGATGTTGTTGTAGAGCGTTTCGGAATCGACACGACCAATGAACAACGGGTCCTCGTACTTGGTATAAATCGGAACAAAGCGATATACCGAGCCATCGAATTGCAGATAGTCCTGCAAACCGAGCGAACGAAGAGCGTAAGATTGGGTAAAGAACAGAGGTCGTTTCCAATCGAACGAAGCCAACAAATCGAGCAACATCAACTCGCTCTTGTCGAGACGTTTGCTCGACAATTTAAGCACCAGAGTATCCTCAATCAGATGTGCGTCTTCGGGGCGTACAATACCCGAAGCCAGCACATTCTCCTTATTGACGGGCAACAAGATACGCGATGTGGGGATATAGTCCACTTGCTCGTCACGATAGCCCGCTTTGGTACGAGGATTCTCACTTGCCACCCAATCAATTACCTGGCGTGCAGTGGCCTCGGGGAATACATCCTCGACCGAGATATAGTCATTGGTACTTGCCACATAGGAACGACGGGGCAACGAGAAGGGAACGGGCTCCGACTCGTTATACGCCATCTTCATCTCGTCGATATACCAATCGCCACCCAAATAGCTCATATTCATAATACGAACATCGGGGCGGAAGCCATCAACCTCTTGATGATACCACAAGGGGAAGGTGTCGTTATCGCCATAGTTCATCACAATCGAGTTGGGCAGTGCACCAACCATATAGTTGTGTCCCAAATCGACACCAACGGTACGGCCGCTACGGTCGTGGTCGTCCCAGTTCTCGGCAGCAAGAATTGCGGGAACGCTCAAACAAACCACCGTTGCAAGTGCCGACAACGCCACATTATCACGACGGAATAGATTGGTAAGTCCCTCTTTGAGTGCCATAACGCCCAAGCCTATCCACATACAGAAGGCGTAGAACGAGCCGGCATATACATAGTCGCGTTCACGAGGCTCGCCAGGCGTTGTATTGAAATACACCACCAGCGCAACACCCATCATCACAAACAACCACATCACAACCGAGAAGTTGCGTTGGTCGCGGCTCAACTGATAAACCAAGCCCACGATACCAAGAATCAACGGCAAGAAGTAGTAGCGGTTATGGCCCTTATTGTTTGCTATATCGCTCGGCAGATTATCTTGCGGTCCGAGGTAGAGTTGGTCGATAAACTTGATACCCGAAATCCAATTACCGTCGGTTATTTCGCCCGTTGATTGCACATCACTTTGTCGGCCTGCGAAGTTCCACAAGAAGTAGCGCCAATACATAAAGTTGAGCTGATAGCTGAAAAAGTAGCGCAAGTTCTCGCCAAAGGTCGGTACATTGACATACTCCGACTCCAAGCCCTCGGGGCCCTGATAGTCATAACGAATCTTGCGACCCTTGACATCGCCCCAACTCTTATACGCTTTGATATGCGAGTCACGGGGCGAGTACATACGGGGGAAGAAGAACTTGAACTTCGAGGGATATACATAGTCTTTGATACGCTCCACCGACTCATATTTACCATCATCGCCTACATAGTAAACCGTTTCGTACTCGACGTCCTCGGGGATAGACGAGTAAGTGGGGCCATAGAGCAATGGGCGGTCGCCATATTGGTCACGATTGAGCAGACGCAAAAGGCCATAGGGGTTATCGGGGTCGTTGCTATTCATAGGCGGGTTTGCCGAGGCACGAATAACCACCGAGGCGTACGACGAATAACCAATCATAATCACCGCCACACACAGCAGAATGGTATTCCACAACACCATACCTCGTTTGTAGGTCAGCCAAACACCGGCTGCAAGCAGCAAAGCCAACGCCACTACAAAGAAGATAAGACCACTATTGATAGGCAAGCCCAGCGCATTGACAAACAGACGGTCAACGGTTGCTCCGATAGCAACAGTCCAAGGGATAATCATCGAGTTTACGACCATCAAAATTGCAAACGCAACGATGGTAGTAATAATGATACCTCGCCACGACACTTGCGAAGTTTTGCGGAAGTAGTAGATGAACACCAACGCGGGAATTGTCAGCAAGTTAAGGATATGCACACCGATAGACAGACCCATCAGGTAGGCAATCAGCACCAACCAACGATTGGAGTGGGGCTCGTCGGCGACCTCCTCCCATTTGAGCATAGCCCACACAACCATTGCCGTAAACATCGACGACATCGCATAGACCTCGCCCTCGACAGCCGAGAACCAGAAGGTGTCGGTAAAAGTATAGGCCAAAGCACCCACAGCACCGGCACCCATCACGGTCCAAGTTTGCGCCTTTGTCAAAGCGTCACTTGTGGGGGCGTACATCTTGCGGGCGATATGCGTAATGGTCCAGAACAGGAACAAAATGGTAAAGGCACTTGCGAGTCCCGACATCGCATTGACCATCATCGGGACATAGGTGGTATTACCCCCTGCCAGCAAGGTAAACAGGCGCGCCATCATCATAAAGAGGGGTGCCCCGGGCGGGTGTCCTACCTCCAATTTGTAGGAGGTGGCGATAAACTCCATACAGTCCCACAGACTTGCCGAGGACTCGATTGTCAGCATATAAACCGTTGTAGCGACGAGGAACACGCCCCAACCTATCCAGCGGTTACATTTCTTGAAATAGTTCATTCGACTGATATTGTTTTATTATTATTCTCCGATTCTGTTTGCAGGGCATAATCCCACAATCTCGGCAAAGGTACGAAAATAACGCGAAACAAATCACACTTGTTGCCTGTTTTATTCCTCGTCATAGCGATATTACTCCTACGGAGTATCATTCGGCCGTTTTGACTCTCTTTTTTTTGGACTTTCACGAGGATTTGAGTAACTTTACGCCAAATTTTAAAACGACAACGACTATGGAAAGCAAACTTATGCTCTACAATACGATGACTCGCCGCAAGGAGGAGTTCGTCCCCTATAACCCGCCCCACGTCGGAATGTATGTGTGCGGCCCTACTGTTTATGGCGACCCGCACTTGGGACACGCCCGCCCCGCAATCACATTCGACTTGCTGTTCCGCTACTTGCGCTCACTTGACTACAAGGTGCGCTACGTACGCAACATCACCGATGTCGGCCACCTCGAACACGATGCCGACGAGGGCGAGGACAAAATCAGCAAGAAGGCACGCTTGGAGAAGCTCGAACCTATGGAGGTTGCTCACTACTACACCGAGCGTTACCACGCTGCGATGACCGAGTTGGGTGTTCTCAGCCCCTCGATTGAGCCCCACGCATCGGGTCACATCATCGAGCAGATTGAACTTGTCAAGAAGATTCTCGACGAGGGTTTTGCTTACGAGTCCAACGGCTCGGTATATTTCGATGTCGAGAAGTACAACGCTGCACACCGTTACGGCAAATTGTCGGGTCGCAACCTCGACGACATCGTTGCCAATACTCGTGCGCTCGACGGACAAGATGACAAACGCCACTCCTACGACTTTGCGTTGTGGAAGAAAGCAGCACCCGAGCACATTATGCGTTGGCCTTCGCCTTGGAGCGACGGTTTCCCCGGCTGGCACATGGAGTGTACCGCAATGAGTACCAAATACTTGGGCGAGAAGTTCGACATTCACGGAGGCGGTATGGACTTGATGTTCCCCCACCACGAGTGCGAGATTGCGCAAAGTACCGCTGCACACGGCACCGACTCGGCACGCTACTGGGTGCACAACAATATGGTGACCATCAATGGTCAAAAGATGGGTAAATCGCTCGGCAACTTCATCACTTTGGAGGAGTTGTTCACAGGCAAACACGCACTGTTGGAGCAAGCCTACTCGCCAATGACCATTCGTTTCTTTATTCTTCAAGCACAATATCGTTCGACCCTCGATTTCAGCAACGAGGCGTTGCAAGCGGCAGCCAAAGGTTTGGACCGACTGATGAAGGGTGTTGAGACTCTCGGCAAACTGAAAGCGTCGGCCACAAGCAGCGTCGATATCAACGACTTGTGGAGCCGCTACACCGAGGCGATGAATGACGATTTGAACTCGCCTATCGTAATCTCGGTACTCTTCGATTGGGTACGCATCATCAACCAAATCAACGATGGCGCACAAACCATCTCGGAGAGTGACCTCGCAGAGTTGCGCCGAATGGTGAACGTAATCGTTTTCGATGTATTGGGTTTGCGTGACGAGAAGAGTGCAGGGGCCGCAGGTAACGACAAGGTTACGCCGTTGGTTGAGATGTTGCTCGAAATGCGTGCCAAAGCCAAAGCCGAGAAGAATTGGGCCCTCAGCGACGAGATTCGTGATAAACTTACCGCTATCGGAATCCGTGTCAAAGACCGTAAAGACGGTTGCGATTGGGAGATTGAATAACACCTCACACCGCCTCAATTATGGTTAATACAGAACAACTTAAAGATACTATAAAACGCATTGATGCGTTGAGGAGGTATCTTTGACATCGACAGCAAGCGTAATCAACTAAACGAAATGGAGCAGGTCAGTCTTGCTCCGAACTTCTGGGACAATCCCTCGGAGGCTGAACGCCATTTGCGCGACATCTCGGCTCTCAAAAGTTGGATTGTGGCCTATGACGACCTGGCAAACCGCTGTGGCGATGTCGAACTTATGCCCGACTTTGTGCGCGAAGGCGTGATGGACGAGAGCGAGGTCGATAAGGCCTATGCCGAGTTGGTGGAGGCTGTCGAGGCTCTCGAAATGCGTAATATGTTGCGTGGCGAGGAGGACTCTTTGGGAGCCATTATGGATATCAATTCGGGAGCAGGAGGTACCGAAAGTCTGGATTGGGCAAGTATGCTGTTGCGTATGTACTCCCGTTGGGCCGAGCGTCAAGGATTCAAACTACGCCTGCTCGACTATCAGGCCGGCGACGAGGTGGGTGTCAAATCGGCAACCATCGAGATTGACGGCGCAATGGCTTATGGCTTTTTGAAAGGCGAAACGGGCGTTCATCGTTTGGTACGCCCCTCTCCATTCAACGCAGGCAACAAACGACAGACCACCTTCGCTTCGGTCTTCGTTTCGCCCGCAGTCGATGACAACATCGAAATCAATATCGACAAGAGCCGAATCTCGTGGGATACGTTCCGCAGTAGTGGTGCGGGTGGTCAGAACGTCAATAAG
This sequence comes from Rikenellaceae bacterium, assembly GCA_015060105.1. Classification (GTDB taxonomy): domain Bacteria; phylum Bacteroidota; class Bacteroidia; order Bacteroidales; family Rikenellaceae; genus UBA940. The sequence goes on along the minus strand of SUZD01000004.1, from coordinate 55,679 downwards.
GTAGAATCGGGTGTTCGTCTGCGCTATCGCCATACCGACCCCGACACAGGCGTCGAGAGCGAAATACTGATTGAGAATACCGAGACCCGCGACCAACCCAAGAACCGCGAAAATGCTCTGCGTATCCTCCGTTCGAAGCTGTACCAGATGGAGTTGGACCGCAAGATGGCGGCTCGCAACGAGTTGGAAAAGAGCAAGAAGAAAATCGAATGGGGCTCGCAAATACGCAGTTATGTGCTCGATGACCGCCGAATCAAAGACCACCGCACAGGACACCAAACCTCCGACATCGAGAGTGTTTTGGACGGCGACCTTGATGCTTTCATCAAAAGCTATTTGATGGAGTTCGGAGGCGAAATTTAAGACCTATCACGATGACACCCAAAGTAAGTATCATAATACCTGTTTATAATACGGCAGCATTACTTCCGCGTTGCTTGGAGAGCGTTGTGGCGCAAACGCTTCGCGAGGTGGAGATTATCTGTGTCAATGACGGCTCGACCGACAACTCGTTGGAGGTGCTTAACCGTTGGGCAGAAAGGGACTCGCGCATAAAAGTCCTCTCGCAGGAGAATGGCCGACAAGGTAAGGCGCGCAACTTGGCTATGAGTATTGCCGAGGGTGAGTTCGTTGGAATGATTGATAGCGATGACTACATTCCGAGCGACTATTTCGAGCGACTTTACACTGCGGCGTGCGAGGCCAATGCCGATATTGCTGTCTGCGGTATCATCAAAGAGAAAAAGGTCAGCAATCGCGTTGTGGTGATGTACAACCAAACGGAGGTGGCGGAAACCATCAGCGACAAACTGCGCATCTGCAACTGTCCGCCCGACTTTCACCCCGTAAATAAGCTCTACCGCAGGGCGATGTTGGAGCGACTCGGACTGCGTTTCGAGGAGGGTGTTGCTTTCGAGGACGTTATGTTTGTCAGTCGCGCGCTTTGCGAGAGTGGCCGTTTGGTAACAACGCCCAATGTTGCCTATCGCTATGTACTAAATCCAACATCGACGGTCAAATCGCGCCAAACCGCCCAGAAACAACAACAGAAGTACAACGCCCATCGCGCTATGATCGATTATATGCAAAGCAAAGGCGTAACTCTTTCAAGCCGTCACAGCAACATTACCGTCAGACACTACTCGATTGGCGGTGTGTGCCTTTGGAAAATTAAAGAGAGTGGCAATCGGCGCACCCTTCGCCTATTCGATGCGATACCCGTTTGGTGCTCGAAGCGTAACAACAAATAACCCTTCCGAGGAGATGAAACACAAAAACTCAACCCCCAACTTTCCAATCGACCTTGTATATCTTTGGGTCGATGGCAACGACCCAAAGTGGCAGGCAAAGCGCAACCAATATATGAATGTCGGGGGTAACTTCGCCACACAAGGACAGGTGGCTGCCCGTTGGATTGAGAGTGATGAGTTGCGCTACTCGTTGCGTTCGGTTGAGATGTACGCACCGTGGATTAACCGCATATTCATCGTTACCGACTCGCAATGCCCCTCGTGGCTCAATATCGACAACCCCAAAGTGCAAGTTATCGACCACTCGGAGATTCTACCCTCCAACGCCTTGCCCGTATTCAGTAGTTCCGCCATTGAGAGCTGCATCTACAAGATTCCGGGGCTGAGCGAGCATTTCATCTTGGGCAACGACGACACTCTGTTTTGTTCTCCCGTAACACCCGACACCTTCTTCAAGGCAGACGGAACACCCATCGTACGCCTACTCAAAGCCAAGTTCAAAAGAGAGCACGCCGTAGCACGCGGCAACTACAACCTTATGATTAAGCGTATGCAGGACTTGATTGAGCAGAAGTTTGGCAAGAGAATATATCACGCTCCGCATCACAACTTTGACGCCTATCGCAAAAGTGACTTTGAATATTGCGTCAATTTAATGCCGCAGGAGTGGAAATCAACTTCGCAACACCGCTTCCGTCACGACGAAGATATGCATCGTAGTTTCGTTAGTTACTATATGATTGCGTCGGGTAGTGCCGAACTGCACAAAGTCAATCGCTACAACCGCATCAATGGCGTTTTTGACGCGATACGATGCATCATCAACAATAGCTACGCAGCAGACTCGCGTTGCACCTCGATTGCGTGTAAGGACTACGAGAAGATGTTGAGCAAGTATAATCCAACGATGCTCTGCCTGAACGACGGCGAGGGCAGTACAGACGAGGACCGCAAACGAATGGTAGAGTTCCTCAAACGGAAATATCCCGACAAGAGTTCATTCGAGAAATAAAAAAGGCCCGTGGATAGCCTTTTATGTAAAGTCGCATAATTGAGGCGAGAACAAGGCGCAAGAAAAGAGCAACGCGCAGCATACTTAGCGTATGTGAGCAGTTGCTCTTTGAATTGTAACGCAGTTGTCGCCTCAATTATGCGACTTTAATAAGGAAGTAATTTTTCTTACCTTTTTGTACTACTATATATCCTCCTGCAATCAAATCTGCCGAAGTAACCATCTGCATCGGGTCGGTAACTTTCGCCTTGTTCATCGAAACGCCACCGCCTTGAATCAACTTACGAGTCTCGCCTTTGCTGGGGAATACCGACGCCTTCTCGACGCACAACTCCACAAAAGGAATACCGGCCTCGATATCGCTCTTGGCAACCTCGAATTGAGGAACACCCTCGAATACGGCAAGGACAGTAGCCTCGTCGAGTTTCTGCAACGACTCGGTAGTAGCACCACCAAACAACACTTGCGAAGCCTCGACAGCCTTCTGCCACTCCTCCTCGGAGTGAATCATACAAGTTACCTCACGAGCCAAAACCTTTTGCAGTTTGCGCTCACCGGGCGACACCTCGTGCTCGGCGATAAGATTCTCGATAGTCTCGCGGTCGAGCATAGTGAAGATACGGATATAGCTCTTGGCGTCCTCGTCGCTCACATTCAACCAGAATTGGTAGAACTTATAGGGCGAAGTGTAACGAGGGTCAAGCCAAATATTGCCACTCTCGGTCTTACCAAACTTGGTACCATCGGCCTTCTTAACCAGCGGGCAGGTCAAAGCAAATGCCTCGCCACCCAACTTACGACGGATAAGTTCGGTACCTGTGGTGATGTTACCCCATTGATCCGAGCCTCCGAGTTGGAGTTTACAACCCATATGCTCGTAGAGGTACATAAAGTCATAACCTTGAAGAAGCTGGTAGCTAAACTCGGTGAACGACATACCATCGCCCTCGCCATTGAAACGTTTTTTAACCGAGTCCTTCGCCATCATATAGTTTACGGTAATACACTTTCCGATGTCACGGATAAAGGTCAAAAACGAAAAATCCTTCATCCAATCGTAGTTATTAACCAACACAGCGGCATTGGGGGCGTCCGATGTGAAGTCCAACAACTTTTGAAGCTGCGCCTTAATGGCTGCCACATTATGATTCAGCGTTTGCTCGTCGAGCAGGTTGCGCTCTGCCGACTTGCCCGAGGGGTCGCCAATCATACCTGTCGCGCCACCCACCAATGCAACAGGGCGGTGACCACAACGTTGGAAGTGTTTGAGAATCATAATACTTACCAAGTGGCCAATATGAAGCGAATCCGCAGTCGGGTCAATACCGACATAGGCGGTTGTCATCTCCTTTTCGAGTTGTTCTGCTGTACCGGGCATGATATCGTGAATCATACCTCTCCATTCGAGTTCTTTTACAAAGTCCATCGTATATCTTAATTTATAATTTTCTTACTCTATATCGAGGTCAAGTGCCGCGCGAAGTTGCTGTAATTCGGGATTTTGTCCAAACAGATGATGGATTTTGTCCTCGGGTTTTATCAGTATTTCGGCTTTGGCTTTATCGGCCGAGACATTGACTTCGAGCTCTATCAGGCCGTGCACTTCGGCCAAATCAGCCAACAAAGATAGTATTTCATATTTCGACCGCAAAATTTCGTCGTGCAAATCGCTGCTGGCAACGGTTATTATCACCTTATTGCCCTCGACCGTCATATCGCCAAAAGCGACACCAATGCGCTGACGTTCAGCCATCAACGCCTCCACAAAACGGTCTTTGCACGCCTCAATCTTGCTCTGTGATTCGGGGTCGATTATCACATTCGACTCAAAAGTCTCTTTCTTTACGCTCTCCTCCTCGACAACCACTCGGCCAATCTTGTCGGAATCATTGAGCAACGACATTATCGAACTGCCACTCAACGAGCCAAGCAACGAACCTTGTGTTTCACTCGGCTCGGCAGGTTGCGCTACGGGGGCAACACTTTCGACTTTGGGGGCACTTACAGGCTCTGTTTTCGGCGTTGCAATAGGCTGTGGCTCTTCGGCTTTGGGTGTCGGAATTGGTTGCGGAGTTGGTTGAGGTGTTTCACTCGGAGCAACGGACTTTGCAACGGGTTGGTTTACTGCCGATTGAGCTTCTCGCACAAGCTCCGGAAGAGGCAAATCGCTCCCTAAATCAAAGTTTTTTTTTTGACCCATACCGCAGAGTTTCATCAAAGCCAGCTCTACGACAAGTCGTTGATTCGAAGATGTTCGCAATCGGCCATCAACCTCGGCAAGCAACTGAATGGATTCAAACAAGAACTCCGCCGAACAACGCTCCGCCTGCGAAGCATAGTGCTCACGCACCGTACCCGTAACTTCCAACAGATGTGCCGTTGCGGGTTGTTTGCACACCAACAGGCTACGCATATGGGCTGCCAAGCCCTGCATAAATACCGCGGCACCAAAACCACGAGTCAAAATCTCATCAAACAGGAGTAATGCCGATGCATAATCACCACCCAACAGAGTATCAACCACGCGGAAATAGGTATCATAGTCCAACACATTGAGCGATGCTGCAACATCACGATAATTGAGATTGGAGCCACAGAACGAAACCGCCTTATCGAACATCGACAGCGCATCACGCATACCACCATCGGCCTTTGCAGCTATCAGGTTGAGCGACTCATCATCATAGGTAACACCCTCGGCCGATGCAATCGAGCGCATATACTCAACTCCGTCCTCGACACGAATACGGTTGAAATCAAATATCTGACAACGCGACAAAATGGTCGGGATAATCTTATGCTTCTCGGTGGTCGCCAAGATGAAAATCGCATAGTGAGGTGGCTCTTCGAGCGTTTTCAGAAAGGCATTGAACGCTGCCGCCGACAACATATGCACCTCGTCGATGATATAGACACTATATTGTCCTATTTGCGGCGGAACGCGTACCTGATCAGTCAAATTACGAATGTCATTGACCGAGTTATTCGATGCTGCGTCCAACTCGTGAATATTAAAACTACGTCCTTCGTTAAACGCACGGCACGACTCACACTCGTTGCACGCCTCGGCGCCATTGGGATTCATACAGTTAATCGCCTTGGCAAAAATACGCGCACAAGTAGTCTTACCCACGCCACGAGGGCCACAAAACAGATAAGCACCGGCCAACTGACCGCGCTCTATCGCATTCTTCAACGTCGATGTGATGCTGCCCTGACCCACAACCGAAGCGAAGGTCTGGGGTCTATATTTGCGAGCTGATACCACGAAATTATCCATACGGCAAGACAATCGTTATATTAGATTGACAAAGTTACTTTTTTTTTGCGAATAGTCAATAGGGTTTTTGTCGAGAATACACATAAACTCGCCAAACACAACGCTTTTAACTCCCCTTTTCAGGTCGCTTGAAGCGCCTGCAAAGCGGGGTTTTTAATTTTTTTTATTTTTTTATTAAATTTTTTTACGAAATGCTTGCACAGTTCAAAAACTACCCTTATCTTTGCACTCGAAATTCAAAGTTTCATAAAGGTTAGTAGTTTTAGGTTAGTGAAGGAAATCGATGCGAGGTAACTCGCAGCCGATTTTCTTTTTTTTTAGGCCCTATCCCAACGCATCGCCACCCGACCGAAACCAGCACGATACACTCCTACCTGTCACAAGTCCAGCAATACCCTCGCATCTGCACCCAAAGCCAACACACAACACCACATAGAGTCCAAAAACAAAAAGCACCTTCCGCTATGGAAGGTGCTTTTTGCTTTACTAAACCTTAAACCTTACTCGTTCTCTGCAAGAGATGCGATTTGGTTGAAGGTATAGCTCCAAGTGAACGAATCCAACAAGGGAACGTTGCTCGACGAGATACCGTCTTTCACAAGCGGAGTCATACCGATATGAACCGAAATCCAGAATTGTGCACGAGCAGGGTCATTGGGGTTCTCGGGGTCAACTTTGAAATCCAATTTGCCGGGGCAGAACGAATACGAGTTGACGAATGTTTTACCATCGCTAGACGTGGTAGTCAAGCCTTGGTTGTCCTCACTGTAAATAATCTTGCTACCTACGATGTTACCATCAGCGTCTTTAACGTCGGTGTAAACCTCAAACGCCAAATCACCATTCCAGTGGTAACCCGAAGCAACATCCTTGGTGAGATCTCTGATGGTAATAATCACCGAGTCAACACCCGAAGTGCTATTTACAACGTTATCAACCTGAGGACCTACGATAGCTTTGCACGAAGCAAGACTCTTCGGTTGAAGAACTACCGAGTCAGCAATACTCTTATTGTTGTCAATATCAAGAGTATAAACTTTGAAGATATAAGGAACATCATCGGTCAAACCGGTAATCTCCATGCTGTCCAAAGTGATACGGTTGGTTGTCTCATCATAGCATTTATCCGAGAACTTGGTCATCACGTTCTCCTCGTTCGAATAGTACTCAACAAAGATTTTGCGCGATTTGAAATCAACGGGGTTGTCCCAACGAATGATTGCACGCTCGATACCGGCCTCACCGGTAACGTTGCTCACCTTGCCAGAGTAAATATCCTCATTACGATATTGGTTGTGGGTGTCATTCATCTTGCTGCAAGAAGCAAGAGTAAGTACTGCCACACTCAAAAGCATTAAATATTTTTTCATAGCCTTAATGTTTTTTGCAATTTATACTCTACTCCTCATAAGAGTCAACACCATACAATGTAATCTCCGCAAGTTGTCCTTGGTAGGGCGAACCGGGAACCTCTACTTGAACACCATCAACGGTAACCTTAGCGGGTTTACCCGGATCGAAGTCCTCGATACCGCGGAACCACAAGTAACGGATAGGATCAGCCAACAGAGGATCACCATTCTCAGACTCTTTCACTTGGAAAGTGTGACCTTTCTTGAACATTGCGTTCTGATCGCTCTCGGTCAAAGGCTTCTCGATAGTGTAAGTACCAAGTTGGAACCAGCCGCTCAACAAATCAGCACCTTCCTCGTCGTCACCTTCCATCTCCTCACGACCCCACAACTCGAAGGTCTTGGTGCTATACATCGAGTATTTAACACCGATAGCTTGGTGAACAGTTACACGCGACAACTCAACGGTACGGCCCAAGTCGAAGAAGTAGCTATAAGGATAAGCCCAATAACCATTCACACCGGCATATTTGGTAATACCTGTGATGAAACGGCTTGCATTGTCATCACCGGTAGCCTCCTCGGTTTGACCATCAAAGAAGTATTGAATCTTACCGGCACCGAACGAAGCTTGTGCATTACGCATTCCACCTTTAACGTAGAGGTCAGCTTTGGAAGGATCAAGAACAAATTCATTTGTTTCATTGTCCATCCATCTATATTTACCCCAAAGGCGAGAATCGTCGATGAAGCTCCAAACACGGGGATCTTGCGAAGTAGGATCGAAGTCACCAAGTTCAGGTTTACGCTCATTTACTTTACCCAAGATAGGCTCGTCCTTGATAACCTCGGTACCATCATGTTGAACAACCTCCGAAACGTTACCATAACGGTCGCCTACGTAGCTCGAAACCTCGTACCAACCACCGGGAAGGTCGTCGATAACGATAGTTTTAACCGAGTCCAAACCGGAGATAGTATTTACTTTGCTTACCGAAATCTCGCGACCTGTTTGCTCATCGAAGTATTTAAGGTCAACATAGATATCAAGGTTTTTACGTTGAGGGTTCTCGCAGTTTACAAGCATCGAAGAGAAGCTACCTTGAACGGTGATAGTTCTACCAACGACACTTACGCTAGGCTCCAAAGGCTCAACTGTGATGGTCAATTTCTCTGACTCGCTACCACGACGGCTTACAGCATAGAGATCAACATCATACGAAGGTTGAGTACCAAAACCCTCCAATTTAAGGGTATCAGCATAAACGCTCATAGATTTGATAATCTCATCACCGTTATCAACATTATAAACAGCCTTAACGTAGAGCATATTAGCCTCCTGAGGCAGAGAGTTGAAGATAATGTAGTACTCTCCGGGCTCTGCCTTACACGCTTCCCAGTTAATCATATCAGGGGTAATCGGCGAAGGAGCAGGTTCTTTATCCGAAGGGGTATTACCCTCTACCGGTTGCATACAGCTCGTTACCGACATCGCCAATACGGTCAGCGCGATTGCTACATATGATTTTATCATTTTCATAATTTATCTGACTTTTATTTGTTACAATTTATTACAACAAGTCACATACTACCACCAAGGATTTTGGCGCAATCTGGGGTTCTTGTCAATCTCGCTCGAAGTCAAAGGCCACAAGTAGTTCTTGTTCGACCATTGTTTCGAGAACAGGTTGGTGATGGTGTAGAACTGAGCAGGTTTGGTACCCTTGTAGTTCCAACCACGGATAGGCGAGTTGAAGTACTTGTCGCCTTCGAGCCAACGAACTACGTCAAAGTAGCGGTGACCCTCGAAGCAAAGCTCAACACGACGCTCCCATTTAATCATCTCCATAAGGTCGGCTTGGTTACCCGAGTTGAGCGATGTGTAAACGTCCCAAGACTCGTTCAGAGGTTTCAAACCTGCACGAGCACGAACTTTGTTTACATAGTCAGCTGCGGTGCCAAGATCCTCACCTACCATACACAATGCCTCAGCATACATCAAGTAGAGGTCTGCCAAACGGATAAGAGGGAAGGGATACATCTTAACGTTAGCCGCAAGTTTGTTTTTCGACTCAGGGTGAACCATCTTCTTGATACCAATACCCGATTGGAGAAGGTCATAGTTCGACGAACCCTCGATAGCGGTACCACCACCGGGAGCGCTGGTATCACCATACAACATCGAAATCAGAGGAATAAGACGGTTGTAGTCACGGTAGCAAGAACGGTCAACCAACAACCAAGCATAGAAACGAGGCTCACGGTTCAAGTGCAACTTAACAGTTTGTTGACCGGCTGCCATGTATGCCATGTGGTAGTTATCCGAAGGAACACGTGTCAACTCGTAGCGACCCGAATAGTCGTACTCGCTATCCAACGAGATAGGCACACCATTTTTCGAGTAGAATGCCTCGCACATCTCCAACGATGCACCCAACCAACCGAATGCATAGCCCGAGTCAAGGTTACCATCGTCGTTGTAGTAAACGCCGGCAGCATCTTGCAACTGACCTGTACGGATTTGCGATGCAGTTTGGATTGTGTAGCTTCCGCTGAAGTTTGCGCCAAGACCGCTACCCCAGATAAGCTCCTTATTCAGGGTTACGTTGGCCTCTACAATCGAGAAACGAAGTGCGTAGCTGTGTTTGATAATCGAGCCTTCGAGGTCGTAATAAGGAAGGTCATAGTCATAAGAGGTCTTCTCGGGAGCTTGGAACAACGAACGTTGACCTACCTCCTCGGCATATTTGATAGCCTCCTCACATGCCTCAGCTGCGTCCTCCCAACGCTCTTTCCACAGAGGAGTACCCTCGGTATTAGCGTTGATCAAATCGAAGTCATTGTAAAGAATGTTACCGTTGAAGATGGGGCTTGCACGAAGCAACATAACCTTTGCCAAGATAGCTTTGGTTTTAACCTTGTCAAGCAACAAGTTCTCGGTCGAAGAGTTACAACGGCTCGGTTGGAAATCAGCGATAGCCAAAGCCTCGTTCAACTCACCAATAACAAATTGGAAGCACTCCTCCAAAGGTTTACGCTCTGCACGCATTTGATCTACACTTGCGCTCAAATCAATCGAGTGGTCGTAAATCAAGATAGGACCATAACATTGAATCAAGAAGAAGTGATAGTATGCACGAAGAACTTTAACTTGTGCAATCCAGTCGTTGATCATATTCTTGGGCACACCCACGCAGTTGTGAATGTTCTCAAGGAATACGTTACAATAACGGATACCCTCATAAAGACCGCTACCGGTCCAGTAGTCAAGCGATACGTTAGTTGCCGATTGAAGACCGCGAACCAACCACAAACCACGGCACGAACCACCGGTTGTAAAGGTAGCGTTCACGTTAGGACAGCAATACTCGTCACCGGCCAGAGTAACACTACCGTGAACATATTGCATCGACGGCATATACTCATAGCACTTACCCAAAGCTGATCGCACACCCGATTGAGTCGTAAATTTACTCGAAATCTCGACAACGCCATCGGGAACCACATTCAAGTAGTTACAACTCGAAATAGTGGCTGCGAGCAATACCATTAATATATATTTAACTCTTTTCATATTCTCTTATCTTTATTAGAATTGAATTTGCAAACCAATCGAGTAAACTCGTTGCAAAGGATAACCCAAACCGTTCGAGCCCATCTCAGGATCCCACAATTTGTAACCCGAAGCTACGAACAAGTTCGAACCTTGCAAGTAAACACGGAATTGTTTGATCGGGGTCTTCTTCAAAATCTTGGGAGAGATCGAGTAACCGAACTCGACAGATTTCAAACGAATGAACGAAGAGTTACGCAACCACCAAGTCGAGTTCGAAACCATGTTGTTGGTTGCCGAACCTGTCGAAAGACGAGGCCAGAATGCTTGCGAAACGGGGTTATTGGGGCTCCAGTGGCTATCTGCGATGAATTGCAAACAGTTACGATAGCCCGAGAAAGGAAGGATACCGTTAGGATCGATGAAGAACGAACCACGACCTTGACCTTGGAAGAAGAACGACAAGTCGAACGATTTGTAACCTCCCGAAAGACCGAAACCGTAGTTGATCTCAGGCGAGTAGCTGGGGAAACCCAATGCAACTTGGTCGTTGCTGTTTACGATACCGTCACCGTTGATATCTTTATACTTGATATCACCAGGTTGAACGACAGCACCCGAAGCAACCTCTTGTTTAGGCGAGTTGGCTACGTCGTCAGCGTCAATGAACAGACGCTCTGCGATATAACCCCAACTTTGTGCCGAAGGATAACCTACACGGCTCAAGTGTTTCAAGCTCTCTTTGTAAGCAGGCTCGTCTTTCTCGGTAACCTCACTCTTTGCATAAGTAAAGTTGAAACGACCGCTGATGAACGCGTCTTTGTTGAACGAGTAGTTCAAATCCAACGATGCATCAACACCATGCGATTTCGCAGCACCTACGTTACCATAGAGGTCGTTACCCGAAAGACCGGTCGACGAAGGAATCGACTCACGACGTTGGTAGATACCGGTACGCTCCTCGGTAAAGTACTCAACCATGATGTCAACTGCATTGAACAAGCTCAAATCGATACCGATGTTTTGTTTGGTTGCAATCTCCCAAGTAATGGTCTCGTTGGCCATACGAACGATGTTGTACGAACCGTAGTATGCAGTACCTGTCGAGTTTGCAGTATAACCGCTACCACCACTGGTGATGCTCGAAAGGAACATGAAACGATCTGCCTCACCTGCGATGTTATCGTTACCTACTTTACCCCACGAATAACGGAATTTCAGTTTGTTAACGTAACGCGAGATAGGCTCCCAGAATTTCTCGTTCGAAATCATATAACCCACACCAATCGAGGGGAAGAGACCCCAACGATATTTCTTCGCAAATTTCTCCGAACCGTTGTAGGTCAACGATCCCTCGAACATATAGCGTCCTTTGTATGCATAAGTTGCACGCAAGCGGATACCTTGGTTACGCGAAGGAAGTGCAGATTGGATAGTACGGATATCGCTGGTACCCGATTTTTTGTTCTCCTCTTGAGTGTAGAGCAATACAGCATTTACCTCGTGAGCATCTTTGAAAGTGCGGCTATAAGTGATACCTGCCTCGAAGTAGAGTTTCGAAGTGGTCTCACGAGTGGTCGAAGCGTCACCGAGAGTGGTGTTACCGTCGCCACCAGCTTGGGCCAAGCGATATTTGTTCTCGAACTCGTCGTACTCTGCCAAGCTGTAATACCAGGGCGAGTAGCTACGACGGCTCTCGTAAGCTGCATAGTTCTTGATGTTAACTTTGGCGTGAGCAGCAAGACCGGGAGTCACGAACTTCAAGTCTTGGTTCAAAGTCATCATCGAGATAATGGTGTTTTGGAAACCATCTTTGTAACCTTTCACCATCTCTGCATAGGGGTTGGTCATGCTGTTAGCCTCGTCTTTACCGAAGAGCACGCGGCCGGGCAACGAACGAAGGTCATCAGCATTGTCACCAAAGAGGTAATCGGTCGAGTAGTATTTCGGGAACTCGATCGGGTTACCACGCCATACATTATTAAATACAACGGTTGCGTCACTAGCGTTCGAATCCGAACCCTCGCCTGTACCGGTCGAGTTGTTAGGACCGCCGTAGTTTTTGAACACCGATTGCATGTTAATCTCCAACTTGGTAGTTTTGGTGATGTTCACGTTAACTTTTGCAGTTACGTTGAAACGGTTCACCGATACGTTGTTCTTGAAGTTGTTCAAGCGGTTGTTCTTCAAGACACCACGCTCATTCAGGTAACCACCCGATACGTAGTAGCTTACGACTTTACCACCACCACTTACGTTCAACGAATAGTGTTGGTTGTAAGCGAACTTGTCGAACATCTCGTCATACCAGTTTACGTTAGGATAAGCGTACTCGTTGACACCTTTCTTAGTGTTAAGAATCTTTTGAGCGGTATAACGCGAAGGCTCACCGGGGAAGTCGTTCTCATATGCCTCGTTGTAGAGGTTCATATAAGTCACACCGTCAACAGCCTCAGGCAATTGAGTAGGAGTCGAGAAACGCGACTCGTGACGGAATGCCACGCGTGCTGGACCCTCACGACCTTTCTTGGTGGTAACCGAGATTACACCGTTTGCACCTTTCGAACCGTAAAGCGCAGCAGCAGTTGCGTCCTTCAAGATTACGAATTGCTCGATGTTGTCCGAGTCGATTGCAGCGAGGTCCTCAGAGGTAATCTCAAAACCGTCCAAAAGGATAAGGGGGTCTTGCGAGTAACCGAACGAGGTTACACCACGCACGAAGAACTTCGCGTTGTCGGCGCCAGGCTCACCACTCTGTTGGTACGAGATAAGACCTGCCATACGACCTGCAAGTGCCGAGGTAAGGTTACCCGACGGAACTTTCAAGTCTTTGGGGCTTACTGCGGTGATAGATGCAACCACCGACTCTTTCTTTTGGGTACCGAACGCAACGACGGTTACCTCTTCCAGTGCAGATGCTTGCGACACCATGGTTACTTCAAGATAGTTTTTGTCACCTACCTCGACAGTCTGATCCTCCATACCGAGGAACGAAACCATAAGTTTGTCGTTGGCACCTACGCGCAGCTCAAATGTACCTTCGGCGTCGGTGATTACACCCTGTGTTGTCACAGTCGAGATAATCGTTACACCTACAAGCGGCTGACCTGCTTCGTCCAAGACTCTACCCGACACTTTTCGCTGTTGCTCAGCTTCTGATTGTGAAGGATTGGCTGAAACATTGGCCGAAACTGCCAACATCATACCCAACATACACAAACACGAAACCATCCTACGCAACCAGGAAGTGTTACTACTGGTGTTAGTTTTGTTCATAGTGTTTCAGAATTAGTTAAAAATTTATGTTAATTAGTTGTTTTCTACAAGCTCGCCAATACATTGTGCTACAACGAAATAGCAATGCCGATTCTGCAACCAACCAAGCTTTGCGGGCTTCGTTTTGCAGCTTCGACTTTGACACTATTTCGCTCTCACAAGTGCGTTTGGCACACACTTTAAGTCCTCAAAGGTAACTATTTTTTTTGATTCGCCAAAAATTTTTTACTCTTTTTCTTATCGAGTTTTTTCTCTTTTGTGGCTTTTTCGGAACATTTCAATCGAAAGCAAACGATACAAAACGCAGATGCGGACACAGATAGCTCACTATCCGAGTCCGCATCTTTGACGCTATTTTTCTCGAAAAATTTGTACTTCGAGTACTTTTTCTTGGGATGATTAGTAACCGAAAATCTCCTCGGCCGACACAACCTCAACCTTGCCAACGGTACCGAGATACTTCATATCGATATCGTCGGTGTCGCCAAGAATCATATAGGTATAGTTCAAGTCCTTAATATTCTCTTGTTGGAAGGCTTTGATGTCGTCCAGCGTAAGAGTTTGCAAACCATTGTAAATACGCTCATTACGGTCGTAGTCGATACCCAAATCGCGTGCTGCGATATAGGCATTGAGCACATTGGCTTTGATGGTGCGTTGGGTACGCATTGTGGCGATTTGCGACTCTTTGGTGAGTTGGAACGCAGCCTCGCTCTCGGGCATATTCTCGATAATCTCCGAGAAAGCACCCATCGCCTCGGCCATCTTGTCATTTTGAGTTGCAATAAATGCGCTATACAAGTAGGGCTCACCCTTGCGATAAGGGGTATCGTAGAGAGCAACCGAACTGTAAGCCAGACCGCGAGCCTCGCGCATCTCTTGGAACACAACGCTATTCATACCACCTCCAAAATATTGATTATAAAGGGTTTGAACAGCATCTTGCTCGGGGTTGAACTCGCCACCGAGGTTCGAGATTTGCATATAGTAGATTTGGGGCGAATCGTAGTGTGCCACAACTACTCGTTTCTGGTCGGTTGCGAGCGGTTTGTAGTCGTTTTTCACGGGGTAATCCTCCAAAGTTTCGGCGCATTGGTGGCCACTTTCGAGCACTGCCAACAGCTCCTCTTTCTCCATAGGACCATAGTAGAGGATTTGGTGTTTAACGCCCTTCAACATAGCGACTTTATCCAGCAAAGCCTTCGAGTCGAGAGCCACAAGTCGCTCGTTCGACAAGGTGATTGCTTTGATATACTCGGGGCCATAGGTACCATAGCGACGCAGAGCTTGGAACGAGGCCTGTTGTTGCAATTTGGAGTCAGCGCGAAGTTTCAGCAGGTCATACTTCAACGCATTGAGAATCATCGGGTTCTCGACTGCGCCATACATCAAGCCCTCGGTTTGAGCCATAGCCTCGGCCATATTCTCCGAGAGTCCGTCCATCGACACCATTGCTTTGTTGTCGGTCACGCGGAAGCCGAACGAGCAAGCGATGCTGTACATCTCGGCAGCAATTTGCTCGGCGCTCTTCTCGGCAGTACCCAGATAGCTCAAATAGTTGAACGCCATATCCATCTCGGGGTCATCGGTCTTGCCAAAGTCATAGAGGTAGTCCAACGAGTAGAGGTCGGTTGTCTCGTTCTTTTTGTAAAGCACCTCGATACCGTTCTTGGTTGTGAACACCTCCATATCCTTCTCGAAATCGACGAATTGAGGCTCGATAGGCTCAACCTCCGACGCCATAATCTCTTGAAGGAAAGCACTTTGCTTATCACGATTGGTGAGGATAGGAGTAATTTCGGGTTTGGGCATACGAACGATGTTTTTGTCTTCGCCATAGCGTTTATAGACAGCCACATAGTTGTCGCGACGCATTTTACGGTTTACAAAGTCAATGACATCTTGTTTGGTGACCTTCGCCATATTGTCGAGTTGCGCAAAGGCGTACTCCAAAGGAATACCCATAGTGAACGACGAAACGTAGAAGTGTGCGCGGTCGGCATTGTTGTCGAACTCGTTCATACGACCCGCTTTGAAGTTAGCCACGCCCGCTTTGATTAGCTCCTCGGAGAAATCTCCGTTGCGGAGTTTATCAACCGCAGCGAGAAGCAACTCTGCCACCTCATCAAGCGTTTGTCCCTGTTTGGGCATACCGGCAACACCGATAAAGCCATAATCGGCCAAATGGTTGTGCATAGCGTACGAGAACAGAGTTTTTTGCTGTTGGGTAATATCCATATCGATAATACCTGCCTGACCGTTGTAGAGCAACGACGACACCAGCGGTACCATATAATAATCCTCGGTTGTAGGAGCGTCTGTACGCCAAGCCAATGCTACATTCTCGGCATCAAGACCCCATACCTCTTTAATAACGGGCTCGGTAAACTCGGGCTCGGGCTCAAAGGTGAACTCGGGAAGATTCTCGTTGGGCTCCATATCGCCAAAATACTTTTCGATAATCTCCATAGTCGCCTCGGGATCGATGTCACCACTCATACATATTGCCATATTGTTGGGCACATAGTATGTACGATAGTAGTTTTTGATATTGGTAATCGACGGATTTTTAAGGTGTTCCTGCGAGCCAAGCGTAGTTTGAGTACCGTAGGGGTGGTGAGGATACAAACCTGCCATAAGGTTTTCGAGCACCTTGCGGTTGTCTTTGGTAAGCGACATATTCTTCTCCTCATACACGGTTTCGAGCTCGGTGTGGAAGCCGCGAATAACGTTGCATTTGAAACGGTCGGCTTGGATTTTCGCCCAATTCTCGACTTGATTTGACGGGATATTCTCTTGATATACAGTCATATCGTTGGCTGTATAGGCATTGGTACCCTCGGCACCGATAGCCGACATCAATTTGTCGTACTCATTGGCAATGCTATACTTCGAAGCCTCGAAGCTCAACGAGTCGATTTTGCGATAGAGTGCTTGACGCTCAGCCTCGCCCTCGGTTTTGCGATACACCTCGAAAGTCTCTTCGATTTGGTCCAACAACACCTTCTCGGCTGCGTAGTCCGAAGTACCGTAATTTTCGGTACCTTTGAACATCAAGTGCTCGAAATAGTGCGCCAAACCTGTGGTCTCGGCGGGGTCATTCTTGCTACCAACACGCACAGCGATATAGGTTTGCACGCGGGGAGCCTCTTTATTGATAGTCATATAGACCTTCAAACCGTTATCCAGTGTATAGATGCGGGTGTTCAGAGGGTCATTAGCGACGGTTTGGTAGTCGGCGCAAGCGGTAAACGTCATCAACGAGATGAGCGCAACGGCAACCGACCATAGAATCGATTTGAGTTTCATTAGTTTATATGTTTTGATTAAAATAGCAACTTAAATATCTCGACGCAGATATCGACCAACACCACAATCGAGAAGATTATTTTGGCGCCTGTGCCGAGTATAAATGCAAGGAACGCTCCCGAGCCCACTTTCAAAACGTGTTCGGTCGAAGCACTCTTATCCCACATTCTCTCGCCGATAATTGCACCAACGAATGGCCAAAGGACAAGGCCGATGGGAAACAACAGAAACATTCCCACAAAAACACCTATAAGCGAGCCTCGTTTAGCATACGGCGAACCTCCGAACTTCTCGGTAATCTTGATTGGCAGATAGAAGTCCGCCACCTGCACTGCAATCAGCAACAAGCCGTAAACCACAAAAGCCACCCACGAATAGCTGTTTCCTCCGACAAACGCCATCAGCACCAGACCCAGATAGGCAATAGGCGGGCCGGGCAATGCGGGAACAATGCTTCCGACAATGCCGATAAGGGCGCACACAACGGCCAATATGCAGAGTACAACGTCCATTCTCTCTATTTGAGCAATTTGTTGGTTGCGGTATCGGGGAAGATAACCCAAGGCTCGAAGCTCTTGGCCTCCTCGAAATCCATACGGGCATAGGACATAATAATCACTTTGTCGCCCACGCACACCAAGCGCGCAGCCGCACCGTTAAGCGAAATCACACCACTACCCCTCTCGCCTTTGATAACATAGGTTTCCAAACGCGAGCCGTTGTCGATATCGACCACCTGCACCTTCTCTCCTGCGATAAGGTTCGCGGCCTCCATCAACTCTTCGTCAATGGTAATACTGCCGACATAGTTCAAATCGGCTTGCGTTACCGTCACTCGATGAATTTTGCTTTTGAGAACCTCTATTGTCATACCATTCTAATATTATCAATCAAACGAACATCTCCCGCTTGTACTGCAACACAACATTGAATATGACCGCCCTCCGAAGCACTCCAATCGTGTACGGATTGAAGCGTATCGCCATCGACTATCTCGACATAAATGGCACGGAGCAGACCGCTCTGCTCGATACCGTTTTTGATAATAGTAACGACCTCGGCAGGGGTTTTAGTATCAACCGCCTCGACACCTGCTTTCAGAGCAGCATATATTTGGGGTGCAGCAGCACGATATTCGGGGGTAAGCAGTGTATTACGCGACGAGAGCGCAAGTCCGTCTTCGCCACGCACAATCGGGCAAGGCACAATCTCGATACGGATACCGAGTTGTCGTACCATCGCCTTGATTACGGCAATCTGCTGAAAATCCTTCTCGCCAAAGTAAGCACGGGCAGGACGCACCATATCGAACAGACGGCTGACAACCTGTGCAACGCCGTTGAAGTGTCCGGGACGAGTAGCACCCTCCATCACTTTGTCGATAGTGCCGAAATCGAACACACGGGTATCGGGAGTGGGATACATCTCCTCAACCGACGGCATAAAAACAATATCTACACCCGCAGTCTCCAACATCGCGGCATCAGCCTCGGGGGTACGAGGATAGTTGCGCAAATCGTTGGGGTCGTTGAACTGTGTGGGATTCACAAAAACGCTAACAACAACAGTCTGATTCTCCTTGCGTGCACGCTCTACAAGCGACAAGTGTCCCTCGTGCAGTGCGCCCATTGTAGGCACA
Source organism: Rikenellaceae bacterium (assembly GCA_015060105.1). Classification (GTDB taxonomy): domain Bacteria; phylum Bacteroidota; class Bacteroidia; order Bacteroidales; family Rikenellaceae; genus UBA940. The sequence continues at coordinate 37,008 of SUZD01000004.1, read as the reverse complement.
AAACCAAGACCCTCGGGCGATATAGTTTCGAGTTCACGGCGAAGTTCGGCAACCGTTTTTACTACTTTCATTACAATCTACGAGTTTGAAATTCGTTAAATATGTGGGCGCAAAGTTAGAAATTGATACTCAAAAAACTAATCTTTTTAGCAAAAAACATCTACCTTTGTGGCAAACATTTCGAAAAACACCTATGAAACACACATTTATTAAAATTACTATGAGCATACTTGGAGGAGCAGCCTTTGTCCTCGGACAGAGCGCGTGCAGCAATGTAGCACAAACGGGTGACGAGGATTTCCAATGGCAAATCGACCAATTTGATGACATTCGCGTACTGCGATATACCGTTCCCGGATTCGAGGAGTTACCCCTCGAACAGAAGGAGTTAATATACTACCTCAACCAAGCAGCATTATGGGGTCGTGACATCACTACCGACCAAAACTGCAAATGGAATTTGGCGGTACGACGCACCCTCGAAGCAATCTACACCGACTACACAGGCGACCGCACCGGCGAGGAGTGGCCTGCGTTTGAAAAATACCTCAAAAAGGTGTGGTTTGCCAATGGTATTCACCACCACTACTCGGGCGACAAGTTTACCCCCGAGTTCAGTCAAGAGTATTTTGCCAAGTTGTTGGCCCAAACTCCTGACGAGGCACTGCCTTTGGACTGCCTGTCGCGCGAGGAGTTGGCTGCAACACTTACCGAGGTTATATTCGATGGCAGCAAATACGCAACCCGCACCAATCAACGTGATGGCGAAGATGTTGTAGCCACCTCGGCTATCAACTTCCACGAGGGTTTGACCCAAGATGAGGTTGAGCGTTACTACGCCTCTATTCAAGACCCCAAAGACCCCCGCCCCATTTCGTATGGTTTGAACTCGAAACTTGTCAAAGAGAGTGGCAAGGTTGTGGAGCGCGTATGGTTTGAGGGTGGTATGTATGGCGAGGCTATCAAAAACATCACATATTGGTTGGAGAAGGCCGCTTCGGTTGCCAATCCGACCCAAAAGGAGATTATCGAGACGCTTATCGCATACTACCGTTCGGGCGACCTCCGCACCTTCGATGCCTACAATGTGTTGTGGGTGCAAGACACAATCTCGAATGTCGATTTCGTGAACGGTTTTATCGAGACCTACAACGACCCTCTGGGCTACAAAGCTGGTTGGGAGTCGTCGGTTAATTTCCGCAACGAAGAGGCTACTGTTCGCACCGAGATTATCAGCGAGAATGCACAATGGTTCGAGGACCACGCCCCCATCAACCCCGCCTTCCGCAAGAGCGAGGTTAAGGGTGTTTCGGCAAAGGTAATTACCGTTGCTATGATTGGTGGCGAGTGCTACCCCGCAACCCCTATCGGCATCAATCTCCCCAACGCCGATTGGATTCGTAAAGAGTTCGGCTCCAAGTCGGTAACTATCGACAACATCACCCACGCCTACGCCAAAGCAGCCGAGGGTAACGGTTTCAACGAGGAGTTTGTACTGCGCGAGGAGGACCGCGAGCGCATCAAAGAGTTTGGTCGCACGGGCGACAACCTCCACACCGACCTTCACGAGTGTTTGGGACACGGCTCCGGACAACTTGCACCGGGAGTCAAGGGTGACGAACTCAAACAATATGGCTCGACACTCGAAGAGGCTCGTGCCGATCTTTTCGGCCTTTACTTCTTGGGCGATCCCAAAATGGTGGAGCTCGGACTTGTTCCCTCGTTTGAGGTTGCCAAAGCGCAATACGCCCACTACATTATGAACGGTATGATGACCCAACTGTCGCGCATCGAGCCGGGCAAAACCGTCGAGGAGGCGCATATGCGCAACCGCAAACTTATTGCCGAGTGGTGTTACGAAAAGGGACTTGACAACAACGTAATCGAGAAGGTTAAGCAAGATGGCAAGACCTACATCGTAGTCAATGATTTTGAGGCACTTCGCGGTCTGTTTGCCGAACTTCTCCACGAGGTACAACGCATCAAGAGCGAGGGCGATTTCGAGGCAGGTCGTGCACTTGTCGAGAAGTACGCCGTAAATGTTGATGCAGAGCTTCATCGCGAGGTTTTGGAGCGTTACAACGCACTCGGCATTGCGCCCTATTCGGGTTTTGTCAATCCCCAATACGAGATGGTTTACGAGGGCGACAAATTGGTCGATATCCGCGTAAACTACACCGAGGGATACGCCGAGCAGATGTTGCGCTACTCCAAAGAGTATTCACCCCTGCCTACGCTGAACTAATCTATGAAAAGAGTTCTTTTAGTCGCATTGTTGGCGTGCGCGTCGTGCAACTCGCCCCAAAACGAGGTTGCGGAGGAGCCCGCACGCACCATACTCTACAACATCGACTGCACCGACCTTGATGTAAATTACTACGAGGTGCAAAAGGGCGAGACAGCAGGCAAAATCCTCAACCGCTACAATGTCAGCGCAGCACAAATCGACCGCATCGACCGAGAGTGCCGCGAGGTGTTCGACCTACGCAAAATTCGCGTCGGAGGTCGATATGCGACCATTCATAGTGGCGATTCGACCTCGCGCAAGTTGGAGTATTTTGTTTATGAGAAGAGCATAACCGACTACTTTACAATCTCGTTTACAGGCGACTCGCTGGTCTATACCAATGGTCGCAAAGAGATACGCACCGAGCGACTTAAACATACGGCCACAATCTCGTCGTCGCTGTGGAACAGCATTGCCGAGGCCGATATGCCCGTTTCGTTGGCTGTCGATATCGAGGATATCTATGGTTGGAGCGTCGATTTCTTCGCCCTGCAACCCGGCGACAACTTTACGGTCATCTACGACAAACAGTATGTCGATACGGTTTGCATCGGCTCGGGTCGTGTGTGGGGCGCAGTTTTCAACCACAACGGTAAACAATACTACGCCATTCCGTTCAAACAGGGCGAGAAGATTTCGTATTGGGACGAGAAGGGAAACTCTTTGCGTAAATTGTTGCTCAAAGCACCGCTCAAATACTCGCGCATCAGTTCCAAGTTCTCGAATGCCCGTCTGCACCCTATTTACAAGGTCTATCGTCCGCATCATGGTGTCGATTATGCCGCACCCTCGGGCACTCCCGTATATGCTATTGCCGACGGCGTTGTGACGTTCAAAGGTTGGAGTGGCGGAGGTGGTAACACACTCAAAATCAAGCACCCGCGCAACCTGATGAGCGGTTATCTGCACCTTCGCGGCTATGCCAAAGGTATCGCCCCGGGTGTACACGTTTCGCAAGGACAACTTATCGGTTATGTGGGTAACACAGGTGCGAGTACAGGCCCACACCTCGACTTCCGTTTGTGGAAAGGCGGAAAGCCCATCGACCCGCTCAAAGCGCCGAGCGAGCCCGTAGAGCCTATCAAAGAGGATAATATGGAGTCGTTTGGTTATGTTCGCGCCCGTATTTTGTCGGAGTTGGGCGACTCGTTGGTAGGCGCACCCATTGTTCAACTCGACTCGGTTATAATCGAAAAAACACAGACAGATGACATCGCAGCCCGATAAACTAACACTCTCGTTCATCAAAAAGCACCATGTTATGACTTTGGCAACGGTTGCCGAGGGTCGTCCTTGGTGTGCCAATTTGTTTTACGCTTTTGATGCCGAGAGTTTGGCGTTCGTATTCACTTCGGACGAGGCTACGCGTCACGGCTCCGAGATGATTGGCTCGGCCGAGGTTGCGGCTTCGATAGTGCTCGAAACACGAATTGTGGGTCGCGTACAAGGGCTTCAAATTGCTGGCCGTGTCGAACGACTACTCGACACCCACCCACTCTATGAGCGTCTGCGTGCAGCATATCTCAAACGTTTCCCGTATGCCGTTGTGGCTCCATTATCGTTGTGGGCGTTGATTCCTCACACCCTCAAACACACCGACAACACACTCGGTTTCGGCAAAAAATTGTTGTGGCACGCTTGATGCGTATTTTATTATTATTAACTTTGCACTACTACCCAAACAACACGAAAGAGAAATAAGTATGAAAACACTAAAAATCCGCGACCTCACCCTGCGTGACGGCCAACAATCCTCCTTCGCAACCCGTATGCGTCAGGAGCAAATAGATAGAGTTCTCCCCTACTACAAAGATGCAAAATTCTATGCCATGGAGGTATGGGGTGGTGCTGTGCCCGACTCCGTAATGCGTTATCTGGGCGAAAACCCCTGGACTCGACTCGAAACAATCCACAAAGCCGTTGGCGAGGTGTCGAAATTGACCGCTCTGTCGCGTGGACGAAACCTGTTTGGTTACTCGCCCTACACCGACGAGATTATCGAGGGTTTCTCGCGCAATGCCATCGAATCGGGATTGGGCATTATGCGTATCTTCGATGCGCTGAACGATGTTGATAATGTCAAATCGACCATCAAATACGTAAAACAATATGGCGGTATTGCCGATTGTGCGGTGTGCTACACAATCGACCCCAAGTATCCGAAACTGTCGTTGTGGGAGCGTTTGCGCGGAAAGAAAAACCCCGAGCCCGTATTTACCGACGACTATTTTGTAGGCAAAGCCAAACAGATGGCTGCGCTGGGTGCCGATATGATTACCATCAAGGATATGAGTGGTCTAATTCCGCCCAAGCGTGTCTATAACCTCGTAAAACTATTCAAGAACAATCTGTCGATTCCCGTCGATTTCCACACACACTGTACTCCGGGCTATGGCTTGGCATCGGTTGTGTCGGCTATTGCTGCGGGTGTCGATATTGTCGATACCAACATCTGGAACTTTGCAGGTGGTCCCGCCGCACCCGCTATCGAGCTCATCTACATCTTCTGCAAAAAAATGGGTGTAGCACTCGATATCAACATGGAGGCTGTGGCAAAAATCAACGCCGAGTTGCTCGGTATCCGCAAGGAGCTTGACGCATTCGACGCCGTTAAGCAATTCCCCAATCCGTTCAACCCGCTGACCGACACTCTCCCCGCCGAGATTGAGGCCGAGTTCGACCGCGCAGTCAAAGCGGCACAAGAGGTTGATGAGGACACTTTGGTAGATGCGTGTCACAAAATCGAGGCGTACTTCAACTTCCCCGCCCCCAATGAATTGGTACAAAAAGCAGAGATTCCGGGCGGTATGTACACCAATATGGTAGCACAACTCAAAGCTCTCAAAAACGAGGACATTCTCCCCGAGGCGATGAAACTTATCCCCACAGTTCGTTTGGCTGCCGGTCTTCCGCCATTGGTAACCCCCACCAGCCAAATCGTTGGTGCACAAGCCGTAAACTGCGCCGTTGCGCTCAAAAACGGCAAACCTATGTACGCCAACAAGAGTGTGCAGTTTGTCGGACTTGTGAAGGGCGAATATGGACACACTCCTGTCGAGATTGACCCTGCTTTCCGTTTGGAGATTGCGGGCGTAAGCGAGATGACACCTTACGACACCTCGAAATATCAGATGCAGCCCAATCCCGTTTTGGAAGATTGCGGTGGTGTCAAGTTGGCCGAAACCGAGAAAGAGGTGCTTCTATTGGAGCTCTTCCCGTTGGTAGCCAAAGACTATCTCACCAAGACCAAGACAGCTGCATGGAACAAAGCCGAGGCCGAGCGTATGGCTCGTGAGGCAGAGTTGGAGGCTAAACGTCGCGCCGAAGAGGAGGCTCGCAAGCCCAAAATGGAGCCTATCACAGGTTTTGCTGTCGAAGCACCGCTTCCCGGCACCGTCTTGGAGGTTAATGTCAAGGTAGGCGACACTGTCAAAAAGGCACAAGGTGTTGTCGTTCTCGAAGCAATGAAGATGGAGAATATCATCGACACCGATGTTGCCGGTGTTGTAAAGCGCATCTTCGTCGAGCCAGGTCAGGTAGTACGCGAGGGTACACCTCTGGTCGAAATTGAGTAATCGCAGGCATACTCACACAAACGAGGTATCCTATCGGGTGCCTCGTTTTTTTTATATATACTAATACTCGCAAGTGGCTTGGAGCACTCTCCTTGGATTGTCGGCCTTGCGGCCGACATCACTGCGTCGGCTCGGCAATAACAAACAAGGCGGCTATGCAAAGCATAGTACAAAAACAAAGCGAGATAACTTTCAAATAAACTTGAAGTTATCTCG
>SUZD01000004.1:0-30830 GCA_015060105.1 Rikenellaceae bacterium | reverse complement strand
TCTCCTTGTGATTCCGACAGGACTCAAACCTGTAACCTTCTGATCCGTAGTCAGATGCTCTATTCAATTAAGCTACGGAACCATCGCATTTGCGGTGCAAATATACGCACTATTTTTAATTATACAAAAAAATGTGCGCTTTTTTTTGATTTATGCAACTATTTTACCTCCTCAAACGCCTGCAACGCATCTACCATATAGGGGTGCTCACGCAACTCGGGGGCAAACAACGACACCACGCTATCAACCTCGGCACGGGTAGAATAGCGGTGGATACCGTCACTCACAAAGAAGTACAAGCCCAAGAAATTGTCATAGTTAGCCTCCTCGGCCGCCCTATCCAACGAGTCAAACACAATTCGCATTTGAGACATCACAGAGTCCGACGGCTCCTGAATAGTATCAAACATACGGCTGGTCTGTTGCAGTTGCGCCAAATAATCGATATAGGCATCATTCGAGGGGGTACCATGCGCCAAAGCAACCTTGGGGTTCTCGGCAAGGCGCTCAACAACTATCGAGCCCTCCTCCAAAAAGAATGGACCTGCAACCATCACAAGACCATCGCTGATACCAACCGCCATCGGGTACTCACTACGGCCCTCGAAGCGCACAACACCGTCGCCATCGCTCTCGGCACCAACATAGTACGTTCCGGGTTGCGACATCGGGCTCAAATAGAAAGTCGAATTGGGGTAACCCACATTGGCAACAACTTCGAATTTATAGCCTCTGCTGCAACTTATCATCGCCATTGCGCACAGAGCGATCAATAGAACTCTTTTCATTGCAACTCCTCTTATTTAATATATTTAGCCACCGCTTGCTCAACAGCTTCGCCTCGCAAGTTCTTCTCGACAATAGTGCCGTCGGGAGCGATAAGGAAGTTGGTCGGGATACTCTGCACATTATAGAGCACAGCTACGGGCGAGCCAAAGCCAACAAGGTCCGAAACGTGCAACCAAGGCATCTCTTTGGCTGCTTTTTTCCACGCCTCGGCATCTTGGTCGAGCGAGAAACCGAGAATCTCGAACTTCTCGCCACCATATTGCTTATAGGTGGCTTGCAGATAGGGTACCTCTCTCATACAGGGGCCACACCAGCTTGCCCAGAAGTCCAACATCACATATTTGCCCTCGGCCAGCAGGTCCGAAAGTTTTACGGTTATTTTGTTGTCGAAAGTTGCCGCTTCGAAATCGACATACTCACCACCCACTTCGAGGCTCGACAACATTTCGAGTTGCTCACTCAGGGCCTTGATATAGGGGTGCTCCTGCATTGCAGACGACATCTTCTCGATACGCTCACTAATCTCGGACATGGTCATCTCGGACATAATGTCGTTCAGCAAAGCGATACACATAAAGTTATCGAGGTTTGCATTGAATGTGCTATCAATCAAGGGACGGAGTTGTGACTGAATAGCCATACGCTCCTCCTCGGTTGCTTTGTCATCGTAGAAACGGGTCATCAACTCCATAAGTTGCTTATTGAGGCGACCCATTGCCTCGTTTGTCGGAGTTCCGGTGCAACCCTCGTCGGTAATTACAATCTCGCCCGGCTCAACCACAAAACGCATAAAGGGTTGGCGGTCGGCATTCAACAATAGTGCAATATGGGGCTCGGTAATCTCGCCCTCAAACTCAACGGCACCATTCTCCGACATCACAACGGTCTCGGTTGTGTCGATTGCCAAAATAACGCTACCCTCAACGTCACTGCGTTGGCATTTAATAGTGTAAGCATTGGGGTTCGAACAGGCAACCATTGCAAAGATTGCCGACAATGCTAAAAGTGTTTTTTTCATAGTTATCTTATTTTTTCGTTGATTTTATTTCGCGTTCGGGGTGGGCTGCGACAAAGCTCTCCCACGAGCTGCTACGACCTCGGCGCACCCGTTTTTGTGGCTCCGAGGCCAGCGGGCTGCTCGACACAAAGTAGTGACACAGCGCAACTGCCATACCATCGGTTGCATCGAGTCGTTTGGGGTTATACTCGATTCCGAGCATCGATTTAAGCAGTGCAGCCACCTGCTCTTTGGCGGCTCCACCCTGTCCCGTAATAGCCTGTTTGACACGGCGGGGAGCGTATTCAAACACATTTTTACCCCTACTCAATGCCGCAGCCATAGCCACGCCCTGCGCTCGGCCAAGTTTGAGCATACTCTGCACATTCTCGCCAAAGAAGGGGGATTCCAACGCCACTTCGTCGGGGTTATACTCATCGACCAACCCCGCTACACGCTCAAAGATATAGGCGAGCTTGCGATACGGGTCGCCAAGTTTATGCAGGTCAATATCGCCCAATACCAATGCTCTCGGTTTGCCGTTCTCGATAGCGAGCACACCATAACCCATGCAGTTGGTACCAGGGTCTATACCCATTATTATCTTATTTTGCTCCGACGACACCGTGCCCTACTCTTTGTCTTTCAGCTGTTTTTCCACCTCGCGGAGTCGTTGCTCAATCTCGGGCAGACGGATATAAAGGGCCTGTGTACGAAGGTGTTTCATACGTGGCAACAAAGGCACACCCATCATAACTGCGCCATCGGGAATGTCGCCCATAACGCCACTCTTGGCACCCGTTTTCACGCCATTGCCAATGGTGATATGACCTGCGATACCTGTCTGACCGCCAAACATACAGTTCGAGCCGATTTTCGACGAGCCTGCAAAACCGGTTTGAGCTGCGGCAACGGTATTTTGACCGATAACGACATTGTGACCAACTTGGATTTGGTTGTCGAGTTTTGTACCCTTACCGATAACTGTCGAGCCCATAGTCGCGCGATCGACACATGTATTTGCACCAATCTCGACACCATCTTCCAATACCACATTTCCGATTTGCGGAATTTTGCCGAAAGTACCGTCCTCCTGGGGCGCAAAGCCAAAGCCGTCGGCTCCGATAACTGCACCCGAGTGCAACACAACGCCATTACCCAAACGACAACCGTGATAGACCGTCACATTGGGATTAAGGGTACAACCTGTGCCAATCTTCACACCACGACCAACGTAGCTGTGAGGGTAAATCAACGAGCCCTCGCCCACCTCGGCACCCGCCTCGATTACGGCAAACGGGCCTACATAGCAGTTTTCACCCACTTTGGCAGTCGGGTCAATATGCGCCTTGTCGCTGATTCCCGTAGGACGAGCGATGGTCGATTCGTAAATCTCCAACAATTTTGCAAAGCCCGCATAGGGATTCTCGACACGCACCAATGTTGCGCTGACGGGTTGTTGCAGTACCAAATCGCTTGCAACAATAATCACACTCGACTTGCTGGTATAGAGATAGTGTTCGTATTTGGGGTTAGCAAGAAACGAGAGTGCACCCGGCGCTCCCTCTTCGATTTTGGCAAAAGTCCACACCTCGGTTTGAGGGTCGCCCTCGACGCTACCGCCAAGCACTCCTGCCAACATTTCCGCTGTAAATTTCATACTCTTATTGTGTTATTTGTTTAGATACTCATTGATATTGATACCCTCGGGAAGGAATTGCGCAACGTCGCCACCAAAAGTAAGCAACTCGCGCACAACGCTCGACGACACCACCTCATACTCCGAACGGGTACAAATCATCACCGTCTCGACGTCGGGTGCAACAACACCATTAACCATTGCGTTGGTGCGCTCCATCTCGAAATCCGAAGCACCACGCACACCACGTACTATCCACTCTGCTCCAACACGGTGACACTCCTCGACGGTCAGCCCCTCGTAGCGACTAACCTCGACTCTCGGCTCATAGGCAAAGACTCGCTCAATAAGGCGCACCCTTGCCTCGGGCTCCAAAAGTCCACGTTTGGCTCTATTAACGCCAACGGCCACCACAACCCTATCGAAAAGATTGAGCGCACGTCGAACAATATCCTCGTGTCCCACCGTAAACGGGTCGAACGAACCCGGGAACAGAGCAACTCGGCTTTTTTGATTACAACTCATAATGTCGCCTTCCTGCATTTAAGGTGTAAAGATATATCTTTTTTGCGAAAAACCGCTCTATTTCATCGAATTCATACGGATACTCGCCTTAACAAAGGCGATAGCACGAATTTTCGAGAGCTCAACCTCTTTGTCGGCGTGGTGCGGATTTTGACTCACAAGTTTTACATAACCCTCGCGCTCTGATTTCTGGATATACTTAACCGTAATATACTCCTCGCCGTCGATGTCAATCGAGAGCAGATACATATCACCCCAAAAGATGTCGTTCAGGTCGTGCAACTGCTTATAAAGCACAATGTCACCACTTTTGAGCAACGGATACATCGAGTCACCTACAATGTAGATTGCGCCGTCGCACTTGGGCAGATTGGGGATTGTAATGTAGTCCACAGGTTTTTGCCCCACCTTATCGACAAACAGAGGCACCAAACCCGCCGTACCCTCGATATTATATAAAGGAACACTTTGTCGCGGCAGGGTGTTGTCGGTACGCAGAGCAAACGATTGGCAATCGGGTCGGCTGTCGTTAAACATTTCGCCCACTCCGCTATCCAGCCAATCGGGATTGATGTTAAATTCCTGAACAAGTATATTCTTATTGCGCTCCGAAAGTGCGGTTTTACCCGTCTCAATCATCGAAAGCGCACTCTTTCCGATACCGAGAGTTCGGGCCAACATCTCTTGTGTATAACCTAACTCCTTGCGTATCAATCTCAATCTTGCAGTCATGCCATTCTATAAGATTTATTTATATATATTTTTCCTCCTTTGCTGTATTAAATTCATTTTTTGAACTTATCTTTGCACTGCAATTCATTCATTGAACTTTAATACAGCACAAAGGTACAAATTTTGTTTTGGAAAATCAAAAATTGTATAAATAAAAATTACACTTGAACCATATTTTTGCAAACCACTAATCACAAGGAGTGACCTATGATACACATCGAAAATAAGACCTATCACGAGATTGCAGACCGACTGCGCGACGAAATCGGCGAAAGCGACTATTACAGTGGCAACATCTTTCACTCGACATCCGCCTACGATGCCACGCTCTCCTCGACGCTCATCATCTATCGCACCACTCACACCGCCCCCGACCGCACCTTTACGACCATCGCCGACGTGGTGCCTGTATGGTGGAGTTGTTCGACCGTAACCGACGAGGGCGAGAAGCTCAACGATTTCGATTTCGGCAAGGTACGCAAGCTCATCATCGAGTAACCCTCTACCAACGGGACGCCTCGGCAGACACGCCGCTCTCCCCACACACCTCTATCCCATTCACGAGGGACGCCTCACGGTCGGCAGACCGAGGGAAGCACAAGCCGCAAAGGCGTGGCGGCAACAACACTTTTTTCACAACACATTTCAACTACACAATGAAAACTCCTTCATTCGAGGAGTTTGCGCGAACGGTATATCCGTTTATCTCGACCGACGACTTCCATACGGCCTACTATCGGGTCTTGGAAGCCTTCGGTCGTGGCATTATCCGCAAACTCATTATTACAGTACCGCCCCAGCACGGCAAGTCACTCGGCTCGTCGGTGCTACTTCCCGCCTATATGCTCGGACTCAACCCCGACCTGCGCATCGCAATCGCATCATATAGCGCAACCCTCGCATCGCGTTTCAACCGACGCGTGCAACGACTAATCGAAGTCCCTGAATACGAGGGGCTATTTCCCGACACCCGAATCAAAAAAGCGGGACAAAAGAGTTCGTTCATACGCACAAGCGACCAAGTGGAGATTATCGACCACAGTGGAGAGCTGTTCTCGGTCGGACGCGAGGGCTCGCTGACAGGCAACCGTGTCGATATTTTCATCCTCGACGACCTCTACAAAGATGCAATGGAGGCCAATTCGCCCGTCGTGCGCGAGAATTGTCGGGATTGGTATAGTTCGGTAGTCCGTACACGTATGCACAACACTTCGCAAGAGCTTATTGTCTTTACACGCTGGCACGAGGAGGACCTTATTGGCGACATTATCCGCACCGAGAAGGTCACCGAGTTGCAGCGCTGGGAGCAGATTGAAAATCCGCCCGAAGGGTGGCTACACCTCAACTTCGAGGCGCTCAAAGACTCCGAGCCGACCGAAATAGACCCTCGTTTAGTGGGTGAGCCGCTGTGGGCCGAGCAGCACAGCCGCGAACTACTCCTATCGAAACGCCGTCTGGACCCGCTGCGCTTCGAGTGTATGTATCAGGGCCACCCCACATCGCAAGGGGGATTACTGTATGGCAACAACTTCCGCACCTACGACACCCTGCCCGAGAGCATTGTCAAGCGTGGCAACTACACCGACACCGCCGACACGGGCGACGACTATCTCTGTTCGGTGTGTTACGTTATGGACCCCGACAGCAACATCTATGTTACGGACGTTGTATATAGCCGCGAGCCTATGGAGGTTACCGAGCGGCTTGTTGCCGATATGATTAACCGCACCTCGACACGCTCGGCCGATGTGGAGAGCAACAACGGAGGTCGTGGTTTTGCCCGCGCTGTCGCCTCGCGTACACCCCTTGCCCGCATCGGCTGGTTTCATCAAAGCGGCAACAAAGAGGCACGCATTTTGTCAAACTCGGCAACGGTAACCGCCAAGATTATTATGCCGCGAGATTGGGCTACAAAGTGGAGCGACTTTTACCAACATTTGACCTGCTACAAGCGTATCTTTCGAAGCAATCGCTGGCACGATGCAGCCGATGTTCTGACAGGAATCGTCGAGCGCGAATTGTTCCGTTCGCCACAGGGCAAGATTGGATTTATTCAGTAGCGAGCAGGCTCGTTTTGTTCGGTTTTACAAAAAAAGTATTACCTTTGCCTTGTTCGTCAATACTCGTTTTTTGAAATATCGGCAGGCTTTGCAACCGACGAACACCGCAAACCCGCCACAACCTAATTTGAGCAAAATTATGTCGAAGATTGCAGGAAAATGCGTTTGCATTACAGGAGGAGCTTCGGGAGTAGGAAAAATTCTGGGACAAATTGCTCTCGAAAAAGGCGCCCGTCAACTCGTTATTTGGGATATAAACTCCGACAATATCGAAAAGACAATCGCCGAACTCTCTGTCAAAGGAAATGTAGCCGGTTACATCGTTAATGTTGCCGACTTTGAAGCCGTTAAAAACACCTACAAACAGGTTCGAGAAGAGTTTGGAGATGTTGATATTCTTATTAACTGCGCCGGTGTGGTGCGCGGTAACAACACTTTTGATAAACAGCGTGTCGAGGATATCGACCTTACGATGGATATCAATGCCAAAGCACCGATGTACACCACGCTTGTTATGTTGCCCGATATGAAGGCTCGCAACTCGGGTCACATCTGCAACATCGCCTCGGCAGGAGGTATGATTTCAAACCCGAGAATGTCGGTCTATGCCGCAAGCAAATGGGCGGTTATAGGTTGGTCTGACTCGGTTCGCATCGAGCTTGCAGAGGCCAAAAGCGGCGTGCGCATAACAACCGTTGCGCCATACTACATCAATACGGGTATGTTTGACGGAGTTCGCTCGCCGATATTCCCGATTCTCAACCCGTTACGTACATCTCGTAAGATTATGCGTGCCATTGAGCGTAATCGGGATTTCAGAGGTATTCCATGGAGTTTCCACTTCATTCGACTGATGCAGGGGCTATTGCCAACTGCCTTGTTTGATTGGTTGTTCGGACACGTCTTCGGAATATACTCGGCAATGGATAGTTTTAAAGGACGCAAAGAATAACACTATGAAATCGACCGTTAGTAACACACCCGTAGAGCAGATTGACACCATTGTCAAGATGCAACGCAACTACTTCAAAAGCGGAGCAACGCTCCCCATCAGCAAACGTCGCATAGCACTTCAAAAGTTGCAAAAGGCGTTACTAATTTGGGAGAAACCGCTGGCCGAAGCGCTATGGGCAGACCTTCACAAGAGTTACCAAGAGGCGTATCTGACCGAAATAAGTATCGTTTTGGGCGAGATTCGCAACCACCTCAAACACCTCGGCAAATGGAGTCGCCCCGAGCGTCGAAGAACTCCGTTGAAGATGTTTCCTTCAAGGAGCCGTATCGTGAGCGAGCCGCTGGGTGTGAGCCTTATTATTTCGCCTTGGAACTACCCCGTGCAGTTACTGCTTAATCCGCTTGTTGGCGCACTTTCGGCAGGCTGTACCGCTATTCTCAAACCATCGCCCTATGTACCCAATGTGTCGAGCGTATTACAGGCGATGATTGAAGCGACTTTCGACAAGGAGTATGTGGCTGTTGTTCAAGGCAACCGCGAGGTGAATACCGCATTGTTGGAGAAGCGTTACGACATCATCTTCTTCACGGGTAGCCCCGTGCTTGGCCGTACGGTTATGAGTGCCGCCGCCCGCAATCTGACTCCCGTAGTGTTGGAACTCGGCGGCAAAAGTCCCTGCATCATCGACCACAACGCCGACATCAAGACCGCTGCCAAACGCGTGGCGTGGGGCAAGAGCCTCAATGCAGGACAGACCTGCATCGCACCCGACTATCTGTTGGTACACTCCGACATCAAAGACAAATTCATCGAGGAGTTGCACAAAAGTTTCCGCGCACTGCTGGGTAAAGACCCTCAAAAGGCGGAGCACTTTGTACGCATCGTCAATAACAAGGCTTTCGAGCGCTTGACGGGTTATCTGACCGACGACAATATCATCTTCGGCGGCAACTATTCGACCCAAGAGCGTTATATCGAGCCTACGGTGGTAGCGGCCGCTCCCGACTCGCCCATTATGCAGGAGGAGATTTTCGGTCCTATCTTCCCGTTGCTCACTTTCGGCAACATCGACGAGGCTATCAATTTTGTGTGTGAGCGCGAAAAGCCGTTGGCACTCTACTACTTTGGCGATAAAGCCACAGGCAACCACGTCATCGAGCGCACCTCGGCGGGTGGCAGTTGCATCAACGATACCATTATGCACATCGCCAACGAGAATGTTCCCTTCGGCGGTGTTGGAAATTCGGGTATGGGTGGTTATCACGGCAAGTTGAGTTTCGAGGCTTTCAGCCACCGACGCACCGTCGTTACGACTCCGACCTGGATAGACCTTCCATTCCGATATATGCCTTACAAATGGTTTAAGGTCGTCAAAAAATTATTATAGGAGAATCGACCATATTTTAGTTGGAGGGTATCTTTGCGGATACCCTCTTTTTTCGTATATTTGCGACACAAGAAAAATCAGAAAAAAATGTATATTGACAGTACCGATACACTCGAACACAAAGGTTTTCATCGTTCGGGCGAGGAGAGCGAGCGCACAGGCTGGCTCGAAGTGATATGTGGCTCGATGTTCTCGGGCAAAACCGAGGAGCTTATCCGCCGACTCAAACGAGCCGAGTTTGCCAATCTCAAAGTCGAAATCTTCAAGCCCAAGATTGACACACGATACTCCGAGGAGGAGGTCGTTTCGCATAACGCCAATTCGATTCGCTCGACACCCGTAGATTCTCCGGGCAACATTCTGCTTATGGCGAGCGATGTCGATGTTGTCGGCATTGACGAGGCGCAATTCTTCGACGACTCGATTGTTGATGTGTGTCGTGAGTTGGCCAATAGCGGTATGAGGGTTATCGTCGCCGGTTTGGATATGGACTTTATGGGAAAACCTTTCGGCCCTATGCCCGCCCTTATGGCGACCGCCGAGTTCGTAACCAAAGTACACGCCATCTGCGTCAAGTGTGGCAATATTGCGCAACACTCGCACCGTCTGACCGCCAACAGCAATCTTGTGATGTTGGGCGAGAAGGATACCTACGAGCCTATCTGCCGCGAGTGCTATAACCGAGCAATGCGACAAGAGAAGTAGAATTAGAAGCGTGCTTAATCGTGACATCATACGCACCCTTTGCCAAGCCGCCGAGGGCATCTACGACCAACGCGAAGCCCGAGCTATTGCCGAGCTTGCCGCATTGGAGTTGTGGGGTATCTCGCGCGAGCGTTTGGCCTTCGACCCCGATGGCACAAGCGAGCCCGAAGGGTTGGAGCAGGTAGTGGAGCGCATTGCAAGTGGCGAGCCCGTTCAATACATCATCGGCCACACCGAGTGGTGCTATATGGAGTTGGAGGTGGGCACAGGAGTGCTTATTCCACGCCCCGAAACCGAGGAGTTGGTGCGTTGGATTGTCGAGCGAAACGGTACACGCAGCGGACTCAAAGTAATCGACCTCGGAACAGGTAGCGGAGCAATCGCCATTGCCCTTGCCCGCAGTTTGAAGGAGAGCCAAGTCTCCGCCTACGACATCTCGAACGATGCACTACGCATCGCTCGACGTAATGGCGACAAGTGGGCAAGTTCGGTAGAGTTTTGCCAAGGCGATATGTTGAGTATGAACCCCATAGAGAGCGTTGATATTATCGTCAGTAACCCGCCATACGTTCCGCAAAGCGACCTTCGGACTATGGACCGCAATGTTCGTGATTGGGAGCCTCACGGAGCGCTGTTTGTGCCCGATGATGACCCGTTGCTATTCTACAAGGCGATTGTCGATTTTGCAGTCGGTTCGCTCCGAAGTGGTGGCGAACTGTATTGCGAGATTTACGAACGCTATGCCGATGATATGTTGCGTATGGCCTCCGAGCGAGGACTGCCCGATGGCGAAGTGCGTTACGATATGATGGACAAACCACGAATGATACGATGGACGAAAAGGTAATAAAGAGCAAAACTCCCGACCAGGCCATAGCCTCGCTGATGCGACTATGCGCCCGACGAGAATACTCCTCGTTTGACGCTCGACGCCTACTTGTTCGCTGGAATGTCTGCCGAGAAGAGCACGACCGCATCGTGGCTCGTCTGCAAAAGGAGCGTTTTATTGATGACGGCAGATACGCCGAAGCCTTTGTCCGCGAGAAGATTAAGTTGAGCCGTTGGGGCGAGCGCAAGATTGTTTCGGCCCTGCGTGCCAAACGCATATCCGGCGAAATAATAAGCGAGGTCCTCGACCAATACATCTCGCGCGAGGAGTCCTCGGAGCGACTTTACGAGGCACTTTCGCGCAAACTACGAACCATTAAGTACAAAGATATTTACGACCTACGCGCCAAACTGATGCGCTATGGCGCAGGGCTTGGACACGATTTTGACGCCATAGCCGACTGCATCGAAAAACTCACCAAAGAACTAAACAATGAAGATTAAACCGCTATTCATAACCCTACTTGGGGCGCTATGCACGCTCTCGGCCACAGCACAAGAGAGCTTTTATGACTCTCCGCTGCGTATCCCAATTCTGCTTTCGAGCAACTTTGCAGAGATGCGTACCAACCACTTCCACTCGGGCATTGACATCAAGACCGCCGGCCGCGAGGGGTTGCCCGTATATGCCGTTGCCGATGGCTACATCTCGCGCATCAACATCAGCCCTTATGGCTATGGTCGCGCACTCTACATCACCCACCCCAACGGAACGATGAGTGTCTATGCTCATTTGCAATCGTTCGGCGACGAGATTGAAGAGCGCGTACGGCAATATCGCTATCGCAACCACAAATTCTCGGTCGATATTTACCCCACCGAGGGCGAATATCCCGTTGTCAAGGGCGAGCAGATTGCTCTGTCGGGCAACTCTGGCAACTCCTATGGAGCACATCTTCACTTCGAGATTCGTCAAACCTCTAACTCGGCGACACTCAACACCATAACCCTCGGTCACATCAAAGCCGAGGACGAAGTTCCACCCACTATTGCGGGTGTTCATTACATCGAAATCGACACTCTGAACGGGGTAGCTGTGCGTCGAGATGCAGAGCGACTAAATCTCAAACAAGAGAGCCCGATTGAGATTGGCGACAATGGCTATTTTGTGGTCGAGACCACCGATCGCAAAACGGGAACAACAAACCGTTACGGCCCCTACAAAGTAGAGATGAGGGTCGATGGCTGCGAATATGTCGTCTTTGCCAAAGATAAATTTCTGTTTAGCGACACCCGTTGTTGCAACATCACCGCCCACTACCCTATGCAGCGAGGCTCCAAAAACGAGATGTTGGCAATGGCTCTGCACGAGGGCAACCGCGTGGATATGTATCGCAAGTGCGAAAACCGAGGCGTTGTCAGCACCGTGAAGGGCGAAACACGCTCTATCGACATTGTTGTAACCGATGATGCGGGCAATACATCAAGTGTTTCGTTCGAGGTTGTGGGTCGTGGCAAGGGCGCGTTCTCCACTCCGCAAGGCAAGGTTGTCAGCAACCGCGAGGATTGGAGTTACTCATTCTCGGGAGCAAGCATAACAATCCCCCAAGGAGCACTTTACGAGCCGATATACTACTCGCAAAGGGTTATCAATCCGCCAACCAAAGTGCGAGCCGACTCGATTCGCCCTCTATCGAAAATTCACTCGATGGGCAGCCATGATATTCCGCTCGACAAAGCGGTAAACATCAGCATTGCCATTCCCGAAGGTATCAGCACCCACAATTTGTGCATCGCATCGGTTGATGAGAAGGGTAATATGGGCTACGTCGGAGGTCGTTATGCCGACGGCAAGGTATCGTGCAATGTGCGCTCGTTTGGTCACTACTGCATCGCACGCGACACGACAGCCCCCACCATCAAAGCCTCGTTCAAAAACGGCGCAGACCTTACCGCAGCCAAGAGTGTTTCGTTCACATTGGCAGATAATTTTTCGGGCGTGAATGACTATTCGGCAACCCTCGACGGCAACTGGGCTATCCTCGAATACCACCCCGTAAAACGCACCGCCACACTCCATTTCGACAGCGAGATTATGAGCCCCGAGCGCGAGCACAAAATAATCTTTACCGCCACTGACGGCATGGGCAATAGTACCACCTCGGAATACACATTTGTAAAATAGAAAAAAAAGGGTTACTTTTGTGCGACTTATCCCATTGACAATAAACTAAATCAGATACAATTATGAGAGTTATCATCGAAAAAGACGCGAAAAATGTGGGCATTTGGGCTGCACACTACATCGCAGACAAAATCAATGCACACGCGGCTAAAACCGACAAACCTTTCGTTCTGGGTCTTCCCACAGGAGGCACTCCTCTGACCACCTATGCCGAGTTGGTTAAGCTCAACAAAGCTGGCGAGGTTTCGTTTGCCAATGTGATTACCTTCAACATGGACGAGTATGTTGGTCTTCCCGAGAGTCACCCCGAGAGCTACCACTCGTTTATGTGGAGCAACTTCTTCAACCACATCGACATCAAGAAGGAGAACGTAAATATCCTCAACGGTAACGCCGAGGATTTGCAGGCAGAGTGCGCTCGCTACGAGAAGAAAATCGCCGAGATGGGTGGTATCGACTTGTTCATGGGCGGTATCGGTCCCGATGGTCACATCGCATTCAACGAGCCTTTCTCGTCGCTTACTTCGCGTACTCGTCTGAAATCGCTTACCACCGACACCATCATCGCTAACTCGCGTTTCTTTGATAACGACGTAAATAAAGTTCCCAAGACCGCTTTGACAGTGGGTGTTGGTACAGTTATGGCATCGCGTGAGGTACTTATCCTCGCCACAGGTCACAACAAAGCTCGCGCACTCCGTCACGGTATCGAGGAGGCTGTTAGCCAACAATGGACTATCTCTTGCTTGCAAATGCACCCTCACAGCATCATCGTATGCGACGAGTTGGCAACAGGCGAGTTGAAGGTTAATACATACCGCTACTTCAAGGATATCGAGAAAGATAACCTTCTTAAGTAGTCATAGTCCGCGCCCCACAAGGTGCGTTACACAATAAAGGAGCCGTCGGATAAGTTATATCGCAGACGGCTCTCTTTGCTGTAAACAACATTACAACACACTATGGTAAGTAACAACATTTTGGAGGCTATCGGCAATACGCCTATGGTGCGTATCAATGCCCTGAACCCCAACCCCAATGTAAACATCTTTGCCAAATTGGAGGGTTTTAATCCCACCGGCAGTATCAAAGACCGCATCGCCAAACGTATGGTCGAGGCGGCCGAACAAAAAGGACTTCTCACACCGGGCAAAACCATTATCGAGCCCACTTCGGGTAATACAGGTATCGGTCTTGCCATTGCGGGTATTGTCAAAGGCTACCCCGTCAAGATTGTGATGAGCAGTGCTGTGTCGGTTGAGCGTCGCAAGATTTTGCGCTCCTATGGCGTGGAGGTCATCCTCACACCCGCCGACGAGGGTACCGATGGTGCTATCCGTCGTGCGCGCCAAATCGTTGCCGAGAATCCCGACGCATACTATATGCCCGACCAATTTGCCAACGCCTCGAACTACTTGGCGCACTACGAGCGCACCGCGTTGGAGATTTGGCAACAGACCGACGGCAAGATTGATTATCTGGTTTGCGCTCTCGGCACCTCGGGAACGCTGATGGGCTTGACCCGTTTTCTGAAAACGATGAAACCCGACATCAAGACAGTCTGCGCCCACCCTATCAAGGGCCACTATATTCAGGGTTTGAAGAATATGGAGGAGGCTATCGTGCCCGAGATTTATGACCCGAGCATTATCGACATTCAGGAGATGATTGAGAGCGAGGAGGCTATCGAGATGGCTCGCAGATTGATTCGCCACGAGGGTATCTTTGCGGGAATGAGCAGTGGTGCTGCGATGTTGGCAGCCCGCCGTACAGCCGAGCGTATCGAGAAGGGTAATATTGTTGTTGTCTTCCCCGACCGCGCCGAGAAATACCTCTCGACCTCAATGTTCGCCGACTGCGACTAATCTGTCGAATGGCATAAAGCAAAAACGAGCAGTGAAACACTGCTCGTTTTTTTTTATTTTTAATTATAAAGAACGGACACTTTGTTTATATAGAACATTGTAAGACCAACATTTTCGTATAGCGAAACTCTATTGTTGGCTTGCGTCAGATTAAATGAGGGAAAGGCGTAATACGCACCTGTTCCTGGTGCTGCATTACTAACCCCTATAGATACTTGATTATTATACGATACTGAAGATACTGCACCAGCATAAAGAGTTCTTGTCGCCAACGTTACCGAGTGAGAAAACCAACCGTGCAACTTAACAGGTATTGTTGCTGGAATATGGAACGGGAAACTTACCATATAGTTTTGGCCGCTCAAAGCAAATTGCATATAATCGCCCATATCGCTCACTCCGTTACCCTCGCTCCACGGGTAATTAGGGTCATTATAGGCTCCAACTCCACTTGAAGCACCAAAATAGACACCGCCACCACTGCTTGTTACCTCACGGTTGTAGGGGATACCCGTAACATGCACATTGGGCTCTGATGTGGCTATAAGACTACCGTTTGCCAACTTGACATAGGCTTGTGCATTGTACTCACCCAACGCCTTATAGTCGGCAACTTTGTGCGTATAACTGAACGAGGTTGCTTGGTCGTCGGTACTGTACACAACAACGCCGTTGCACATAACACCCGTCTCGGCAATATCAACCGAGTAGCCATAGCCGTTGGCGTCGGGCAGAGCACCCGAAACTTGCACGCCATCGAAGAAGATTGACGAGCCGTCCAACGAGTTATTGCGGTCGTTGTACGAGGTGTAGATGCGATTGGCGGTAACCTTCATTTGAGGAATCTTGAACGCAAGGTTGTGGAAACTACCCGCAATATAGTTCGCGCCGTCAAAGGTGTAGGTGTATTGATAGCCGCTCTCGGTTGTTACGGTCAGCACCAAAGGTGTCGAGGAGAGATCAACGGGGTTGATGATTGCCCAAACGCAGTTGTTGCCCGACATCAAATCGCCCATACCCGACGGTATATTGACGGTCACCGAGTTCGAGGGGTTTGTGAAAGTCACCGCGCGCGTCATAATATTTACCGCAAAGTCGCCCGTAAGTGCAACATCTTCGGGGGCTGTAAGCGTAAGCGAGCTTATCTTCTGTCCGCCCATCTCATCGGCAGTCACCGACATACGCACAGCCGAAAATAGGTGTTTAAAACCTTTCTCGCCGTGGAATTGAATATCGGCAGGCGCTACCGCAGCCACCGTACCCGCCGAAACGGGCGTTGTGAGCATAAAGTCGTAATCGGCGCGGAAACCATCAGCACCCACCGCCGACACACTCTGCACCGAGGGGAGTGTTAATCCGCTCAAAGTGAAGTTTGTGGCATCGAGCGTTGCTGTTTGCTGATAGGGATAGTATGCAGCATAGTAGTATGTACCCTCGGGCATAGCGTCGTACTGCTCTTGCGAGAGTTTGCCGTCAAACGATGTAAAACGTTGCTCGGTGGCGTGGTTGTTATTAACCATTTTGACGTTTGTAAGTTTGAGCGAGAACGCATCATTGGTGGCGAATAGACCAATCATATCGCCATTGGCCCAATAGTAGTTATACGTTCCCTCTTCGAGTGTTGCTCTTGTAGCCGCCTCGAACTCCTCCTCGTCGGTTACCACTGCCGCAGCCTCCACCGCGAAGTCATACTCTTGGGGCTCCGACGTTGGCACATTGTTGTTGCGACAACCCGCAACCGCCAACGCCAAGCACACCAAAGTTACTATTTGCTGAATCTTTTTCACTTATTCTAATTATACAAAATGTTTGTTTGATAAATACGATATTGGCAAGCACCGCTTCGATCTGCCAATGACACATAGCACGATGATGATGATAAATTAAATGAGCCTAATGTGTTCCAAGTTGTAGATCCTGGACGCGATGAGCTATATACACTTTCACTCCAGCCACCATCTTGAGAACTAACGGCACCTGCATATAGTCGTGGATTTACTACCAACAAATTACTTACCCTAAACTGAGACTCTACATTGACATTTATAGTTTGAGTTTGAGGGACATAAAATTTCGGGCTTACACAATAAAAATTCGCAACAGCTGTATTAATATGATCTGAGTTTTTATCATAAGATCCTGTTACATCGTCATTTCCATACCACATGTTATCATTTAATGATTCAGAAATCGAGCTTCCCATATTCGTCGTTTTCAATGGCAAACCTGTAACACAAGAGGTTGTAGTTGCTGTTGCTGTATATGTACCGAAAGTTGCTGTTGCAGTAACTGTATATACGCCCACATTAGACACTTGTTTATCACCAGCAGTCATTGTCAAGCCATTAGCCGTTGTTGCAAGGGTTTCAGTACCAACCTTTATAGATGTCGAATAAATTCCCTTCAACAGATCTACTTTATCTGCATAGCGCGAATCCTTTGCGGTCATTGTTGCAGTAGGTGCATAGATGGTCAAGCGGTCTTTGCTGTTTGCGGTTGTCACATTCTTGGTTTGGCCGTTATCGCCCACATACCACGAGTACGAGGTGGGAGCAACAACGCTCAAAACGACCTCGCCAAACACATCGACGCTCTTGCTCTCGCTCACAAAGTCGGTACCGCCAACGGTTACATAGGCTTTAACCGTATATTTACCGCTTTGCAAACCGGTCCAAGTTTGGCTCGCAGAAGTGTTGTTATTTGCCAAAGAAATCTCCACTTCGGCAGCGTCATCATGTGAGTAAATAACACCCAAGTCCTCGACCTCTGCGGCATCAACACCCGAAGTCGAAACCGACAAGCTCAATGCTGTGGGGTCTTTGATAGTGCTATTATCGTTATTGATAAGTGTCAAAATTTTATCAAGGCTAACCTTAACATCGCCCTCGGGGTCTGCGCCACTCATACGATAGACATTGGCACGGGTAAAACCTGCGGCGGGAGCGGTTTTGGTAAAGCTCCAACTATCTACGCCATTCGAAAGCGTAATTTTGATTTGTTCGCCGGCAGCTCCGGGGATAAACGGCACCCATATATTCTCCGAGGTGTTCCAACCCTGCGGCACTTCGACAGTGAGTTTCTTCGAGCCATTATTAACGGTTTTAATCTCGGTGGTTCCTTTCTCAACCACAACAGCACCTGCGAGCGCGCTCTCCGAAGCCTCAATCTCGATTTTGCTTATGCCATAGCGAAGGTTATTGCTCTTCAAGGGAATCTCGAAGAAAGCAAAAACGTGCTGGAAGCGCATTGCCAACGGATACATTCCGTCGCTAACGGCGATAGTCGAGCGCTCCTCGGCTGTTGCAACCATAAAATCGCACGCACCACTAAACACATTCGACGATGCCGAGTGTGTAGCAGGCAAAGTGAACGAGAATTGGCCCTCCGAGTGGTTATAGCTTGCGGTAGCGGGATAGTAGCCCACGTAGTCGTAGAGTTGAGCAGCAGGAATCTTGGCTGCATCGGCCTCCGAGATAGTTCCGCCAAAGGTTGTCGAAACGCCCGACGAGCCCGATTTAAGAGCGACATTGCTCAACACCTCGGTACCCTCCGAGATTACCGAAATGCCGATTTGGTCGCCCGCGCTCCACTCATATTTATAACTACCATTCTCGGCGGTGCCCAGCGCAGTACGGGTAGTCTCATCGGTGTCGGCACTTGCCACAAGCGATACGCTCACACCTTTGGGTGTGGGAGCGGGTGTAGTATCATCGGTGGCGTGATTACAAGCAGTAGCCATTGCTACAACGGCAGCTGCAAACAGTATTTGTTTCAATTTCATAGCTTTCATTCACTGTTTGGGTTACCACTCGATAATTCCCATTCCTTCGGCACCGATACCGCTATCGTCCGAGCTTGGTGTGGTTGTAGGTGTTGCAGAAGCTTGGTATCCGTTCTCAACGGCAAGCTCAATGATTTCAACAAGAGGTTGTGTGTAAGTCTTTTTCATTGTATTTAAGTTATTCTATTATTCCACGTAAATATCATCGTCCTGCGACCAGCCGACAATCGACGCACCAAACACGCGCTCGCCGTCCTCGTAGGTCATCTTGATTACAATCTTGCGCCATTGGCCCACTTTAACACCTGCAATGTCAGTCGCAAAGTGCTCCGCGGCACCATCAACAGTACCCGCAAAGTCGATATGCAGAGTATTGGTAACGTCCAACGGACGGAAATAGATAGGCTCTGCGTCGTCTTTACCAACGCTCAGCGACACCTCGCCCAGCGAAATGGTGGTTTGGCAGTCGTCGGCCATAGCCTCGACAATCTCGCCCTCGAATACAACCGACACCTTCAACGATTGGATACGGCAAGTGACAGCATCGGGAGTCGTTGTTTTACCCGACACGATTGTCACCTCCTCGGAGCCGACGAAATAACCCTCGCGCGAAACCTCGGCAAAGTGACTATGCGAAGCAACGTCGATAGTATAGTTACCCTCGCGCAGTTCTACCTTCTCGGGCAATTCGGCATAGCGCCACTCGCCCACTACACCACTCTCGCCTGTGAGTGTCACCACCCAATTATCGGTCAGAGCACGCGTACTTACAGTTGCGGTAATGGCACTCATATCCAGAGTACCTACACCTACGGGCTCCTCGGTGCGATTCTCGCACGAGCCCAGCAACAGGCTCAAAGCCACAACTACTACTGAAAAATATCTTTTCATAGGTCTGTTCTTTTATCGGTAATTAACATCCACGCGGTTGATGGTAAACCAAGCCGTTCCGGGATTAGTAAAGTTATTCGCATAGAAGGTTACGCGCGGTTTCGACGACGAAAGTGTAAGCGAATAGTTGAAATCCTCCAACGAAGCTTGGTCGTAGAACAACACTACACTACCCTTCTGTATTCCGTTTGTGGTCTCGGTCGAGTAGCCACCCGACGATGCCGCCGCATACAGATAACCTTTGGTCGAAGTAAGCGATGCACGATAGAGATAGGTGTGAGCCGTTGCGGTCACGCCCATCGAACTCGGAATATGGAATGCAGGCGACACAATCCAACCATTCTGATTTTGGTCGGTTTTTGCCTCGCCTTTCAGACGCAAGCAGGGCTCGCTATCACCTACGCCCAACGCGTTATATCCTTTGAATGCGATGTTTTCGCCCGCCCAGCCACTCGGCAGCGACGAGCCCACGGTCGAGATGCTATAAGGAATACCCGTAACTTCGACACTGCGTTTTGCCGACTCGAAGCGGATTCCGCCGATTGTCACATAAGCACTGACGGTATGTGTGCCCCAACTTTGCGATGCAATCTCGCCACAGTTGAAACTTGTACCCGAAACGGTACCTGCATAGTCAATTTTATCGACACAAACGCCAACCTCCTCAATCTCGCTTACAAATGCGCTATCCATTGTATAGTGATTGGTAAAGGTATAAATCGAGGAACCCGACTTGCCATTTGCAACCGATGCGCCATCATTTACATAGTAGTTATACGA
Source organism: Rikenellaceae bacterium (assembly GCA_015060105.1). Taxonomy (GTDB): domain Bacteria; phylum Bacteroidota; class Bacteroidia; order Bacteroidales; family Rikenellaceae; genus UBA940. The sequence continues at coordinate 10,711 of SUZD01000004.1, read as the reverse complement.
TGTTTTGACATCGCCGAGGCTTACGATAAAATCACCTACGACGCGAACATTCTCGGCCATCTCGGAGTAAATCTTCTCGCCACCCGACAACTCGACAAATGCGCGCATCGAATAGACTCCACTTGTAAGGCCCGTAACGCCCAACTCCAACGAAGGTTGCTCGCTCAACAGACTGCGTTTGTTATTCACGACCACAGTATCGCCATCTTGTGCGACATACTCGATACCCGAATATACGATAGACGAGTTATCGGCGCCACCCAAGCGAACTTGCAGACGAGCCTCGGTGGGGTCGGTAATAGTTCTCGCCGAGTTATTGTCAATCAGAGTACGTGCCTGCTCCAAAATCAGCACCTCGGGCATAGCCACCTTCACACGCGACAGATAGCCTGCGCGGAAATTACGGCCATCAACCTCGAAAGTGTTGGTCTTGCCACCTGCCAAAACCGAGATTTGAATTTGACCCTCGGAGCAGTCGGCAGGAGCGATAAATGCCCACGCACAACCATTGGCCGCCATCTTATCGGAACAGTTAATCGTTACGCGTTTCGAGCCGCTTATTGCACTCTCGCCACTTGCAACATCGAGTGTCATCTCGCCAGCCACCTCTTGGGGAAAATCCAAAACGACGCGCTCCACAACATTGCCATAGCTATCGGCGCCATTGGGGATTTCAATTTTCAGCGCGTGCAATGCGTGGCTATAAGCCAAGTTCAAATCGGCTCCCTTTTGGGTCAGCGCAAGTGCCACAGCAGGCTCTGCTACAAGCACATCGGCCTCGCAGTCATACTCGCCCGTCTGTGTAGTAGGCAAGTTGTAGGTTGCAACCATTCCCGAAATTTTGGCAGGAGTGGGATACACCGAATAATAGGTATATTCGCCGCGCTCCATTTGCGAGAGGAACGCCTCGAACTCGGCGCCCGATGCATCAACCTCGGTAGCGGTAAACTCCACTTTCGAGAGTGCCATTGTGCCATTGCTCTCGGCCCAAAGGCTCACCTTATCACCCTCTGCCCACGAAACGGTCATAGTTTGGTCGTCAAACGTGGTACGGGTTGCGCTCGGCTCTACTGCTCGGAACGACACTTTACCCACTGTGTCAAGCGTGCTATCCGACTCCGAAAAATCATTTGCGCAACCGACCAACGCGGTCAACGATGCTATTAACAACAAACTTTTTTTCATATCGTTTTATCGTTTATTCGTACTCTATTTTGAGGTCATCAACAATCAGCACACTACCATTGCCTCCTGTGAAGAAGTCGCTCCACTTGCTGGCGGTGAGCATAATGACCATATATGTCGGTTTCTTGTTCAAGTCGTAGTACTCCAACGGAATCTCGAAGCGAGTCCATTCGGTTACCTCCTCCGCCGAAGCCATACTACCCCACGCAAACACACCGGGAGTCGAGGGGGTAAACTCGGAGCGGTTACGACGGTCGGTACGCACCTCATGAGGAATCTCCCAATCACCCAAAGCAAACACCATATTGAGTGTGTCGCTCTTGCCACGCCACTCCTCTGTGATGAATGTACCATCGACACCATCGGCTTTAATCACATTGTCGATAGGTTTGGGCATATATTTATAGTATCCGACCAAACGCTTGGGTCGTGCCGAGAAGGGTACACCCAAATAAGTTGTTCCATTGGTACCTTGAACTACGCCGAATGTTCCTGTAAAGATATTACCACCTGCAAGTTTACCGGCAACGCCGATACCCGTAAACTTACTTAATAAGTAAGCAGCCTCGGCACCCTCTCGGGCTGTTCCATCAGTAGTTAAGCCCAAAGACACAGCCTCGCTCAAAGGAATCGAGTTGCTCGAACCCAAAGTAATAGCACCGTGGTTACCCGTATCCCAGAATCGTGTATAGAACTCTTCGCCCGGGTGGGTAGGATCGGTAAAGGTTTGAATTATCGAGTCGCTCTCGGCATAGGGCAACCACAAAGCCGAGCCGCTCTTATGCCACTTCTCGAAACCGCCATTATCCAGCATCGGAGCCGCCTCGGTGGTAAAGCTTATAGCGTCTGTTTTCTCTGTACCCGACACCGCACGGCACTCATATTCGGTTTCGGGGGTCAGACCCGAGATTGTTGCGGTAAACGAGCCATTGGCGTCGCTCGAAAGCACGACATTTTGCCACTCGCCATCTTTGATACGATACTCGATTGCGTGACTCTCTTCGGGTGCGCCCATTGCCACGACATCTGCCGACATCGCCCAAGCATTGACACTATTGAGTGCAACGGAGCTCTCCTGCACAATCACACGCCAATTCTCCACAACATCACGATAGCTTACGCGCACCATTTTAATATTGTCGTCACCCGTTTCCGAAGTGAAATCTACAACGCCCGAGAGAGCAGGCTCATAGGTTGTTTCGCCTTCGGGGCCGAGTTTGAGTTCCAATACATTGATAGCCGACAGGTCGGTTCCCTCGGGGACATAAACCAATGCTATGCGGTTCTCAACCGAGCCGCCTACATTCTCCTCGAAATAGGCGTCACCCATTTGACCTTCGACACTGAAACGGCGTTCGATGGTTTGTGTTCCCACAAACTTAAACAGATTGACGTAACCGTAAATCATAACATCGACAACCACACCTTCACGCAGATTCCAGCTATCGCCCTGCGCAGGTGTTGCGCCACTCACATAAGTCACCGTCGCCTTATCCTCGTTAGTAAAGCTCATCGCTCCAAAAGCGACATCGCGCAAATCGACACTCTCGTCGATAGCCACCGTAACGATAGTGGTATCGCCACTCATTTGTGTCTGATATTTTTGCGCGCCCTCGACATCAAGCGACAACAAGGTACAGCCCAAACGAGGATAGGGGATATCGTTCACGATACACGAAACGGCGCCCACCATCATCAAAGCGACCAACCACGTTTTCAAAAATACACCTTTCATACTCTGTTCGAATTACAAATAGAACGAAAGTCCGAGGCCGAGTGACAGCAGACTGATTTTACAGTTCAGCGAGCTTGTAGTACGGCTACCTGTTGTAATCTGATTGGAGATTTGCTCCACGTTTTTGTATTTCAGACCGATAAGATCAACCGACACCTCCAAAGCAACGTTATTGGTAATGAACGCCATAATACCGGGGGTGATACCAAGCGACACATTAAACGTCTTCTCGTATGTACCGTCGGTCGCGCTCAAATACTGTTTCGATTGCGAGCCGCCAAGTCCCAACTGCACCTCGGTAAAGAAAGCGAAACGCTGTCCTTGACCCAGACCCATGTAGTAACGATAAAAGAGCGTTCCTGTGTATGTGTGTTTGAGGTTGCTCACATCATTCAATCCCAACGAGATGTCACTCACACTGATAGAGGCGTTTTTCAAATCGATATTGTTACGTTTGTAGCCGAAGCGTGCACCAAGCATCATATTGTCGCGGAAGAAGTAGCCCAAGTGAACACTTCCGTCAAGCGAATAGCCACCGGCGCCGATAGCGTCGATAATCAGGAAGTCGTAATCCTCCAACGAGAATTGCGAATACGAGAGTTTCAAACCTGTATTCCATATACCTTTTTTAATAAAGGGGTACGATGGGATATTCAAACCTCGGTCATATTTCACACTGCGTTTCTCTTTGGGGAGCGTAAGTTTCTCGGTTCCCTCCGATGCGTAAGTTGCGCCAACGGTCATAACCGCTACCAACAACACGAACAATCTTTTAAGCATATTTGTTTTCATTTTCGTTACTCTTTTTTGGGTTAGTAAATCAACTCGAAGTCATCGACACACATCCAGCTATCGGTCGAGCCTGTGAAGTAGTCGCCATAGGAGCTTGCGGTTGTTACGATTGTGATGTGTGTAGGACGCACACCCTCCTTGACATAGTTCAAAGGCAGAGTAAACTCGGTCCACTCGCCAACCGATTCATTGCCCAAAATCTCGCCCCAAGCCACAACCTTGCTATCGGTTTTGCAATTGAAGAAGGTCGATTTATCGGCGGTATTGACACTGTGTGTACCTGTCATAAGGCAAATCATAATTTGATAGCGGTCGGGGCCCGATGTTACGGGTGCGCTGCTATCCGACTTGTTGATTTGACCAACATTACATTTGAACCAGCCATGCAAAGCGGTAGGACGGCCAGTAAAGGGCTGACCAAACTCTACGGTACCATTCATACCATCAAGTCCAGCAAAGCGACCTACATAGAGGTTACCTGCTGCAAACTTACCCATTCCTGCTAAACTTGGGAATGCCGACTGCATACGAGCGCACAACTTACCCGACGAGCCGGGGCGAGGATCCTCGCTGCTGATTGTGATATTCCACTTGTCGCCAAGTGTTGTTGCACCAGGGTTACCACTATCCCAATAGGGCTCGCCACTTGCATAGGGGTACCAGGTTTTACCGTTCTTATTCCAATTCTCGAAACCACCATTGCTGATTTGAGGAGCAGCCTCGGTAGTGATTGTGATGGGGTCACCCGAAACGACGCCATTGACAAAGAGTTGAACGTTGTAGGTAGTCGAAGGTGTAAGGCCGGTCAGGTTTGCTGTATATTTACCACCTGCATAAACGCCATCAACCATTGTCCACTCGTCATTCACTCCATATCCGAATTGAACTGCGTTCTCGACCTGCGGCATCTCGGCCTCAACCGTAGTTTTGGTTGCCCAAACGTCCCACGCATCAACGGCACTAACACCCGCCTTCAAGAAACTGAAACTTACGGCTGCCGTATTATCTTTCTCGTCCACAACGGTCAAAGTAATGGTAGTCACTCCACTCGGCAACGCAGCCACATACTCGGCATCGAGTGCTACGGTATATTCAGCCTCGTTTACTTGGGTTACAACGACACCGCCACCAGAGGTCCAACCGAGCAACTCGATAGGCTCCTCGCCATAAATCTCCGAAGTAGCTGCCAACGATACGATTGTGTTGGGTGCTTTGGCACGCAGAGTAAACGGCTCGGGGCGGGCTTGTTGTGCCACGCTCATATCGAAGTCCAACGCTTTAATCTCGGGACGGCCATAGATGTCGAATACATCTTTAACCTCCTCGCTGCTATCCACAACGCGAATCGAGATAACGGCCTCGCCCAGCGGTTTGCGATTGAACGAGATGTTCAATGTATATTTTGTACGGGGTTTTATATCCTTAACGGTACCTTTACCCGAAACAGCAACGCCGTCCAATGTCTTTGCACTGAACGACCACTCGAAATCGGTATCATTCTCGGCAGGAGTGATATAAGCAATCGCGCCCTCATTGTCGGCATCGAACACAACCGAATTTTTGTTATCGACAGCCACCGTTACGGCATAATCCGTAAGAAGCGATGTTACGCTCTCGTCGAAAGCAACACCCACAAGTGTATTGTCAATCGTACACACAACATCAACTTGTTCGTTGGAGCCTGCACTAACCACAAACGAGCTGCTACCCGAGTAGTGAGCACCACTCCAACCTGCTCTGCCGGCAACACCCGCATCAACCGAAACGGTATATTCGCCACTTGTTAGCACCAATTCGGCAGGAATCTCCTCGACAGACGACCACGAACGGATAACGCCTTTGGCATTTGCCACCTCAATCGAGTTAATTACAGGGCTCTCGGCGCGGGTTGCCAACGATTGGTCAAACGCTACCGACAACGAAACAGTACCCTCGCCCATCAGGCTATCGCCCTCGGTCATATCGGTACACGCACCCAACATAAACAATGAGCCTACACTCACTGCGAGAAGGGCGGTTTTAATATTTTTGAATAGTGTTTTCATCTTCCGTTAGTTAAGATTTACCTTTAATTTCAAGCTCTTCTCCAACTCGTGGCCAAACTCGTCGGTCAGCGTAAGCACGAACTCGACATCCTTATCTTCGGCAACTACCATCAAAGGCATAAATTCCGAAATATCGAATACCAACTCGGTTTTGCCCACAACATTCTCGGCTACGGGGAAGCCCAAGCCCTCGATTGCTTCGCGCAAATCGCCGGGGTTCGACAAATCGAGGTGCGAATCCAGACCCACACCTTGCAATTGGTCGGGTTGGAACGCCGAAGCGTTCGAAACAATATCTACAACAAGTGTCTTAATCTTGTTAGGAGCCGAAATATTCAGCGCAACCTTGATTGAGCCATCAGTCAAATCAAACCACTCATCGAGGTTGTGTCCCTCCCAAACGATTGTCGGAGCACCCAAATCGGTAGGCTTATCCTCGGGAGGAGTTACAGGAGGAACTTCGGGGCCATCGCCACCCTCATTCTCGCCATCATTCTCATCGACGATGATATTGCCATCAACATCGACATCATTTACCGAGACATCAACCTTGAAGTCCAACTCGGCACCACCCTCCTCAGGCTCAACCGGGGGCTCAACGGGAGGAACATCGGGGCCATCACCAGGGCCGGGTGTGGGAGGTGTTACGGGCTCCTCCTTAACATCGTAAGTTATCTGCTTGCGGTCACCCGCTTTGATATTCTTGATGATACGTTGCTCCTTAATGGCTTTGCCGTCAAATGTACCTGTAAGCTCGGCAGTCAGAGCCATATTGTCGGCAGTGCTACGGAAATAGCCCATACGGCTCTCGCCAATAGTATAGGTCAGTTTACCCAGACCGAGCACAACCACAACCTTACAATCCGAACCGGCTTTCTCTTTGAACTTGTCGGTAAAGATAACCTCGACACCGATATTTTTCAGTTGAGCGGTCAATGCGCCAACCGAGGTTGTCGCTCCCGCCTCAACCGAGAATGTTCCCGAAGCGACATAGTAAGGTGCCTCCCACTCTGCAACGGGGGCCTCTGTCATCGAACTTACAGTGATGTTATAGTCGCCGGCCGAAAGGTTCTCCGAGGTCAAATCTCCCAATTTGCCGCTCGCCACAACATTATTCGAGGCATCTTTAATGACTACCTCATAGTTTTCGGTATCTGCATCAACGCCATCTTCCAAACGCACCTCGACGGTACTCATATCAACGACACCCGAAGTGGGTTTCGGTGTAGGTGTAACGCCTCCACCGCTTTTGATGCAACCTGCAAGCGTCATTGACAATGCCAACACCGCCATTGCAAACAGATAGTTAATCTTTCTCATTGCTATTGTTCGTCAATTTCAATTTCAACATTCTCGTCAGCCACGCTGTCGTCAAACGAAACGACAATCTTGGCAGCGCCCACCTCTCCGCCATTTACATCGAGGCGAACATTGTAGAAGGTGCGAGGCTTCACATCACTAACCTCGATACTCTTTGCTCCTGCGGTGCCATTGGGCTTCACATACTCAATCTCAATAACGAAGGGTTTAGGAGCGATATATGCAACACGACTCTCCTCTTGGCCAAAAGCGAAGGTATTGCCATTGCCACTTACCAAATCAACGCTCCACTCCTCGAAGTAGCGCAAGAAGGCGTCGGTATAGGCTACACGCACACCGCTATTCGCCAAAGTCGCAACCATATTAACCAACGCTGTTTGCGAAGGCATAATACGGCAGGTGTTCTCGGCCGTAAATGCGGGAGCGTCAAAGCCCTCACTCTCGACATCACCATAGGTAGCCTTAACTTCGTACTCGCCAACCTCAAACTTGGTCTCGGCGGTAAGGTCTGTCAAACTCTCCCAGCGGTTAGTATATTCGCCATCAACCGAGCTAACGGTCAAATCGAACTCCGCAGCGTCGGGTGCTACAATACCACTCTCGGCGCGAGTATAAACCGAAGTGTCGGTCGATAGCTTGACACGCAGAACGCCGCTATCCATATCGCGGTCAGCATCGGTACACGCAACTACTGCGAGCATCGAGGCCACTCCTGCGAATAAGGTTTTGAAAACATTTTTCATATCGTCTGTTTTAAGCGATTTTACACCATTTGCGCGCACTCATTCACGCGTGCGCATAATATTCAACGCGGCAAAAATAATAAAATTTCTTGAAACCATCAAAGATTTGCCGCTTTTATCGATAAAAAACAACCTTTCGTCGAGAAATAACCTGTGAAATGTCCATAAATCCCCGTTTCGCCATCAGTCACAAAAAAAAGCGCCCACCCAAAAATCGGGCAGGCGCCTTTCAGCATTTAGGCGGACAGATATTACATCATGCCGTCCATTCCCATTGCGGGGTTGCCGGGCATTGCAGGAGCGGGCTCCTTCTTCTCGGCCAACACGCACTCGGTAGTCAAGAACATCGAAGCAATCGACGCTGCATTCTCCAAAGCAACACGGCTAACTTTGGTCGGGTCGATGATACCTGCTTCGAGCATATCGCCATACTTATCGGCACGAGCATCGTAACCAAACGAGCCTTTACCCTCGCGTACTTTGTTTACAACAACGCTACCCTCGCCACCTGCATTGGCAACGATTTGGCGCAAAGGCTCCTCGATAGCACGACGCACGATTTGGATACCTGTATTCTCGTCCTCGTTGTCGCCTTTGAGGTTCTCCAAAGCGGCAGTTGCACGGATATATGCAACACCACCACCGGGGATAATACCCTCCTCAACAGCTGCACGAGTAGCAGCCAAAGCGTCATCAACGCGGTCTTTCTTCTCTTTCATCTCAACCTCCGAAGGAGCTCCTACATAGAGGACTGCAACACCGCCGGCCAATTTAGCCAAACGCTCTTGCAATTTCTCGCGGTCGTAGTCCGAATTGGTGGTCTCGATTTGTTTGCGGATTTGCATGATACGTGCATCGATAGCAGCCTTATCACCCAAGCCGTTTACAATAGTGGTATTCTCTTTGGCAATAGTAACCTTCTCTGCCGAGCCGAGCATATCAACGGTTGCTTGGTCGAGTTTCAAACCTTTGTCCTCCGAGATTACGGTACCGCCTGTAAGGATTGCGATATCCTCTAACATCTCTTTACGACGGTCGCCAAAACCGGGAGCTTTAACAGCAGCGATTTTGAGTGCACCACGCATCTTGTTTACAACAAGAGCAGCCAAAGCCTCGCCATCAACATCCTCGGCGATGATTACCAGAGCGCGACCTTGTTGAGCCGCAGGCTCCAACACGCTCATAATCTCTTTCATGCTCGAAATCTTCTTGTCGGTAATCAAAATCAAAGGACGCTCCATAACAGCCTCCATCTTCTCGGCGTCGGTCATAAAGTAAGCCGAGATATAGCCACGGTCAAATTGCATACCCTCGACAACATCGACATAGGTATCAGTACCTTTGGCCTCCTCAACGGTGATAACACCCTCTTTGTTTACCTTGCTCATAGCCTCGGCAATCAGCGCACCGATAGCACGGTCGTTGTTAGCCGAAATGGTAGCAACTTGCTCGATTTTGTCGATATTGCCACCAACCTCGCTACTTTGCTCACGCAAGTTCTCAACAACAGCAGCAACGGCTTTGTCGATACCGCGTTTGAGGTCCATAGGGTTAGCACCGGCGGTTACGTTCTTCAAACCTACACCGATAATCGATTGTGCCAAAACGGTTGCAGTGGTAGTACCGTCACCGGCATCGTCGTTGGTACGCGAAGCCACCTCTTTAACCATTTGAGCACCCATGTTGGCGAATTTATCCTCCAACTCAATCTCTTTGGCTACGCTGACACCGTCTTTGGTGATTACGGGCGAGCCGAATTTTTTGTCGATAATGACGTTACGACCTTTGGGGCCGAGGGTCACTTTCACAGCGTTGCTCAATGCATCAACGCCTTGTTTGAGAAGCTCACGAGCCTCTACATTGTATTTAATCTCTTTTGCCATAATTTTCGGTAATGATTAGATGATTGCCAGAATATCGTTTTGACGCATAATGAGGTAGTCTTTGCCATCGACGTTAATCTCAGTACCGGCATATTTGCCATACAGTACTTGGTCGCCAACTTTAACCTCCATAGTAACCTCCGAGGTACCGGGGCCTACGGCCACAACTTTACCTGCAAGGGGTTTCTCTTTTGCGGTGTCGGGGATAAACAAACCTCCGGCGGTCTTCTCTTCGGCGGGATTGGGTTCAATCAACACGCGATCCGAAAGCGGTTTAATGTTCATAGTGTTTTCTGTTCTTTATGGTTATTACTAAATAAATTTTGTCGTTCATTGTCGGCACACTCTCCTCTATCAAGCAGTATGCCAAACGCCTTTTGTCGGAATTTTGTCAGTTCAGCCACTCACGCAACTGACATTTTGACACATCGGGGCTGACAACATTACACCCTTTATGGCGCTCCTTCTCATTTAACATATTCAAGGGACCTGCCGTGGCAATACCACGGGCAGACCCCTCTGAAAAGCTTTGACAGAAGACTCAAACTACTTGGCGTAGCTTACGGCACGAGTTTCACGGATAACGGTAATTTTCACCTGACCCGGATATGTCATCTCGTCCTGAATCTTCTTTGCTATATCGCGCGAGAGTTGTTCGCTCTCGGCGTCGCCCAACTTGTCGGCACCCACAATTACGCGCAACTCACGACCCGCTTGGATAGCATAGGTCTTCATTACGCCGGGGTACGACAGAGCGATATCCTCCATCTCTTTCAGACGTTTGATATACGACTCAACAACCTCGCGACGTGCACCGGGGCGAGCGCCCGAAATTGCGTCACACACCTGAACGATAGGTGCGATAAGCGAAGTCATCTCGGCCTCGTCGTGGTGCGAGCCAATGGCGTTGCACACCTCGGGACGCTCTTTGAACTTCTCGGCCAACTTCATACCGATAATTGCGTGTGGCAGTTCGGGCTCATCATCGGGCACCTTGCCAATATCGTG
>SUZD01000016.1 GCA_015060105.1 Rikenellaceae bacterium | reverse complement strand
AAGTGGTGCCACCAGGAATCGAACCGGGGACACAAGGATTTTCAGTCCTTTGCTCTACCAACTGAGCTATGGCACCAACTATAATTCTTTCGAATTCGAGTGCAAATATACGGCTTTTTTCGTTATCTCCAAAAAAAATGTAAAAATTTTATAAACTTTTATTCTTCCCAGATAAAGTATAGACGCAAGCGGAGCCCCATAAACCACACAAAACGGCAAACAAAAATATTGCTTGCCGTTTTGCTTATTATGCTTGGTTACTTGCGCATACAGCTTTTAATAGATTGTACTCTAAGGTATAACTAAAAGTCGTAGCCGACGATATAGTTTGCGTACTCCTTCCAACCCTTTGCCGACTTATATGCCTTTACCGAATTGCGAGGTACATAAATCTTACAACCGATAGGGATAATCTTATTATATCCATAATTGTAATACGAAAACATATTATAACCTCCCGTTGGTGGCGTTGTAGCCTTGCAATATACACTTGTCAGCGAGGTGCAATCATAGAATGCCCTATCTTCAATCGAAGTAACGCTATTTGGAATTGTAATGCTTGTTAGGCCGTCACAACCATCGAATACCCTAAATCCAATCGAAGTTGCGTGATCGGGAATTGTATAATTGGGTGTAATCCAATAGAATTCTCTCTTTACGGTATCGAAGAAGGTAGTATTTGCGCCATATATATACACCTGATAATAATATGTAAGTGCGCTATACGAGCATAATAATAGTATGCTTGATGGCAAAATGAGTTTAATAGATTTACTGCAACTAAAATATAGTGTTAATATAATCAATATGATAGCTGACATAATAAACATTGCACGGTATCCTTCAACCACCGCACAACCAAGACAAATTAAAAGTATAGCGCCTACAATACCTAAAATAAATATTAGAATTCTCTTCCAATGTCGTTTTATGAACTTACCGAAATTTATAATGGTGCGACCACACCACTTCAGAATATTTATAATGTCAATTAAGAGTTTACCACCTAAAATATCTAATTGGCGAATAAACGAAAAATCTTGCTTGTTGGCTTGCGGAGTGGTTTTGCTCTTCGAGTTTATTGCGCCACCACAGTGCATACAAAATGAAGAATCGGCATCAATTAACTTACCGCAATGCTTGCAATAGATTTGGTTTGCCATAGTATTAAGTTGTTATTATAGACGAAACTACTCTCACAAATTTAGAAAATGATTTTTGATTGAGCAAGAGGAAAGGGCGGATTATTTAAGTTCCCCTCACAGGAGGGGGATTTAGGGGGTGGGTAACACACTTTGGCACCGCCACTATATTAAGGGGTAAAAAAGAAAGCCCTCCCGCAGGGGAAGGCCTTACAGATACGATAAGCAATAAATCGTTACTTGCCCATACACCCCTTAATATAGTGGTGGTGCGGACCGAAACGCTCAAATGCAGCGCGGTCTAACTCTTCTTGGTGATCGGGGTGAGCAACCGAGATGAGCAGTCGTGCGCGCTCTTGCATACTCTTGCCATAGAGGTTTACTGCACCATATTCGGTAACAAACCAATGGATGTGGTTGCGGGTTGTAACAACGCCTGCGCCATTGGTCAGGGTGGGGGCTATCTTGCTGATACCCTTGTTGGTAACCGACGGCATAGCGATAATTGCTTTACCGCCCTCGGCGCGTGAGGCACCATAGATAAAGTCAATTTGTCCACCCACGCCCGAGTAGAATTTTGTTCCGAGCGAGTCGGCGCAAATCTGTCCTGTGAGGTCGATTTGGAGAGCCGAGTTGATGGCGGTCATCTTGGGCTGTTGTGCGATAATAAAGGGGTCGTTGGTGTAACCCACGTCCATCATAAGTACCATCGGGTTGTTGTCGATGAAGTCATATACCTTTTGCGAGCCCATAAGGAAAGTAGAGACCATTTTGCCCTTATCGACAGCCTTGTTCATACCGTCAATAACGCCCGATTCAACCAGCGGCAAAACGCCATCGGCGAACATTTCGGTATGGATACCGAGGTGTTTGTGTCCTCCGAGTTGTGCGAGTACGGCGTTGGGAATAGCTCCGATACCCATTTGCAAACAAGCTCCATCTTCGATAAGTGCGGCGCAGTTTTTACCGATAGCAGTCTCAATCTCGTTGGGCTGTGCAAAGTGAGCCTCTTCGAGCGGTTGGTCGTCTTTGACAAAGAGGTCGATGAGCGACGAAGGAATCATTGCATCACCGAAAGCGCGAGGCACATATTTGTTCACAACGGCGATTACGGTTTTGGCTTTCTCGACTGCGGCGAGTGTAGCATCGACCGAAGTTCCGAGCGACACATAACCGTGAGCGTCGGGCTCCGATACCTGAATCATAGCCACATCGCAAGGCAGCACGCCCGAACGATAAAGTTTTTGAGTTTCGCTCAAAAAGATGGGAATATAGTCGGCATAACCAGCTTGTGTTGTTTTACGAACATTGCTACCTACGAAGAACGAGTCGAGTTGGAAAATGCCCTCGAACTCAGCCTCGGAGTAGGGGGCAGGACCTTCGGTGTGTAGGTGGTGAATACGAACATCTTTGAGTTCGCCGGCGCGACCTCTCTCGCACATCGCTTTAATCAGACATTGAGGCGCACTTGCGACGCTGCTCAAATGGATATGGTCGCCATTTTTGATAACTTTCACGGCCTCTTCGGCTGTGATAAATTTGATGTTACTCATAGTTTATGTATGGTAATTTAAGGTTTGTCCTATCTGCAAATTTAAGAAACCTACTTGTAAATGGCAAAAAAAAGAGGATTTTTTAGGCAACAACGCAAAAAAGTTTTACCTTTGAGGGGTGAAATAAAGAACTTAAAACATAATATTTTATGAAAACTAAATTTTTTGGAACACTATGTGTCCTTGCAACAATGCTGATGGCATTTGCTTGTACGACTCCTACACCGGAGAATGAGGAGCCCGTTTTGGAGGTTGCTCCGTTGTCGGTTGAGTGCGATAGCGAGGAGCAAACAAATTCGGTTGGAGTTACTTGTAATGGCGATTGGACCGCTGAATCTTCGGCTGAATGGCTTGTTTTGGCGGTAACTTCGGGCACAGGCGAGGGTATTGTTGATTTCTCGCTTACCGAGAATACCGGAGCCGAGGCTCGTGAGGCGCAAATTGAGTTTGTGTCGGGTGAACTGACAGCAACCTGTTATGTAACACAAGATGCAGCTGATTTCCGTGTGGATAACTCCCCGATTAACTTTACATTCGAGGAATCGACCGCATCTGTTAATGTTTTCTCGGCAAATACTTGGAGCGCCGAGACCGAAGCAGAGTGGCTTACCTTGGAGTATGAGGCCGAGGCTGGCGTTGAGAGCGCATTGACAATCAAAGCCGAGGCTAACAACACTCTTTCGAGCCGTTCGGCTGACGTTGTTATCAAAACCAAAGGCGCAACAGCAAAAATCAAGGTTACCCAAGCTAAATTGAGCAGCGATACCTTTATGTTGTTCCTCGAAGATGAGGCCTACGACCCCGCGACTCAAACACTTACCACAGGTATTTTTGGCGATAGCTATACTTTGAACGTTGTGGCTCCCTCGTCGAGTGTTATTTGGGACGCAGTGATGTCTTATAAAGATACCGATGAGTTTGTTGTGTTGGATAATAACCTTGCACAAACCGGTACCAAAGAGGTGTCGATTTCGCTCCCCGTGAACAAAACAGGAGCACCTCGCGAGGGCGTTTTGACCATCTCGGGTAAATACAAAGGCAATAAAGTAGAGCAAAAGATTACCGTGGTTCAAGAGTATCTCGATGTAACCTATGTCGATAAATTCGATGTTGCTGCCGAGGGCGCTGCTATTGATTTGGCATTGAGCATTGAGCCTGAGTTGGAGGTTGCTTATACCACCGATGCTGATTGGTTGGTTGTTGATGAGAAGGGTAAATATACTGTTACACCCAATGCTTCGTTGGAGGAGCGTACAGCTACTATCAATATGGCTTTGGCCGAGGATGCCGAGATTTTTGTTGGTACAGCTACTGTAACACAACCTGCGCTCTATACCATCGTAGTTCCTTTCCAATGTAATACCTATGTTACACCGCAGGATCCTACTATTAAGAGCTCGCCTTCGTTCCACTACCGAATCATCTCGGATTTGAGCGTGCAACCTGATGGTAGCTTGAAGACAGGTGGTAATATGATTACAACCCGTGCTTGGACTACTTCTTACATTAAAAGTACTGCTTATACACCTCACCAATTGTCTTTCTTCTTCCGTACCGAACATACCGGCGAGTTGAAATTTGGTATGGAGACCTTGCTCGAAAACGACAAAGAGCAGATTGCCGACACAGCTTACGTTGATGTTGAGATTGGTTCGGAGCGTAAACGTGTAATGGTGACCGGTAATACCCTCCATTGGCAACATGTTGGCTCGTTCAATATCGAGAAAGCTGGCTATGTTCGTGTAAATATTATCCCCGTTGAGGCAACAGGTAAATACTTGCCCTATATTTCGAACTTCTTGCTCGGTGGCGAGGGTATCAACTTTGCCAAGAAGAAGATTCGTCGTAAAGGCGATAATGTTGATATTACCTTCGTAACCTATGACGAGGTTCAGGCTTCTGACCCGCACTGGATTCGTCGTGGTCCTTCAACCCACCTCGGCTATGAGCAACCTGCCAATACAGAGTGGTTCTATAACGAGATTTATGTTGATAAAGGATACGATATCAGTGGCTCGTTCTATATGACAACCGGAGGTAGCGCATTCTATATGGGTCTTCAACCGACCGATGGTGGCCGTACCGTTTTGTTCTCGGTATGGGATACCAACACCGATTTGGGCTGGAAGGCACAAGTTGTTCGCTATGGTGCCAATAAGCCAAACAACTTTGGTCACGAGGGTAGCGGTATCCAAACCTTCTTGAAGTATGATTGGAAAGCCGAGACCACCTATGCTACATTGGTACATGTTCGTCCCGAGGTTGTCGATGGCGCTCAGACAGGCTCTACTCTCTATACCGGTTACTTCTGGAGTGAGGCAGACGGTTGGCAAATTGTAGCCGAGTATCGTCGTCCGCACGAGGTGGCGTACTATCGTGGTGCACACTCGTTCTGCGAGAACTTCTCGCCCGATCGTGGTTGGATTCCTCGTAAAGTTAACTTCACAAACCAATGGATGCGCGATAAAGATGGTGTATGGCACGAGGTATTGCGTGCTCGTTTGACAACCGATGGTTGCGGCTCGGACGGTTTGCGTAAAGACTTTGGAGCTGGCTTCGACGAGGAGCGTAACTTCCTCTATCTTACCAATATCGGCTATATTGATACCTATATCCCCTATGGAACTTGGGTAGAGCGTAAGCCGAGTGGTAAACCCCACCCCGAGATTCCTTATGAGAAGTTGGCTGCAATGGGAACTTGGTACGACGGAAACTAATATTATATGATACTATATAAAGGGTCGCCACGATTGACGACCCTTTTTATGAAAGACTACAACTAACTAAATAAAGCATATTATGAAAAAGATTCTGAAAGAGTTCAAGGATTTTGCAATGCGTGGCAACGTAGTTGATATGGCAGTCGGTGTTATCATCGGTGGCGCATTCGGCAAAATCGTGACATCGGTGGTTAATGATATCATTATGCCGCTTATTGCAACCCTTCTTGGTAATGTGAAGTTTACCGATTTGAACCTTGTTTTGAAGGCAGCGGACCCCGCTATCGAGGGCTCGGCCGATATTACTTGGAACTATGGTAACTTCCTACAACAAGTGTTTGATTTTATGATTATTGCTATTGCAATCTTCGCATTCATCAAACTTATCAATATGGCTAAGAAGAAAGAGGAGGCTAAACCCGCTGCTCCCGCTCCTGCGCCTGCACCCAGCAAAGAGGAGGTTTTGTTGACCGAGATTCGTGACTTGCTCAAAGAGCAAAACAATAAATAATCAAGGATTATATCAACGAAAAAGCCGAGTTCCATTGGAACTCGGCTTTCTTTATAGTGCATAATCGCTTGTTAGTAGCGATAGTGCTCGGCCTTGTAAGGACCTTCGGGTTTAACGCCGATGTAATCGGCCTGCTTTTGCGACAGAGTGGTAAGATGTACTCCGATGTTCTCCAAGTGCAAACGAGCAACCTCCTCGTCGAGATGCTTGGGCAGACGATATACATCAACCTCCATTTGTCCTTGTTTTGCCCACAACTCCATTTGCGCCAATGTCTGATTGGTAAACGAGTTGCTCATTACAAATGAGGGGTGACCCGTAGCGCAACCCAAGTTCACCAAACGACCCTCGGCCAAGATGAAAATCGAGTGACCATCGGCAAATGTAAACTTATCGACTTGGGGTTTGATGTTGGTTTTAACAACACCCTCGCACGCCTCCAATTGAGCCATTTGAATCTCGTTGTCGAAGTGACCGATGTTGCAAACGATTGCTTGGTCACGCATACCTTTCATATGCTCCAACGTGATGATGTCGCAGTTTCCTGTGCAGGTAACATAGATATTTCCCTCGGGCAGAGCCTCCTCAACAGTCTTGACCTCGAATCCCTCCATAGCGGCTTGCAAAGCGCAAATGGGGTCAATCTCGGTTACGATAACGCGCGCACCATAACTTTTGAGCGAGCGTGCGCAACCTTTACCAACGTCGCCATAACCGCAGACAACAGCAACTTTACCAGCAATCATAACATCGGTAGCGCGTTTGATACCGTCGGCCAAAGACTCACGACAACCATACAGATTGTCGAATTTGCTCTTGGTAACCGAGTCGTTTACATTGATAGCAGGGATAAGCAACTCACCCTTCTCTTTCATTTGATACAGACGGTGAACGCCGGTTGTGGTCTCTTCCGAAACACCCTTCAACTCGGCAACAGTAGTGTGCCATTTGCCACTCTCCTCGGCGAGTAATGCGCGCAAGGTATCCAAAATAACCGACTCCTCGTAGCTCGAAGGCTCATAGTCAAGAGTTGTGGCATCGTTTTCGGCAGCATATCCTTTGTGGATAAGCAGGGTAGCATCGCCACCATCATCAACAATCAGATTGGGGCCTTTGCCACCGGGGAACGACAACGCCATTGCAGTACACCACCAATATTCGGGCAGTGTTTCGCCTTTCCACGCAAATACGGGAACGCCAGCTTTGGCGATTGCGGCAGCAGCGTGGTCTTGTGTCGAGAAGATATTGCAGCTGCACCAACGCACCTCTGCACCCAACTCAACGAGAGTCTCGATAAGAACGGCGGTTTGGATTGTCATATGCAACGAACCCATAATACGAGCACCTTTGAGTGGTTTCTCTTTGCCGTATTTCTTGCGTAGAGCCATAAGACCCGGCATTTCGTGTTCCGAGATTTCAATCTCTTTGCGACCCCACTCGGCAAGCGAGATGTCGGCCACTTTGTAGGGTAATGTAGTGTCTAAAAACATTTCTTTACTATTTATTGTTTAATACGTATTCAATGTCAGCCTCAATCTGTTGTTTGAGGGCTTCTAACGAGTCGAAACGTTGCTCTTCTCGTATTTTTTGTGTCAGTTCGACCTCGATAGTTTGTCCGTAAAGGTCGCCACTCCACCCGATAATATGTATCTCGGCACCGCGCTTGGTGTAATTGTGGTCAATGGTCGGTTTGCATCCGATGTTCGCTACCGCATCGTACTCTTTGCCATTGATGGTCGTGCGTGCGGCATATACACCATTCTCCGTGTTGTCGCTCTGGTCGAGTGCTATGTTTGCAGTCGGCACTCCGAGTTGTCGGCCTATACGGTTGCCCGCGATAACTATACCGTCGATTTTACTCACCGTCATTACATTTTTTCGGTTAGTTTCTGTACCACCCGAATATTGTTAAAGAACTCT
Organism: Rikenellaceae bacterium; assembly: GCA_015060105.1. Classification (GTDB taxonomy): domain Bacteria; phylum Bacteroidota; class Bacteroidia; order Bacteroidales; family Rikenellaceae; genus UBA940. Next base: position 34,574 of record SUZD01000016.1, on the reverse strand, counting down.
TTGGCGAAAACTCGAACAACATTATACATCGGAATAGCGAACAACATTCCGAGTACACCGCCAACGTTACCTGCAATCAAAATTACAAGGAATATTTCGAGCGGGTGTGCGTGAACGCTATTGGAGTATAGGAAGGGTTGCAAAACAAAGTTATCAAGCATTCGAGCAATGGCCACAGTGCCTCCTACAACAGCCACCATCTCCAATGTCGAGAAAGCATCAATGGGCGAGAGAATACCCATAATGATACCGATACAGCAACCAATCATAGGACCGATGTAGGGAACTACGTTCAGAATACCGAGCATTGTTCCGATAAACAGCGCATTTGAGGCACTCATACCGAAGAGCAACAAAATGACCGATATCACGGTAAATATGATGGTCGATTCGACAAGTATGCCTGTAAAATAGCGTTTGAGCAGATGTGTGATAGACTCCAATGCTCGTTTGATATTCTCCTCGTATTTGCGGGGCGATATTGTGAGCACAATGTCGCGGAACAGAGTTTCTTCTTTCAGGAAGAAGAATGTAATAAATACCACTGCAAAAATGCCGATAGCGGTGTTGCCCACAATCGAAACAGCACCCGAGAAAACTTGGTTTATTGTTCCGAGATTCAGCGCATCTTTGAGACTTGTCAATAGCGCAGCCGTAAGCGAAAAATCGGGAGCCAATTGGAACTTCTCGACAATCAGATTCTGCAAGTTTCGAAGTGGCTCGTCAATACTTGCCGCAAGCGATGTAACGTCAATCGACGAGAGCTCGTTGAGCTTGCTGAAAACAAGGGGAATCAGCGAGAACAGAACGCCCAGCATAATGCCACCGCCCAAAATCAAACTTACCATTGCAGCAATCCATCTGGGAATATACTTTTGGCGAATTTTAATCTTGCCGATAAGGTTTGCAAGCGGACTGAGCACGATGTTGAGAACGGCAGCAATAAGGATATAGAAGACTATATCCCTAAAATACCACAACCCCAAAGCAATGGCAACAATCGAAACAACCCAAAGTATGTTTTTCTGAACGCTATTCATTCTATCTATTTAAGGCGTGCGATAGGGGTTTGTGAACCTACAACCTTTTGGTTAAGTCCGACAAGAATCTCGCTATCCAAAGGCAAGTAAATATCTACTCGGCTACCGAACTTGATGAAACCCGATTTGAAGTTTTGAGTTGCTTGGTCGCCCACCTTGGCGTACGACACAATGCGTCGTGCGATAAGTCCGGCTACTTGACGGAAAATAACCGTAATGCCCTTGGCTGTTTCTACACCGACGGTCATACGTTCGTTGTCGTCCGACGACTTGGGGTGCATCGCCACCAGGAATTTGCCCGGGTGATACTCCTTATATACTACTTTGCCACCAACGGGGAACCAGTTGATGTGTACGTTAAACAGGCTCATAAAGATTGAAATCTGCATCATCTTTTCGCCCTTTACCTCGGTCTCCATAATATCCTCGCATACAACTACCTTGCCGTCGCACGGAGCATATACCAAATCGGGGTCGGTAACGTGAGGGCGTTTGGGCTCGCGGAAGAATGCCACAACGATAGCGAGCAGGATAAGAGTAGCGACCCATACTGCAATAAGTCCCGCTTGTGACATCGGAACAAAAGCGGTCAGCAGTGCGGCAATTAGTGCCAATACGGTTGATACAGATAAAATGGTACCCGAACCTTCCTTGTTTATTTTCATCTCTCTTACAGTTTTTTTAGGTTAGAAAAGTTGGTTATAAATCAATATAGCGAAGAAGGCGATGGGGGCAGAAATGAACAGCGCATCGAAACGGTCAAGCATACCGCCGTGTCCTGGCATGATATTGCCCGAATCTTTGACTCCCACCGAGCGTTTAAGTACCGACTCCACAAGGTCGCCGGCGACACCCGACAAAGCGACAACAAAGCCGAGAATACCCCACAACAAGAGGTCGCCTTCGAGCCATAATCCCATCAATATTCCAAATCCGCACGCCGAAACGACGCCACCGACAAAGCCCTCCCACGACTTCTTGGGCGAAATCGTCGGACACATTTTGTGTTTGCCAAACGAGATTCCGAACAGATATGCAAAAACGTCATTGGCCCAAACAATGAGAATGTATGCCAAGATGATTTTGCCATTCCACTCGTCGCTCGGGGCGTAAATGGAAGGGAGAAGTGTCATCATCGCCATCGGAACGGCGATGTAGAGTGGGGCAGTGATGGTAGCGCCCACCGATGCAATAGGGTTGGTGTGTTTGCCGAACAGCAGTGCGACGAACGCCAACGGGATATAGACAAGTACATCTGCCAAGGCGTACATAAACTCGCTCTTCTCGATTTGTCCGAAAGCAACCAATGTGCTTGCAACAGTCACAACCATACTTGCAACAATGCCGACTACCAAACTTGGTTTTGCACCGGCCTTTTGTGCCAGAGTGAAAAATTCGAGAGTAGCAATCAGGCTTATGCCGATAACGAAAGCGGCATAAATCCACATGTTGTTCAATAGTGTTGCGGCCAATACCAATGCGAGCAGTACAACACCACTCGCAGTTCTTATCAGCAGGTTTTTAGTCTTGTCGGTCATCTCCGTTGGGTCTATAATAAGTGTTTGTTTTAAGCCTCCTTGGTTTCGGCATTGGCATCAGGCTCAATGCTGCCGCTCTCCTCGATAGGGTCGTTGTTTTTGGCAGCCTCCTCTAACTCTTTGGCAATATCTTTTTTGCGTTTGCCGAAAATGTCCACAAGGTCATCGGTAAATACTACCTCTTTTTCGAGCAGTCGTTCAGCCAAACGAGTCAATCCCTCTTGGTTGTCGCGAAGGATTTGAGTTGCGGTGTTGTACGCCTCCTCCAACATAGCTTTTGCCTCGGCGTCAATCTTAACGGCAGTCTCCTCGCTATAAGGTTTGGTCATAGCAAAATCGCTCTGACCTGTCGAGTCGTAGAAACTGATATTCCCCGTTGTATTACCCATACCATAGTACGCAACCATCGAGTATGCCATCTTGGTTGCGCGTTCCAAGTCGTTGAGAGCTCCTGTCGAAACTTCGCCGAAGTTCAACGCCTCCGAAGCACGTCCACCGAGCAACGAAGCCATCTCGTCCATCATCTGTGCGCGAGTGGTGAGTTGTCGCTCTTCGGGGAGATACCAAGCCGCACCCAAAGCCTTGCCACGCGGTATGATAGTCACTTTGATAAGTGGATTAGCGCCCTCCAACAACCAACTTACGGTTGCGTGACCGGCTTCGTGATATGCTATTTTGCGTTTCTCTTCGTCGGTGATAATCTTGTTGCGCTTCTCCAATCCTCCGATTATACGATCGATAGCCGCCAAGAAGTCCTCTTTGCTGACAACCTGTTTGTCGTGACGAGCGGCGATGAGCGCAGCTTCGTTACAAACATTAGCGATGTCGGCACCCGAAAATCCCGGGGTCTGTTTTGCGAGGAATTCGCGGTCAAGGTCCTTGTCTGTTTTGATATTTTTGAGATGCACATCGAAAATTTGACGTCGCTCAACAACATCGGGCAATCCCACCTCGATTTGACGGTCAAAACGACCTGCACGCGTCAAAGCCTTGTCGAGAATATCCACACGGTTTGTTGCAGCCAATACAATGACGCCCGCATTTGTAGCAAAACCGTCCATCTCGGTCAGCAGTTGGTTGAGCGTATTCTCTCGCTCGTCATTGCCCGAGAAACCTGCGTTTTTGCCACGAGCACGTCCGATAGCATCAATCTCATCAATAAATACGATGCAGGGTGCTTTCTCTTTGGCTTGTTGGAATAGGTCACGAACACGTGATGCGCCCACACCGACAAACATCTCGACAAAGTCCGAGCCGCTCATCGAAAGGAAAGGAACATTAGCCTCGCCAGCAACAGCCTTCGCCAGCAATGTTTTACCCGTTCCGGGAGGGCCTACCAACAGCGCGCCTTTGGGTATTTTACCACCCAAATTGCGATATTTGTCGGGTTTGCGAAGGAAGTCCACAATCTCCATAATCTCGACTTTGGCCTCCTCCAAACCTGCCACATCTTTGAATGTAACGCGATTTTGCGAGCCTTTGTCGAATACTTGCGCCTTGGCTTTGCCTACATTGAATATGCCTTGTCCGCCGGCACCACCTCCGCCACCGCTCATGCTGCGCATCATGAAAATCCAAATGCCTATAAATATAAGCCACGGCAGGAACGAAATAAGTGTTTCGCCCCAACCACCACCTTCATTGACATAATCGACGATGATGTTGCTCTCCTCGTTTTGAGCCTTACCGAGGTCTTCACGGAAAGAGTCCACCGAGCCGATGTTGAATTGGAATTGCCACTCGGCTTCGGGAATGTTGGCATATTTGTCGGTTGCGCGATACTCCTCGATAGCCTCGGGGGTAAGATAGACGCGCGCCATATCTCTATTGACAACAACAATCTTCTCGACTTTGTTGCCTTTTACCATCTGTTCAACCTCATTCCACGTCGTTTTGCTCGGAGCACCGGTCTCGTCCATCATCCACCAGCCGATAATTACGGCTGCGACAACGAACCAAACGATGTTGATTATGTTGAAGCGTATGACGCGTTGAGGTTTGCGTTGTTTGTTATTAGGTGTTGCCATATATTACTCTTCGTATTCGTATTTAGTGCAAGGTGCATCAGCCCACAACTCTTCGAGTTTGTAGAAATCGCGCATCTCGGTTTGGAAGATGTGTACTACGATGTCCGTAAAGTCCATTGCAATCCATAGCGAGTTCATTTTACCATCGACACGCCACACTTTTTGTCCGAGTTGGTTGAAAACATCCTCTTCGATAGCGTCTGCAATCGCGCCTACTTGTGTTGTTGAGTCGGCGTTGCAGATAATGAAGTGCGAGCAGATTGCTCCATCGACTTGTTGTAAATCGAGCGAGATTATGTTTTTCGCCTTTCTGTTTTGTGCAGATTCGACGATTGTAGCCAAAAGTTTATCCATAGTTTGTTATAAGTCTGTTTTTCGGTTTTCTCTTTGAATCAACAAAGATACAAATTATAAACAAAATTCTTGCAAAAAAATTGTACGACTGATGTTTTTATGCCAATTATTTGTTACGCACCATATCGATAATGGTGCTTCGAAGCGCTTCGATAATTGAATGTTTGACATAGGTGCGTCGGACGGCGAGTGCGATTTTACGCGAAGCAGCGCCTTTTGCGAGGGTTTTGATTTGCTCTTTGCGCTCTGCCGGCACGAACTCGACAGCCATTTCGGGAATGACTGTGATATAATTGGTGCAATCCACAAGGTGCATAAGGGTTTCGAGTGAACCGCCCTCGAAGTTGTGACGAATTGAAGATATGCGTCTGGTTTGGCACAATTCCGCCACTTGGTCACGCAAACAGTGACCTTGCGACAGGAGTACCAACTGCTTGGGGTCGATGTCCTCGATGCGGATATTGCTACGCTCGTAAAGCGGGTTGAGTGGCGACACGTATGCAAAGAAGCGGTCGTTGAACATCTCAAACTCCATGATACCCTCGGGTGTTGTTCCGCTGGCGATGATTGCCACGTCCAACATATCTTTCTCCAAAGCCTTACAGATGTCGGCAGTCTCCATCTCCTGAACATTGACATCGACTTTGGGATAACGCTTCAAAAACTCGGGAATGAACTTGTGTAACAAGTAGGGCGAGATGGTGGGAATTACACCCAGACGCAATGAACCCGAAATCTCTCCTTTTAACTCATTTACAGACTCTTTGATGTAGTTGAATGCGCGCAGAGTCTCTTTGGCGTTGCGTATTACGACTTCGCCCACCTCGGTAGGAATTACAGGCTTTTTGGAGCGGTCGAGCAGTATCACGCCAAGCTCCTCTTCGAGGTTCTTGATTTGCATACTCAACGAGGGCTGTGTTACAAAGCATTGTTCCGAAGCCTGCGAAAAGCTACCGCAGTTCGCAACGGCCAAAAGGTATTCAAGTTGAATAATTGTCATAATCTTGCTTATATTGTACTGCAAAGTTATAAATTTTAGTTATAACAACAATTATTCTTCGATGAAATCGACTTGCACTTCTAAAAAAAAAACTATCTTTGTCAAGAATATATCAAATGCTGATTATGAACGACAAGAGTTTGAGTTGCGTGGATTGCGGTACGCAGAATTGCAAGTTCAAAGACCGTACATATCCTACGTTTTGTCTTACCACCAATCTCTCCGAGGAGGACTCCCGTTGGGCTGCCGAACGCTACGACGAGGATCGCAATCACGATGTTATGGTTGCGAGTGCCGAGGTAGAGTACGAGGGTTATTGCCGACTTACTCGTGTTGAGGAGATAATGGCATTTGCCCGTAAGATAGGAGCTCGCAAGATTGGTATTGCCAACTGCATTGGTTTGCAGAATGAGGCTCGTATTTTTGCCCGAATACTTCGTGCCAACGATTTTGAGCCTTATGCGGTAATCTGTAAAGTTGAGGGTAGGGCAAAGAGTTCGGCAGGTATTCCGGCGCAGTGTGAAGAGATAGGAGCGGCTATGTGTAATCCCATTTTGCAGGCTCGCCTGTTGAATGAGGCGCATACCGACCTCAATGTTGTGATTGGCTTGTGTGTCGGCCACGACTCGCTGTTCTATCGCTACTCCGAGGCCTATGTGACTACACTTGTAACCAAAGACCGAGTTATGGGCCATAACCCTGCCGCAGCACTCTATACGGCCGATTCGTACTACAAAAAGAAATTATTCTAATCTAATAATTACAACTATTTTATGAAAAGAAGTTTTTTACTACTTTTTGCTGCGTTTGTAGCGTTTATGGGTTGTCAGCCCGCCGAACCACCAAAAGGGCCAGATGACACTCAACACTATGTTCAAGTTGAGAGTGATACACTTTATTTGGGCTTTAAGGACAATGATGAGTCCCAAATGTATATCGAATCTCACGATGCATTTTGGCAGTATCACTACGACGAGAGCCAAGAGTGGTGTTTTATTACCGATTTGACTGACGAACTCGGTATCCGTCACTTGGTAATCGAGGTGGAGGATAACGATACCGATGCAGACCGCGAATTGACCGTCACCATTACCAATGGCGAGGCTGCCGGCTCGTTTGTTGTTAAACAACTTGCCAATAGCGCAAAACCTGCTACGTCTATCGAGTTAAATCAGAGTAAGTTCGTACTCTCCAAAGATATGGCTACTATCGACGTCGAGGTGACGGCCGATGGCGAGTATGAGATAGTTCTTCCCGAGAATACCGAGTGGATTTCGCACGATGGTACCAAAGAGAGCGCCGACAAACGTATCGAGACTTTCTTCGTTATGGGCAACTTTGCCAGCGATATTCGCGTTGCGACAATTCAGTTTAAGAGCCTGAATGCTGCTGCCGAGGTTGAGGTTAAACAGTGGGGCACTACCGAACTGTATATTGATGCCGAACAGAAGGTGTTGCCTTTTATTGCCGGCCGTGACAGCGTGTGTGTTCAAGCTGCTGTTGATTTTGCGGCAATAGTTACAGAGGGCGGCGATTGGGTTAGCATCGATAAGAGTGTTTCGACTGCCGAGAAGGTCTTCTTTGACTATACCGAGAATGTTGATGAAAGCCAAGAGCGAACAGCCGTTATTGTACTGATGACTGCTTCGAACAATTACTCGATAGAGCTGATTCAAAAGCCCCAAAACCTTACCGAGATGCCCGAAGGCGATGTTTGGAACGATGATATTGCTGTGAAGATGATTTCGGCCGAGGGCTCCGAGATGTCCGCTGCGCGAGGCCCCGGAAAGGTAATTGATGGTAACGATAAATCGTCGTGGTACACAAAATACGATGAAACCGAGCCGCAAGAGCTTGTTTTGGAACTTGATGCATCGAATGTGGACAAAATCGATTATCTGCGATATGTCCCGGCAACGGGTTCGATGACTTGGGGTCGTTGGTGTGAGGTTGAAATTTATGCTACCGACGCATTTGGCAATGAGTCGTTGGTGCACTCGTCGAATTTGGGCGGCGGTGCGTCAAAAGTTGATGTTGTTTTTGACCCTGCTCTTCCTAAAACAACAACCAAACTGCGTGTTGTTATCAAGTCGGCAACTCCTTATATCAGTAATAGTGGCGACGAGAATATTTATGTGGCTTCGGCTGGTGAGGTTGGCCTGTATGCGTACAATCCCGATAAATTTATGGCGCTCGATTACTTTACCGATTGGTCGCTGTCGGAGTTGCGCAAAGACGTTACATTTGACAAGATTTGCGAGATTAAAGACCCGTTCTATCGTAGCCTTGCTGAGCAGATTTTCCTCGGCACCTACGATGATGAGTTCCGTGTATGTAAGTTCAAAGCATATCCTCGTCCCGAGCGCGATGCGAAGATTTTGCGTGACAAACCTTTTGGTCTGCTCGATAACGTAACAGGTATGTTTGTTCGTAATGCCGAAGAGCCCCAATATATATATCTCGACGAGGATTACGGACAAGAGATTTATGTGCGCGTAGTGGATTGGACCAACCACGAGGATGCTTGTGCAACCAACCCCGATACTCACACCTACGACTATCGTATCCAGAAGGGTCGTAACGTGATTGTTCCGAAATATCGTGGTCTTATGTATATCCTTGTATTTACCGACGACTACGAGAACGTTCCCGAGATGAAGGCTCACTTTGTGAACTCGGCAGTCAATGGCTATCTCAAAAGAGGTATGCATACCGAGGAGGATGTAGATCGCATTTTCCGCCTTGCACCAATGACCGAGGAGCCCCGTTTTGATGTGGTTACGAATAGAGCCGTTCTAAACTTCCGCAAGGAGCAGTACTACCATAGAACCTTCAAAAAGGATATTGCGGGAAATGCTTCACGCGTGTTTGAACTTATGTTCATCTACGATACTATCCAAACAACCCAAGATTACTTTACAGGCCTTGTGAAGTATCGTGCAAAGGGTCTGCCTCGTCACCACCGCAACCGTATGGTCTATGATGATGTCGAGACAGGCGCATTGGGCTACTCGGCTTACTACCACATTGGATATAACAATAAGTATGACCAATTTGTTGATCCCGATGAGCTTTGGGATAGAAGTGTAACCACACCCACACAAAGCCAGGTTATGAACTATGGTCGTGTAGTATCGCACGAGCTTGGTCACTCGACTCAAACCGAGATGTTCACTTGGCGTGGTCAAATCGAGGTTACCAATAACCTTATGTGTTGCCTTACTCACAATATTTGGTGGGGCGAGGGCGCAGGTTATAGTATGGTAAGTTATGGTGATCGTTTCAGTGGAGCTATGAAGGACGTAGCGACTCGCTGGGTATGGGATTTTGACAGAGAGGGTAATTGGACCGAGCGCCCCGTGACCTATGTTGAGTCGGTAAACTGCCCGCGTTATGGTTGGACTAGCGACGGAGGAGCGTTGGAGACTCGTATTATGCCGCTCTATCAGCTCTACTTGTACAACCACGTCATTCTTGGCAACCGCGATTTCTATCCCGATTACTATGAGTCGTGCCGTACCAAAGATTTCAATGCTGCCAAATTCAACAACCACTTGGATAAATACCAATCGGCACTGCTCTTCGAGTTTGTTCGTAGTATTTGCGAGGTGTCGAACTTGAACTGGTTTGATTGGGCGGAGCGTTGGCGTATCCCGGGAGTGAACAATATGGTGAAAGTTAGCCACTATGGTAGCAACTATATTACCACTACTCAAGAGGATATCGACGAGTTGGAGAAGTATTGCTCGAAATACCCCAAACCCGAGCTCGATCCGTTCTATATCCACGACCACAATATTGAGTTGTATCGCAATCCTCAAAAGGTTGTTGCCGGTACTCACACCGTTAATGACTATGGACAGTTTAAGACCAACGACTGGCAAAATGTGGCCGCTTGGGTGCTTGTTGACCCCAATAAGAAAGAGGCTGATGGTACACAAGGACGTGTAGTAGCTGTGCTTGAATGTACAACTCCCAATGGTAATGGTAGCTTCAACTATTCGTATCGTGAGAGTCGCTATAAACCCAAAAATGAGGCCGAGGGCGACTACTCGAACTATTCGTATAGCGACGACGGAAATACTAACCGTAGTATGATATCGACCGCTAACGATTACGAATACACCAAGACATTGCACCTCTATGCGGTCGATGTGTGGGGTAATCGTTATCCGAGCGCAAGCAATCAATAATTGTTCTCAATAGATACTGAACGAGGTGCTCACGAGTGGGGTACCTCGTTTTGTTTGTTGTCGAAATATTTTGTAAATTTGGAGTGTATATATAATATAGAGTATGAAACAACTGCCAAGAATAGTTGTATTTACGGGCGCTGGTGTGAGTGCTGATAGTGGTATTGCGACTTTCCGTGATGCCGACGGTCTTTGGGCTAATTATCGTATCGAGGAGGTGTGTACCCCCGAGGCGTTGAGGACGAATAGGGCCAAAGTTATAGAGTTCTATAATATGCGTCGCAAGGAGTCGCTTACCAAGAAACCAAATGCTGGTCATATTGCTATTGCCGAGATGGAGCAATGGGCCGATGTGTGCGTGATAACGCAGAATGTCGATAATCTTCACGAGCAGGCCGGCTCAACACGCGTCGTGCACCTTCACGGCGAACTTATGAAGTTGCGTTCCGAGGCCAATCCCGAACTTATATACGACATAAACGAAGGTTGGGAGCAGCGACTTGATGGGCGTGGCGAAGATGGTGCACTGCTTCGCCCACATATTGTATTCTTTGGCGAAGATGTGCCGATGTTCGACATCGCAAGCCGAATTGTCGAGCAGGCCGATATACTCATCATTGTTGGCACCTCGTTGGCAGTCTATCCCGCTGCGGCGTTGGTCTTGTATATGAAGAATAAGCAGGTACCTATCTATTTGGTCGATCCCGGCACACCGAATACTTCGGGTATATCCAACCCCTTAACACATATCAAGGAGCGTGGAGCAGTTGGTGTTCCAGCATTGGTTGAGGCTCTTCGTCGGGAGTTTGAATAACATCGGAGGGGATTACATCGCTTTGCTCTGTGACCCCTTGGATTGTTATTGGGTGGGATTACATTGCTTTGCTCTGTGACCCCTTGGATTGTTATTGGGTGGGATTACATTGCTTTGCTCTGTGATCCCTTGTATTCCTTAATTCGCAAGCATCGATACGAACCGCGTCACAGTGCCGCTATTTGTTTTGTTTATGGCTATTGCATCTCAAATAAATTTGGCTGCAATAGCCATAAACAAAACAACGAGGTGCAACATTTGTTGCACCTCGTTTCGTATCTCAGCTTGTTGCGGAAAGAGAGGGATTCGAACCCCCGGTACAGTTGCCCGTACACCGCATTTCGAGTGCGGCCCGTTCGACCACTCCGGCATCTTTCCAAAGACACTCGCTCCGAGGTATCTCCTCAAAAGCGAGTGCAAATATAGTAAAAAAACTTTTTACCGAACAAATTTTTTGCAAAAATATTTTTTGCGAACATTAAAAACGGAAGCCGACAGTCACCATAAAGCCGTGACGATCAACACTCTGCTTGTACGAAAGCAACACTTCGTCGCTACCATTTGCTCCGGTGTAACCAACCTGACTTATGGGCAGTTCGTTATCGCGTTGGAAGTAATACCACATAAATGGCGAGTAGAACAGGCGGTTGAAGGTGTAAGCAAAGTCGAGATAGAGCGATTTGAAGCGCAAACCGATGCCTGCACCTCCCGACAAGGTTTTATACACCACGGGGTTGTCGTAGCGGTTGAACATTGCAAGTTCGCCACTTATCGCCTTATTGCTCGAATTGACACCATCTCGCAGAGCATTGCCCTGATATCCGAAGCCACCTCGCAAGGCAAGGAACGAAGTCGGCTTAATCTCCAAACCTACGCGGAAGTTGTGAGCTGCCTTGTAATGCTCTTTTATTTGCGCCTTATAACTTGTCGCAACATAGTCACTAACCTCTTTAAGTCGCATACTGTTGTACCACGCGCACTCGTAATCCGCACTGATAACGGCCCAATTACCAAAGGTGTACGAAAGTCCGGTCATCAAGCGGGCGGGGGTGGTATAGGTGTATGAGTACGAGTTGGTTGCACTCTCTTTGGTTACATCGTTGTAGCCGTCTATCTCGGTAAATCGAGCACGCATTGCGGCACCATACTGTTTGGTTAGCGAGACGTAGGTCGGAGTGTGGAATGCAACACCGATACGCAAGCCTCCTACGGGGCGCACGGTCAAACCGAACTTACCATTGATACCCGCACCTTTGGTTTTGACATATTGGTCGTACATCATAAATTGGATAGGGTACTCGACGGTGTTGTTGGTGTATGCCTCTTCGTAGAGGTTGCTCTCGGAGTAGTCAATCTGACTGATGCCGATGCTCGCACCAAAGTATAGGATACTCTTAATATTGCCACCTACCGAGATGTCGAAATCGCCCGAACTTCCTCGGGTTTGGGTTTTGAGCAGTCCGTTTGTTTTGGCAAAGTCGCTCAAACTGCGATCCAACGAATAACTGCCGTCGCTTTCGCCATACACAACCTCGGTTTGATATGCCAACACCGAACCCCATTCACTCATCATAATATCCGAGTTATTGAATGGCTCACTTGACGAGTTCATCATATTCTGCGAAATGCCGTCATAAAGCGACATATCTATCAGTTGATTGATAAGCACATCAGCGATTGATATGGGCTGATTGCGTACCTCGTAGCTTGCGGTCGAGTTGAAGCTCGCTTTGCTGTTGTAGGTAATACCCATATTGATATTGGTCAGCGCACCACTGCCCTCCCAGACATTGAACGCAAAACCGAAGTTGTTGAGTTTGAAGGGTGTTTGCGAACACTTGCCCGAATACACGGGCGCACCAATAGCCATAATCGAGGTCTTGTTGTTCTGTATCGAGGCGGTAACGCCAAAGTCGTTCGACTGATACATACCCAATCCCGCAGGGTTTATATTCAAACTCGACAAGTCTGCACCGAGCGAGGTGAAAGCACCTCCCATAGCCGCACTACGCGCAGTTCCCAAAGTGTAGTTGGACTGCGAAAGGTTGAGCATATCGGTAATGTCGAAATATGATTGCCCCATCAATCTTCCGGCAATATCGCCTCGGCTTTGTCCGAAAGATTGGGCCGCAACAAGAAGTGCTGCTGCGGCCATTATGATATTCTTGATTTTCATACGTTTGCTTTATCTGTGCTGTTACACAATAATCGTGCGAGAGTGTGTTTAGCGTCCGCCTGCACTGCGACCGCTTCCGCTTCCGCCGCTGCTGTGGCTGCTACCACCGCTGCTATAACTTCCGCCACTGCTGAAACCGCTATTTCCTCGGCTCGAACTGCTGCTACCTGACGAGTAAGTAGGTCTTGACGAATTATTGCTCGACGAGCCGCTACCACGACGATAGGTGGGCGAACTGCTTGAACTGTTTTGGCGATTCGAGTTGCTCGAATTGCTCTCTGCTCTCGACGACGAGCTGCTATTGCTGTTGCTCGGACGGCTTGGCGACAAGAAATCTGAACGCGAAGGACGGCTGTTTTGGTAGTTGCCGTTATTGTTACCCTTGTTGCCACCATTGCTGCTTCCCGAATTTTGTACGGGACCGCGCGACGAAGAGTGCGAGCCGGTTACGCTCGGCTGACGATACGAAATCGAGGAGCGATAACCATTGTCGAAGGTGCGGTATCCGGGTTGATGCGACGGACGATTGCCTGCATAGTGCGGGCCTCCGCTACCGGCACCAGGACCCCAACCAGGCCACGAAGGACCGTGCGACGGATAGTGGTGATGGTGGTGCGGGTTGTACCAATAGGGGTTGTGCCAGCCGTAGTGGCAAGACACATACCACGGGTCGTAGTGCCAATGGTCGTACCAACCGCAGTACCACGGCGACGAGTTCCAATAGAAACTCCAACCGGGCCCGCTTACGCTCCAACCCCAACGATTCCAATACGAGTTCCAATAACGAGGAGGAACATTGTAGTAATAGTCGTATGGCGAGTAACTCCATCGGTAGTAATCCGAGGGGAGAATATAGATGTCGTTGTTGTCGAACATATAGATACGACGAGCATACTTGCTGTCGGCAATGACTACCACATCATCATTGTCGGCGTATAGTGTAGTGCCGCGATTGCCTCCCGAACGCAGCGAGTTGTAATAAGCCTCCTCTGCTTGTTTTGCCTCTCTTTCGGCAAGTAACTGTTCGTAACGCGCCTTCTCGGCCAATGCTTGTGCTTTGGCGAGTTCGGCCTCTGCGGCTTGTCGTTGTGCAATGGCAACTCTGTTGTGAGTTGAGTACATATCGTCGCTTGCCGAGTTGCTGGCCAAAGAGGAGCAGCCCGACATTGCCACTGCGACGAACATCATTGCGAATAAATAACCTGACTTTTTCATAGTCTATACTTGTTTTTGGGAGCGGAAAAACGTCTTTTGTACACTAAAATTGTACCAAAAATCCGCTCCAAAGCGGTATATCTACCTATATAACAATAAAATCGCTACATTTATTGTGCGATTCCCCATACACAAACATACATATTTTATATGAAATTTGCAAAAAAAAAGATACCTTTGCGGTGCGTTATGCAAAAATGATATCAAAAGAATAGACAAAATATATGGCTAAAGAGTTAAAAGAACTGACCAATCGCGAGGAGAATTACTCGCAATGGTACAATGATTTGGTGATTAAAGCGGGCTTGGCCGAGAACTCGGCAGTTCGTGGTTGTATGGTTATTAAACCCTATGGCTATGCCATTTGGGAGAAGATGCGTGATGCTCTCGATGCAATGTTCAAAGAGACAGGCCACCAAAACGCATACTTCCCTCTGTTTATCCCCAAATCGTTTTTCAGTCGTGAGGCCGATCACGTCGAGGGCTTTGCCAAAGAGTGCGCGGTCGTAACTCACTATCGTCTTAAAAATAACCCCGATGGCGAGGGTGTTGTGGTAGATCCCGATGCGAAGTTGGAGGAGGAGTTGATTGTTCGTCCTACTTCGGAGACTATTATTTGGAACACCTACAAGAACTGGATTCAATCTTATCGTGATCTTCCTATCTTGTGTAACCAATGGGCCAATGTTGTTCGTTGGGAGATGCGTACCCGTTTGTTCCTTCGTACAGCCGAGTTCTTGTGGCAAGAGGGTCACACCGCACACGAAACTTCGGAGGAGGCACAACAGGAGGCGTTGCGTATGATTAACGTCTATAAGACCTTTGCCGAGGACTATATGGGTGTGCCTGTGATTGTTGGTCACAAGAGTCCTAATGAGCGTTTTGCGGGTGCTTTGGATACTCTGACTATCGAGGCGTTGATGCAGGACGGTAAGGCTCTTCAAAGCGGTACTTCGCACTTCCTGGGTCAAAACTTTGCAAAGGCTTTCGATGTTAAGTTTGCTAACCGCGAGGGACAGTTGGAGTATGTATGGGCAACATCGTGGGGCGTTTCGACTCGTCTGATGGGTGCTTTGATTATGGCTCACGCCGATAATAACGGTCTGGTATTACCTCCGAAGTTGGCACCTATCCAAGTTGTGTTGATTCCTATCTACAAGGGCGCCGAGGAGTTGGCCGAGGTTACTGCAAAACTCGATACTATCGCAGCCGAGTTGAAGGCCAAGGGTATCAGTGTGAAGGTTGATGACCGCGATAATGTTCGTTCTGGTTTCAAATTTGCAGAGTATGAGTTGAAGGGCGTGCCTGTGCGTATCGCTATGGGACCTCGTGATATGAAAAACGGAACTCTCGAAATTATGCGTCGTGATACTCTCGTTAAGGAGACAATCTCGCAAGAGGGTATTGCCGATGTGGTCGAGGGTATGTTGAACGATATCCAAAAGGGAATTTTCGAGAAAGCAAAATCGTTCCGCGATTCGATGATTACCCCTGTTGATACTTGGGAGGAGTTTGTTAAAGTTCTTGACGAGAAGGGTGGCTTTGTTGCTGCTCACTGGGACGGCACAACCGATACCGAAGTTGCGATTAAGGAGGCGACCAAAGCAACTATTCGTTGTATTCCGTTGGATGTTGTCGATGAGCCCGGAACTTGTATCTATTCGGGTAAACCGAGTCAGCGTCGAGTGCTTTTTGCCCGTAGTTATTAAGGGTTGTGATAAAAAAGTTGCCTTCGGGCAACTTTTTTTATGTAATGTTTCGCCAAAATTCCTATCTTTGTAGGGATAACCAAGAAAATAAGTAAAATTTCAAATATAGAATCGTAATAGTATGACCAGAGAAGTCAGAGTTCGTTTCGCTCCAAGTCCTACCGGAGCATTGCATATTGGCGGTGTTCGCACTGCGCTTTATAACTACCTTTTTGCTCGTCAGAAAGGTGGTAAATTTATTCTTCGTATCGAGGATACCGACTCACAACGATTTGTGCCCGGAGCCGAGGAGTATATTATGGAGTCGCTCGAATGGTGCGGTATCAAGATTGATGAGGGTATCCGTGAGGGAGGCCCCCACGCTCCGTATCGCCAAAGCGAACGTAAGGCAATCTATAAGAAATACGCCTTGCAACTTGTCGAGAGCGGTAATGCTTACTATGCATTTGATACCCCCGAGGAGTTGAATGCTCTTCGCGCCGAGATGGAGGCCAAAGGCGAAATCTTTGCTTATAACCACGCAGTTCGTACACAGTTGGCAACTTCGCTTCGTTTGTCGGCCGAGGAGGTTGAGGAGAGAATTGCTCGTGGCGACCAATATGTTATCCGTTTCAAAATGCCCGAGAACGAGAGTGTCGAGATGCACGATATGATTCGTGGAAATGTGACTATCAATACCTCGACTCTTGACGATAAGGTGCTTTATAAATCGGCAGACAGCCTTCCTACCTACCACTTGGCAAATATTGTTGATGACCACTTGATGGAGATTTCGCACGTTATTCGTGGCGAGGAGTGGTTGCCTTCGTTGCCGTTGCACTACTTGTTGTATCGTGCGCTTGGTTGGAGTGATACTATGCCCGAGTTTGGTCACCTTCCGTTGCTGTTGAAACCGACAGGACAGGGCAAATTGAGCAAACGCGATGGCGATAAATTCGGTTTTCCCGTATTCCCGTTGCGTTGGGTTGCTCCCGATGGCGAGGTGTCACGCGGCTATCGCGAGGACGGATATTTCCCCGAGGCATTTATCAATATGTTGGCTCTGCTTGGCTGGAACCCCGGCACCGAGCAAGAGCTGTTCTCGATGGACGAGCTGATTGAGGCGTTCTCGTTGGAGCGTGTAAGTAAATCGGGTGCTCGTTTCCAACCCGAGAAGGCGCATTGGTTTAATGGACAATATATGCACCGCAAATCGAATGAGGAGATTGGCGCACTGCTGAAACCCATTTTGAAGGAGCACGGTATCGAGTGTAGCGATGAGCTTGCAGCAACTATTGGCGGTCATATCAAAGAGCGTTCGACATTCCCTGCTGACTTCTGGGAACTCTCCAATTACTTCTTTGTTGCTCCTACCGAGTACGATGCCAAAGGCGTTAAGAAATATTGGAAGGGCGAGAATCCCGCTAAATTATTGGAGGTGCGTGAACTGTTGGCCTCGATTGAGGACTTCTCGATTGAGAATACCGATGCTGCACTTCATCAATGGATTGAGAGTACGGGCTATTCGGCCGGCCAAATTATCAATACTCTGCGTTTGAGCGTTGTGGGTGCTTGTAAAGGCCCCGGAATGTTCGATGTGTTGGCCCTTGTCGGCAAAGACGAAGTGTTGAAGCGTATCGACACCGCTGTTGCACAACTTGGAATGGGAGGAGAGTAGGGTATGAGAGTCGCAATTATAGGTTATGGCAAAATGGGCCATATCATCGAGAGTATCCTCAAAGAGCGTGGACACGATGTTGCGCTGATTATAGATATCGATAACGCCTCGGACTTGTGCGCCGAGAAGTGTGCCGATATTGATGTCGCAATCGAGTTTTCGGCTCCCGATGCAGCGTTTGCCAATGTTCGTAAATGTCTTGAAATGGGACTCCCCGTTGTGTGTGGTACAACTGCGTGGGGCGAGCGTATGGCCGAGGCAAAAGAGCTTTGCGAAGCGAATAATGGCGCATTCTTCTACTCGTCAAATTATAGCGTAGGCGTTAATGTGATGTTCGCATTGAGCCGCAAACTCGCCCAAATAATGAATACTATCGGTGGCTATAAGGTGTCGATGGAGGAGACTCATCATATTCACAAGAAGGACGCTCCGAGCGGTACCGCTATCACTTTGGCCGAGGGTATCTTGTCGGAAATCCCGACCATTAAAAATTGGACTTTGATTGAGGGCGAGGGTAGTGTTGCCGAGGATAGCCTGCCTATCGTTTCGTTCCGCGAGGGCGAGGTCCCCGGAATCCATACCGTTCGCTATGAGTCCGACGCCGATGTGATTACCCTTACACACGACGCCAAGAGCCGTGCCGGCTTTGCATTGGGCGCTGTACTTGCTGCCGAGTTTATCGTTGGCAAGAAAGGCTGTTTTACAATGAGCGATTTGTTTAAGTTCGAGTAGCTGCTGATATGGGCAAATTGAAAAGTATAATAACTAATCGTTGGGTGCGTTTCGCATTTTGGACCACAATTTATGTGTTGTGGTTTGTTGTGTGGACCGACAATTTGTGGTGGTTGCTGGGTGTCCCCGTCATCTTTGACTTGTGCGTCAGCAAATTGTTTAATCGCTATGTGTGGAGCCACTATAAATCGTGGAAGGCAAACAATAGAGTAGTGAAAGAGATAATGAGTTGGGTTGAGGCTATCGTTTGGGCCGCTGCCGTTGCTTCGATTATCCATATCTATGTCTTTCAGATGTATAAAATACCCTCGCCTTCGATGGAGGGTAGTATGATGGTTGGTGACTACCTCTATGTGAGTAAAATCACTTATGGACCCAAAATGCCCAATACACCTATTGCTATGCCGTTGGTACACAATACAATGCCATTTACCGGAGGTAAATCGTATAGCGAGGCTTTGCAATACCCCTATAAACGTATTGCAGGTCGCCGCAGTGTTGAGCGTGGCGATATTGTGGTGTTTAACTATCCCACAGGCGATACGGTTTTGCTCGAACAACAAGCGACAAACTACTACGATGTTCTCAAAGATTATCAACGCCGTTATGGCGCTTCGGCCCGTCGCAAATTGGCACAAGATTATACTATCGAGGCGCGCCCCGTCGATCGCCGCGAGAACTATGTGAAACGAGCCGTAGGTATCCCGAATGATACCGTTGAGGTGCGTGATGGAGTGCTTTATGTCAATGGTGTTGAGTTTGATGACCCCCAAGAGCGTCAATATCTCTATCAGGTTATGACCTCGTCGCCATTGTCGAAATCGGTGTTCGATAGACTCGACATCAGTAGTTATGATATGGTCGATTATGACCGTGTGCATAATATCTATCTATTGTATCTGCGTGATTCCGATGTCAAGGCTTTGCGTAGCAGTAGTAATGTTGTGAGCGTTGAGCGTTGGGTGGACCGCTTGGAGTCTTATGTATTCTTCCCGGGCGATTTCCGTTGGACCGAAGATGTGTTTGGCCCGCTGTGGGTGCCCGCCAAAGGCGCTACTGTTGCACTTACAACCGATAATCTACCTCTGTATGAGCGCATTATCGACGTCTATGAACAGAATGAGTTGAAAGTTGATGGCGATGTGATATATATCAATGGCGAGCCAGCCGATAGCTATACCTTTAAGATGGATTACTACTTTATGATGGGCGATAACCGCCACAACTCTGCGGATTCTCGCTTTTGGGGATTCGTACCCGAGGACCATATAGTAGGACACCCGCGATTTGTATGGTTGTCGTTGGATCCCGATAAGAGCTTCCCCGACAATATCCGTTGGAGTAGAATGTTCAAAGGTTTTGACCAATAGTGCTGATGGAGAACGACGTGTATAAGACAATAGAGGGTGCTGCCGAGTGTATTTACAAACAGTTGAGCAGCAAATTCCTGACGTTTGCCTATCATGTCACCTCCGAGGAACAAATAAAAGAGCACCTCGACGAGTTGCGCAAAAAATATTACGATGCCACCCATCATTGCTACGCTTGGCGTCTTGGCCCTCGTGGTGAACATAGTCGGGCTAATGATGATGGCGAGCCTTCGAGTACGGCGGGAAAGCCAATACTTGGCCAACTGCTTTCGCGCGAAGTAACCGATTGTCTGGTTGTCGTGGTGCGCTATTTCGGAGGAACAAAGTTGGGCGTTTCGGGCCTTATTGCCGCCTACAAACAGAGCACCTCCGATGTGCTGGACGTTGCGACAATAGTTGAACGTACGGTCGATACCGTTGTTGATGTGCAATACTCGTTTGTGGCGATGAATGGTGTGATGAAGATTGTCAAGGAGATGTCGCCCAAAGTGCTGTCGCAAGAGTTTGATAACCTATGCTCGATGCGTCTGGCTATACGCCAAAGCCGAGCCGAACAACTGATTGATAAGTTGTCGAAAACCGAAGGAGTAACCGTAACTACAAAATAAACCAGTATGAGTAAACGAAGTCTTATCTCAATTACCGACCTGACCAAAGAGGAGATTATCCGTATCACCGAATTGGCAGCCTATTTCGAGGAACACCCCTATGAACCGCTATTGCAAGGTCGTGTCATAGCCTCGTTGTTTTTTGAACCATCGACCCGTACTCGTTTGAGTTTCGAGAGCGCGATGAATCGACTTGGAGCGCGAGTAATCGGATTTTCCGATGCTTCGAATACGAGTGTGTCGAAGGGCGAAACATTCCACGATACCATTCAGGTTATATCGAACTATTGCGATATGATTGTTATGCGCCACAGCTTGGAGGGCGCGCCCCGCTATGCGAGCGAGTTTTCGAAGGTGCCTATTGTTAATGCCGGCGATGGTGCCAATCAACACCCATCGCAAACGCTTCTCGACATCTTCTCGATAAAGAAAACACAAGGCCGCTTGGATAATATCAATATCATGATGGTCGGCGATTTGAAGTATGGTCGTACCGTTCACTCGTTGTTGCAAGCATTGTCGCACTTCAATCCGACATTTACCTTTGTGTCGCCTCCCGAGTTGCAAATGCCGCGCGAATATACCATGTTCCTCGATAAACTCGGAATTGCCTATACCGTTAAGCAAGAGATTGACGAAGCGATTAACGAGGCAGATATTGTATATATGACTCGTGTTCAAAAGGAGCGTTTCAACGACCCGATGGAGTATGAGCGTATGAAGAATGTATATGTGCTCAAAAACAGTATGCTCGAAAATGTGAAACCGACTATGAAGATTCTCCACCCGCTGCCCCGTGTCGGCGAGATAGAGCAATCGGTCGATGCCAATCCTCATGCATACTATTTCAATCAAACCGAGAACGGAGTATATACCCGTATGGCAATTATCAGTTACCTTTTGGGCGTTAAACAATAAACAAAGTACATTATGGGACAACAAGATAATACAGTGATGGCTGTTCGCGCCATCGAGAATGGAACAGTTATTGACCATATCCCCGCATCGGCTCTGTTCAAGATTATCCGCATTATGAACTTGGATAATGACGCCGAACATCGTATGACTTTTGGTGCTAACCTCGAAAGTAAACGTATGGGCACCAAGGCGATTATCAAAATCAATGACCGCTACCTCGAAACCGATGAGATTAACAAGATAGCTCTCATTGCGCCCAATGCCATTGTCAATACTATTCGTAATTATAGCGTTACCGATAAACGTTGTGTAACCCTGCCCGAAGAGGTGCGCGGCTTTGTTAAGTGTGCCAATCCGGCTTGTATTACCAATCATCAACCCGTCGAAACCGCATTCTCGGTGTTGCACGAGGGCGAGAAAGTGTCGCTTCGTTGCCGCTATTGCGAGAAACATACCGAACGATTCGAGATTAAATAGATAAGTAGTTGGCAGATAAGATTGAAATACGCGGCGCAAGAGTCCACAATCTGAAAAATATAGATGTTACCATTCCTCACAAACAGTTGGTTGTAGTTACGGGTTTGTCGGGTAGTGGTAAATCGACATTGGCATTTGATACTATCTTTGCCGAGGGCCGTCGCCGCTATGTGGAGAGTCTGTCTGCTTATGCTCGTCAGTTTTTGGGTCGCTTGGAGAAGCCCGATGTTGATTATATTGACGGAATAGCTCCTGCGATTGCAATCGAGCAGAAAGTTAGTAGCCGTAATCCGCGCTCAACAGTAGGTACTACTACCGAGATATACGATTACCTAAAACTGCTTTATGCCCGTGTAGGACACACCTTTTCGCCCGTTTCGGGACTCGAAGTTAAGTGCTATTCGACGGACGATGTAGTTGAGTATATTCAGTCGCTTGGTGAGGGGAGTAGGGTTATTGTGGCAGCCCCACTGCATCTGCACGCAGGACAAGGACTTATCGAGCGTTTGACCCTTTTGCTCAAAGATGGTATTCAACGATTGGAGATTGACGGCGAGGTGGAGTTTATCGACGACTTCTTGCCTCGTGTCACCGATTCAACCCCCACAAACAATATCAATGTAGTCATCGACCGCCGTAGAGTGTCGTTTGATGCCGATAGCATTACGACTTTGGGCGACTCGGTGTCAAAGGCTTTTTCGTATGGCGACGGAATATGCCGTATAATCTCGACCGAAGTGCGCGAGTTCTCGTCGCGTTACGAAATGGATGGTATCCGATTTGAACCCCCAACCGAACACCTTTTCAGTTTTAATAATCCCATTGGAGCTTGCCCCGTGTGCGAGGGTTATGGCCGTGTCGTAGGTATCGACGAAAACCTTGTTGTGCCCGATAAGACCAAATCGGTGTTTGAAGGTGCCGTTGTGTGTTGGCGAGGAGAGACAATGGGGTGGTGGCGTCAGCAACTTATTGATTCGGCCGCAGATTCGGGATTTCCTATTCATCGCCCGTTCTATAAATTGACCCACGCCGAGAAACGCCTGTTGTGGACTGGCAATGAGTGGTTTCACGGACTTGACGAGTTTTTCAAATATCTCGAAAGCCAACGCTATAAGGTGCAGTATAGAGTGATGCTGTCGCGTTTTACGGGCAAGACACTCTGCCCCGAATGTGAAGGTGGACGTCTGCGTCGTGAGGCTACCTATGTCAAGGTGGGTGGTAAGGGTATTACGGAACTTGTGACAATGAGTGTGGGTGAGTTGTCGGCTTGGTTTGACGCTCTGCAACTAGACGAGTATGATACTGCCAAAGCCGCACGAATTATAGTCGAAATACGCAACCGTTTGCGTTGCCTGTGCGATGTCGGTTTGGAGTATCTTACTCTTGACCGCTTGTCTTCAACGCTGTCGGGTGGCGAGAGTCAACGCATCAATTTGAGTCAGCAGTTGGGAAGCACCCTTGTTGGCTCGCTCTATATCCTTGATGAGCCAAGTATTGGCCTTCATCCGCGCGATACCGACCGCTTGATAAAGGTTTTGAAGAGCCTGCGCGATTTGGGTAATACGGTTATTGTTGTCGAACACGATGCAGAGATAATGCGTAGTGCCGACCGAATAATAGATATGGGACCGAAAGCTGGTGCTTTTGGAGGCGAGGTGGTTTGCAATGGAACACTCGAAGAGTTGTTGCAATGCCCCGAGAGTATTACTGCCGAATATCTGAATGGTCGCCGTGTGGTAGGCCCCGAAATAGCCCCCCGAGGTTGGAGCCATAGTATCCTGCTCCGAGGTGTACGTGAACATAACTTGAAAGGTTTTGATGTCCGTATTCCGCTAGGTGTTATGACCTGTGTCACGGGTGTCAGTGGAAGTGGAAAATCCTCGCTTGTAAAGGGAGTTTTGTACCCCGCACTACGCCGAGAATTGAATGAAACGGGCGACAATCCTGGTGAGTTTAAGGAGCTTGCAGGAGATTTCAAAATGCTGTCGGCTGTCGAGATGGTCGATCAAAATCCTATCGGTAAATCGACCCGCTCCAACCCCGTAACTTATATTAAAGCATACGACGAGATTCGTAAGTTGTTTGCCGACCAACCTTTTGCCAAACATACGGGTATGACTCCCGCGTACTTCTCGTTCAATACCCCGGGCGGTCGTTGCGAGGAGTGTCAAGGCGAGGGAGTTATAAAGGTCGGTATGCAGTTTATGGCCGATGTTGAATTGACCTGTCAGTCGTGTGGCGGTCATCGCTTCAAGGACGAGGTGTTGGAGGTTAAATATCGCGATAAGAGTATCTCCGATGTGCTTGATATGAGCGTCAATGAGGCGGTGGCGTTCTTCGGAGAGGACCAAAATGCAACGGCAAAACGCATTGTCGATAGATTGAAAGCATTGCAGGCAGTGGGCTTGGGTTATGTCAAATTGGGACAAAGTTCTTCGACTCTGTCGGGTGGCGAGAGTCAGCGTGTAAAATTGGCCTCGTTCCTACTCAAAGAGAGTAGCTCGGAACATATAATGTTTATCTTCGACGAACCCACGACAGGATTGCATTTCTACGATATAGATAAACTTTTGGAGGCATTTTCGGCCTTGATTCGCAAAGGACATACGGTTGTCGTTGTCGAACACAATATGGACGTGGTGAAATGCGCAGATTGGGTAATAGACCTCGGCCCCGAGGGTGGCGAAAAGGGAGGTAACCTGCTTTTTGCGGGAACGCCTGCCGAGCTTGCCGAATGTGATGAGAGTTATACTGCCCGATACCTTAAACCGTTAATGAAACGATAATGGAATTCGATACTTTTACATTGCCGAGTGGCGTTCGCTGTATTCATCGCCGTACCCGTTCACAGGTGGCGCATTGTTGCCTTATGGTTAATGCGGGCTCGCGTGATGAACTGCCCGGAGAGCTTGGTGCAGCCCACTTGACCGAACATACATTGTTTAAGGGTACGGTGCGCCGCAAAGCCTATCAGGTTAATTGCCGCTTGGAAAATCTGGGTGGCGAGTTGAATGCCTTTACTACCAAAGAGGATACAACGGTACACGCCACCACTCTGCGAAGCGACTTCCCCAAAGCCGTAGAACTCATTGCCGATATTGTGTTCAATTCGACTTTTCCAGACCGCGAGGTTGAGCGTGAGAAGGAGGTTGTAATCGATGAAATAAATACTTATCGCGATATTCCTGCCGAAACTATATTCGATACATTCGAGGCAGAATTGTTTGCTGGCTCCTCGTTGGCGGGTAATATTCTTGGTACAAGTCGTAGCGTTCGCCGTATCTCACCACAAATGTTGCGTGACTTTGTACATCGTACCTATACTCCCGATCAGATGGTTTTTGCTTCGACAGGAGGTATGTCAACAGCCGTTGTTGAGCGTAATCTGCGAAAATATTTAGCCGATGTTGAGCCCCGTGTGCGTGGGTTTGAGCGCGTGGCTCCCGAACCTGTGGACCGCTTCGAGAAGAGTATTCATAAGTCTGGGGCACATCAGGCGCATTGTATCCTGGGTGGTCGCGCCTATAACCTGCAAGATGACCGCCGTCTGCCTCTTGCCCTGCTTGTCAATATGCTCGGAGGGCCTGCGGCAAACTCGATGCTCAATATATTGTTAAGAGAGCACAATGGCCTGTCTTATACCGTCGAGGCTTCCTATAATCCCATCTCGGACTCGGGCTTGGCAACCATCTATTTCAGTTCCGACCGCGACAAAATGGAGCGTTGTATCGAACTTGTACAAAACCAACTCAAAGAGCTCTGCGACCATAAATTGTCGTCACTCAAATTGTCGATGGCAAAGAAACAGTATATGGGGCAATTTGCTATCTCGATGGAGAATCCCGAGGGTAATATGTTGGGAGCAGCCAAGAGTATGCTGGTGTTTGATGCGGTCGATGACAGCGATGTTATATATCGTAAGATAAACGCCATCACAGCCGACCAACTATGTGAGGTCGCAAACGAGATTTTTCCGAATTTTTCTACACTTATATATAAATAATATGAACGCCGACTTGGAACGCTATCTGCGCGAAAACTCTTCGCCCGAAGAGCCTCTGCTTGCCGAATTGGATAGAGCCACACATCAACGAGTAATCCAACCCCGAATGTTGTCGGGACAGGTGCAGGGTCGCTTTTTGGAGATATTGGTGCGAATGTTCAATCCCCGCCGAGTGCTCGAAATAGGTACTTTTACGGGATATTCTGCGTTGTCTATGGCTGCGGGACTGGCCGATGATGCAGAGTTGCATACAATCGAAATCGAAGACGAGTTGGAGCCTATTATTACCGAGTTCTTGGAGCGTAGCCCCTATGGCTCAAAGGTACACCTGCATATCGGCTCGGCGCTCGATATCGTACCTTCGTTGGGTGAGTTCGATTTGGTGTTTATGGACGGTGACAAACGCGAGTACCCCGAGTACTACCGAATGTTGATGAGTGGCTGTGTCCACTCCGGAAGTGTCATCTTGGCTGATAATGTTTTGTGGTCGGGTAAAGTTGTTGAGGAGATTAAGTCAAACGACCGCCATACCCAAGCAATACTCGAATTTAATCGTATGGTTGTCGAAGATGCGAGGGTCGAGAATGTGATACTCCCACTGCGTGACGGAATAAATATTATCCGAGTTCTGTAACCTTTTCTCTCCAAAAAGCGTCAAAACGGCGTTATGTTTAGGGCGAGATTCCCGTATATATTATATGGAAAATGAAAATGAAAATGAAAATGAAAATGAAAATGAAAAGGGCCATAACTCTATTTGGTGTACTCCTGTGCTGGTGTCTTGCCTCGGCTCAAGGGCTTGATGAACGATTCCACGGCAATTGGTTTACAGTGGGCGATAGTCGCACTTGGACCATTGGACTTTACGAGGAATTCGCTATTTGGGATAGCGACTTTTGGGAGTACGACAAGGTGACAAAGAAACACGAGCATTACTATGTTGTCCGCCTGCGCAATGGCCGAAAGACCCAAACGCTGCACATCTCATACGGCGATGGCCCTGTCATTCTCCTTGGCTCGGCTCACAAAAGGGAGCTGCTCTCGCAGAATGGCAACGTCATAACCCAATACCAACCCATCAATCCCGACGAGAAGCTGGATGCGGAGAACTTCTTCAGGAACGACACGATACATCTGCGTGGTTATCTGCATGGCTATACCCCCGAACTTGGCTTTTCGACAGGCTCGATGGCCTATTTGCGTGATGTGTTTACGCGAGATGGTAAGCCCCGAGTAGTGCACATCCACTCCGATGGCCGTTTTGAGTGTGATATTCCTGCCAAACACCCAATATGGACGGCTGCTCGTATGGGCGTGGGTAAGGATATGTTCCATCTGTTTTTCTATGGAGAGCCGGGTCAGACAGTTATGCTCTATGTTGATTGGACCGAGATGCGTGGCAAATCGTATGGCCCCAATCAATATGGCCACCGCAAGATGTGTGTTATGGGCCCCGCGGCGGACGTAAATGTGCAGTTGCGTCGCTCGTTCCGAGAGGTGAAGATGTATCATGACATCGGGGTGAATTACCGACAATTGGCCGAAGATGCCAAAACGCTTAATTGTACTGACTACTACCTCCGACAACGCGAGAGCTACAACCGTTCGGTCGCGTCTATAGATGATATGTTCCGTCGTAACCCGGTGAGTCCCAAAGTCGAGGAGATAGTTCGTCAGAACAATGCCGCAGAGTTTCTGACCGACATTCTCGACTATCCGGATATTCGCAATCACTACGGCAGGGTCAAGGAGTCTTTGCCGGATTCGCTCTATCATTTGGCGAGTGCCGATATGGATTTTGGCTCGCCTGCGTTCCTTGTGACGGATGATATTGTTGTCAATCGAGTGGAGTACTCCGCTCCCGTGTGGAAACCCATGTCGGTAGTTGCCAATGATGACAGTGCAGTGGACTCTCTTTGCCGTAAGGTTGATTACGCCATCGATGGTATGTCCCGAGTGTATGGGCAGCCGGCACCGAACGTGATGAGTGATCTGGTGCTGTGTCGCCTATATGGGTCGAACATGGCGTGGTACACCGTTATGAATAAAGCCAAGTTGGCAAAAAGAGCGGTTGACTATTTGTTGGATAATACCACTCCTGCAGCTCGTGACGAGCTCCTGCGGATGTCCAAACAACAGAAAAAGGGGTCGAAAAAGAGCGCTTATGAGGCGCCAAATACGCTTACCGGAAAGGTGTTCCATCGTCTGTTGGAGCCCTATCGAGGTAAGGCGGTGTTGCTCGATTTCTGGGGACTTGGCTGT
The DNA here is from genome assembly GCA_015060105.1 of Rikenellaceae bacterium. GTDB lineage: Bacteria > Bacteroidota > Bacteroidia > Bacteroidales > Rikenellaceae > UBA940. The sequence goes on along the minus strand of SUZD01000016.1, from coordinate 6,481 downwards.
GGCCCATGCCGTAGTTGGATTCAGCAGTCAGCAGATTTGCGTCAGGAATTGGATGGTTGCGAGCACTTCAAGTTGGTGTTTGTCTGCGGAGAGAATGAGGTGCAACATCCCAAATATAACGAGTATGTGACCGAACAGAAGATGACCAACCGTATGGAGCTCTCCACGGATGATAAGAACTGCTTGGAAGAGTTGTTTGGTATATCGGGAATACCTCGCTATATCCTTGTAGGTCCCGATGGACGTGTGCTCAATGATGATTTCCATCCTATGTTTGCAGAGGGTACGATTCGCAGATTGGCGGGTTTGCCGGCCAGGGAGGGTGACAATTTTGTGCAGTCTCCTCTTGATGCCGAAACCGAAAGGTGGATTGAGAAAACCTATGGTAAGAAATAACATAACAGCGGCAATCTCGAAAGGAGATTGCCGCTGTTATGTTGTTACCTGATTACCGTCTGCTTACTTCGTGCGGTACGAGGCTTTGTATTTGCCTTTGGTAAAACCGACAAGTTTGCCTTTAACCAACTTTTTACGCAGAGGTGACAAGCGGTCAGTAAATACCTTGCCGTCGAGGTGGTCGTACTCGTGCTGGATAACGCGCGCAGCATAACCGTCATAAAACTCGTCGTGCTCTTCCCAATTCTCATCAACATAGCGAATACGTATAGAGGTGGGGCGTTTTACATCTTCGTACAATCCGGGCAGACTCAAACAACCCTCCGAGAAATAATCCTCTTCGTCACCATATTCGTAAATCTCGGCATTGATAAAGGTCTTTTTGAAGTCGGCCAAAGCGGGCTCCTCTTCGGCCCAAGGCGAGGCATCAACTACAAACATACGGATATTCATTCCGATTTGAGGCGCAGCCAAACCGACACCTCCTGCTTGATACATAGTGGCGAACATATCTTCGGAGAGCGTCTTGACGTCGATGCTTCCTTTCTCGATGGGTGCCGAGAGAGCTTTCAACTCCGAGGCACCATAAATTACAATAGGATATATCATAGTTTCTTATTTTTTGGAATCCATCCAACCTTGCAGAATAATAGCGGCACTGATACGATCAACCATAGCCTTGTCGCGTCGGTCCATCTTACGAACACCACCATCAATCATAGCGCGATGAGCCAATACCGAGGTAAAACGCTCGTCGTAATACTCAACGGGAATTGTGGGCAACTCCTTGCGCAGACGATTGACAAAAGGCTCTATGCGGGCGAAATTTTCCGACGCCGAGCCGTCCATCTGCTTGGGTAATCCAACGACAATCTGCTCGACGCTCTCTTTTTGGGTGTACTGTTTCAGGAATGTCATCAACTCTGCTGTTGCAACCGTTTCGAGAGGTTGTGCTATGATTCCCAGCGGGTCGGTAACCGCAATCCCTGTACGCTTTGCACCGTAATCTATCGCTAAAATTCTTGCCATACAGTGCAAAGTTACGGCTTTCCTGCGAAAAAACGAAACGCAGATGTGTGTAGTTGATAAAAAAAACGTATTTTTGTGGCCAAATAAAATTTTGTAACGATATGACACAAGAGGAACTTTTCAAGAAACTCGTGGCTCACTGCAAAGAGTACGGCTTTATCTTTCCTTCGAGCGAGATTTATGACGGATTGAGCGCAGTGTATGACTACGGACAACTTGGCGTAGAGCTTAAAAATAACGTAAAACGCTATTGGTGGGACGCGATGACCAAACTTCACGACAATGTAGTTGGTATTGACGCAGCTATTTTTATGCACCCCAAAACTTGGGAGGCGTCAGGTCACGTCAGCGCATTCAATGACCCGCTGATTGATAATAAAGATAGTAAGAAACGCTATCGTGCCGATGTGCTTATCGAGGATTGGATTGCAAAACAAGACGAGAAAATCAATAAAGAGGTCGAGAAGGCTCGCAAACGCTTTGGCGAGTCGTTCAACGAGGAGCAATACTTGGCAACTTCGCCTCGTGTACTTGATATTAAAGCGAAACGTGATGCTGTAAATCAACGCATGGCTGACGCTTTGAATGCCAATGACCTCGAAGGCTTGCGCCAAATCATTATTGATTGCGAGATTGTTTGCCCCATTTCGGGAACTCGCAACTGGACAGAGGTGCGCCAATTTAACCTTATGTTCGATACCAAAATCGGCTCGTTGTCGGACGGTGCTAATACTATCTACCTTCGTCCCGAGACTGCACAAGGTATCTTTGTGAACTTCCTCAATGTGCAAAAGACAGGTCGTATGAAACTTCCTTTCGGTATTGCACAAATTGGTAAGGCTTTCCGTAATGAGATTGTGGCTCGTCAGTTTATCTTCCGTATGCGTGAGTTCGAGCAAATGGAGATGCAGTTCTTCGTTCGCCCGGGCGAGGAGATGCGTTGGTTTGAGCATTGGAAAAACTTCCGAATGAAGTGGCACCAAGCACTCGGTTTCGGTGCACAAAACTACCGCTTCCACGACCACGAGAAATTGGCGTTCTATGCTAATGCGGCAACCGATGTGGAGTTCAACTTCCCGTTTGGCTTCAAAGAGGTTGAGGGTATTCACTCGCGTACCGACTACGACTTGGGTCAGCACCAAAAGTATTCGGGCAAGAAGATGCAGTATTTCGATGCAGAGACAGGCGAGAGTTATGTGCCCTATGTGGTTGAGACTTCGATTGGTGTCGATCGTATGATTTTGCAAGTGTTGTCGGCCGCTTATTGCGAGGAGAAACTCGAAAATGGCGAGGAGCGTACCGTTCTCCGTATTCCTGCGCAGCTTGCTCCTGTCAAGGCTGCAATTCTTCCGCTTGTCAAGAAGGACGGAATGCCCGAGATTGGCCGTGAGATTGTCGATATGCTCAAATTCGACTACAATGTTCAATACGACGAGAAAGACAGTATCGGTAAACGCTATCGTCGCCAAGACGCTATCGGAACACCGCTCTGTATCACCGTTGATACTCAAACATTGAGCGACCGTACCGTTACCGTTCGTCACCGCGACTCGATGACTCAGGAGCGTGTTGCAATCGAGGCTCTGCCCGCATTGTTGCACAATGAGACAGCATTTGGTAAGTTGTTTGCCAAGTTGATGTAGCTTATCATAACGTCACGAAAAAGAGGTTGCCCTTCAAAAACTTGTAGGGCGACCTCTTTTTTTTATCTATTTGTATAGACGCTTATTTTGAAATCCGATAACTTTTTGTATCTTTGTAAAATATGAGATATTTCTTGGAGTTGGCATATTCGGGTGCGTCGTATAATGGTTGGCAGCGTCAGCCTAATGCCCCCTCTGTGCAACAAACTCTCGAAGAGAATCTGTCGAAACTTTTGGGCGCTACGATTGAGATTGTGGGCGCAGGTCGTACCGATACGGGTGTGAATGCATCGTACTATGTGGCTCACTTCGACTCTGTGCGCGAGATATCCGATTGTAAGGACTTCTGTTATCATCTTAACTCGATGTTGCCTTTCGATATCGCTGTTTATCGTGTGTATGAAGTGTCGGATAGCGCTCACGCCCGCTTTGATGCTATTAGTCGCGAGTATCGTTACCATATAATCTTGGGTAAAGACCCGTTCCGCAAACATGTTGCGTGGCAGTATTATGGTGCGCTTGATGTCGAGGCGATGAATACCGCAGCCGAATACCTCCTGATAAACGAAGATTTTACATCGTTTGCCAAATTGAATTCAAATAATCATACCAATATCTGTCATGTTAGCCACGCCCGTTGGGAGAGGGTGGGAGAGAGTGAACTTGTGTTTACTATTCGAGCCAATCGTTTTCTGCGTAATATGGTGCGTGCTATTGTCGGAACGCTGGTCGATGTGGGTCGTGGTAAGATAACTTCGGAACGCTTTGGCGAGATTGTCCGTGCCCGTGATTTGAGCCTGTCGAGTGCTTCGGCTCCTGCGGCAGGTCTGTTTTTGACAGATGTCGAATATCCCGAAACAATTAAACAACAAAATAATTAGAGTTATGAAAAAACTATTTACTTTTTTGGGTTGCGTTGCAGCCCTCGGCTTGACCTCTTGCGAGCCTAAAATGTCGGGTAACCCTATTTTTGAGGGTTGGTATGCCGATCCCCATGCAATGATTTATGGCGATACCTATTGGGTTTATCCTACCAACTCGTTGGCTTTCCACGAGCAAAAATCGATGGATTGCTTCTCGTCGAAAGACCTTGTTAATTGGACTCGTCACGAGAAAGTGCTGACAGTTGATTCGATTAAGTGGGCAAAAGAGGCTATGTGGGCACCCGCAGCATTGGAGCGCGATGGTAAATACTACCTTATCTTTGGTGCAAACAATGTTCCCTATGGCGACCCCTATGGTGGTATCGGTATCGCAGTGGCAGATAACCCCGCAGGCCCGTTCAGTGACCATATCGGCGCACCCCTTATCTCGACTATTGCCAATAACGCACAACCTATCGACCAATGTCTGTTTGTTGATGACGACGGCTCGACCTATATGTACTATGGCGGTTGGGGTCACTGCAACGTTGTAAAACTCAGCTACGATTTGAAGAGCGTTGTGGAGTTTGAGTATAACGGCGTTGTTTATAACGAAGGTGGCAGCATCAATCCCGATAGCGTGAAGTTTATGGAGGTTACTCCTCGTGGCTATACCGAGGGCTCGTTCATCTTCAAACGCAACGGTAAATACTATTTTATGTGGAGTGAGGGTGCTTTTACCAATTCGAGCTATAATGTTGCGTATGCAATCAGTGATTCGCCTTTTGGTCCCTTCGAGCGTATTGGTGCCGCTATCCTGCGTAACGAGACCGTAGGTAATGGCGCAGGTCACCACTCGGTTGTTAATGTTCCCGGAACGGATGATTGGTATTTCTTCTATCACCGTCGTCCTTCGATGCAGGCAGGTCCTCACGATCGCGTTTGCTGTGTCGAGAAGATGACCTTCAACGAGGACGGAACAATCAATCCCGTAGCAGTTACTGCCGAGGGTGTTGAGGCTCGTGAAATTAAATAATTTGTAAGAGTTATGAGATTTGTAAAAGTAGTATTGCTTGCACTTGCTGTATGCTCTGGTTTTGCCGTCGAGGTGTCGGCGCAGAAACAAGAGCCGATAGTGTATGCAATCAATAACTTGTCGCACTATTACGACTTTCATGCAGATTGGGGTTTCAAACGCCAATATCTGAATGGTGGCGAGGATAAATATACAACGGGTTGGAGTTGTATCTATAATACTGACCTGTCGAATGCCAATATGTTGATGTTGTTCAACTGCGATGACCGCCTCCCTTATGTCGAGAAAGATATTGCCAAGATTAAAGCATTCCTCAAAGAGGGTGGAAGTTTGATGATTTTGAGCAATGGTACAAGCACCTCGCAAAACGATTTGGCAACCCTGTTCGGAGCTTCGTTTGTTGATGGCGTCAAGGCACCTTTGAAAGCCGCCGAGCCCTATGCTACGGCTCCCGAGGTGGCAATGAAAGCCTCAGCACGTCAACACCTTCATCTGCAAAAACCTGCAAAGTGGACTGTTGCGGTGGAGGACGCCGAGGGTCGCCCTATGCTGGCCTATACCAAAAGCGGTAAAGGTCGAGTGTTGGTAGGCGTTCGCGGTCTGTTGGGTGATAATACCGACGATATTTATGATACTATCAATCGCGAAATGTGGCATCGCGTATGGCGTGATGTTGTTCGTGGCGGCAAGAAGGTTGATCCCGATAAAGGACTTCGTCACCAATATATCGAGTGCGTTGAGAATAAAATCCAACGCGATGGCTTGGATATTACCTATAACGATTACCTTGCACCTTGTGCCGAGGCTATGTTTAATATTGCCAAACAGACTATGCCCGTTGTTGAGCAAATTATGGGTGTTCCTCTGTCGGCTAATATGGGCTCGAAGATTGTTCTTATCCCGACTGCTGGTGGTGGTTACTCGGCCGGCGAGGTTATCGCGTTGGCTGTATGGTGGGGCGACTTCCCCAAACGTGAGGACTCAATGATTGAGTTCATCACACATGAGTCGGTACACTCTTGGGTGTTGCCTTGGGCCGAGATTTGGAATGAGCCTATCGCTACCTATGTTGGTTATCTTGCAATGATGCAGCTCGGTCATAAAGCCGAGGCAGAGCGTCGTATTGCCAATACTATTCGCCAAGCGACCAAATTGGACCCCAACTTCGACCTTTATGATGTAGATGGTAAAAGTTGGAAAGAGGGCGTTGAGGATATACCTCAAAATAAACTCTATGGCGTGCATTGGGGTAAGTCAATGTGGATTTTCGAGCAACTTCGCAAAGAAAATCCCGATTGGGTTGCCGATTACTATAAGGCAAAACGTAAACTCGCAGGCAAAGACCAAGTAACTCGTATGGATGCCAATAATACGGTGGCTCTTATGAGTGTGGCTATGGGGCGCGATATGTTCCCTTGGTTTCGCTCGATTGGATTTGATGTAGAGCGTAACGCCGCCGAAATCAAATTCTAAATTGTAGTACAAGGCACTTTGTCGAAATGAGATGGTATCCG
>SUZD01000003.1 GCA_015060105.1 Rikenellaceae bacterium | reverse complement strand
CAAGACCTCAAAGACGAGTATGACCGCGAAGAGCGCGACCGCGTTCTCGAACAGTTAATCCTTCTCTACGAAGCCGATTTATTATAGGCTCACATTCACAACATTTACTCTCAAACGGAGACATATCGAACTCTCTATACAAATAGGCTGTCCAATCCAACATTGTGACAGCCTATTTTATCACACCAAGCACATTCCCAAATAATAAGGGGCGGTCGTTTTGACCACCCCTTAAACCCTTTCGGTAACCCGAGATTAGTTTACGTAAGCTGCACGGTTGAGGATTTGTGCACCGTATTTGTCAACGGTATCACCATAACCAACAGCCTCGATTTGATCGGCGTTGCAACCATACTTCTCAACCAAAACTTTCTTCACGTTGTCAGCACGTTTTTGCGACAATTTTTGGTTGTACTCGGCAGTACCGGTCTCTTTGTCTGCGTAACCGCATACAGTGTATTTATAATCGGGATTTGCGTTAATCTCGTCAGCAACATAGCCCAAGTTAACCTCATCTTTCTTGGTGATGTTTGCTTTGTTGATGGGGAAGAATACAGTGTACGATACACCCGATTCGAGGTTAGCACCATTAGGACCATAACCTTTGGGGCGTTTGCTTTGTTTCTTGCACTCTTCGAGGTCGTTGTTGGCGGTAGCCAAATCGTTAGCGAGTTTATCGGCACGATCGTTAGCGTTTGCCAACTCGTTTTCGAGATCTTTGATACGATCTTGGTAAGGAGCAACCTCTGCATTAGCAGCAGCTACGGCAGCAGCGGCAACAGCAGCAGCGGTTTGGAAACCACGTTGTTTGAATTTATAGGTTACACCAGCCGATACCGAGGGGATAACACCCAACATACCAACGGCACCCTCACCAGCAAACTCCTGACGGAGCAAAAGCGCTTTCAATTCGAGGTTCAAATCAACTTGCTCGCATACACGGAACACGTTGTTCAAGCCAAACGACATACCGAACTCCGCGTTGGTTGTCCAAACACCGGTATCCTCGTTTTTACCACGGCTCCAAGCAACACCAACACCTGCGATACCGACTGCGCTATAAACGCGATCCTCGCGGTAGCCGCCAATCCAGTTCGAAAGGTTTACCATACCATCAACATCTACAAAGCCGTAACCAAACTTCGAGGTATATTGACCCCATTTCGATGCAGGAACATTAGAGTTGAAATATGCGCCTTTCTCGTTGGTATAGCTCGACAAGAAGTAGGTACCTTGACCATGCAAACGTGCTCCGAAGATAGGAGTAATCCATTTGCCTACGCTACCCTCAATCATCCAACGAATTTTGTTACGATAGTGATTGTCGGTGGCTGCATTGTCTTTGATATCAACGCGGCCCCAGGTGTTAAGACCACCACCAACGCTGATATACCAGTTATCCCAAAAACCGTTAGTCACATAAGGACCGTAAGTTTTCTCACATTTGGTATCTTTTTCGCCTGCAAAAGCAACAGTCGAAGCAAATACCACTGCAAGAGTAAGTAAAAGTTTTTTCATTGCGTTTTTAATTATTATCTGTTTAACTTCTTTATTATCAATATATTACAAACAACTCAAACGCCCAGCAGCATTAGTTTCCAATGATTCATACCGCTATGCAACGCATTTATAGTCAGTTACAATACGATACAAAGTAAATGTTTTTTTTCGAAACCAACCAATTTTTTTTCGTTTTTTTTCAAAAAAAGCAAAAACCAAGCCAGCTATCACGCTACAATTCTGCGCTATATCAACCGCATTTCGAGTAGCCGCATGTGGTACATACAGGGCAACCGCTTTGATAAACCAATGTATTTTGACCGCAGTTCGGACATTTGCGTTTATCTTTGGTTCCGTCGGTAATATAGGGTTTCAATGCACGTGCCACACCGTTCTTCCAAGTGTTAATTGTTTCGCTATCGAGGCTCAACGAATCAACCAGATTGACAACATCGACAATGGGCATACCATTACGAAGCACACCCGAAATCAGCTTGGCATAATTCCAGAACTCCTTATCAAACAGACGCGAGATACCACCAATGGTACTTGTATAGCCATAACGGTCGGTGTATTGGAAGTCGTAGCGGCTTACGCCCTCGGCATCCTTAACTTTAATAATCTTACCCTTGTTGATTTTGCGCGGGATAACCATTGCGTCTTCCTCGATACGACCTGTAAAAATCTCATAAGGGCGATTCTCGTAGATACCCACAAACGCAATCCAATCCTCCATACCATTCTTGAAGCGAACAATATCGGCATCGAGTTCGGTGGGGCGTTTCAACGGAGCTTTCCACTCATCACAGCCACAATCCTTGCCTCCCGCCTTCGAACTGCTCTTCTTATCGACAAGCACACCAGCACGAGAGCCATCACGATAGACAGTAACACCCTTACAGCCGCACTTCCAAGCAGTCATATACACTTTGGCAACCATCTGCTCGCTGATCTCATTAGGCAAATTCACGGTAACCGAAATCGAGTGGTCCACCCATTTCTGGATAGCTCCCTGCATCTCGACCTTCGCAACCCAATCAATATCACCGGCAGTTGCTTTATAGTAAGGAGATTGTTTAACCAATTCGTCGAGTTGGTCGGCTGTATAGTCGTTAATCTTCGAGATATCCTTGCCTGTAACCTCCATCCAAGTCAGGAACTTGTGGTGATACACTACATACTCCTCCCAGCTATCGCCTACGCTATCCACATACGACACTTTGACATTCTTGTCCGAGGGATTAACCTTGCGACGACGCATATAGTAAGGACGGAACACCGGCTCGATACCCGAAGTGGTTTGACTCATAAGCGAGGTTGTTCCTGTGGGGGCGATGGTAAGCATTGCAATATTACGGCGACCCGATTTAACCATTCGTTTATACAGTTCGGGGTCTGCCTCTTTGATACGGGCAATCATCGGGTTGCCACTCTCTTTCTTGGCATTGTAAATCTCGAAAGCGCCACGCTCCTCGGCCATAGTAACCGACGCACGATAAGCCTCAACGGCCAAAGTACGTTGAACGGTAACGGCAAACTCCAACGCCTCGGGAGTACCATAGCGATAGCCCAACGCAGCCAACATATCGCCCTCGGCAGTGATACCCAAACCTGTACGGCGGCCTTGCAGAGCTTTGATACGAATCTTCTCCCACAAGTCGCGCTCCACACGGCGAATATCCTCCTCCTCGGGGTCGGCCTCAATCTTCGAGATAATCGCCTCAATCTTCTCGATTTCGAGATCGATTATGTCGTCCATAATTCTCATTGCACGGTCAATATGGGCCTTGAACAGTTCGAAATCGAACGATGCACGAGGTGTAAACGGCTCTTTGACATAGCTGTATAGGTTGAGCGCAACCAGACGACAACTATCGTAGGGGCACAACGGAATTTCGCCACAAGGATTGGTCGAGACGGTCGTAAAGCCGTAATCAGCATAGCAATCGGGCACCGACTCACGGGTAATGGTATCCCAGAACAACACACCCGGCTCGGCAGACTTCCAAGCATTATGGATAATCTTATTCCACAAAGCTTGTGCATCGATATCCTTCTCGTACATCGGTTTCGAGCCTTTGATGGGGAATTGTTGGTGATACGGAGTGCCATTCTCGACACATTGCATAAACTCGTCGTCAATCTTGATAGATACATTGGCGCCCGTAATCTTGCCTGTCTCGACTTTGGCGTCAATGAAACTTTCGGCATCGGGGTGTTTAATCGAAAGCGACAACATAAGCGCACCACGACGGCCATCTTGCGCAACCTCACGGGTCGAGTTGGAGTAACGCTCCATAAATGGAACGATACCTGTCGAAGTGAGAGCGCTATTAAGTACGGGGCTGCCTGTAGGACGAAGGTGCGACAGGTCGTGACCCACGCCACCACGACGTTTCATAAGTTGCACCTGCTCCTCGTCGATACGGATAATACCACCATAGGAGTCGGCAGGTGTGCGGTGACCGATAACAAAGCAGTTCGACAACGAGGCAATTTGCAGATTGTTACCGATACCCGTCATAGGGCCTCCTTGCGGAATAATATAGCGGAAACCATCGAGCAGAGCATAAACCTCATCGGCACTCATTCCGTTGGGGTAGCGGCTCTCGATGCGCGCAATCTCATTGGCGATACGTTGGTGCATCTGTACGGGAGAGTTCTCGTAAATGCGGCCAAACGAATCTTTCAGAGCATACTTGCCGAGCCATACGGTTGCAGCAAGTTCATCGCCACGAAAGTACTCTCTTGCCGTTGCAAGGGCCTCTTCGTGGGTGTACTCCTTCATTTTGGTCGAAGTTTTTTTGTTATCAGGCATAGTTTTATGTTATTTAATTATCTATCAAACAATTATAGACGACATATGTGCGAAATTATCGCACATATGCATTACAAAATTACACCTTAATATCGAAGATTGTCCGCTAAATGCGAGGACTTATCATCAAATTATTAACAAAAATTACCGAACTACGGTCGAGGACACTCTGCCCACTTTTCCACCAAGTGGCGGGGCGAGTTTGGCAACCGTAACCTCGACACGCAGCACCCCACTCCACGAGGCTTTAACGCGGTCGGCTATTCGGAGTGCAACGTTCTCGATTATGTTTGACACCTGTTGCATCTCCTGCTCGACAATCGAATATATTTCGAGGTAGTTTACCGTCGAGGTCACATCATCTCGTTCGGCAGCATCGCCGATTTCGGCCTCGACACAGACATCTACAACAAAGCGGTTTCCCACCTTTTTTTCGAGGTCATAGCAACCGTGATAGGCGCGAAATTCCGCCCCCTCCAATCGAATAGTAGTAACCATTGCCCTCTCTTTATTTAAAATAGGTATTGTCCTGCCTCAACCTTACGCACCAGCGCAAACATATCGGTCCAAGCGTCCTCGCCAAAGGTTGTACCCACAACCTCGATAACTTTACCCGCGGCGATAGCACCGATTGTACCACATTGGCGAAGGCTCAAACCCTTACACAAGCCACTCATAAAACCTGCGGCATAGAAGTCGCCCGCGCCCGTAGTATCAACCCTCTTGGCAGCCGCCATAATGCCGACGTGCATCACCTCGGAGCCACGTTTAATAAGCGCACCACGAGTACCTATCTTGACAATCGAAAGTTCACACATCTCGGAGATTTTCTGCAACGCATTAACCGGCTCCTCCTCGCCCGTGAAGGCTTTGGCTTCGTCCTCGTTAGCAAACAGAATATCGACATACTCCGCTACAATACGATGCAGGAACTCCTTATTCTCCTCCACCACATTGAAACTTGCAAGGTCAATGGCAATCTTCAAACCACACTCCTTCGCAGTACGGATAGCCGACTCGATAAGCGTATGGTCCTGCACCAAATACCCCTCGACATAAAGGCAATCATAGTCTTTGAAAATTTCGGGCAGGATCTCGGCAGCCTTCATTTCGAGCGCAGCACCAAGATAGGTCACCATTGTACGCTCACCATCGGGCGACACCAGCGCAAGGCAACGACCCGAAGGCTCCGTTCCTCGGAAAATAACGGGCGCAATACCCAAATTCTCCAACGCCTGCTCGAAAAAGTCGCCTGTTGAATCCAAGCCCACCTTGCCGATAAAACCGACAGAGGTACCCAAACGAGCCATTGCGCGAATGGTGTTTGCAGCCGAGCCACCAAGCGAAAGTGTATTGGGCAGGCCGGCCACGCTTTTCGATATTTCTTTCTGCAAGCCCCTATCTACCAAGCTCATACTACCGCGAGCAAGGCTAAATCGTTGAAGCGTAGCATCACTATCAAGGTTTATCAACATATCGGTTAGTGCGTTACCGATTCCTATAACTCTCTTCATTGTTTTTATGATTGTAAAGGTTCAACAGAGAACAAAAGTAACCTTTTTTTTCCAAATTCCCGATAAAAACCATATATTTGCAAATATTAACGCATATTATTCACTATGGAAGAGAACAACAAATACGACAACTACGAGGAGAATCAAACCAACAATGGTTATGATTACGACGATTACGATTATGAAAACGAAAATGAGGCGGGTAAATCGCTCAAAGGATACAAAGTAGTTATCGCACTGCTGACCGTTATTCTGATTGGCATTTCGGGTCTGTTCTTTATGCAGACCAAGCAACTCAAAGACGATTTCGCCATTGAGCGTGACACTCTAACCTATCAATTAAGCGTCATCAAGGCCGATTTCGACAACCTCGAAACAGCCAACGACACCCTTTCGCAACAATTGGAGGTGGAGCGTTTCCGCACCGACTCGATTTTGCAACAACTCAAAAAAGAGCGCAACGCAAGTCTTGCCACCATTCGCAAGTACAAGAAAGAGGTGGGAACTCTGCGCGCCATTATGAAAGATTATGTTCGCCAAATCGACTCGCTCAATACCCTCAACCAAAAGTTGAGTTCGGAGAATGTCAAACTCCGCAAAAACGTCGTCACACAGACCAAACGCGCCGAGATGGCCGAAGAGAAGGCTGACGAGATGGCATTGCGCGTTCGTCAAGGCTCGGTTATTCGCGCACGCGACATCAAACTCGTTCCGCTTAACAACAATGACAAAGAGCTCAAACGTGGTATCAAACGTGCCGTACGTCTGCGTACCGACATGGTCCTTTCGGCCAACGACATCGCAAACCCCGGTTCGCGCAATGTCTATATCCGCATCACCGCTCCCGATGGTTTCATTATGGCTACCGAGGAGTCGAAGAGCTTCGACTATCAAGGCGATGCACTCATCTACTCGGCAATGCGTGAGGTCGATTATCAAAACAGCGATTTGTCGGTAAGTATCTACTACAATGGCAGCGGATTTACCGAGGGTGAGTATATGGTCGAAGTCTATGTCGATGGACATATGGCCGGCTCGTACAAAGCGTTGCTCAAATAGGAGCTGGCGCTTCAACCAACAACAAGAAAGGCTGTCCGCTTGGACAGCCTTTCTCTTTCCCCAATTTTCAATCTTTTTTATTTCTCGGCCTCGTATTTCATATCCGACATATTAGGCATCGGTTTTTGATACTCGCCTGCCAACAATTTCTCGCGAATCTTGCTGAAACAATCCAAAGTATAATTCACGTCCTCCAATGTGTGAACAGCGGTAGGAATAATACGCAGGATAATCTCGCCCTTCGGGATAACGGGGTAAACAACCACCGAGCAGAACAACGAATAGTTCTCGCGAAGGTCCACAACAAGGTTGGTTGCCTCCTCTACTCCACCCTTCATATAGACGGGTGTTACAGGCGACAATGTACCGCCAATGTCGAAACCACGCTCACGGAAACCGCCTTGCAATGCGTTGGTAATCTCCCAAAGTTTCTCTTGGTACTCGGGGTGTTTGCGAATCAAATCAAGACGTTTGAGCGCACCGATAACCATAGGCATAGGAAGGCTCTTTGCATAGATTTGCGAACGCATATTGTAGCGGAACAGGTCGATAAGCCATTTGTGCGATGCAACAAAAGCACCGATACCCGCCATAGATTTCGCAAAGGTATTGAACAGGACATCAACGCCATCGACAACGCCAAAGTGCGCTGCTGTACCCTTACCACCGGGGCCCATAGTACCAAATCCGTGTGCGTCATCGACCAACAGACGGAAGCTATACTCGCTCTTCAAAGCAACAATCTCGTCGAGTTTACCAAGGTCGCCCTTCATACCGAACACACCCTCGGTAATCACGAGGATACCACCGCCATTAGCCTCGGCAACAGCTGTTGCGTGGCCAAGTTGTTTACGAAGGCTCTCCATATCATTGTGACCGAACACGAAGCGCTTACCTTTGTGCATACGCAAGCCATCAATGATACAAGCGTGTGCCTCGGCATCATAAACAACAACGTCGCGGTGAGTAAGCAGGCAGTCGATAATCGAAATCATACCTTGGTAGCCGAAGTTGAGCAAGAAGGCGTCCTCCTTACCAACAAAAGCAGCCAACTCACGCTCCAACTGCTCGTGATACTTGGTTTGTCCGCTCATCATACGGGCACCCATAGGTGCTGCCATACCGAATTGAGCAGCTCCCTCGGCGTCAGCTTTGCGCACCTCGGGGTGGCTGGCAAGACCAAGATAGTTATTCAAACTCCAGTTCAAAACGGTTTTGCCACGAAAGGTCATGTGAGGTGCAATATCGCCTTCGAGTTTCGGGAATGCGAAATAGCCGTGTGCATATTGCATGTACTGACCAAGAGGTCCGCCGGCATTCTTTTTCAATCTGTCAAGAATATCAACCATAATCTTATATTATTAGTTTAATTTGTTTGATTACAATACAACGTGGCAAAATTACGTTTTTTTGACGAGGGCAAAATACCTTTAAATACTTATTTTTCGCATCAACGGGCAATATTAACCCCCGAAAGTGAAAAAAAATATTTTTACTATAAAATATAAATTCGTACATTTGCGTCGGTATTTGTGCCCTCAACAAAACGGAAACACTTTTTTTGAAGATGATGAAATTTATCAAAATAGTCGCTATTGCAGTGATGAGCCTCTTTGCGCTGACCTCTGCCGACCTCTGTTTTGCCGCAGGCGCCAAGAAGGCCAAAACCAAAACAATCATCGAAGAGCGACCCGTTAAACCCATATCGTACAATAAGTTACTCAAAAGCCACTTGTACGATACGATGTATGTTCGCGCACTGCAATACTTCAATTTCCGCAAGCCCAACCGCAAGGGCGAGATGATTAACACATACAGCAACTATGTGAAATGTTCGGATTTGTTGGAGCGTGCAACACCCCACTTTGGCGGTAGCGAGAAGGAGGATTCGGTGGCATACTATTTGGCTACGGCGTATTACAAGCAGGGCGACTTTATGACAAGCGCCTACTTGTTTGACAATTTCCGCAAGCGTTTTCCTCGAAGTGTGTTCATCGAGGACGTTTCGTACATGTACGCTTTGAGCTACTACTACGCTTCGCCAGCACCAGAGTACGACCAGACCTCGACTCTGCAAGCGATGATTTGTATCCGTGAGTATCTGGAACGATACCCCGAGAGCAAGGAGCGCGAAAACCTCAACCAAAAGCTCGATGAGTTGCAGCAAAAACTCTACGACAAGAGTTACATCAACGCCCGAGTATATTACAAAATCGGCGAGTACAAGGCTGCTGTAACCGCACTAAGCAACGCCATCGACAAGTATCCCAAGTCGAATCACCGCGAGGAGCTACTTTATTTGGTTGCCCGCTCGCAGTACCAACTTGCCAAAAACTCTATTGATGCCAAAAAGACCGACCGTTACCTCGATGTAATGGATCGTTGTTATAGTTTCCTTGGCGAGTATCCCGAATCGAAGTATGCAAAGGATAGTCACAAAATGCTTAACGAGGCCAAAGAGTTCATAGCACAACAAAAACTCGACGCTTCGACTTCGGCTCTTTTGGAAGAGAGCGAAAACCGTTTCCAAATAGAGGCCAAGAAAGCACAAGAGGCGCTTGAAAAGGCTCGTCAAGAGGAGCAACTCGCAAAGAAAGAGGCTAAACTCGCACAACAAAAACGCAAACAAGACAAAAATAAATAAAACCACATACAATTATGGATATTAAGAAAAATATTCCCAACAACACAATCTCGCGCAAACTCGATGCGCTTGATGCACCCACCGGTAACATCTATGAGTCGGTAAACATCATTGCTAAACGTGCCAACCAAATCTCGACCGAGATTAAGAAAGAGTTGATGCGTAAACTCGACGACTTCTCGTCTTCGACCGACTCGCTCGAAGAGACTTTCGAGAACCGCGAGCAAATCGAGATTTCGCGTTACTACGAGCGTCTTCCCAAACCCGCTATCATCGCTACCGAGGAGTTCCTCGATGACGAAATCTATTTCCGTGAGGGCGGCGAGGCAGGTAAAAAAAGAGCACAAGAGGCTCGTGAAGCCAGTGCACCTGCAACCGAGGCGTAACAAACTTAATACGGCATACTATGCTTTCGGGTAAGCATATAATAGTAGGTATTACGGGAGGCATTGCCGCTTACAAAGCGGCAGTGCTTGTTCGTTTATTGGTACGTCGGGGTGCCGAGGTACAAGTGTTGATGACAAAAGCGGCCAAGGAGTTCATCACACCGCTTACAATGGCGACTCTTTCGAAGCGTCCGATACTCGTCGAAAACTTCAATCCCGAGAATGGCGCATGGAACAGTCACATCGACTTGGGTTGCTGGGCTGATGCTATGATAATCGCCCCTGCAACGGCCAACACCCTCGCAAAGATGGCCGGTGGAATTGGCGACTCGTTGCTATTGACCACCTATCTGTCGGCCCGTTGTCCGATTGCCGTCGCTCCCGCTATGGACCTCGATATGATGGCACATCCTGCCACCACGCAAAACTTGCAAACCCTCGCACAACGAGGTGTAGCAATCATCGAAGCGGAGTCGGGTGAATTGGCAAGTGGATTGAGCGGCAAAGGCCGTATGGCCGAGCCGGAGTGCATTGTCGAGTTCATCGAAGGGTGGATTGGTCGCGCACAAACACTTGCAGGCAAACGTGCTTTGGTAACAGCAGGAGCAACAATCGAAGCTATTGACCCCGTGCGCTACATCACAAACCACTCGACAGGAAAGATGGGTTATGCCATCGCATCGGAGTTGGCGGCTCGTGGTGCCGAAGTTAAGCTCATCAGCGGTCGTACACAACTTGCCTGCCCCAAAGGTGTCGAGAGAATCGACGTCACAAGTGCTGACGAGATGTATGATGCTTGCGTGGCCGAGTGGAGCAAGTGCGACATAGGTGTAATGTGTGCCGCTGTTGCCGACTATACCCCTGCGGAGGTAAGCACAACCAAAATCAAAAAGAGCGACGACGATATGTGTATCCGTCTGCGTCGCACCCGCGATATTGCTGCCGAATTGGGCGCAAATAAGGGCGAGCGAATATTGGTTGGTTTTGCGCTTGAAACCGACAACGAGCAGGCTAATGCCGAGAGCAAATTGGTGCGCAAAAACCTCGATTTCGTGGTAATGAACTCGATGCAGGACAAGGGTGCCTGCTTTGGGGGCGATACCAACAAAATCTCGATTATCACAAAAGAGGGTACCGAAAGTTTCCCGCTCGAAAGCAAGACACAAGCGGCTGCAAGAATTGCCGACAAAATCGAAAATATCATCACAAAATAGAGCCGACGCGCCATGTTACGTCATCTTCACGTAGAAAATTATGCTCTTATCGAAAACCTTGATATGGATTTCGATACGGGTCTTAATATCATTACGGGAGAGACAGGCGCGGGTAAATCTATTCTGCTCGGAGCATTGGGTTTGCTGCTCGGCGACAAGAACGACAGCGGCGCAATGCGCGATGCCTCGAAGAGTTGCATTATCGAGGGTGTATTCGACCTTGACCGCGAGAGTTTCGGAGAGTGGTTTGAGGAAAATGACCTCGACTTCGAGGAGCAGACCACCATTCGTCGCACAATAACCGCATCGGGCAAAAGTCGCGCATTCATTGGCGATTTACCCGTACAGTTGAGCCTTCTGCGAGAACTTGGCGAGAGGCTTATCGACATTCACTCGCAACATCGCAATCTGCTCATCAAAGACGACTCATTCCGACTGGGTATCATCGACAGCGTAGCCGAACAAATGGACACCGTAGCAGATTATCGCAAAAGCTATTTTTTGATGGGTACTCTGCGACGCGAGTTAGCAGAAATTACAGCACAGGTAGAGGCCTCTCGCAAGCAATTTGACTACATCTCGTATCAATACGAGCAACTGAAAAATGCAGGTTTGCGTGAAGGCGAGTTGGAAGAGTTGGAGGAGGAGTATCTGATGCTCACCAATGCCGACAATATCCGCACCGCAATCGAGGGCTCCATGAGTTCACTCAACGAGGAAGAAACGGGTGTACTTGCCCGCCTGAAAAATATGTCGAATGAGATGGAGCGCATAGTCGAGATATTTCCTCGCACGGGCGACGTTGTCGAGCGACTCAAAAGTTCGCTTATCGAGTTGCGCGACATCACCGACGAGTTGAACAATATGGCCGACGGCATTGAGTCCAATCCCGAAAGATTGGAGGTTGTCGGCAATCGCATCAATACACTTTACGACTTTCAACAAAAGCACAATGTAGGCAACATCGCCGAGTTGATAGCTCTGCGCGAGGAGTATCGTCTGCAAATCGAGGCTATGGAGGGCGAGAGCGAAAGCACTACCCGTCTGCAAGGTCAAATTGACGCCGCACAACAAAAGTGCAACAAGTTGGCCTCACAAATCACCAAAGGACGCACCAAAGCGGCTCCCATAATCTCGAAAACGGTGGTTGCCATGCTCCAAAAATTGGGTATCGAGAGTGCCGTATTCGAGGTCGCCGTCACTCCATCAGAGGAGTTGCGTGCAAGTGGTGCCGACAATGTAGAGTTTCTGTTCAGCGCCAACCGAGGTATGGCACCAAGAGGTATCGACAAGATTGCATCGGGTGGTGAGATTTCGCGTGTTATGCTGGCCCTCAAAGCGTTAATGGCTCGTCGCGCCGACCTTCCGACTATCATATTTGACGAGATTGACACCGGTGTTTCGGGTCGTGTTGCCGACGCTATGGGAGAAATCGTTGCCGAGCTGGGCGGACAGATGCAGGTTGTGAACATCACACACCTTCCGCAAGTCGCCTCCAAAGGCAAATGCCACATGCAAGTCTATAAGGAGGAGGGGCACACTCACATTCGCAAACTCACTGCCGAAGAGCGAGTTACAACCATTGCGGCTATGTTGAGCGGCTCGACCATAACCGAGGCTGCCATAGCACAAGCACAACAGTTGCTGGGCGGGCAGCAATAACAAACACTCAATCCTATGAAAACATCTTTGATTGCTGTGATGATGGCGGTAGTACTTATCGTTGTCAGCGCGAGTATATGGTACTTGGGATACAGGACTTCGACCTTTTTTGGTTGCCGTTGGTGGATTCCGACCTTGGTTTATCTGATGATTATGGTGGCTATTTCAGGGGTTATGACCTTCTCGATGAGCGGACACGACGGCTCGATGGGTGGACATCTGTTGGTCGCATCGGCAAATATTTTGCTTGGTGTGTTGATGATGTTGTTGATGTCGTCGTTGGCGGTAGAGATTGTGGGAGTGGTCGTAAAGATGTCACCAAAAGTGTTTGGTATTGTGGTATGCGTGCTAACAACCATACTTACCGCAACGGCACTCTCGCTGGCAGCAATGCCCAAAATCAAAAGGGTCGAAACACAGATGACGGGGCTCTCGCACTCGGTCGAGATTGTGCAGTTGAGCGACATACATTTGGGACACTTCCGAGGTAGTAAGCATCTCGAAGATTTGGTCGATAAAGTGTTGGCAACCAATGCCGAAGCGTGTGTCATTACAGGCGATTTATTCGATAGTCGTTACAACTACTCGCCACAAACCATCGAGCCTCTGCGCCGACTGACCAACCGAATACCAACCCTCTTTGTAAATGGCAATCACGATATTTACACCGATGACCGAGGAATAAAAGAGGCTCTGCGCGGAGTGGGTGTCGTGGTGCTCGAAAACGAGGTGACGGAGATTGGCGGAGTGCAAATCGTGGGCTTAAACTATATGTCGGGAGAGGCTAACTCCTTTATGCACAGCGCTCCACGCCCCAACGAAACCGTCGATAATACGCTACCCACCATTCCTTTCGATAGGGAGCGACCCACCATACTGCTACACCACAATCCCGTGGGGTGCGATGCAGCCGAGCGAGCCGGCATTGACCTCTATCTGGCAGGGCACACTCACGGCGGACAACTTTTTCCCGTGACGTTGTACAACGACATTATGTTCGAATATAATCGCGGTGCTTATCAGCTTGGAGGTATGAAGATATATGTGTCGGTGGGTTCGGGAACATTCAGTATGCCTATGAGGTTGGGCACCCGAAGCGAGATTACATTACATCGACTTATCCCGACAAAATAACATCACACATACACATTTGACCTTATAAAAGAGCATTTAAAAATGCTCTTTTTTTGATTATGCTACGATTTTTGTTTTTTTTTCGTAACTTTGAATGAATTAACAATGCTTTTTCGGTATGGTAATTAAAGTTCTGCTCATCATAACCATTGTTCTGCTGCTGATTGCTTCGGTAGCGGCTATCTCGCTTATTCGCCAAACCAAATTCAATATTGTGTGGATTATGGTAACCTTTGCGTTGTTGGTTTTGTCGGCATTGAGCGTTCTGCGATACATCGCAAAAATCAACATCGACATCGAAAACTATCGATTCGGAATCGAGATTGCCAGCACTTGGCTTGTATTGATTGTCTCCATAAGTCTGTTTGTCGGTGTTCTATATGCACGCAAACTCGTATTCTACATCGACCGACTCAATTTCCAACGACAACTAACCAATAAGCGTATCCTCTCGACCGTACTCCGCACCGAGGAGAAAGAGCGAATCCGTTTTTCGAAAGAGTTGCACGATGGTTTGGGTCCATTGCTCTCGTCGGCCAAGATGTCGCTATCGGTAATCGACACATCGGCACTCTCGGAGGCCGACCGTGATACCATGCGCGGAACAACACAGGTTATTGACGAGGCGTTGCGTTCTCTGCGTGAGATTTCCAACAATCTGAGCCCACAAGTTTTGAGCGAGTTCGGTCTGGGCAAAGGTATCAACAACTTCACATCGAAGGTGTCGGCAATCAATAAAATCAACTTCGACATCAAATCGAATTTGGGGGCAAGACGTTTCGATACGGACATCGAGATTATCCTCTATCGCGTGGTGTGCGAGTTGGTAGGCAACAGCATCAAGCACTCGAAGTGCACCGCAATCAACATTACAATAAACGCATTGGCTGACGAAATCGACCTTATTTACTCCGACAATGGTCGAGGTTTCCGTCCCGAAATAACATACTCGGGAATGGGCTTGTCAAACATATCGTCGCGTATTGGCTCTATCAACGGTTCATTTGAGTTGGAGAGCTCGCCAGGCAACGGCATGAAGGCAACCATCAATGTCAAACTTAACAAACAACACGATGGAACAAATCATTAAAATAGCAATAGCCGATGACCACGAACTTTTCCGCGAAGGTTTGGTGCGACTTATCGAGATGAAAACATCGTTGAAGGTCGAATTTCAAGCCGCCAATGGCGAGGAGGTTATCGAGCGGCTCAAAACATCGACCGTTGATGTGGTTTTGATGGATATAGACATGCCCATTATGGGCGGTATCGAGGCTACACGCAAGGTGTGTGAGCTGTACCCCGACACAAAAATTATTGCGCTCTCGATGCACGGCGACAGGGAGTATTATTTCGAAATGGTTGCCGCAGGTGCCAAAGGTTTTCTGCTCAAAAGTAGCGAGTTGCAAGAGGTGGTTGCAGCTGTCGAAAATGTTTGTAATGGCGGCAGTTACTTCTCACAAGAGTTGTTACAGATGTTGGTAGGTCAGTTACGACCCGCCGATGGACTATCGGAAGAGGTAGAAACGGAGACTCTCTCGGCACGCGAAACCGAAATTCTGATTGAGGTTTGCCGAGGACTATCAAACCAAGAGATTGCCGACAAGCTCTTCATCTCGAAGCGAACGGTTGATAAGCACCGAGCCAACATTCTCGAAAAAACGGGGTGTCGCAACAGCGCAAATCTCGTATATTATGCAATCAAAAACAAACTCATAGAACTATAACACGAACACAATATGGAACAAGTTAAATGCTTAATCATAGGTAGCGGACCCGCAGGTTTTACCGCAGCCATATACACATCAAGAGCCAACCTATCGCCCGTACTTTACGAAGGTATCGAGCCGGGAGGACAACTCACAACCACAACCGAAGTCGAGAACTTTCCGGGATACCCCGACGGAGTGCTTGGCAGTGTGATGATGGACGATATGCGTCGTCAAGCCAAGAAGTTCGGAGCCGACATTCGTTATGGCGTGGTTACATCACTCGATTTGTCGCAACGCCCGTTCAAAGCAATCGTTGATGGCACTACCGAGATTGAGGCCGAGAGCGTGATTGTCGCAACAGGAGCCACAGCCAAGTATCTGGGTCTGCCGAGCGAGAACAAGTTTCGCGGTATGGGCGTCAGTGCTTGTGCAACCTGCGACGGTTTCTTCTATCGTGGAAAAGATGTGGCAGTTGTGGGTGGTGGCGACACCGCTTGCGAGGAGGCGACCTATTTGGCTTCGATTTGTCGCAAGGTTTATATGATTGTCCGCAAGCCCTATCTGCGCGCATCGGAGGCTATGCAGGAGCGTGTTCGCAATACGCCCAACATCGAGGTTTTGTGGGAACACAACACTATCGAAGTGCTGGGTGACGAAGATGGCGTTACGGGAGCTCTGCTGCGTGGTGCAGATGGCAGCGAGCGCACTATCGACATTATGGGATTCTTCCTTGCCATCGGTCACTCGCCCGTAACCGATCTTGTAAAAGGTCAATTGGAGTTGGACGAGCAGGGTTATATCGTAACCGTTCCGGGCACAAGTCGCACCAATATCGAGGGTGTTTTTGCGGCGGGCGATGTTCGCGACCCGCACTATCGTCAAGCCATAACAGCCGCAGCAAGTGGCTGTATTGCGGCTTTGGATTGTGAGAGATTCTTACTGAAATAGAGATTGAAACCGTTTTGGGACATACAACCCGAGGAGTTTGACCAACGGGCTTTGGAACTTTTTCGCTGGCAAGCCCAACGATGCAAGCCCTATGCCGAGTGGTTGGAGTTGATGGAGGTGACACCCGACGAGGTTACAACCATCGAGCAGATTCCGTTTGTGCCTGTCGAACTCTTCAAGAGCCAATGTTTCTACTCGGCCGACACTCCGCCTACCAAAATTTTCACAAGCAGCAATACGGGCGGAACGACTCCATCGAAACACTATATGGCCGATTTGGCTATATATGAGGAGGCTTTCGTCAGGGGTTTTGAAAAGTTCTACGGGAGTGTTTCGGATTGGAGTTTTTATGGTCTGTTGCCGTCGTACTTGGAGCGTGACGGCTCGTCGCTGATTTATATGGTCGATGGACTTATTCGCAGAGGACGAGGTGGCGGCTTCTACCTTTACGACCACGATAAATTGCTTTGCGATATGGCCGAGGACAAGGGACCAAAGGTGCTGATTGGAGTTACCTATGCCCTACTCGACTTGGCAGAGCGAAGGCCCGACCTACGAGGTACTATTGTTATGGAGACGGGTGGCATGAAGGGCAAACGCAAGGAGTTAAGCAAGGCGGAACTTCACTCGGTGTTGTGCGAAGCGTTCAATATTGATGTTGTCCACTCGGAGTATGGTATGGCCGAACTGACCTCGCAGGCGTATAGTTGCGGAGGCGGCATTTTCCGCACGCCCGATTGGATGAAGGTTTTGGTGCGCGACACTGCCGACCCGACAGATGTTCGACGCATAGGACGAGGCGGCATCAACATTATCGACCTTGCAAGTCGAGATAGTATAGCCTTTATCGCAACGGGCGATGTTGGCACAATTGCAGCAGACGGAGCGTTCAGCATTGACGGACGCATAAGTCATAGTGATATTAGAGGATGTAATCTGCTTGTACAATGACACAGACACACGACATAGATTTTGTCATCACTTGGGTTGATGGCTCCGACCCTGCGTGGCAGAAGGAGTATCGACAATACTGCACGCCCGACGGAAGCGAGAATACCTCGCCTATTCGATATCGTGATTGGGGAACATTGCGCTATTGGTTTCGAGCCGTAGAGAAGTATGCCCCTTGGGTTAGGCGCATACACTTCATCACTTGGGGACACCTGCCCGAGTGGCTCGATACATCAAACCCACGCCTCAATGTTGTGCGTCACGCCGATTACATTCCAGCCCAATATCTTCCCACCTTTGCATCGCGCCCGATAGAGTTAAATATGCATCGCATCGAGGGCTTAGCTGACCATTTTGTCTATTTCAACGATGATATGATGTTGGGACGACCCGTTACGCCCGAGCGTTTTTTCCGAGGAGGGCTACCCTGCGATATGGCGCGTTTGTCGTTAATTGCACACTGCTCGATAAGTCACGCAGTGCTCAATATGAGCGAGATGATAAATCGTCGTTACAACTTGCGAGAGGTGTTGCGCAAGCACCCCTGTAAGTGGTTTTCGCCCCGATATGGTCTGCGCAATATTCTGAAAACACTCAACTTGGCTGTTTGGAACACCATACCTGCGCTGACCGATACCCATATGCCTCAACCATTCTTGCGAGAGGTGTTTGACCAGATGTGGGACGAGGAACGAGAGGTTTTGGAGCGCACTTGCAGCAGTCGTTCCCGCAGCAACGATGGTGTGAATTGCTGGGTCGTGCGTTACGAGCAGTTGTTGTCGGGTCGTTTTGCTCCCATCTCGGAGAGCGACACCAAACTCGACACCTTGGGCGAGGAGCGCATTGGCGACATCTGCGACTACATTACCCACCAACGATACGCAATGTACTGCCTGAACGACAGCACACAGATAAAAGATTTCGAGAGCGTTCAACGACAGTTGTTGGAGGCTCTACAAACCACTCTACCCGAAAAATGCAGTTATGAGCGTTAAGTTTTCGGTTATAATCCCACTCTACAACAAGGCCGCCGAGATTGAGCGTACCTTGCGCTCCGTATTGGCTCAAACCAAACAGCCATACGAGATTGTGGTTGTTGATGACGGCTCAACAGACAACAGTGCCGAGATTGTTCGCGCTATCTCGTCGCCACTCATCAAACTCATCTGTCAAGAGAATGGCGGTGAGTGTGCTGCACGCAACAGAGCGATGAGCGAGGCTTCGGGAACGTACTATGCGCTTATCGATGCCGATGATGTGTGGAAGCCCGATTTTTTGGCCGAGATGGCAGCTCTTATCGAGGAATATCCCTCGTGTGGTCTGTATTGTTCGGCATTCGACATCATCAACACCGATGGTCGTCACCCAAGTAACTCGCCAAGCGAGCGAGGAGTGGTCGAGGATTTCTTTGCCGAGTCGATGACGCGTTATGTTGCCATTCCGTCGGCGAGTGTCATTCCTGCCGAAGTGGTGGAACGGGTTGGTGGTTTTCCTGTGGGTATGCGACTTGGTGGCGACCAATATATGTGGGTTAAAATTGCACGAGAGTACAAGGTTTGTTACACCCCGTTGAGATTGACGGATTACTATATGGCTGCGTCAAATCGTTCTTCGGCCATCTATCGCGCCGAAAGTACGCCCTACTCTTTCGAGGAGTTTTATGACGAAGCACGCCCCTCGCTCAACGAGTATATCGCCCGCGTGGAGTTGGGTAAAGCGATTGTAATAAGTGCCAAAGGTGGAAGAGAAGATGCCGCGCGGCGACTTCGTTTTTACGCCTACAATCGTCAAAGTCGCAAGTTGTGGTGGCGTTTGAGGATAATGAACGCCTTACCAACTACTCTTCGTCGTTGGTTTCACACCACATACACCTATCTTGCGTGGAAAATCGCCCGTCGAGGTTTATAATCAACCAAAGACGGTTCGCAGAATCTCGACCGAGCGGATATTTCGCACCGAGTCGAGATGATAATCAAAGTATTCGAGCATTGCCGACAAAAACGCATCACGCGAGGTGCGATTCATCGGAACGGTATCCAAACTATCGAAATCGGTCTGCATAAAACGGGCAAGAGTACGAGAGTTCTCGACACTCATTGCAGCACCGTGCGCAGGCTCGGCACCCACAAACACACCTTCGCGAATATCAAGAACATCGCCCTCACGATAGTCGCCTGATGGATAAAATCCCATATGGCGGGCCAACTCGACCATAAACTTCAAGTGAAAATTAGCCACACCAGACTGCGCTTCATCGAGGCTCTGCACAACATTGCAAACAAAATCAAACAGCGGAGATTCGGGCTCGACATCACGCACCAAGCGATACAACACCTCGGCCATAAACAGTGCTATCGTACTCTTGACAATATCGAATGGCAGGCTTTCGAGCGGCAAAGCAGAGTGTACATCTCGCAGGGTATCCATCTGCGCTTTGGGCGACGACACCGCCTCGAACTCGACCACAAACATCGGTTGAAACAGGGCCAATTTATTACCCCCTCGCCCACTCTTCACGCCCCGAACCATAAACGATGCACGCCCTTTGAGGTCGGTCAGCATAAAAACGACAAGTGAATTATCGCCATATTTCAGCGTGTGCAGAACTACGCCCGTAGCCTTATAATTTCGCATACTACCCTATTGTGCGATACCATCAACAATTGCAGCATAGCCCGCAGCCGAAGGGTGAAGGCCATCAACAAACATTGAGTCGATAATCTTGCCACCCTTACCCAACAGGTTGCGACCCGGGTCGGCATATTTGACGCCAAGTTCACGTGCCATACGGGCAATTTTGCGATTGAGGTCGGCCACTCGTTTTTCCAAATTATGGCGGGGAAGAATACCCAGCATAGTCAGCTCTGCTTCGGGGCGACGTTCGGCAAGTTGTTGCAACAGCAGGCGAAGGCCATCGACAATATCCTCGTCGGAGGTATATGGCAGATTGTTGGTGCCAATCATCAATACGATACGGTCGGCGGTAAAGTAATCAACCTCGTCGTGATACAGACGCCACAACACATTCTCGATGCGGTCCCAGCCATAGCCCAAATTGAGCACCCCCTTCAACTGCTCGTTCCAGACATCGGCTCCTCGTTGGATACGGAAGCCGGGCTCACCACCCCATTGATGAACTATCGAGTTTCCGATAAGCACCAACGGATAGTGTTGGCCTCGGCTCTCGACAAGTTTACGGCGGTGGCGTTCATTCCAATCATAGAAATCACGCGATTGGCGCACGGGACGCATCGTTGTTTTATCGCCCACCTCTTCGTCAAGGATCGCGCGCAGCTCTCGCTCATAGGCATCGGCATAGACCTTCATACCATAATCCGAGGCATGAATAGCCTCAACCGTTGCGTCCATCGGCAGAGCTATCTCGTCATAGGTCAAGTGATAGATATGCTCGACGCCCTCGGCACAAAGCGAATCATAAGCCGCCTTTTGTGCAGCGTTGGCGTGGCGTTCCTGATTGCGCCAATACTCTATCGCTTTGCCGTGAGGATAGCCCAAGTGGTCGGCAAGCAGGATTGGTGTTGTGGGGCGCACCGAACGCAGACGATGGACTGCCGCCATAATAGTATCACGCAACTGTTCATAAGGCATTGTATGCGAATTGGGGAGAGCATCAAGGATATACACTTTGGCATCAATCTCGCCCAAAAGGTTGATAACCTCCTTCTCGAAAAAGGCGTTACCCGAAAAACCAAAGTTCATAACCGTACGATCCATACGGCGTTGCAGAATATTACTCCAAATCATACCCGGGCGCGATGCACACGCACCCTGACCGATTGATGTACCATAAGCCACAATAGGTTTCTCCTCGCGCAAAGGCTCGAAGCGGAATTTACTGTCCTCATCGACACCTATTTCCAACCATTTCACCGAGTTATAGGGCGGAAGAAACAGAGTATAGGTGTGTTCGTGTTTCGCGCTATTATCGAAATTGATAGGGCCATAGGTATAGGTTACCGTATCCTTAAACGAGTAGCGGCCGGCAACCCAAATCTCGTCACCGTGGCGGGTACGGGTATAGAGGTCCACACCCGTAACACCCGTTTTGGGCATATGAGACATTGCGTGACCATAAGCCACCGTATAGCGAACAGTAATATTCGTAGCATTGGTGGTAAACTCGATACTCTCGCCTGCACAATCAGTAGAAAGTCCCCACACAGCCTTACGCACCGTTCCATTGACCCTTGCGGGGAAACGATGATACGGATTTTGGCGTACCTCCGTAGGCCAGCCTTGACCTTGAATTACGGGAAATCCGGCCTCAACGGGGTTATACCAAGTAGTTTGGGCTGCTGCACACAGTGTAGCAAGCACGCCTGCAAATAGCATTACGATTCGTTTCATATTCCTATATACAAAAGGCGTGTCCAATAAACACGCCCATCTCTTATGTTATACTTTTCTTTATTAGAAAGGAAGGTCGTCCTCGTCAGCAACATTAGGCGCAACCGCAGGTGTTGCGGGTTGAGCCACAGGTGCAGCCGCAGGAGCAGCTGTCGGAGTATAGGTTGTTGCAGCACCCGACGATACAGCGCCAGCAGGAGCAGCCGAAGATGCACCACCCTCGCGGCGACCAAGAAGTTTCATATCGGTAGCAATAATCTCAACCGTAAAACGACGATTACCCTCCTTATCGGTCCACTCGTTGCTACGCATCGGGCCCTCGACATAGATTTGAGAGCCTTTACGCACATAGCGGTCGGCAACATCGGCCAAGCCACGCCACAAAACTACTGTATGCCACTCGGTATGGTCACCCCAACCGTCATCTTTACGCACACGCTCGGTAGTCGCAACACGAACACGGCACACTTTAACGCCACTCTCCAATGTTCTGATTTCGGGGTCAGCACCCACATTTCCTACAATTATCGCTTTATTTATCATAGCCTACAATCTGTTAATCATCTCAATAAATAGTTGTGTCATTCGCACGCCGGCCTTTGCGCCCTGACGTTGAACGTCCTCGTGGTCACCCGGCTCGTCCGATAAGCCACAGTTGGTTATAACCGAAACAGCAAATACGGGGATACCCATATGGCGAGCAGCTATAACCTCGGGTGTAGTACTCATACCCGCAGTATCGCCTCCAATCGCTTTGAAATAGCGGTACTCGGCTTGTGTTTCGAAGGTAGGACCCGTACCACCTACATAAACTCCATATTGAAGTTTGATACCCAAGTCATCACTAACCTTGGTCGCCAACGCAATCATATCCTTATCGTAGCAGTTGTGCATATCGGGAAAGCGCGGGCCAAGTTCCTCGATATTGGGACCGATAAGCGGATTGGGAAGCAAGTTGATATGGTCGGTAATAACCATCAAATCCCCCGTACGGAACGAGGTGTTGATTCCGCCACTCGCATTCGATACAAACAAGCGTTTAATACCCAACATACGCATAACACGAACGGGGAAAACAACCTCTTGTGTAGGGTAGCCCTCGTAGTGGTGGAAACGGCCCTGCATAGCAACAACACGCTTACCACCCAACATACCAAAGATAAGACGACCGTGGTGACCCTGCACCGTCGATACGGGAAAATCGGGGATATCGGTATAGTCCAATGCTACCTTAATATCAATGCTATCTACCAAGCCACCAAGGCCTGTGCCGAGAATAATACCAATCTCGGGGGTGAAATCTACCTTATTTTGTATAAAGGAGGCTGTCCGTTTGATTCTTTCTAACATAGCTATCTAGTTGTTTTAGGAAGTTCTCTTTGGTGTCGGCCGTAAACGAGATATTGACCGAAACATAGTACAAACGCTTGCGAATATTGAGCGGGATACGATTGCGGCCCGTCAATTTGACTGCGTCCTTCTCGGTAACGATAATCACCGTATCGTCGGGCAGGCTCTCCAATCGCTCCTCAATCTTGTACATATCATTGACATTGTACGGGTGATGGTCACGCAGCAACATTTGGTCCACAATCTTATAGGTGGTCTCCAAGCCCTCGATAAAAGGAGCCGGATTACCAATAGCCGCCATTGCCAGCACATTCTGCCCGTTAGGCAATATCGACAGCATCGCCTCGTCGGGGAAGACGGGAATGGGCGAACCACTAACCATACGGGTAAAGAATAGACCTTGATACGGGAACAGTCGCAAGCCATTCTTCATCACACGCATATCAATCGGCGTCATAGTCGGCGAACACTTGGTTACACACACAAAGTGTGCGCGAGGCAACTGCGACGGCAAATCACGCAAACTACCCACCGGCAGCAAGTCGTCTTCGAATACGGGGCGGTTATAGTCCACAAGCAGGATATTGACCGTCGGGTCGATATAGCGATGTTGGAATGCATCATCAAGCAGGATTACATCGGTATCGGGATACAGCTCCATAATACGATTGACGCCATCAACCCTCTTCTCGCACACAAACATAGGCACGTCGGGGAATTTGAGTTTCATCTGTTTTGGCTCGTCACCCACTTGTTTATAAGATGAGCGCGACGTAACTTCGATAAAACCCTTGGAACGGCGACCATAGCCACGCGACAAAACGGCAACCTTGTGATTACCCATCAAACTGCCAATAAGCATCTCGGTAAAGGGAGTTTTGCCCGTTCCACCAACTGTAAGATTACCCACACAAATAGTTACGACATTGGTAAACTTCACAGATTTGATAGTTCCCTGGTCGAACAGCTTGTGCCGAATATTCAGATATATTCGGAACAACCAAGCAATGGGGTATGCAAAAATTTTCAGCAAGGCATAGTTAGTTTCGTATCAAAAGTACAACTTTTTACTCAACTTTCAAAATTTAGCCGCACTTTTATCTTTTATTTATAAAAGATTTTGCCCCGAAGCAGCGATTACGGCCTCGCCAAAAAGAAGGTCCGAGGGGGTTGTGATTTTGATATTGGTACGCTCACCCTCGGTCAAATGCACTCTACCGGTCAGAGCCTCAACCACCGAAGCATCATCGGTAAATGCCGCGCCATTCCCCGTTTCATAGGCTTGTCGCAAAACTTTGGCATCAAACACTTGCGGGGTTTGCACTGCTCGCAATTCGTCACGATTAACACACTCGGAGCCCGTATCGGTTACTCTGCGGAACGAGTCCACAGCGCGCACAACGGGCACCGCCGAGCCAAACGCTGCCGCCTCGGCAAAGCAACGTCGAACAAGTTCCTCGCTCACGAACGGGCGCACGCCATCGTGGACTGCAATCACGCTTGCCTCCTCAGGTACCGCCATCAAGCCCGCCTTCACGGAGTCGAAGCGTGACGCTCCACCCGTAGCGGTAATATGTTCGGGAACATCGTATTTGGTGCATATCTCCGCCCACGTTGTGTGGTGTTCGGCGGGCAGCACGACGACGATACCGCCATCGGGCACGGCTTGCTGAAATGCTTGCAAGGTACGCACCAGCACGGGTACGCCTCGAAGTTCGAGAAATTGCTTTGGGGTTTGCGCGCCCATTCTTTGGCCTGCGCCCCCTGCCACTATTATAGTCCACTGTTTTGTCATACTCCAAAGGTATCAAAAAAAAATTTCACAACCAAAAACGCGCATTTATTTTGGATATTTATTTTTTTGCATTATCTTTGCACCATCAAACATCGCGGGATAGAGCAGTTGGTAGCTCGTCAGGCTCATAACCTGAAGGTCGTGTGGTTCGAGTCCCACTCCCGCTACTAAGGGTCGCAAACTATTTTAGGTTGCGACTTTTTTTTGTTAATATGCGTGTAAACTCCTGCCTTTTGTCATTTATATTCGTAGAGAGGGGACGAGAACCACAGGTTCGAACCGACGCTGCGGAGCGAGTGCAGAGCGGGCTCGCACGCTATGCCGAGCCGCGAGGAGGAAAAGCAAATTGCACGGCAATTTGATTAGTCCCACTCCCGCTACTAAGGGTCGCAAACTATTTTAGGTTGCGACTTTTTTTTTGTTAGTATGCGTGTAAACTCCTGTCCTTTTGTCATTTATATTCGGGCGGGGAACAATAAGCCAGCAAGCGTTTACAAAGCAGAGCAACCCATCTTTTTGCTTTTTCAGAACAAAAAGCGAGTGATTTTGGAATATTTCACCAGAAAATTATGTATATTTGTAGAATATAGGAGGCGGTTCGGGAAAAGTCCAATGCAAGCATTGCTTTTTTTACTCACCTTTCACTATATTTGCATCAATACTTAATCAAATTTAACTACTATGATGTTTCTTCAAGACACACAAGCTATTCAAGCAGCTGACAGCGTTGCCAACAAATTTCACGAAACGCTGAACACAATCTCGGGTATGACCGTCGAAGAGGCTATTACATTCGTTTCAAAGGGTGTTATGTCGTTCCTCGGAGATGTTCTTATCTGTGTTATTATCTACTATGTCGGCAAATGGATTGCTCGTTACATCGACCGTATGCTCGACAAAATTTTCACAAAACGAGGTGTCGAAATCTCGATTGCAAAGTTTGCGCGCAATGTAATTAAAGCAATCATCTACATCGGCATTTGCTTCGCAGTCCTCAACCAACTCGGTATTCAAACCACATCGTTCCTCGCAATCTTCGCTTCGGTCGGTGTCGGTATCGGTATGGCATTGAGCGGCACTCTCCAAAACTTTGCAGGTGGCGTTATGGTACTCCTCACTCGTCCATTCAAGATTGGCGACTATGTACAAATGCAAGGTGTCGAGGGTACTATCAAAGAGATTCGTCTGTTCAACACCACCATCAACACCGTTGATAACAAGATGATTATCATCCCCAATGGCGGTATCATAAACAACATCATCAACAACTACTCTGCCGAGAGTGTTCGTCGTGTTGATTGGACTTTCAGCGTATCGTACGGCGACGATTACGACACAGCAAAAGCCGCTATCGAGGAGTTGATAAAAGCCGACAGCCGCATTATGACCGACCCTGCGCCCTTTATTGCGCTCACATCGTTGGCAAGCAGTTCTATCAACATCGTTGTTCGTGCATGGGTTAAGGCTTCCGACTATTGGGGTGTTTACTTCGATATGAACGAGAAAGTGTACAAGACGCTGCCTACCAAAGGTCTCAACTTCCCATTCCCCCACATGGACGTTACAGTTACCAAAGAGTAACGCATCATACTTTCAAACAACAAAAAGGGTGTTCGAAATGCGAACACCTTTTTTGTTTGGCTTCCATTTTGCATTACCCTTCACGCTTAACAACTATCACTATGAAAAAGAGTAAAAAATATCGTTGCGAGGTGTGTGGTTACATTTACGACCCTGCTGTCGGGGATACAAACAACGAAATTGAGCCCAACACGCCTTTCGAGGAGTTGCCCGACGAGTGGTTATGCCCCACCTGCTCGGTAGGCAAAGAGCGATTTATCGAAATCGAGGAGTAGCATTTGGGGCGACAAAAAAAAAAGAGAGTTATGCGCTTTTGCATAACTCTCTTTGCTATTTCAAAGGTGCCCTCCGACACCGTTTGACTACAATTGGGGACCAGCAGCAACCAAGCTCTTACCCTCCTCGTTTCCGGTGAACTTAGCGAAGTTCTTGATGAAACGACCAGCGAGGTCTTGTGCTTTGGTGTTCCAATCCTCTGCATTTGCATAAGTGTCACGAGGATCGAGAATAGCGGGATCCACACCGGGAAGAGCGGTAGGCACTTTGAAATCGAAGATAGGAATTTGTTTGGTCTCTGCTTTGTCGATGCTGCCATCGAGGATAGCGTCGATGATACCACGAGTATCTTTAATCGAGATACGTTTGCCGGTACCGTTCCAACCTGTATTCACGAGGTAAGCGGTAGCACCACTTTGTTGCATACGTTTTACGAGCTCCTCGCCGTATTTGGTGGGGTGCAACGAAAGGAACGCAGCGCCGAAGCAAGCCGAGAAGGTAGGAGTAGGCTCGGTAATACCACGCTCGGTACCTGCCAATTTAGCGGTAAAGCCCGACAAGAAGTAGTATTTGGTTTGCTCGGGAGTCAAAATCGAAACAGGAGGCAACACGCCGAATGCGTCAGCGCTCAAGAAGATAACTTTCTTAGCAGCGGGAGCTTTCGAAACGGGTTTAACGATGTTGTCGATGTGGTAGATGGGGTACGATACACGAGTATTCTCGGTAACCGACTTATCCGAGAAGTCAATCTTACCACCTTTACCTACGGTTACGTTCTCCAACAAAGCGTTGCGACGGATAGCATTCCAGATATCAGGCTCGTTCTCTTGGCTCAGGTTGATAACCTTTGCATAGCAACCACCCTCGAAGTTGAAGATACCATCGTCGTCCCAGCCGTGCTCGTCATCACCGATAAGTTGGCGTTTGGGGTCAGTCGAAAGGGTAGTTTTACCAGTACCCGAAAGACCGAAGAAGATAGCGGTCTCGCCCTTCTCGTTGGTGTTAGCCGAGCAGTGCATCGAAGCGATACCACGCAAGGGGAGCAAGTAGTTCATGTACGAGAACATACCTTTCTTCATCTCACCACCATACCAAGTGTTGATGATAACCTGCATTTTCTCGGTAAGGTTGAACACAACAGCAGTCTCCGAGTTAAGACCGAGTTTCTTGTAGTTTTTAACTTTTGCTTTCGATGCGGTCAAAACTACGAAATCGGGCTCGCCATAGGTTTCGAGCTCAGCGTCGGTAGGACGGATGAACATGTTTTTAACGAAGTGAGCCTGCCAAGCAACCTCCATAATGAAACGGATTTTGAGGCGAGTGTTCTCGTTTGCACCGCAGAAAGTATCTACAACATAGAGTTTCTTGCCCGACAACTCCTCGGCAGCAATCTTTTTAAGCTCTTTCCAAGCTGCTTTGGTAACAGGTTTGTTGTCGTTTTTGTACTCGTCGCTGGTCCACCAGATAGTATCTTTGGTGGTCTCGTCTTTCACAAAGAATTTGTCTTTGGGCGAACGGCCGGTGTAAACACCAGTCATAACGTTCACAGCGTCCATCTCGGTAAGAGTACCTTTCTCGAAACCGCGCAGACCTTTCTTGGTCTCCTCACGATACAGCTCATCGTACGAAGGGTTGTAAACAACTTCTTTTACGCCGGTGATACCGTACTGTCTCAGATTAATTTTAGCCATAGTGTAATAAATGTATTTAGTTAAACATCTTCCATTTGCCGTAAGAGCGGTTTTTGTCATCATTTTCAAGCACTTTCGGCCGTTCAAAAACTCGAAAAACCATTCTATCTCGGTTGCAAATATATAAATTCTTTTTATATTGTTAATCAATTAACACCGCTTTTTTTCATTTTTTTTGCAAGTTTTTTTTCGAGCCATTTTTTCGGTGCAAAAAACGCTCCTTTTGGAAGAAAAATTTTGCAAATAATATATTTAAATGTATATTTGAAGTTTATGGCCGGAATTTACACCCACATACCCTTCTGCAAAAGCGTTTGCGGATACTGCGACTTCTTTCGCAGCACCGACCTTTCGAGAAGCTCGGCTTATGTCGAGGCTTTGAAGGCCGAATTGACTGCTAATGGGGAGTTTTTGTCCGACCGACAAATCAAGACCGTCTATTTTGGCGGAGGAACACCGAGCACACTGCCACCCAAAACCTACACCGAACTTATCGAACAGATGGCCGGTATCTACGATTTGAGCGAGGTGGAGGAGATAACCCTCGAAGCAAATCCCGACGACCTCTCTTCGGAATACCTGAAAGCGCTGGCTGACAGCCCCATAAACCGTCTCAGCATTGGTATTCAATCGTTGCACGACGACGAGTTGCAGTTTATGAATCGTCGCCACGACGCAGCCACAGCAATAAAGGTTATCAAGGAGGCGCAATGCTTGGGTTTCGACAACATCTCGATTGACCTGATTTATGGCCTACCCTGCTCCACTACCGAGCGCTGGAAGGAAAATTTGAAGCAGGCCTTATCGCTTAATATTCAGCACATTTCGGCATACCATCTCGGCATTGAGCCTCGCACCCGTTTCGGGACATTGGCAAGCAAGGGCAAACTAAAACCCGTTGATGAGGCGACAAGTCAGGAGCAATACATCACTCTCCGAGAAACGCTTCTTGCGCACGGTTTCGAGCACTACGAAATATCAAACTTTGCACTACCCGAGCGCCATTCGCGTCACAACAGCTCCTATTGGAACGACACGCAATATCTCGGCTTGGGCGCAGGAGCCCACTCCTACGATGGCCATTCACGCCGTTGGGTTGCGGGTAATTTGGGTCGCTACATCGCACTCTGTCCCTCAACCGAAATATACACCCGCGAAGAGCTCTCCGAAGACGAGCGATACGACGAATACATAATGACCAGACTCCGCACCGCCAAAGGGGTAAACATCGAGGAGTTGCAAAAAAAATTCGGGGCACGCAAGTTGCAGTATTTCAGCCAAAGAGCCGAGGTGCTAAAAGCCCGAAATATGCTCAAAAGCGACGCTGAACACACTTTTATTCCACCCGAAAAATACCTCATTTCGGACTCTATCATTTGCGACCTGTTCGCAGAGTAGAAAAAGAGCACAAAATAATTATTAAAAAATTTTATAAACCGAGAAATTTGTTTTATCTTTGCACCGAAATTTGCCCGACTTATTAGTAAACTAATACGACAGCACTTTCAGAGGTCGTAAAAGCAAGCGAATTTTGAAACGAAAATCACATAAAGAGATATGAGTAACATTGAGAACAAAAAGATTCCTGCCGACTACCTGTTTGAGGTAAGTTGGGAGGTGTGCAACAAGGTAGGCGGTATTCATACCGTGGTTGCTACCAAAGCACAGACCGTCCATAACATGATGGGCGACAACTATATCCTCATCGGTCCCGATTTGCACCGTGAGGGTAACAATCCCGAATTTAACGAAGACCCCGAACTTCTCAAAACCTGGCGACAAATCCTTTTCAACGACGGCATCAGCGTAAAGATTGGCCGTTGGAACATCAAGGGTAATCCCATCGCCGTTCTTATCGATTTCAGTTCGTTCTTCTCGCAAAAAGATAGAATCCTGCAATTTATGTGGGAGACCTACCGCGTAGATTCAATCAGCGGACAATGGGACTACATCGAACCCGTATTGTTCGGCTACGCAGCAGGTAAAGTTATCGAGAGCTACATCGACAACTTCTGCACCATCAGCGACAGCTGCATCGCTCACTTCCACGAGTGGATGACTTCGAGCGGTGGTTTGTACTTGCGTAAGTTTATGCCTTACGTCGCAACCGCCTTCACTACCCACGCAACCGTTATGGGTCGTTCGATTGCCGGCAACGGTATGAAACTTTACAGCGGTCTTGGTATTCTCAACGCTGACGAGTTGGCTCGCCGCTTCAATGTTGTGGCAAAACACTCGCTCGAAAAACTCGCCGCTACATATCACGACGCATTCCTCACCGTTAGCGACCTTACCGCAAACGAGAGCAAATTCTTGCTCGGCAAAGAGGTTGATACCGTAACCCCCAATGGTTTCGAGAACGACTTCGTATGGCAAGGTGCCGAGTTCGACACCAAACGTGCCGAGGCTCGCAATGCTATGATTGAGGTTGCAGAGGCTTGCTTGAACCACAAATTCACCAAAGAGCCCTTCATCGTTGGTACCAGCGGTCGATACGAGTTCAAAAACAAGGGTCTTGATGTTTTTGTTGAGTCGCTCAAAAAGTTGGCAGAGGATCCTTCGCTCGACCGCGAGATTTTGGCATACATCACCGTTCCTGCCGGAAACTTCGGTCCCCGCAAAGACCTCCAAGCTCACTTGGCCGACAACGCAAATCCCATCGACGCTTCGCAATTCAAGTTCACAACTCACTACTTGGAGAACATCAACTGGGATCCCATCGTGAGCGCGATGAACGGCAGTATCCTGATGCGTGAGGACTCGAAAGTGAAGGTTATGTTCGTTCCTTCGTACTTACAAGGCAGCGACGGCATCTTCAACAAACACTACTACGAGTTGCTCGTCGGTATGGACGCAACCGTATTTGCATCGTACTACGAGCCCTGGGGTTACACTCCGCTCGAAAGTATCGCATTCGGTGTTCCCACCATCACCACCACTCTTGCAGGCTTCGGTAAATGGGCCGAGGGCGAGAAAAACAACAAGGGTGTAATCGTTGTTGATCGCACCGACACCAATGACAAAGACGTTATCGAGAACATTGCAAGCAACATTCTCGCATTGTCGTTGGCAAAAACTACCGAAATGAAATCTATTCGCAAGTCGGCTTCCAAACTTTCGGAGCAAGCCGCTTGGTCTAACTTTATCAATTACTATATCGACGGTTACAAAATTGCTATGGAGAACGCCGCTTCACGTGCCACTTACTCATCGCTTGATGGTGGCAACAACACCGAACAAATCAACTTTGTTCGCCAACAACTTTCAACAAACACCCCTAACTGGACCCGCATGATGGTCGAGAAGAACCTTCCCGAGCGTCTTCGCCCGTTGGAGGCTCTGTCGAAAAACTTGTGGTGGAGCTGGACTCTCAATGGCCACGAGCTCTTCAAATGCATCGACCCCGATTTGTGGACTGCAAGCTACCACAACCCCATCGAGTTCCTCGACCGTTTGAGCTACGACCGTCTGAAAGAGTTGGAGCGCGACAACGAGTTCCTCGCAAAGATGGACGCTGTTTGGGCTGACTTCCAAGCCTACATGGCCGAGAAGAAAGATGCTGTGGCTCCCAAAATCGCTTATTTCAGTATGGAGTACGGTTTGCACTCGTCGCTCAAAATCTACTCGGGTGGTTTGGGTATCCTCGCAGGTGACTACATCAAAGAGGCCAGCGACAAGAACGTACAAATGGTTGCAGTAGGTCTTTTGTACCGCTACGGTTACTTCACTCAAAAACTCTCGAACTTCGGAGAGCAAGAGGCAACCTACGAAGCACAAAACTTCTACAAACTCCCCATCTCGCCCGTTCGTAACGCCGATGGCTCGTGGGTAAGTATTCAAGTCGCAATGCCCGGCCGTATGGTTACCGCCCGTATCTGGAAGTGCGAGGTAGGACGTACCGACCTCTACTTGCTCGACACCGACCACGAGCTCAACCGCGAGGACGATCGCAGCATCACTCACCACCTCTACGGCGGCGACTGGGAGAACCGTCTGAAACAAGAGTTGTTGCTCGGTATCGGCGGTATCCGCGCACTCCGTGCCGTAGGTATCAAACAAGAGGTTTACCACTGCAACGAGGGCCACGCTGCATTCATCAGCATCGAGCGTATCCGCGAGTTGATTGCAACCAAACACCTCTCGTTCAGCGAGGCTTTGGAGGTTATCCGTTCGTCGTCGTTGTTCACAACCCACACCCCTGTTCCCGCAGGTCACGATGCATTCCCCGAGAGCATGATTCGCCAATATATGTCGCACTTCCCCGACCGTTTGGGCATCACTTGGGAGCAATTCATCAACCTCGGTAAGACCAACCCCAACGACCCCAACGAGAAGTTCTCGATGAGTGTATTGGCTTGCAACCTTTCGCAAGAGGTTAATGGTGTGAGCTGGTTGCACGGCGAGGTGAGCAAAAAGTTGCTCGGCAATATGTGGCCCGGCTACTTCACCGACGAGTTGCACATCGGTTATGTAACCAACGGTGTTCACTTCCCCACTTGGACAGCTACAAAACTCAAAAAGCTCTACGCAAAATACTTTGCAGAGGGATTCAGCGGTCACGACTACAAGATTGACGCATGGCAAGGTGTTCACAACATTCCCGACGAGGAGTTGTGGAATACCCGTATCGAGCTCAAAGAGCGTCTTATCAAGACTATCAACCGCCGTTTGAGCGACCCGACACAAGTTCGCTTCGACAACCCCGCACAAGCTGTTAAGATTCGTGAGACCTTGCGTCCCGAGGTTCTGACCATCGGTTTCGCTCGTCGTTTCGCAACTTACAAACGCGCATATCTGTTGTTCACCAACTTGGAGCGTTTGTCGGCTATCGTAAACAACAAGGAGCGTCCCGTACAATTCTTGTTTGCAGGTAAGGCTCACCCCAACGACAAACCCGGTCAAGACCTCATCAAACGTATCGTCGAGGTTTCGAATATGCCCGAGTTCGTAGGTAAGATTCTCTTCTTGCAAAACTACGACATGGAGTTGGCCCGTCGTATGGTTCAAGGTGTCGATGTATGGTTGAACAACCCCACTCGTCCTTTGGAGGCTTCGGGTACCAGCGGCGAGAAGTGTGTCATGAACGGCGTAATGCAATTCTCGGTACTCGACGGCTGGTGGGTCGAGGGTTACAAAGAGGGTGCTGGTTGGATGTTGCCTATGGAGCGCACATACCAAGACCAAAAATTCCAAGACGAGTTGGATGCAGAGTTGATTTACAACACCATCGAGGAGCAAATCGTACCTCTTTATTATAACCGTCGCAACGAGAACAATGTTCCTACCGCTTGGGTACACAGCCTCAAAAAGTGCGTTGCCGACATCGCTTCGAACTTCACTACAAACCGTATGCTCAACGACTACGAGGACCGTTTCTATCACAAATTGGCTGCACGCAAGGCCGAAATGAAGGCTTCGAACTTCGCAATGGCTCGTGAGATTGCCGCTTGGAAACGCCACGTAAGCAGCGTCTGGGATTCGGTTAAGATTGTAGGCGTACAAAAGGTTGATATTGACAAAGAGGCTATCTATGTAGGTGGTAAATACCACATCGAGGTTTCGGTTGAGATTGCAGACCTTCGTCCCGAGGACATCGGCGCAGAGTTCGTAATCGCAAGCCAAATCGAGAATGGCCAAAATGTGAAGGTGGTTTCGAAACAAGAGCTTTCGTTGGTTAAATGCGAGGGTAACATCGCAACCTACGCAACCGACGTAGTTCCCGAGCACACCGGCTCGTACGACTCGGCAATCCGTGTATTCCCCAAAAACGAGAAGTTGCCCCACCGTATGGACTTCGCTCTCGTTAAGTGGGCATAAGGCTTCGGCTTAACGGCACCCGTTTTTGCAACGGGTGCCATTTATAAAAAACTCTTTGCAAGGGACCGAAAACGCGAACGGCAAAAGCAAAGAGAAACAAAGGAAATTATAAACAACAGTGTGATAATTAGCAATAAAAGCAAAGAATTTGATAAAAATGCTTGGAAATTCGCAATAATATCACTAATTTCGGACATTTATAATTCCTTCGCAATAAAATAATTCGCATTAAAGATAAAAAAAACATCAACTATGTCTGTTTTGAAATTCGACAAAACGAGTCTGGGAAATCTTGAGTACTCGCTCAAGAGAGAGATGCTTGCCACAGACCGTACAGGTGGTTATATGAGCACCACTATCGTATGTTGCAACACACGAAAATATCACGGTCTTATGGTTTGCCCCATCGACAACAGCGACAAAAGCTATGTTATGCTCTCTTCGCTCGACGAAACGGTAATCCAACACGAACAAGCCTTTAACCTTGCTCTCCACAAATTCCCCGGAAACTACGAGCCCAAAGGACACAAATACATCGTCGATTTTCAGTACACACCTACTCCCACCATCACCTATCGCGTGGGTGGCGTAGTGCTGAAAAAAGAGCTGTTGTGGGTACACTCGCGCGCTCAACTTCTCGTTCGCTACACTCTGGTTGACTGCCACTCGGAGACCACATTGCGCTTGCGCCCGTTCCTCGCATTCCGCGACAAACACGCATTGAGCAAAGCCAATATGGACGCCGACGGACACTCTTACCCTATCAACGGTGGTGTTCGCTGCCGTTTGTACGACTCGTTCCCCTGGCTGAATATGCAAATCGACAAAGCAGGTGTTGAATTTATCGCAGCTCCTGATTGGTACTACGATTTCGAGTACGAGGAGGAGTTGGCTCGCGGATATGAGGCACACGAGGATTTGCTTACCCCGGGTTACTTCGAGACCAAACTCGCAAAGGGCGAGAGCATCATCTTCTCGTGCGGTTTCGACGAGATGACAAAACTTCAAGATATTGACGACACTTTCGACGCCGAGATTGCTCGACGCACCAAGAAAGTGGATTTCATGTCGATTATGCAACACTCGGCACGCCAATTCATCATCAAACGTGATGGCAAAACCGAGGTGATTGCAGGATACCCCTGGTTCGGACGTTGGGGTCGCGACACCTTCATCGCTCTGCCCGGTATCACTCTCTCGCGTGGTGATGTTCAAAGCTGCATCGACACACTCGACACCATCACAAGCGAGATGCAAGACGGCCTGTTCCCCAATATGGGCTCGGCTTATAACTCGGTTGATGCTCCTCTGTGGTTCTTCCACGTTCTGCAACAACTCGAAAAACACACAAGCAAAGCCGAGATTTGGGAGCGTTATGGCCAAAAGATGAAAGACGTTTTGAACGC
Organism: Rikenellaceae bacterium; assembly: GCA_015060105.1. Lineage (GTDB taxonomy): Bacteria > Bacteroidota > Bacteroidia > Bacteroidales > Rikenellaceae > UBA940. The sequence goes on along the minus strand of SUZD01000003.1, from coordinate 103,396 downwards.
ATACAAGCGTGGCGTTGGCGACCTTATCCGTGTCCACGACAACGGTTTGGTTTGGGCTCAACACCCGCAATACGCAATGACTTGGATGGACGCTGTGGTCGATGGCAAACCCGTTACAGGCCGCGAGGGTTACCAAGTTGAGATTAACGCAATGTGGTACAACGCAATGTGCTACACTTTGGAGTTGGCTCGCAAGTTCAAGGACAAAGAGTTCTGCGCAGAGTGGAAAGACGCTCCCGCAGTAACCAAAGAGTCGTTCATCAAAACCTTCTGGAGCGACGAGCAAGGTTACTTGGCTGACTACGCCAACCTCCAAGAGACAAGCTGGTTTATTCGTCCCAACCAAATTATCGCTTGCGCACTTCCTTACAGAATGCTCGACAGCGATCAGATGATGGGCGTTATCAACATTGTCAAACAACACCTTTTGACTCCCAAAGGTCTGCGTACCTTGTCGCCTCGCAACCCGATTTATGTGGGTCGCTACGAGGGTAACCAACACGACCGCGACTCGGCTTACCACCAAGGTACAGTATGGGTATGGCCTTTGGAGCACTATGTTGCCGCTTGCTTCGAGATGTTCGGCAAGAGCTTCGTACCGAAAGCCCAAGAAATTTTGGCTGGTTTCGAGGAAGACCTCACAACCTACGGTATCGGCTCGATTGCCGAAATCTACGACGCAGATCCCCCTCACACACCCCGAGGTGCTGTATCGCAAGCGTGGAGCGTAGGTGCTATTTTGAGAATTGCCGAAATGATTAGTATTTATAAACGTAAAAGATCGTAGCCTATGAGAGTGTTAATGTTTGGATGGGAATTCCCACCCCATATTGCCGGAGGACTCGGCACCGCCTGCTACGGACTGACAAGAGGACTTGCACGAAATGATGTTCAGGTTACTTTCGTTGTACCTCACGCCTATGGCGACGAGGACCAACGCTTTACCAACATCGTAAATGCAAGCGATGTAGAGACCGATTTCTGTCGTCGTGATGAGTACACCAAAGAGATTTGGGAGAATCTTTCGTACATCACTATCGACTCCAATATGGTCCCTTATGCCACGCCCGAAGAGTATTTCGAACGCCGCGAAGAGTGGCTCGCACAACGCGAGACCGGCGTAATTCAGGATAGTTGGCAACAACGATACACCTTCTCGGGTAAATATGGTGCAAACCTTATGGAGGAGGTGCAACGATACGCTATGGTTGCTGCCGAGGTAGCAAAAGCCGAGGCGGGCAACTTCGATGTTATCCACGCACACGACTGGCTTACCTATTATGCAGGTATCGCAGCCAAAAATGTATCGGGTAAACCGCTGGTGGTACATATTCACGCAACGGACTTCGACCGTTCGGGTGCCATCAACCCCGACTCGCCCGTATATCAAATCGAGAAAGCGGGTATGTCGGCTGCCGATAAGGTCATCGCTGTGAGCAACCTTACCCGTAACATCTGTATCACCAAATACGGCATTGACGCCGACAAGATTGTGACCGTTCACAACGCTGTCCGTTTCGCTTCGAATAACATCAGCGAGACCGTAGAGCGCGGTATCAAACAAAAAATCGTTACCTTCCTGGGTCGTATCACCTTCCAAAAAGGTCCCGACTACTTCGTGGAGGCTGCTGCAAAGGTACTCAAACGCTTGCCCGATGTACACTTTGTAATGGCCGGTAACGGTGATATGTTCAACCACGTTATCCGTCGAGTTGCCAAATTGGGTATTGCAGACCGTTTCCACTTCACAGGTTTCTTGCGTGGCGACGATGTACAGAAGATGTTTGCGATGAGTGATGTCTATGTTATGCCTTCGGTTTCGGAGCCCTTCGGTATTTCGCCGTTGGAGGCTATGCGTGAGGGTGTACCTGTGATTATCTCGAAACAAAGTGGTGTAGCCGAGGTACTCGACTACGCTGTTAAGGTGGACTACTGGGACGTAGATGCTATGGCCGACGCTATCTATTCGTTGGTTCAGTACCCCGCAATGGCCAATATGTTCGGTCATAAAGGCTATGACGAGGTTACTCGACTCAAATGGAATAATGCGGCTGCCAAAATCAAAGCCGTTTACGAATCAGTATTGTAAGGAAAACAAAAAACGAAAAAATATAGAGTATGAAAACAGTATGCTTAAATTTCCAGGTGTGTCTGCCCGCTTTGTTGAAACGCTACCGCTTTTTCAGCATGGGTCTTGACCACAACTACCTGGACGACACCGCCAACCGATACGCTACACAACGTGCTGCTCGTTTGTGCTACTTGCCGATGAACGCACTGCTCCAATCGCTTATCGAGGAGAATGGCGACAAATTCAAAGTTTCGTTCACTATCGACGGTATCACTATCGAGCAACTTCGTGAGCACGCTCCCGAGGTTTTGGAGTCGTTCCGCGCATTGGCCAAAACAGGCAAGGTAGAGTTCCTCGGAACAACCTACTCGCACTCGTTGGCTTCGCTTACCGACAAGAGCGAGTTCGAGAAACAAGTCGAGATGCAAAAGAAAGCCATCAAGAAAGAGTTTGGTGTTACAACCACCGCTTTCTGCAATACCGATATGATTTACTCGGACGGTATTGGCGAGATGACTGCCGATATGGGTTACAACACCATTCTCACCGAGGGTGCACGTCACATTCTTGGTTGGAAGTCGCCCAACTATGTGTATGCAGGTGCAATCAACCAACGTCAAAAAGTGATGTTGCGTAACTACAAGCTCTCGGACGACTTGACCTTCAAATTCTCGTGCAAAGAGTGGAACGAGTACCCCTTGACCGCTGACAAATATGCAGAGTGGATTGAGGGCAGCACAGGCGAGACCGTAAACATCAGTGTTGATTACAGCACCTTCGGTATCGCGAACGAGGCCCCCAGCGGCATCTTCGAGTTCGTAAAGGCTCTTCCCGCTGCCATTTTCGCTCGCGGTATGGAGTTCGACACCATCTCGTCGTCGGCCGACAAAAACCAACCTATCGGCGTTCTTTCGTGCCCCTATCCTATCAGCTGGACTGACGAGGAGCGCGACACTACCGCTTGGCTTGGTAACGAGTTGCAAACCGAGGCATTCAACAAACTTTACGCCCTGAAAGCAAAAGTTACAAAACTCAACAGCCCCGATTTCAACTATGTTTGGAGTTTTATGCAACAATCGGGTAACTTCTACAATATGGCTTCGAAATGGTTGGGCTCGCGTCAAAGCGGCAGCGCATTTGACTCGTCGTACGATGCGTTCATCAACTATATGAACATTTTGAGCGATTTCAGTCTTGAACTCGACGCTCAACTTGCAGCAAAAGCCAAGAAGACAACTCGCACCAAGAAAGCCGCTGCCGAGAAGTAGTCATCAGACTATGGGAAGCGGACTTTCGGGTCGCTAAAAAAAGGCGTGCTCCAAATCTGGAACACGCCTTTTTTGTCAGAAAATGTATAACAATTACTCTTCGTTATCACCCAACGCTACATTATAGGGTTTGATAACGCCGCGTTTGCTCTTACGAACAAACTCGACAATCAAATCGCGTTCGGGGCTGGGTGCAACGGTATTCTCGACAATATCGCAAGCACGGCCATAAGCATAACCACTCTGGAACAAGATGCGGAAAATCTCCTGAATCTCGGCAATCTTCTCCGAAGTAAAGCCACGACGACGCAAACCGATAAAGTTAGCACCAACAAATGCCAAGGGATTACGAGCCGCCTTAACAAACGGAGGTACATCTTTGCTGACGAGCGAACCACCGCTAACCATTGCGTGCTCGCCGATACGAACAAATTGGTGCACAGCCGAGTTTCCACCCAAAATAGCCCAATCGCCGACCTCAACCTCGCCTGCAAGCAACACCGCATTAACGATAACGCAGTGGCTACCGATAGTCACATCGTGACCCACATGCGAGCAAGCCATAAACAAGTTATAACTTCCGATTACGGTTTTACCTTTGGCAGCAGTACCTCGGTTTACGGTACAAGCCTCGCGGAAGGTGTTATAGTCGCCGATTTCAAGCGTTGTGTACTCGCCTTTGAATTTCAGGTCTTGGGGCTCTCCTCCGAGGATTGCACCAAACACCTTACAACCCTTACCCATACGTGTACCGGGGAGGATTTGAGAGTTGGGACCAATGTAGCAATCATCACCGATTACCACGTCCGAGCCGATATAAGCAAAAGGCTCAATGGTTACGTTCTGTCCGATTACCGCCTCGGGATGAACATACGCCAAATTACTAATCATACTTAACTTATATTTATATTATTACTCTTTAATCTTGGTTACTTGCGCCATAAGTTCGGCCTCACAAGCGAGTTTGTCTGCCACAAAGGCCTTCGCCTCCAACACCACAATACCGCGACGGATAGGCTCAATCAATCGAAGTTCAAATTGAAGAGTATCGCCCGGGACAACTTTATGTTTGAAACGCACTTTATCAATCTTCATAAAGTAGGTGCTATACTTACAACCCTTCTCCATGGAGTTCATCGCCAACATTCCTCCACATTGCGCCATCGCCTCGATAAGAAGCACACCGGGCATAACAGGCTCTTCGGGGAAGTGGCCCGCAAAGAAGGATTCGTTGTAAGTCACATTCTTGATACCCATAATGCTACCCTCGTCGATATGCATAATCTTATCAATCAGCAAGAACGGCTGACGGTGGGGCAAGCACTCACGAATTTGATTGAGGTCGTAAATGGGTTTCTGCGTAGGGTCATAGGAGTAGCGCGGTTTTTGACCCGCCATACGACGATTCTTGCGGAGCATTTTACACAACTCGGTGTTGGCAAAGTGTCCGGGGCGAGTTGCCATAACGCGACCCTTGATACGAATACCGAGCAGAGCCAAGTCGCCTGTCAAATCGAGCAATTTGTGACGTGCAGGCTCATTGACAAAACGGAGTTCGAGGTTATTCAGATAGCCTCCCGTAATGCGAATATCTTCCTTATGGAATGCGTTGCGCAGATAGTTCAACTCGTCATCGGAAACGGGTTTTTCTACCACGACAATAGCGTTATCCAAGTCGCCGCCCTTGATGAGGTTGTGTTGGAGCAACGGGAAAATCTCGTGCAGGAACACAAAGGTACGACAAGGTGCAATCTGACCGGCATAGTCATCTTTGCCATAGGTAAATGTTGCATATTGATTACCAAGCACTTTGCTACCATAATCGACGTGGAGCGAAATACTATATTCGTCATCGGGGAATATGTCGATTATAATACCTCTCTCCTCGTTCACATACGAGATGCGCTCGCTGGGGGTATAGTACTCTATTTCGGCGTCCAACTCAGCCAAGCCCACACGAGCAATCTCGGCAGCATAGGCCTTTGCAGAGCCGTCCATAATGGGGACCTCGGGGGCATCGACCTCGATGATGGCATTATCAACGCCACTCATCCACAAAGCCGACATAATATGCTCAATGGTCGAAATCTTGACACCATTACTCTCAATGGTAGTGCTCCTCGAAGTATCGGTCACATAATCACTCAGCGCAGGAATCTCGGGTTGTCCTTCGAGGTCGGTACGACGGAAAACAATACCGTGTTTGGCAGGTGCCGGCAGCACAGTCATATTGACCGCAACGCCTGTGTGCAGTCCTCGTCCCGAAAATTGAATCGGTTGATTCAACGTTTTCTGTTTGTTGGTCATAAATATTGTCCGAATTTATGTATAAACTCTGACAAAGTTATGAATTTATTTCTATAAAAATTGTAATTTTGCTACAAATTTGAAACACAATGGCCGAAAGCAACCAACAACCCCCAAAACAAGAGCGACCAAAGGCTCGTCGTCCACGCCTGAAACTGCCCTTCGACAACCGTAGGCAGGACATCGGCTCGTGGAGCTACGACAACCGTCGAGGTCTGCTGGTTACCATCATCGCCTATCTGCTGTTGGCCATTATGTTCATATCCTCCAAAATTACGGTAACCTCGGAGGCCGCCGACCAAAGCATCGTCATCGACCTGAAAACACTCGCCGAGTTGCAAGAGCAGAAAGAGAAGCTCGAACAGGAGGTCAAACAACGACAGATGTACGAAGATTTGTCGGACGTGCGAAATCTGACCTCGAATGCCGAGGCCGAAGAGCGTGAGATGGACCACAATCTGCGCGACGACCGCAGTACCGATGTCGATAAACTTGCGGCTGATGCACAGCGCGCACAAGACCGAATGAGAGCCAACCGCGAACGCTACGAGCAGGGGTTGCGCGAACAGGAGGAGTTGGGCAAGCGAGATAAGTCCTCGGAGCAAAGTACATCTTCGTCGGACTCCAAAGTCAAGGGTCGAGTGACCGTATCTTACTCCTTCCGAAATCCTGTGCGTTCGGCACAATATCTCGATATTCCCGCCTATCGTTGCGAAGATGGTGGCGAGGTCATTATTTTGGTTACGATAAACCGAAATGGCGATGTTGTTGCAACATCTGTCGATAGAGCGAAATCGGCGCCCGATGACTGTATGCAACAGACCGCTCTCGAAGCGAGTCGTCGTTCACGATTTAACATCGATGCCTCGGCTCCCGAGCGACAAACGGGCACCATATCGTACATTTTCATCCCGCAATAAGCCACTGAACTGCAATAAGCAATGCAGACAGCGCGTTTGTTGTACAAAACCGAAAAGCAATTATGGAAATTCTGACAAATAGTTTCATATTGGTATTATCGGTCGTGCTGTTGAGCGCTATTCTTGGCAGTCAGGCCGGCTCTAAATTTGGTATTCCCTCGCTGTTGCTGTTTCTGATGGCCGGTATGGCCTTCGGAACTGATGGTGTCGGTATCGAATTCGATAGTCCTATGCTGACACAATTTATCGGAATGATTGCACTGTCGGTCATTCTTTTCTCGGGCGGTATGGGTACCAACTACGACGAGATTCGCCCCGTAGCCGTGCGAGGTGTAATTTTGGCGACAGTAGGTGTTGTGTTGATGGCCTTCGCAACGGGCGGATTTATATACTTTGCAAGCGTACAATTCAATCTCGGTTTTTCGTTTTTGGAGTCACTATTGATGGCCTCCATTATGTCCTCAACCGACTCGGCATCGGTATTCTCGATGTTGGGCAGCAAGAAGCAGGGACTTAAACACAACCTCAAACCACTGCTCGAATTGGAGAGCGGTAGTAACGACCCCGTAGCCGTAATTATGACCGTCGTGGTGTTGGACTTGGTAATGGGCGGAGGCTCACTTGTCGTGGGCGATTTGATTGTACGCCTACTCAAACAGCTATCTATCGGATTTGTAGCGGGTTGGGTGTTCGGCAAAGCAATCACTTGGACTATCAACAAAGCCAAGATTTCCAACAACTCGCTCTCGTCGATTATGTTGTTGGCGTTGGTGTTTATAACATTCTCGATTACCGACCTTGCGGGTGGCAACGGCTATCTGGCAGTTTATATCGCTGGTATGATTGTCGGCAACAGCAAAGTTATCGGCCAAAAGTCGTTGTACAAATCGTTGGACGGCTACACTTGGTTGGTGCAAATCATAATGTTTATCACACTCGGTCTGCTTGTCACTCCGCACAAACTCATTGAGCCCGAAACAGCATTCTTGGGTGTTGCAGTAGGTCTTTTTATGATTCTTATCGCTCGCCCGTTGGTGGTTTTTGTGTGTATGTTCCCATTCCGAAAGATGTCTTTCCGCGATAAGTTATATACAAGTTGGGTGGGATTGCGCGGTGCCGTACCCATTATTCTTGCGACCTATCCGTTGGTTGCCGTAAATAGTGGTTTCAATGCCGAGGTTGCCGACACCATCTTCAATGTGGTGTTCTTCATCACGATTCTCTCGTTGGCCCTGCAAGGCTCGACGCTTACCACAATTGCCGAGAGGTTGGGGCTGTCGGAGCCTATACGCGAGGATAGTTTCGGTATCGATTTGCCCGACAATATTCAGGCGGCACTCACCGAGCTCGATGTCACCGAGCCTTTTCTGCAAGGAGGCTCTACAATCCGCGAAGTAACCCTTCCATCTCATACTTTGGTCTTGTTTGTCAAACGTGGCGACCGCTTCATCGTTCCCAAAGGAGATACTCGTTTGGCTGTTGGCGATGTTCTACTGCTTGTGTGGGACGACTCCGACCAAGTAAATGAACAACTCAAAGAGTTGGATATAACGCGATAAAGTCGTAAATTTGCGGCGTTATGAAAAAGAGTTTACTATTTTTAGGAGCATTACTTATGCTTTTGGGCGCCGCAACTTCGATTTCGGCCCAATCTTTCGAGTGGGATGTCCACTTCCAAACCCGTTTTGACAACCGCGAACACGCTCGCACCAACCTTGGAACATCGCGAACCATCTTCGGTTCGGTGCTCTCGCCTACCATTGGCGTTAGCTGGGGCGAAGGCAGCAAATTTATGGCAGGTGTGGAACTCTTCGCAGAGTTCGGAAATGCCGAGTGGTTGCACACTCCTACACCCATCGCTTACTACAACTACAAAGATGAGCATTTTGGCGCCTATGCCGGTATTTTTCACCGCTCGGCTCTCAAAGGAACCTACGCCAATACCATCTTCTCGTCGAGCTATACTTTCTACAACCAACTGATTCGAGGTACATTGTTGCAATATCAAGGCAAGTATGGCCGTATCGAGTTGGGATTAGACTGGACAGGACTTTTCAACAAAGCAACCACCACGCGTGAGTGCTTCCGCGTATTCTCGGCCGGCCGTTTCGAGATTCCCTACTTCTATGCCGGTTATAGTGCACAGATGTTCCACTTGGCCAATAGCGGTACAGGTGCCAAAGGTGTTGTCGATAACATTATGATTATCCCCTATGTTGGTGTCAATTTTGCACAAGACCTTCCGCTTGACAAGTTCTACGTACAACTCGGTTGGCAACAATCTATCCAACGCGACCGCACCGTAAGCAAAGAGTTCCAAACTCCGTTTGGTGGCGAGTTGGAGGTGCGACTCGAAAAGTGGGGCGTCGGTGTGCTCAACATTTTCTACTACGGTAAAAACCTTTTGCCGTTCTACGGCACTTACGGCTCGACACTCTACACTTGCGAGCCCTACTATCGCGCTCCGCACAACATTCTCAACCACGCCGAGCTCTACTATACCGCCGTTAAACGAGATGGTATCACTCTGAAATTCCAACTCAAATTCAAAAGCGACGGCAAGCGTATGGGCTTCGAGCAGGTGGCAAACCTCAACATTCACCTCAACAACAAGCAGTTCGGACAAAATATCACATTTGGCCGTAAACGCGAAGCTGTGAAGTCCGCTACTTTGGAGAAATAAACAGGTACATAGATGCAATCAGCCGAGGGGTACATAAAACGGAGTCTGCTTGCTTTGTGCGCGATGATTATGCTGGGAGGCTCGCTCTCGGCACAATCGTTTAGAATAGGCACCAAAGCACCCGACCTCTCGGGACTCGATTGGCTGACCGAACACCCTGCCGAAATCAAACGAACAACTTTGGTCGAGTTCTTTCACTCGAATAACAAGAACTCCGCTGAACGTATTGATTGGCTGCGAGGATTGGCTGTCGAAAATGCCGAACAACTGAATGTTGTAATCATAATCCGCGAAGACGACCACGAGGCCCTGCGTATGTTGGCCGAAAATCGCGAATACTACTATGTCGTACAAACCGATGCTCGTTTCTTGCGCTCTATCGGTGTTCGCTATGTCCCTTACACCTACATCACCAACCCCAAACGTCGAACCTTATGGTGCGGTAACCCTCTGTTTTTGGAGGAGCAGATATTGAAATCGTTGATTGGAAATGACAATGACAGACCACTACGAAAAGCAGCATCGAGCCGAACACGCCGATAGCGCACTCGATGTAATGAAAGGGGTTGCGGACCAACCTGTAACAAACCCCCACTATGTACGCAAACGTCGCCCAACATTGACTACCGAGCAATATGTCGAAGGTATTCTGCGTGGCGATATGAGCGTACTCTCGCAAGCCATAACACTCGTCGAAAGCAACAATCCCGCGCACTACGCCCAAGCACAAGAGATTATCGAGAGGTGTCTGCCACATGCAGGTCGCTCGATTCGTATCGGTATTACAGGCGTGCCTGGTGCTGGTAAATCGACCTTCATCGAGGCTATTGGCGGTATGGTAACCGACAAAGGACACAAGTTGGCTGTACTTGCCATCGACCCGAGTTCGGAGCGTAGTGGTGGCTCTATCCTCGGCGACAAGACCCGTATGGTCGGACTTTCGGCCAATCCCAAAGTGTTCATTCGCCCTTCGCCCAGCGCTGGTTCGCTTGGAGGTGTGGCACGCAAAAGCCGCGAGACTATCGTATTGTGCGAGGCTGCTGGTTTCGATGTTATTTTCATCGAGACGGTGGGCGTAGGACAGAGCGAGACCGCCGTTCACTCGATGGTCGATATGTTTATGCTGCTGCAAATTGCAGGTGCCGGTGACGAGTTGCAAGGTATCAAACGAGGCATTATGGAGATGGCCGATATGATGGTTATCACCAAAGCTGAGGGCGACAATCTGCATCGCGCCGAGCTGGCTCGACGACAATTTGCCAACGCTCTGATCTTGTTCCCGTTGGGAGATTCGGAGTGGAGTCCGCAAGTATTCTGCTGCTCGTCGGTGCAAAAGACCGGTCTGGAAGAGGTGTGGCACGGAGTCGAGGAGTTTATTATGTTTGTTAAACGCAACGGCTTCTACCACCGCAACCGACACAACCAAAATCGTTATTGGTTACGCGAAACCATCAACGAGGCACTACGCACTAGTTTCTACCAAGACCCCGAAATCGAGGTGGCGTTGGCCGATTGCGAGGAGCAGGTACGACAAGACCGTATGAGTTCGTTTGTGGCTGCCAAAAAACTGCTTGACATATACTTTGCAAAGAACAAATAACCCAATAAACTTTTAGGAAAGTGAAACTAAATTTAGACTTCAAACCCAAATTGTTTACAATGCTTGCCAACTACTCGCGCAAGACCTTTGTGAATGATCTTATTGCGGGCGTGATTGTCGGTATCGTAGCACTGCCTTTGGCAATCGCATTCGGTATCGCCAGCGGAGTAACACCCGTACAAGGACTTATCACCGCTATTGTCGGTGGTTTTATCGTATCGCTGTTGGGTGGCTCCAATGTACAGATTGGTGGCCCGACTGGTGCATTTATCGTTATCGTGGCGGGCGTGATTGCCAATCACGGAATGAGCGGACTCATCATCGCAACCATTATGGCGGGTATTATGCTCGTGCTGATGGGTGTATTCAAGCTCGGTGTCGTTATCAAGTTTATCCCTTACCCTATCGTCATCGGATTTACCGCAGGTATCGCACTGACAATCTTTACTACGCAGATTAAAGACCTGACGGGTATGACAATCGAGGGTGCTGTACCCGCAGACTTCATCTCGAAATGGGGTTGCTATATTCAAAACATCGGCTCTATCGACCCCTGGGCTTTGGGCATAGGTCTTGTAACCATCGTAATCATCGCGCTTACCCCCAAGATTTCAAACAAGATTCCGGGGTCGTTGGTGGCTATTATTCTGATGACCATTGTCTCTATCTGCCTTACCAAATGGGCCGGCGTAACCTCGATTGAGACTATCGGCGGTCGTTTCCCCGCCATTGCCGAAGGTTTCTCGATGGCAGACCTCAAACCTCAAATCTCGTTCAGCAACATCACTATCGATACGCTGTCGTCGCTTATCCCCGTAGCCCTGACCATCGCAATTTTGGGCGCAATCGAATCGCTGTTGTCGGCAACCGTAGCCGATGGTGTAACGGGTGACCGTCATAGCGCAAATACCGAACTTATCGGTCAAGGTTTGGCAAATATCGTTGTTCCGTTCATTGGCGGTATCCCCGTAACAGGTGCTATCGCGCGTACAATGACCAACATCAACAATGGTGGTAAAACCCCCGTTGCCGGTCTTATTCACGCACTTGTACTGCTTTTGATTTTGCTCTTCCTCACACCTCTGATTGTCCATATTCCGATGGCTTGTTTGGCTGGTGTGCTGGTTGTGGTTTCGTACAATATGAGCGGTTGGAGAACCATTCGCTCGTTGATGAGCGCCCCCAAAAGCGATATTCTCGTACTCTTTACCACGATGATTTTGACCGTCGTATTCGACCTCACCATCGCTATCGAGGTGGGTCTGTTGATGGCGGTTATTCTGTTTATGAAGCGTCTGATGGAGACCACCAAAATTTCGGTCGTTACCGACGAGATTGACCTCGCAAAAGGTACCGACAACTCGCATCACGAGCTGCTTAACTTGGCCGAGGGTATCGAAGTTTACGAGATCGAGGGCCCCTATTTCTTCGGCGTTGCGACCAAGTTCGACGATGTGATGCGTAACCTCGACAAGAAGTCGCGCGTACGTATTATCCGTATGCGTCGTGTGCCGTTCATCGACTCGACAGGTCTGCATAACCTCGAAACACTTATCGAGTCGTCGCGCTCGCAAGGTATCGAAATTATCCTTTCGGGTGTCGGCTCTTCGGTGCGCACAACTCTCGAACACGCAAGTATCGACAAGTTGATTGGCAAAGATAACATCTGCTCGAATATCCAAATCGCAGTTGAACGCGCCAACACAATCGTTACACAGTAACGAGCAGTTTGATATAACGCAAGAGGTGCCCGCGTGGGCACCTCTTTTTTTTTATTTTAAATTGGGTGGGTAATTGGTACACCGACAAAGAAAGGGAAGGTTTTGAGCCTTTGTGAACGGAGCGGCAGCGACAAAGCCCCCTTCGAGGAGGGGGTTTGGGGGTGGGTATTTACTATTGGTACCCCGACAAGAAAAAGGGAAGGTTTTTGACCTTCCCTTTTTCTTGTCGGGGTACCGCGATTCGAACGCGGGACCCCCTGCTCCCAAAGCAGGTGCGCTAACCGGGCTGCGCTACACCCCGAACTTTTTTGCAGTGCAAAAATACATATTATTTTCGTTTTTCCAAAAAATTGAGGACTACTCCTCGAAATTCAAGTGCGGAAAAACAGAACGGAAATCCTCTTGTGGCGACACTAAATAGGTCTGAAAACCAAGACGAGCAGCCGCCTCAATATTACCAGGAGCGTCATCGAAAAAGAGTGTCTCCTCGGCCTTAATACCCGCATCACGCAGAATATGCTCAAAAACCTCGGCATCGGGTTTCGCTTTGTGCAACTCGTACGACAGATAGATGCGGTCGAAGTAATCGTTTACCGTAAGTCCGTGCTTGGTAAACTCCTCACGCGCAATACGGGGATAGGTAAAGCTACTTGTATTGCTTATCATATAGATATTGTAGTGCTTTTTGAGCGTTGCCAACATTCGCAGTTTGTAGTCGGGAATCTCGCCGATAAACTCATAGTAGGCATCGTTAATCTGCTCGTCGGTAATACTCTCATCACCAGCCTCACGACGTACATAGTCGCACAACTCGCGCTCGCTCACCAAACCCAACTCGCTATCGCCAAACACGCCATCGGAGTAGTACGGGTCCAACAACTCCTTGTCGATACCAGCAAAGCCCAACTTATGAAAAGCATCAAGACACTTTTCGAGCCACAAATCGACCAATACACCTCCGAGGTCGAACAACAAGTTTTTAACTTGTGCCATACGCGCAGATTATCGTTGAAGAGTTTTGGTCATCTTACGAGCCAACCATACCACACTGCGAGGCAAGATAACAAGAATCGGGATTGCCACAACATTGAGTATGCCTGGTACATAACTGCGAATTGACAAGATAAGGTTCTTGCGCGAGCCAAAGAACAGCGCATTGAGGGTCACTTTGGCAATCAAGCTCGGTGTCCACAAAATGCCGCAATAGAGTCCAACCTTTTGCAACTTCTTGGGCAGGCCATAGAGGTCGGTTGTAACACCCGCAGGCGACACAGCCATAACCTTGACACCACTCTCGCGCATCTCGGCAGCAAATGCTTTCGAAAAACTCTCGACATAGTTTTTACTTGCACTATACACGCTCAAACCCGGCCAACACATCCATTTGGAGTACGACGCAAGGTTGAGAATCCAACCACAACCCCTCTCAGCCATATCCTTTCCGAACAGGCGGCACATAAGGGTCAGAGTCACAACATGCAGATTCAAAATATCCTCGATACGACGTGTTTCGCATTTGAGCACATCGTTATAGATAAACATACCTGCATCATTAACCAACAGGTCGATTACATAACCCTGCTCTTTGCAATAGTCATAGAGTTTGTAAGCCGAATCCTGAACCGCCAAGTCGATACTATAATACGATGTTTGGACACCATATTGTTCGGCCAACTCCTCGGCAGCGGCACGAAGTCGCTCTTCATTACGGCTAACCAACAACAGATTGTATCCTCGGCGAGCAAGTTGGCGTGCCAACTCCTTGCCAATACCGCTACCACCACCCGTTACGAGTGCAGTGCGTGTTCCTTTTGCGATGCGTCCCAACATAGCCTACAAACCGAGCTCTTTGCGTACACGTTTTGGCAACTTTTCGAGGTTGCAGTTGTGGCAACATTGCATATCAACCGAATACATACGGGCTATACAGTAGTCCTTATGGTCGCAACCCGAGCGAGTTGTAATATCACCCGCTTTCAGATTATTGACAAAATTGGGGTCATTAACCAACGCGCGGGCAATTTGTACCATCTCGAAACCACTATTGAGCACCTTCTCGATACCCTCACGGCTCACGATACCGCCGACATACACCAGCGGACCCTTCAATGCCTCGCGGAATTTGAGCGCATTCTCCAAGAAGAAGCACTCCTCGAAGTCGTACTGTTTAATCATCCATTGACCAAACAAATCGACCACAATCTTTTGCAACCACTCGTTCCAACCCATATAGTAACTCATAGTCTTGGTCGGGATACGGCCACGCATAACTGCCATAGGTGCACGGCTCACAAAGCCACTCGAAAGAACGATACCATTGACATTATATTTCTCAATCTCTTTGGCAATCTCGATACTCTCGGGGATTTGGATACCACTCTTGAAGCCGTCCTCCATATTGTGTTTGACAAGCACCGAAGTACCCGTCTTGGCAGCAGCCTCCATAATCTCCTCCAAGCACATCTTCATAAAGCGCATACGGTTTTCGAGCGAGCCACCAAACTCGTCACGACGACGGTTAGTCCAAGGCGACAGGAACTGCGAGATAAGGTAGCCGTGTCCTGCGTGCGCCTCAACGCAATCGAAACCCGCCTCGTGAGCAGTATAAACAGCCTTACCGAAATCTTTGGCAGTTTCGATAATCTCACTCTTTTTCATTCGGCGGTGGAAGGTGGGCGAATAGAGATTAAAACCATTAGATGCCGACACAGGGAAGCTACCAGCAGTGGACCAGTGGGTCATATTACCACAGTGACCAATTTGAATGCTTGTAGCCGCACCCTCGGCGTGAATGGCGTCGGTAATATCTTTGAGCGCAGGCAAAATCTCGTCACGCAACCACAATTGCGAGTTGAACGAGATACCGCTACGGTTAATCGAGGCATAAGCGAGGGTGGTCATACCAACACCACCGCGCGCAACGCTAACGTGATAGTTTTTAAGTTTCTCGGTAGGATTAAAATCCTTACCCATTCCCTCGAATGCAGCCGAACGGATAGTACGGTTACGGAGGGTTACATTACCAAGTTTGTAAGGTGTAAACAACAAGGAGTCTTTCAAATCACTCATAATAGTTGCTTTTATTGTTGTGTGTAATTAGTAAACAAAAGGTATCATTCGTTTCAGGCGCAGTTTGGTGAACTCCTCACCAAACTCGCTCTCATACTTGTGGTAAATCGAGTTGGCGCGAGGGCCGAGGTTGGCAAATGTCCACAAAGCGAACACCGCACCTGCGGGGCTCCAAGTCAGAAGCGCGAAACCGCACCACTCCATAAACTCACCAAAATAGTTGGCCGACGAAACAAAGCGGAACATACCGCCACGAGGAATGTAGTGACGGGTGTCGCCAGGTTTACGCAAGTGGCGAATAATATAGTCGCTGTGAAGGTTGATAACAAAACCCGCAACAAAAACAATCAGTCCGACAATAAACTGCCACGAAGTGAGCCAATCGAGGCTATACATTGCGGGATTAACCTCGCGACCAAACCAGAAAATCCAACCACCCTGCATCAGAGCATTCAAAGTATTAAAGGTCGCACCCATCAACATAATACTTATGGGCATACGGCCATTACCGCGAATGATGAACGGGAATACGAGCGAGCGTTGGAAATAGTGAGTTTGGAAAATCAAAAAGAAAACAAGCGGCATTACCTCGAACATATCGCCCGACAACACCCACAATATAGTCATTGCGAGGAACACGGGAAACTCCATCAAAAACCAGCCGATACGATTGGGGATGGTGGGACCAAATTTAGGATTTATAAACTTGCCATAGCCTGCATCTACAAAGAACAATGCCACAAAAACCACTACGGCAACAGCTGCCATAACCGTCAGAAATGTATAAAATGTCGAAAGAGTTATCATAAAATCTTCTTGCTTTTTCGGGGATATTGAACGGACAAAGATAGGAAATAAAACTGACATTATACATTAAATCGCCCATTTGTTTAACAGAAATAGTCGGTAATGCTCTTTCGGCACGCTTTGTGATGTTTCGACGGTACTAATTTTTCTTTCCGCCATATAATCTTCTACTTTTGCAGTTTCTTTCGTAAGGCAACCTACCCGCGACGGAGTGGTTGTCTTTTTCTTTGTTTTGACATCTATTTATGTGCAATTTTGATATTCCGCCAAAAAACACTACCTTTGGCGTGATAAACACGTGACAAATTCTAATAAATACTAACAATACTTATGAAAAAACTGCTTTTGACTGCCCTCTGCGCTGTATTTGCCATCGCGGCATCGGCACAAAACGAAGGCTACAAATTCACCGACACCAAAGTTGTAAAAGTTACTCCCGTAGGCGATCAGGCAAGTAGTGGTACCTGCTGGTCTTTCTCGGGTATCTCGTTCATCGAGTCCGAGATTCTCCGCAAAGGTGGTCCCGAGGTAAACCTCTCGGAGATGTATGTTGTTCGTCACGCTTACGAGGCTCGCGCAGAGCGTTTCGTTCGTATGCACGGACACGCCAACTGCTCGGCTGGTGGTGCTTTTTGCGATGTTATGAATGTACTTCGCGAAAACGGTATCGCTCCCGAGGAGGTTTATGCAGGTAAAAACTACGGCACCGACTCGCACAAACACGCCGAACTCGACGCTGTTGTTAAAGCCTATGTAGGAGCAATCGCCAAAGCACCCATGAAGACCCTTTCGACCGCTTGGAAAGCAGGTTTGGCAGGTATCTTCGACGCATATCTTGGCGAGGAGCCCGAGACCTTCACCGTTGATGGTAAAGAGTACACTCCCAAGACCTATTTCGAGAGCTTCGGCATCAACCCCGATGACTACATCTCGATTACTTCGTACACTCACCACCCCTTCTACACTCAATTCGCTATCGAGGTTCCCGACAACACCGCTTGGGGTCTGTCGTACAACCTTCCTATCGACGAGTTCATGGCCGTTATAGACAACGCTCTCAACAAAGGCTATTCGGTTCTTTGGGGTTCGGATGTAAGTGACCCCGGTTTCGCTTGGCGTAAAGGCTTTGCCGTTATTCCCGAGGCTGACACCGAGAGCATGGAGGGTACCGAGTTGAGCCGTTGGGTTGCACTCACTCCCGCCGAGAAACAACGCGAGCTCTACAAACTCGACAAACCCGGCAAAGAGAAAACTATCACACAAGAGATGCGTCAAGAGACTTTCGATAACTTCGAGACTACCGACGACCACGGTATGCACATCGTAGGCTTGGCTACCGACCAAAACGGCACCGAGTACTACAAAGTGAAAAACTCGTGGGGTATAGGCGACCACATCTACGGTGGTTACTTCTACGCTTCGAAACCTTTCGTTGCACTCCGCACCTTGAACTACGTTATCCACAAAGATGCGCTCCCAAAAGACATCAAGAAAAAACTTGGTCTTAAATAAGAATTAACAATCACTAATTCATAAAAAAACAAAAACATTATGGCACAAGCACAAAAAAGCCAAAGTTTTGTATTGGCGATTGCGTTCATCGGTTTGATGTTCTTCGCCATCGGCTTTGCATTTGGTATCAACGGCTTCCTCGCAGGACCGCTTAACACCCTTTACGGCATCAACAAATTGCTGGGTTATTTGGTTTTGGGTCTGTCGTTCTTGCCATTCTTGTTGTTCGCAAAACCTGCAACAGCAACTATCAAAAAGATTGGTTACAAGAAGACTATGGCGTTGTCGTTCGTATTCTTCGCTGTATCTTTTGCTCTGTATGCAATCGCTGCACAACTCGGCGCAAAAGGTCTGACCTTGTTCTATGTTTCGGCTTTCATCGGTGGTATCGGTAACGCATACCTCAACGCAACCGCTAACCCCTACATCTCGGTTATCGGCCCGATTGACTCGGCTGCTAAACGTATCTGCGTTATGGGTATCTGCAACAAACTTGCTTACCCCGTAGCAATCGTATTCTTCGGCGTATTGATGAGCGCGCTCAACCTCGGTAACGAGATTACAGAGTTCTCGCAGATGGTTACCCCCTTCTATATCATTATGGGTATCTTCCTGCTCCTCGGTCTTATCACTTTGGTTATGCCTCTTCCCGAGGTTAAAGCAGAGGGCGAGGATGAGGATTCTCCCGCAGCCGAGAGTGGTTATGCAGCAGGCAAAACTTCGATTATGCAATTCCCCCACGCTATCATGGGTGCCTTGGCATTGTTCATCTACACCGGCGTAGAGACTATGTCGCTCAACACTGCTTCGGAGTTTGTTGGTTTGAACGCTATGCTTGATGGTGTGACCATCTTGGACAAATCGTTGGTTATTTGGTTCCCCAGCTTCGGTATGGTACTCGGTTACTTGCTCGGCGTTGTTATGATTCCCAAGGTTATGAGCCAAGCAACTGCATTGCGTATCTGCTCGGCTATCGGTGCTATTGGTTCGATTGGCATGATTCTCTGCTCGTTCGACGTTATCGCTCCTGCTGTTGCTCCTTGGTTGCTCCTCGTTGTAGCATTCGGTTGCTCGATGGGTGCTCCTGCAATCTGGCCTTTGTCGCTCAAAGACCTCGGTAAATTTACCAAAACAGGTTCGGCTCTGCTCACTATGGGTATTGCCGGTGGTGCGGTATTCCCTCCCTTGTTTGGTCTTTTGGCTGACGCTTACAGTGCAACCGTTGGTTACTGGTTGTGCTTGCCTTGCTTCTTGTTCATTTTCTACTTTGCAGTTTCGGGTTACAAACTCCGTCGCAAGTAATACAGAATAGGAATAAACCAAAAAGGTGGCTGTTCGGTTGAGCAGTCACCTATTTTATTTATAGGCGTAACACAAGACGAGTACATAAACGAAAGGGTATAACGAGAGAAATTTCAAGGCCTGCGAAGTGACTCAAAGCGCAGCATACTCGGCGTATGTGAGCATTTGAGGAGTGAGCATAACGAAGAAATTACCTCGTTAGACGCTTTCAGCAAGATTGGCTGCGCCCATCTTGATAGCCCCTTTCTTCAAGAACAAATGATGACAAAAGCGCTTTGCAAGCAAAGAGTTTTTGTATATAGCCCCAAGCGTACGCAAGCGGGGTGACAAGATTGGCTACGCCCATCTTGATTACCCCTTCCTTTGAGAACAAATGATGACAAAAGCACTTTGCAAGCAAAGCTTTTTGTATATAGCCCCAAGCGTACGCAAGCGTCGCTTGGGGCTATATACAAAAAGCCACCGACTTTCATCGGTGGCTTTTGTCATCATTTGTCGGGGTGACAAGATTCGAACTTGCGACCACACGCCCCCCAGACGCGTACTCTAACCGGGCTGAGCTACACCCCGAACGGTGTATGAAAAGTGGTTACCCTAACTTTTCGAGGTGCAAATATAGTGTTTATTTTTAAATTACACGCATCTTGTGCGCTTTTTTTTGTTTTTTTTTGGCCTTTTGGTATTTTTGTATTTCGGAACACGCCAAAATGAGGTTTACAAAGTACATATTATCAGTCATTTGCACAATTATCTGCGTCGCTTGCGCCACAACAGATAATTCTACACCCGAATTGACCAAAATTTACAAACCGCGTTATGCCAAAGGTTTTTCGATTGCTACAAACGGCACAGACACCCTTATTGTAATCATAAACCCATTTCAGGGTAGCGGCAACTCCTCCGAACAAATCGTTCTCGACAAACCGATGCAGCGTATCGTCTGCACATCTTCGAGCCACGTCGCTTTCCTTGACAAACTTGGCGAGTGGGGCCGCATTGTCGGAGTTTCGGGTCTTCGCTTTATAACAACACAAAACCTCTCCTCTGCGGTGCGCGACATCGGCTATGACACCTCGCTCGACTACGAAGCGATTGTTGCCTTGCGAAGCGATATTGTACTATTATATGGTATAACAGGACAGAACAAAGCAATATGCTCGAAGTTGTCGGAATTGGGGCTACGATATGCCTACATTGGCGAACACGCCGAAGTCACTCCACTTGCCAAGAGCGAATGGTTAGTTGCATTTGGATATATGTGTGGCGAGGGTGACAAAGCGGTGGCGGTATTCGATTCGATAGCCTCGCGCTACTCCTCGCTTGCCGAGCAAGCCTCAAAGTGCGAAGAGCGCCCCAAAGTTATGCTTAATGCCCCCTATCAAGACATTTGGTATGTTCCGAGTGACGACAGTTATATGGTATCGTTGATTGCCGATGCTGCGGGCGAGTACGTCTGTCGCGGTGACTCGTCGCACACCAGCCGTCCCATAGATATCGAAACAGCTTACCGCAAAGTACAAGAGGCTGATATTTGGCTCAACACCAACCAAATGGGCTCGTTGCAAGAGATTCGCTCCTCGCTACCTCGCTTTGCCAATGTTGGGGCTATGACTTCGGGACGCGTATTCAACAACACACGACGCACAAATGCTGCGGGTGGCAGTGATTTTTGGGAGTCGGGAGTGGTTGATGCCGACATTGTACTGAAAGATATGATTGAGATACTGCACCCCGAGTTACTCGACCATACATTATATTATTATAAGCAACTGCAATGAGAGCACGAAACTCCATATTCTTCGGCCTACTCGCGCTACTAACCGCCGTACTATTTGTGTGCGATATTCTGCTGGGCTCGACCACCATCTCGCCAAGCGAGGTGTGGAGTGCACTGTGGGGTAATACGGACAGCGACACGGCGACTATAATTCAGCAGTTCCGCCTACCCAAAGCCATTGTTGCGATGTTGTGCGGTGCTGCACTCGGAGCAAGCGGTTTACAGATGCAGACCCTATTCCGCAACCCATTGGCAGGCCCCTATGTTTTGGGTGTCAGTTCAGGAGCGAGTTTGGGCGTTGCAGTCTTCCTTATCGGTACACAACTGCTCGGTTTGGAGGGAGTGGCACAGGAGTTGGGTATCGTTGGCGCGGCGTGGTTGGGTGCGGCTCTTATCTTTGCTATGATAGTGAGCGTCAGCCGACATATCAAGGATATTATGGTGGTGCTTATTCTTGGTGTTATGTTTGGCAGCGTGGCAAGTGCCATTGTCGAGATACTGCAATACTTCGGCTCGGAGAGCACCGTCAAGAGCTATGTTGTGTGGACAATGGGAAGCTTGGGAGGCGTAACCCTCGCGCAACTGAAAATTATGGCTCCCGTCGTGGTGTCCGGCCTCATCATATCAATCGCCTGCATAAAACCGCTCAATGCACTGATGTTGGGCGAAAACTACGCCTCGACAATGGGAATAAATGCTCGTCGCAGTCGTGGACTGATACTCGTTTCGACAACACTGCTGGCGGGTACGGTAACCGCCTTTTGTGGCCCTATCGGATTCTTGGGACTTGCCGTTCCGCATATTGTCCGTATGGCGACAGGCGAGGCTGACCACAAAGTCCTGATGCCCGGAAGTATCCTCTGCGGTGCTGCCGTAACGCTGCTTTGCGACATCGCCTCACGCATTGGCGATGTAACACTACCCATAAATACCGTTACGGCACTTATCGGTATTCCAATTATTATAACGGTCATTGTCAAAGGACGAAATATTTTTTAGGCTAATGAACAACCCCACGACCATACAACTTCTACAAACGGGCTTCGGTTATGACGGCAGAACTCTCGTTCACTCCACGACCGACTTTGTGCAGGGCGAGTTATGCGCACTCATCGGGCGTAACGGCACGGGTAAAAGTACGCTGTTACGCGCATTGGCAGGTATCACCCACCCCACCGAGGGCAAAGTTTTGGTCAATGGCACCAACATACACCGCATCTCATCAGTCAGACTTGCCGAGTTGGTGTCGTTTGTTTCGACCGAGCGCATTGCCGTAACAAACCTCAAAGTTCGTGATGTGGTGGCTCTGGGCAGAACTCCCTATACAAATTGGTTGGGGTCGCTCTCACGCAATGACAACGAGATTATCGAGCGTGCAATGGAGCGTATGGGAGTTGCATCGTTTGCCCAAAAGCAGATAGCCACTTTGAGCGATGGCGAGAATGCCCGAGTGATGATTGCACGCGCACTCGCACAGCAGACACCCGTAATTTTGCTTGACGAGCCGACCGCTTTTCTCGACATAGCCGGCAAATATGAATTGTGCGAAACCTTGCGCGACCTCGCCGCCGAGGGCAAGACAATTATATTTTCGTCGCACGACCTTGCAACCGCACTCGCAACCAACTGCTCCATCGCCCTAATCTATAACGGAGAGTTGCATCACGGCACCGCCGAACAGATGCGTAGCAGTTCCGCCCTCGCATCTTTTTTCAACGAATCGGGCTTTTCGATGGATTATTCGTCGGGAGTTCTTCGCAGAATTAAATAATTTTTTGCAAGAATTTTGTGATAATAAAAACTTTGTCTATATTTGCACCCACAAAAAGGGAGTTTGGCCCATTCGTCTATCGGTTAGGACGCAAGATTTTCATTCTTGAAAGAGGAGTTCGACTCTCCTATGGGCTACGAGTTAAGTAAATTAAAATTAAATAATTACAGAGAAAAACTATGGCAAACCATAAATCATCTGAGAAGAGAATTCGCCAAACCGAGACCAAGAAATTGCGCAACCGTTACTCGCACAAAAGTGCTCGTACTGCTGTGAAAGCTTTGCGCAACACTACTGACAAGGCTGCTGCCGAGAAGATGTTGTCGAAAGTATCGTCGATGCTTGACAAACTTGCAAAGAAAAACATCATTCACAAAAACAAGGCAGGTAACTTGAAGAGCAGCTTGGCAGGTCACGTTAACGCTCTCTAACAAGTTTAGGTAATGTGTTCCCGCCTGAGAGGAGCACTAAATGGTGGTTGTAGCTCAGTTGGCAGAGCATCGGATTGTGGTTCCGAGTGTCGTGGGTTCGAGCCCCATCATCCACCCAGAAAAACACCTCGAATAATTCGAGGTGTTTTTTTTATTGATAGGGAATTTAGGGAGGTTAAAGAGTTTAGGGAAGTTAGGGATTGAGAAACGGGGAGCCGCAGCATACATAGCGTATGTGAGACTCCCCGTTTGAGCGTAACGCAGAAATTACCTTACCGCTAAAAAAACAAAAGTTGTATAACAAGAGGAATTTCAAGGCTTGCGAAAAAGGGGAGCCGCAGCATACTTGACGTATGTGAGGACTCCCCGTTTGAGTGTAACGCAGAAATCACCTTACCGCTAAAAAAAACAAAAGTTGTATAACAAGAGGAATTTCAAGGCTTGCGAAAAACGGGGAGCCGCAGCATACTTGACGTATGTGAGGACTCCCCGTTTGAGTATAACGCAGAAATTACCTTGTTATACAGCTTTTAGAATACATTACTAACAATCTGCGCCACATTATCAGTCCTACCCATCGAATAGTAGTGAATAACAGGCAATCCAGCCTTTATCAACTCCTCGGATTGCTCACTCGCCCACTCCACGCCAAACTTACGCATATCACTATTCGAAGTACAACGCGCAGCACGACGACGCAAATCCTCGGGCAATTCGCACCAAAAGATACGGGGCAGTACGTCGAGATGTTTGAGAGTGGACAGCGGTTTAATACCCGGAATAATAGGCACATTGATTCCCACCTTTTGACACTTATCCACAAAGTCAAAATACTTGCGGTTATCGAAGAACATCTGCGTAATAACATAGTCGGCACCCGCATCTACCTTCTCTTTAAGACGGAGAATATCATCTTCGGCACTTATGGCGTCGCCGTGAGTTTCGGGGTATCCCGCAACGCCGATACAGAAGTTCGAGCGGTGCGAAACGCCATCTTCGGGATCGAGAAATTCGCCACGATTCATTGCCGAGATTTGACGCACAAGGTCGGCTGCGTGGGCGTGTCCTTGCGGGTGGGGCACAAACGACGGCTCGCCCTTCATAGCATCACCACGCAGAGCCATCAAGGTATCCAGACCCAAGAAATCCATATCAATCAAAAGGTCCTCGATATCATATTTGGAATGACCGCCACAGATAAGGTGCGGAACGGTATCAATGCCATAGCGCGCCTTAATCGCCGCCGAAATACCAACAGTACCAGGGCGATGGCGGTCGATGTGGCGTTCGATAGTTCCGTCTGCCAGCGGTGTCGTTTTGACAAGTTCGCGGTGGAAGGTAACGTGAATAAAGGCGGGCGAGAACTCCTTCAAAGTATCAATCGCCTCGAATACCTTCTCGGTTCCGTCGCCTTTGAGTGGCGGGAGCAATTCAAACGAAAATCGAGCTCGTTTTTCGCTTTGCGCCTGTGCTATTATATCTTTAACCTGCATTGTGTTTCTAAATTTTTGAAATGTATTTTTTAATCTCCTCTGCCGAGGTGCCACGACGAGCAGCATAGTCCGCAAGTTGGTCTTCACCAATCTCGCCCACTCCGAAATACGAAGCCGAAGGGTCGGCAATAATAATACCGCAAAGGGCCTCTCCCGGCTCAATCATACAGTTTTCGGTAAGTGTCATACCGGTCAGCATCTGCACATCAAGCATCTCGAACACCTCGCGTTTGTGGGTGTGGTCGGGAGTTGCGGGGTAGCCAAAGGCGTAGCGACGACCGACATACTTCTCGGCAACCGCATCTTCGGGCGACATAGGCTCGGTTTGATAGCCCCACATAACCTCACGAACAAAGGCGTGCATAACCTCGGCAAATGCTTCGGTGAGGCGGTCTGCCAACAACTTCGCCATAATAGCGTTATAATCATCACCCGCATCACGATACTTTTGCGCCAACTCGGCAAGGCCCATACCTCCCGTTACGGCAAACACTCCAATATAGTCAGTTCCTGCATCGGCTGTGGCAACATAGTCAGCAACCGAAAGTCCGTCCGAAAGTTGATTACGCAGTTGTGGCAGGCGATATTTTTTGCCCTTACACTCTACAACGATGTCGTCACCCTCGCGGTTTGCGGGATAGATACCTACCACGCCATTGAGTTGCAGCGAGCCGTCTTTCTTGATTTGTTCGAGCAGTGCGCGCGCATCGGTCATAACCTTACGAGCCTCCTCACCTTTCTCGGGCGACTCCAACACCTCGGGATAACGGCCCTTAATCTGCCAAGCCGAGAGCAGATAGTTCCAATTTATATAGGGCTCGACATTCTCAATCTCGAACTTATGCAGCACACTACGGCCCACTTTGCGCGGAGCGACAATTTCGCCAGCTTGTTTCACACGGCTTTGGTTGCGGCACTCCTCGATAGGTTTGAGGGTACGGCGTTCGGAGCCTCGGAGGTAACCTTCGCGCAACTCCTCTTGGTGCGCCTTAACCGAAGCGATATACTCCTCGCGGTCGGCACCCATAAGCGAAGCCAATATCTGAACATTGCTCGAAGCATCACGGCTACGGACAACCAAGCCCGAATATTCGGGTGCTATTTTGACAGCAGTATGCAGTTCCGAAGTGGTTGCACCTCCAATAATAACGGGGATTTGTACACCACGACGCTCAAACTCGCGCACCACCTTAATCATCTCGTCAAGGCTCGGGGTAATAAGTCCGCTCAAACCGACAACATCGGCGCCCCACGCAATAGCCTCCTCGACTACGCGCTCGGTTTCGACCATAACTCCGAGGTCTTTGATTTGGTAGCCATTACAAGCAGCCACCACCGATACTATATTCTTACCAATATCGTGAACATCGCCTTTGACGGTTGCAATAAGGAATTTACCCGCCGCCTTCGCCTCGCCTTGCTCTATGTAGGGGGTCAGCACCTCAACGGCACGTTTCATCACACGGGCACTCTTAACCACCTGTGGTAGGAACATCTTGCCCTCGCCAAATAGTTCGCCAACGCGGGTCATCGCGGGCATCAGCAGATTATCAATAACAGCCAGCGGAGTACCCTCGGCACTCAAAGCCTCCATTGCATCTTCGGCGATGTGGTCGGTGTTACCTTTGAGCATAGCGTAATTGATACGCTCGGCCAAAGTTCCCTCACGCCAAGCCTCTGCCGCCGCAACTTGTGCGCCACCTGCACTCTGGCCTTTGAGCCTTTCGGCATATTCGGCAAGACGCTCGGTTGCATCTGCACGGCGATTCAGCACCACATCCTCGCACAATTCGAGCAGTGTCGGCTCAATTTGGCTATAAACCTGCAACATCGCGGGGTTTACAATGCCCATATCCATACCCGCCTCTATTGCGTGGTAGAGGAATACCGAGTGCATAGCCTCACGCACAGGGTTATTACCTCGGAACGAGAACGACAAGTTGCTCACTCCGCCACTAACTTTGGCACCGGGCAGATTTTGTTTAATCCATCGTGTAGCCTCGATAAAATCGACGCCATAGGTGTTATGTTGTTCGATACCCGTCGCAACCGCCAAAATGTTGGGGTCGAAAATTATATCCCACGCAGGAAATCCCGCCTCGGTCAGCAGACGATAGGCACGCTCGGCAACCTCAATCTTACGAGCATAAGTATCGGCTTGCCCCTTCTCGTCGAAGAGCATAACGACCGCCATAGCTCCGTAGGCGTGAATAGCGCGAGCCTTACGCAAAAACTCCTCCTCGCCCTCTTTGAGCGAAATGGAGTTTACGATACTCTTACCTTGGGTCACTTTCAAGCCCGCTTCGAGCACCTCCCACGACGAAGAGTCAATCATCACGGGAACACGCGCAGTTTCGGGGTCCGATGCAATGATATTCAGGAATGTGGTCATCGCCCTCACTCCGTCAATCATACCATCGTCCATACAAACGTCGATAATTTGCGCTCCCGCCTCAACTTGCGAGCGGGCAATGGTCAATGCTGTATCGTAATCCTCCTCGCGTATCAAGCGGGCAAACTTGGCCGAGCCAGCGACATTGGTACGCTCTCCAACATTGACAAAGTTGCGCGAGTGGTCGATTGTAAGCCCCTCCAAACCGCTGGCTGTACTCTCGCCACGACGGGCTGGGGTCACACGCGGAGAGTATCCTCCGACAAGCGATGCAACCAATCGTATATGTTCGGGTGTTGTTCCGCAACAGCCACCCACGATATTTACAAGTCCACGACTAAGATACTCCTCGACATCATCGGCAAACATCTGCGGTGTCTCATCGTAGCCACCCATAAGGTTAGGAAGACCTGCATTGGGGTGGACACTCACAGCATACTCGGAGCGAGCCGACAACTCTTCGAGGTAGGGCAACAATTGGCGAGCACCAAAGGCACAGTTAAAGCCAATCGACACCAATTCGGCGTGCGATACCGAGTTATAGAACGCCTCGATGGTCTGTCCCGAAAGGGTACGGCCACCCTCGGCAAGTGTCAAAGAGAGCATTGTCGGGATACGAACTCCACGCTCACTCGACAAGCGGTCTATCGCCTTCAACGCCGCCTTACAGTTGAGCGTATCGAATACCGTCTCGACAAGCAGCACATCTACTCCGCCATCAACAAGGCCGCGCGCTTGGTCATAGTAAGCAGCCTCCAAGCGGTCAAACGATATTTCACGAGCAGCAGGGTTATTCAAATCCGAAGCTATTGACGAGGTACGGTTGGTCGGACCCATTGAGCCTGCCACAAAACGGGGGCGTTCGGGGGTCACAAACTCATCAGCAGCACGACGAGCCACCTCGGCAGCAGCACGAGCCATCTCGTAGGCATACTCCGAAAGGCCATAGTCGGCAAGCGAAACGGCATTGGCGTTGAACGAGCAGGTTTCGATAATATCGGCACCCGCTTCGAGGTAACGGCCATGAATCTCGCCCACAATCTCGGGAGCGGTCATCACAAGCAGGTCATTACACCCTTTGAGCGGTGTGGGCCACGCAGCAAAGCGCTCGCCACGATACTCCTCCTCGCCAAGATTATAGCCTTGAACCATAGTTCCAAAGCCACCGTCAAGCACAAGTATTCGTCGGGTTATTTCGTCTGTAATCAATGGTTTAGTCATTATTTAGTCTGGATTTTAATTTCAAATATCTTATCCCAATTCTTGCCTGTCACAAAGATACGACCCGAAGCGGCATCATAGGCGATACCGTTCAACACATCTCGTCGAAGGTTATTGATTTGGGTCTGCTCCAACTCGTCGAGGTCGAGATAAGCCTCGATTTGTCCGTTGGTAGGATTTATAATAACAATGCGGTTATAGCCATAGAGGTTTGCCCAAATGCGACCGTCAATCCACTCCAACTCATTGAGCATAGGGGTTGAGCGTTGGCCGAAGCGAACATGAATACGGCCCGTCGTTTTGAGCGTTGCGGGGTCGAGTACTCGGAGAATGTGTGTGCCGTCAGACATATAAAGTTTGGTACTATCGGAGGTTATACCCCAACCCTCGCCCGAATACGAAAACTCGCCTTGCGGAGCAAGAGTAGCACCATTCAGCACAAAACCCTTATTTTCGAGCCAAGTGAGCAAGTAGAGTTTATCGTCAAGCATCGCTATTCCCTCGCCGAAGTATTTGCGGTCAAGCGACATCTCGCGTTCGATGCGACCTTCGAGGGTTTTGACATAAACACCACTCATTCCGTACTGCCCCGTACTTTCGTATAGTTTGCCGTCGTGCCAAAGAAGTCCTTGTGTATAGTGGTCGGTTTGGTGCGGATAGGTTGCTACAACACTATATTCCAATCGTTTGGGCGATTGTGCCGACACCTCGACAGTCGATACGGCAGCAACGCTCTCGGCACCGCTTTTTCGGGCCGTAGTACCGCCACAAGCCATCATCAACAACGCAAATATGACACAAAAACTCATTCGCATAAGAAAAATATAAATATATATCGTGCAAAGATACACAAAAAAGAGTATATTTGCCCTTCGAAAACCAAAAACATTATGCTTACACTTAAACAAATCAGAGGCGACAAGCAGTATGCCATCGAGCGTCTTGCCGTCAAAGGGGTGGATGCAGCTCCTATAATTGCCAAAATCGAAGAGCTTGACGACCTTCGTAAATCTCTTCAAACACAAGTAGATAACCTGCTCGCAGAACAGAATAAAGCGGCCAAACAAATTGGCGCTCTGATGGGTCAGGGCCGTCGTGACGAGGCCGAAACCGTCAAGGCGAGTGTAAGTGCTATGAAAGAGCAATCGAAAGTTCTGACCGAGCAAATGAACAAAGCTGCCGAAGAACTTAATGCACAAATAGTTTTATTGCCCAACTTCCCCAACGAAATCGTACCGCAAGGTCGCACTGCCGAGGATAACCTCGTAGTAAAACAATCGGACGACAGTTTGGAGATGGAGGGTGATGTTTTGCCCCACTGGGAGCTCGCAGCAAAGTACGACATCATCGACTTTGAGTTGGGTGTTAAACTCACAGGCGCAGGTTTTCCCGTCTATAAAGGCAAAGGCGCCCGTCTGCAACGCGCCCTTATCAACTTCTTCGTTGATCGCAACACCGAGGCCGGATACCTCGAAGTTGAGCCTCCCATTATGGTAAACGAGGCTTCGGGATTCGGAACAGGACAGTTGCCCGACAAAGAGGGACAGATGTATCACGCAACTGCCGACAACTTCTATCTTATCCCCACAGCCGAGGTACCTGTAACCAACATCTACCGCGATTCGATTGTCGATGAGAAGGAGTTGCCTATCGCAATGACTGCCTACACCCCCTGTTTCCGTCGTGAGGCCGGCTCTTATGGTAAAGATGTTCGTGGTCTTAACCGTCTGCACCAATTCGACAAGGTGGAGATTGTCCGCATTGAGCACCCCGAAAAATCTTACGAGGCTCTGGACAAGATGGTTGCACACGTTGAGTCGCTTGTCAAGGCGTTGGGACTCCCCTATCGTATCCTGCGTTTGTGCGGTGGCGATATGAGTTTCACTTCGGCTCTGACCTACGATTTCGAGGTATATTCGAAGGCTCAAAAGCGTTGGTTGGAGGTTTCGAGCGTATCGAACTTCGAGACATTCCAAGCAAACCGTCTGAAACTTCGCTATCGTGACGCCAACAAAAAGATTCAGTTGGCACACACATTGAACGGAAGTTCTTTGGCATTGCCTCGTATTGTGGCAGCATTGTTGGAGAACAACCAAACTCCCGAGGGTATTGTAATCCCCGAGGCGCTTCGTCCCTACACAGGATTTGATATTATAAAATAAGTTTTTTATATTTGCATCAACCAAACAACTAAATAACACAGACTATGGCTTATAAAATTGATCCCGAATTGTGTGCAGGCTGTGGCACTTGCATTGGCGAATGCCCCGTTGGCGCTATTTCGGAGGGTGATGTTTACACCATCGATCCCGAACTCTGCACAGAGTGTGGCGCATGTGCAAGCGTTTGTCCCGTTGAGGCTATTTCACTTGAATAACCACAACGGCTGATAGCCGCAACACATTAACTTCGAAGTGAGTGCTTGTGGTAGGCACTCACTTCGTTTATATAGAAACAAATGACAAAAGATTCGACACTATATAAGGCATTGGCAGGCGAGCCACTATCGTTTGACGAGGCATTGGGACTATATAATGATGTACCCCTCACCGAGATTGCCGATGCTGCAAACCGTCTGCGCATAGCAAAAGTTGATGACCCCGAGGTTGTAACTTGGCAGATTGACCGAAATGTGAACATCACGAATGTCTGCATTTCGGGTTGCAAATTCTGCAACTTCCACTGCAAACCGCATCAACGAGAGCGTCATTTCATCACCACCATCGAAGAGTACTGTTCCAAAATCGAAACAATGCTCGCTTTGGGTGGCGACCAACTACTTCTGCAAGGAGGCCTGCACCCCAAACTCGACATCGCCTATTACGAGGAGTTGTTCAGCACGCTCAAAAGGCTCTATCCGCAGGTACGTCTGCACGCATTGGGCGCGCCCGAAGTTGCTCATATTGCGCGCATTAGCGGTCTTTCGCATCGCGAGACTTTGGAGCGTTTGGTAGCGGCAGGTTTAGACTCGTTGCCGGGTGCCGGAGCCGAGATTTTGACCGACAGAGTGCGACGCGCAATCTCGCCCGCAAAGCCGAGCGTAAAGGATTGGTGCGATGTAATGCACGAGGCGCACAAGATGAATTTGGCGACATCGGCAACCATGATGTACGGACACATCGAAAGCGTCGAAGAGCGTATCGAGCACCTACTGCTTATTCGTGAGTTGCAAAGTCGTGTTCCCGAGGGTAATTGGGGCTTTGTGGCCTTCATTCCCTGGATTTTCCGAAGCACAGGAACGCCTCTCGAAAACGAGGGCATATCAACCCGTTTTTCGGCAAACGAATACCTACGCATAATCGCCATAAGCCGACTGATACTGAACAACATACGCAATATTCAAGCATCGTGGCTCACCGTCGGAAAACAGACCGCACAGATTGCTCTTCACAGCGGCGCAAACGATATGGGCTCAATTATGATTGAGGAGAATGTCGTTTCGAGCGCAGGAGCACATAATTCGTTCGACGCCGAGGGTATTCAAGCCGCTATTCGCGAAGCCGGCTTCCGTCCTCAACTACGCGACCAACTATACCGAAAAAGAGTACTAACACTATAAAATAAAACCACAATGAAACTCTATCGTCTATTTACACTGACTCTGACAGCCCTGTTATTAACCCTTTCGGCAGAGGCCAAAGCGCCCACCTACACTATGAGCCGCGAGACTTTGATGGATAAAATCAAAGGTGCGTGGGCAGGCCAGGTGCTTGGTTGTACCTATGGAGGCCCTACCGAGTTCAAGTTCCGAGGTCGTATGATTGAGGATTCGCACAAAATCTCGTGGGAGGGCACAGAGCAAGTGACCGGCATGATGAAAAGTTGGCCGACACTCTACGATGATATATATATGGATTTGACCTTTGTGGGCGTTTTCGACCGACTTGGAATTGACGCTCCGCAAGACTCTTTGGCTAACGCTTTTGCCTACGAGGGTTACCACTTGTGGCACGCCAACCAAGCCGCTCGTTACAACCTGCTGAACGGCATCAAAGCACCCGATTCGGGCCACTGGCGCAACAACCCTCACGCCGACGATATCGACTATCAAATCGAGGCTGATTATGCTGGTATTATGTCGCCCGGTATGGTCAATGCAGCATCGGAGATTTCGGACCGAGTGGGTCACATTATGAACTATGGAGATGGCTGGTATGGTGGTGTATATATGGGTGCAATGTACTCGTTGGCGTTCGTTCACAACGACATCGATTTTATTGTGTGCGAGGCGCTTAAAACCATTCCCAAGAAGAGTAAATTCTACCGTTGTATGGCCGACGTCATCGACATCTACCACACCTATCCTGACGATTGGCGAAAGGGCTGGCAAGTGTTGGAAGAGAAGTGGGGCACAAGCGATGTAGGTTGTAGCGAAGGTGCACTCGACCCGCTCAATATCGACGCCGTAATCAATAGTGCCTACGTCATTTTCGGCTTGCTCTATGGCGAGGGCGATTTCACCAAGACAATTGACATCTCGACCCGTTGCGGACAAGACTCCGATTGCAACCCTGCATCGGCAGCCGGTATTCTCGCAACCGTCATCGGCTACAACAAAATTCCGTCGGAGTGGTTGGAGCCTTTGAAACGTGCCGAGGATATGGAGTTTGCCTATCTGCCCTACTCGCTTAACGACACCTATCAAATGAGTTTCCGCCAAGCATTGCAAATGATTGAGCGTCACGGTGGTAAGGTCACAGATAGCGAGGTAACAATCAAATATCAGAAGCCGAAAACGGTTGCTTACGAGGTTAGTTTTCCCAATCTGAAACCCACCGAGCGCAAGCCCATCAAGGTCAAGATGAGTGAGACTCCGCTAACATTTGAGGCCGATTGTGCTGCCATTATTTTCAACGGATATGTACAAGGTCCACGCGACTATGTTGCCGAGTTGGAGATGCGCGTTGATGGCGGCGAGCCCGAGCGTATCACAATGCCCGCGCTCTATCGTCTGCGCCGTTTGGATGTATATTGGAATTTCGAGTTGAAGCCCGCAAATCACACCTTCGAGTTGCGATGGTTGAACCCCATCGAAAAAGCCTCGCTGACGGTGGTTGATGCGGTGCTGTTCCAAAAGCAAAAATAGTCACTACAAGACAATATTGTCGGCGGTAAGAGTCACATCTATAATCTTGCCTGCCAACGACTTATCGTAAGGTGCGGACACTTTCACATAGTTGCCCGTAAAGCCTGTCATAAGCCCATTCTTCTGCGTATTCTCGAACAAAACGGGAAGCGTGCGACCTATCTGCGAGGTGCAAAAATCGGAGTGCAATCGTCGGCACAAAGCGTCAAGTCGTGCGGCTCGTTCTGTCTTGACACTCGCTTGCACTTGCCCCTTCATCGAGTAGGCAGGAGTACCGGGGCGAGGCGAGAATGGGAAGATATGCAGATAGGCAGGGTGCAACTCTTCGAGCAACGAGTAGGTTTGCTCAAATTCGGCATCACTCTCGCCCGGAAATCCGACAATCACATCAATACCAAAGAAGGTATCGGGCATATAGCGACGAACAGTCCGAATACGGTCGGCAAAACGCTCGGCAGTATAGCGACGACCCATTCGCTCCAACACACTATTACAACCACTCTGAATCGGAATATGGAAGTGCGGTTGGAACTTCGACGAGGCAGCACAAAACTCTATCACCTCGTCGGTGAGCAGATTGGGCTCGATTGAGGAGATGCGATAACGCTCAACACCCTCAACCGCGTCCAATGCCCTAATAAGTTCGGCAAAAC
Organism: Rikenellaceae bacterium; assembly: GCA_015060105.1. Taxonomy (GTDB): domain Bacteria; phylum Bacteroidota; class Bacteroidia; order Bacteroidales; family Rikenellaceae; genus UBA940. Next base: position 69,312 of record SUZD01000003.1, on the reverse strand, counting down.
TCTCGCCTGTCGAGTGGCCAAAATCGCCAACATTGATACCCGTCAGCACAATCTCTCGCACACCCGACGAGGCAATCTCCTCGGCCTGTGCAACAAGTTGCGAGATGGGTGCATTGCGGCTTGAACCACGTGCGTAATGTATTGTACAATAGGCACATTTGTAGTCACAGCCGTCCTGCACTTTCAGAAATGAGCGAGTGCGGTCGCCTTGCGAAAAGGCTGCAAAAAAGTTGGTCAATTCGGCCGTTTCACAACTCAAAATGCGGGGGCTCGACGACGCTGCCAACGACACTACCTCGGCATAGGTATCCGCCTTGCTGCGATTCGACAAAACCAAATCAACACCCTCGATTTCGGCCACCTTCTGCGGAGATAGTTGCGCATAGCAACCCGTAACCGCTATAATGGCATCGGGATTGCGCTGGTGCAATCGGCGCACAATGTTACGGCATTTTTTGTCGGCATGCTCGGTCACCGAACAACTGTTGATAATGTGTATATCGGCGTCGGCCGAAGGTGCTACACGCTTATATCCACCCGCCTCGAATTGACGAGCCAGGGTTGATGATTCGGCGAAATTAACCTTGCAACCGAGAGTATGAAACGCAACTCTTTTCATAGGAAACTGACCTTTTGTCGCCACGAAATTACTAAAACCGCGAGAAACACACAAAATCGATAGGTTTTTTTATGCAAATTTGGTACATTTGTCGCGCATATTTAAACAACACTTACACCCTTTGGAAGCACTTACCGAAATACTCCGATACAGTTTTATCCAAAATGCGCTGCTGATTGCTCTCTTTTCGGGCATTAGTTGTGGCATTGTCGGCTCCTATATCGTTGCCCGACGAAGCGTTTTTCTGGGCGGAGGAGTGACACACGCCTCGTTTGGCGGTATCGGTTTGGCTTATCTGCTGGGGCTTAATGCACTTTGGGGTGCTGCCGTTTTCGCTGTTGCAGCCTCGCTCGGCATCGAATATTTCGAGCGCAAGGGCGGAATACGCAAAGACTCGGCTATCGGAATAGTATGGAGCGTCGGTATGGCTCTCGGTATTATCTGCATACATTTCACGCCCGGATACACACCCGATGCAACCTCCATTCTCTTCGGCAACATACTGACCGTGCCCCACTCGACCATTGTCGCTTCGGGTATTCTGGCTGCCATTGTGCTGATAATATCGATTGTTTGGCACAGACCGATTATGTTCTCGGCTTTCGACGTCGATTTCGCCCGCAGTCAAGGTGTTCACACAGGGGTTATTGCATATAGCATGGCCATCATCACAGCACTGACACTTGTATTCTCGATACAGGCAATCGGTATCGTGATGCTCATTTCGCTACTGACATTCCCCGCCGTAATCGTCGGTACACTCACAAAATCGTACCGCAAAATTGCCTGTTGGTCGGCGGTTGTCGCCGTTGTAAGCAACATCGCAGGATTGATTTTTAGCTATGTATGGGGAATTCCGACCGGCGCAGCTACAATATTTACACTTGCCGTTTCGCTTATTATTGTAAAAATGCTATCTTTGTATCTTAATAGAAAGACTCTGCGAGCAAACCGATGAAAACAATCGACAAATTCACACTCCGTTCGTTCTTGGGACCGCTTTTGGCCTCATTCTTCATCGTTATGTTCGTACTGATGATGAACGCCTTGTGGCGTTACATCGATGAGCTTGTCGGCAAGGGACTCGGATTGGGCACTATTGCCGAGCTGATTTTCTATGCCACAGCCAACCTCATTCCGCTCGGACTTCCGTTGGTAGCCCTCTTTGCAGCTATCCTGACAATGAGCAATATGGGCGAGAGTTACGAGCTTTTGGCTATGAAGTCGGCAGGTATGAGTTTGCAACGTATCTTGGCGCCACTTGCCATTGTTGCATTGCTGTTCTCTATCGGCAGTTTCTTTGTGGCGAATAACTATGTACCTTTTGCCAACCAGCAGATGGTGTCTATTTTGTACGACATTCGCCAACAGAAGCAGGAGTTGGAGTTTAAGGACGGAGCCTTCTTCAACGGCATTGACGATATGAGTATCCGTGTCGAGCATCAGGACCCCGAAACCAAACTGCTCTACGATGTAATCATCTACGACAACCGCGACAAGAAGGGCAAGATGAGTGTTACATTGGCAGACTCGGGATATATTCGTCTGTCGGAGGACAAGAAGTTCCTGCTTATCACCCTCTATCACGGCGAAACCTACGAGGAGGACCGAGGCAAAGAGTGGAAGAAAGCAACAACCCGCAACCACAAATTCGTTCGTCAAGACGGAACAATGCCGACTGCCGGTTTTGCCATGGAGAAGAGCGACCGCAATATGTTCAGCGGAAGTCACACCAAAAATATGGAGGAGCTCGACACCGACATCGACTCGTTGGAGCACACCGTAAATACCATTACCGCAAAGTCGTATGAGCCTTTGCTCAAAAACTACGTATTCACGCTCGACCCGTTGCGTTTCATCGCACCCGACAGCTCGGCTCGCGAGGGCGAGTATCGCGCCATCATCGACCTTGGAGATTCGATTGGCAACAGAAGCATCGACAATCAGATGCGCATCTTCAACGACGCCTATCGCAATGCGATGAGTTCGAGCAACGTGGTAACCTACGACGAGTTTTCGAGCAAGGAGGCGCTCAACCAACTATATCGCTCACGTATCGAGTGGCACCGCAAGTTGGCCCTGCCCGTGTCGGTTATGATATTCTTCTTGATTGGCGCACCGCTCGGAGCGATTATCCGAAAGGGAGGCTTGGGTATGTCGGTACTCGTGTCGGTTATCTTCTTTGTCATCTACTATGTCATCATTCTGTTTGGCGAGAAGATGGCACGCGACGGCATTATGCCCGCCTATATCGGTATGTGGATTTCGACATTTATACTATTCCCGATAGCTATATATCTGACCTACAAAGCTGCCACCGACTCCAACCTTATGAGTAGCGATTGGTACTACAACCAATGGATTAAAGTTCGGGAGTGGTGGGAGACACACATAGCAAGCAAGAAAAAAGTAAAAACTTCAAAATAATAGAGATGAGTAAAGAGATTTTGAGCACCATCGAAGAGGCTTTGGAAGATTTCCGAAACGGCAAAATCATAATCGTAGTAGATGACCCCGATCGTGAGAACGAGGGCGATTTCGTTTGCGCTGCCGAGTTGATTACACCCGAAACCGTAAACTTTATGCTGCATCACGGACGAGGCGTTTTGTGCGCCCCCATCACCGAGGATCGTTGCAAGGAGTTGGAGTTGGGTATGATGGAGAGCAACAACACCTCGTTGTTGGGTACTCCGTTTACGGTGGCTGTCGATTTGTTGGGCGACGGCTGCACAACAGGTGTATGTGCGTGCGACCGAGCAAAGACCATTCGTGCATTGGCTAACCCCTCGACAAGACCGGCCGATTTGGGACGCCCCGGACACATCTTCCCGCTTCGTGCTCGCAACAAGGGCGTTTTGCGTCGCCCGGGACACACCGAAGCGGCTGTCGATTTGGCTCGTCTGGCCGGACTCTACCCCGCAGGTGCACTTATCGAGATTATGAACGAGGATGGCACCATGGCACGTATGCCTCAACTTGTCGAGATTGCCAAGAAGTACGGCATGAAAATCATCTCTATTGCCGACCTTATCGAGTATCGTTTGCGCACCGAGTCTATCGTCGAGAAGGGCGAGACCGCCGAGATGCCTACCGAGTGGGGACACTTCCGCATCATTCCGTTCCGCCAAAAAAGCAACGGTTTGGAGCATATCGCGCTGGTTAAAGGCGAGTGGGAGCAAGATGAGCCCGTATTGGTGCGCGTACACTCGTCGTGTGCAACAGGTGACATCTTCGGCTCGTGTCGTTGCGATTGCGGTGAGCAGTTGCATCAGGCAATGAGAATGATTGAGAAAGAGGGCAAAGGTGCCATTGTATATTTGAGCCAAGAGGGTCGCGGTATCGGTCTATTCAACAAGATTGCAGCATACAAACTGCAAGAGGAGGGTTACGACACTGCCGAGGCAAATGTCAAACTCGGATTTGCAGTTGATGAGCGCGACTATGGCGTAGGTGCAAGCATTTTGCGCGAGTTGGGTATCTCGAAGATGCGCCTTATGACCAACAACCCGCTCAAACGAGTAGGATTGGAGGGATACGGCTTGTCGATTGAGGAGATTGTTCCCATCGTCATCGCGCCCAACAAGTACAACATCGATTACCTCAATACCAAAGAGACCATTATGGGTCACTCGCTCGGTTTGTGCAGCAAAAACAAGTAACGGCTATGAGTGGCAAGGAGCTGAAAATAGTGTTTATGGGTACGCCCGAGTTTGCGGTACATTCGTTACGCGCATTGGTCGAGGGCGGATACAATGTTGTGGCGGTGGTTACAACACCCGACAAACCCGCCGGACGAGGACAAAAGATGCATCAAAGCGATGTTAAGGTCTATGCCGAGAGCGTTGGTCTGCGCGTATTGCAACCCGTAAAGCTCAAAGACGAGGCTTTTGTCGAGGAGTTTCGCGCATTGGAGGCCGACTTGGGTGTTGTGATTGCATTCAGAATGTTGCCCGAGGTTATATGGTCAATGCCTCGTTTGGGCACTTTCAACCTGCACGCCTCGTTGTTGCCCCAATATCGTGGTGCTGCTCCCATAAATTGGGCTATCATCAACGGCGACAAGGTATCGGGTATCACGACATTTATGCTCAAACACGAAATTGACACAGGCGATGTTATCGAGCAGGTCAAAGTCGATATTACACCCGAGGACAATGCGGGTACGCTGCACGACAAGTTAATGATGGTCGGAAAAGACGCTGTGCTTGCCACCATCGAGAAGATTGCCGAGGGTAGTTACACCGCTATCCCGCAAGACGAGATGACCACCGAAGAGTTGCGTGGTGCACCCAAGATTTTCAAAGAGGATTGCCGAATTGATTGGAACAAGAGTGGCGACGAGATTGCACTGCTCATTCGCGGACTATCGCCCTACCCTGCGGCTTGGAGTCCGCTTTATACGCTGAATGGCGAGGAGAGCGGGTCGATGAAGATTTTCGAGGCCGAGTTTGTGGCTGGCGCGAGTGCCGCTCCCGGAACAATACTTACGGATTGGAAAAAGGAGTTGGAGGTTGCGTGCGCCGATGGCAAAATCGTAATCAAAGAGTTGCAGTTGGCCGGCAAACGCCGTATGGCAACCGAGGATTTCCTGCGCGGAATGAGAGATATTGATTGTTACAAAATGAGTCTATAATGAAAGAGAGAAAGAAACAGAAAAACGGTATCGGACGAAGCCTTCGTAGCAAAGTTATGATGGGTTTTCTGTGCCTTGTTGTCTTGTTGATATTTTCGAGCGTGGTGTCGCTGTTGGAGTTGCGCCACATCGGACAACAGACCAAAACCATTCTTACGGCAAGTGACAATAGTATGACTCTTGCAAGCGAGCTGCTCGATGCCGTCGAAGAGCAAAACCGTGCTATGCAGCAGATGTTCCTCAACGATGATATGAGTTACGACTCGGTATATTCCCATCAAGTTGCCGTCTTGACAAACCTCATCTCGCAAGCACGACAAGACAAGGTGGTGGGTATCGACTCTATCGAAATTGCATACGAAGACTACACGAGTACAACACAGTTCTACCAGATACACAAAGCGATTAACGACGCCTCGTGGTATTCGGAGAACTATGCGGTGGCCTATCACGACCTGATTACCGCTATCCGAGAGTATATGCTCTCGTCGCAGGTTGCGCTCGGTCCGCAGGCTATGGCAATTCGTCAAAACGCCTACCGAGCAATCACTCCGAGCGTTGTAACCATTGGCGCCATACTTATTATCGTGTTGATGTTGTGGTATTTCCTCGATATGTACGGAGTAAAAACCGTCACAAAGGTAAATCGTTCGTTGGGCGACTACCTGCAATACAAACTACCGTACAATGTCAAGCTCAATGGTAACGACGAGATAGAACAACTCAGCGACCGCATTGAGGAACTTATCAACCGAGCCGAAGAGTTGGACAAAAAACAAAAGTAGCAAAAAACAAGGGCTATGAGAGCGAATATCGTAATGAAATATATGGGCTATGTGTTGCTACTTAACGCTGCATTTATGTTTGCGTCGGCAGCCACCAGCTGGTATTTCGATGTCGATACGGCATTCTACCCGTTATTGTTGTCGGGTGTGCTGACCATGGCAATAGGTATCATTCCGCTGTTGTTTGTTCCGAGTGGCGACAACATCACCAGCAAAGAGGGATATTGCATTGTCGTTGGCTCGTGGATGATGTCGTGCGTGGTCGGTATGATGCCCTACTTGTTGTGGGGTGGCGAGTTCTCGTTGGTTAATGCCTGGTTTGAGAGTGTGTCGGGGTACACCACGACGGGCGCAACAATACTAAAAGATATTGAGGCGGTACCCAAAGGTCTGCTTATGTGGCGCAGTGCAACACACTGGATGGGAGGTATCGGCGTTGTGATGTTCGCGCTGGTGATTCTGCCCTCGATTGGTAAGACCAAGATGACCATTTCGAGTATGGAGATTTCACACTTGGCAAAGGATAACTACCAATATCGTAGCAATGTGATTATGCACATTCTGTTGTGGATATATCTGGGTATGACACTCCTGTGCACCGCACTGCTCAAAATCTCAGGACTTAACTGGTTTGATGCAGTCAATCACGCACTATCGGCGGTTGCAACGGGTGGTTTCAGCACACGAAATGCAAGCATTGGTGCGTTTAATAATGGATGGGTAGAGGCGATACTCATATTTTTTATGCTATTGGCCTCCCTTCACTTCGGCGTGATTTTCGCAACTTTGACCGGTAAACGCAATAATATGTTCCGTTCGGAAGTGATTAGATATTTCCTGGCAAGTGTGGCTGTCGTGGCCCTGATTAGTGGAATTTCGGCTTGGAATGAGGGATTATTCCCAACAATCTGGTCGGCTCTGCGTGCAGGAGTATTCCAGACGGCTTCGCTGATTTCAACAACCGGATTCAGCACTACAAGTGTATTCGGCTGGGGCGCAGTGGCAATCTTTGTACTGATGTTCGCCTCGATACAGTGTGGTTGCGCGGGCTCGACTTCGGGCGGTATCAAGGCTGACCGCGTGGTGTTGGCGTTCAAGATTATCAAAGCCAGAATACGACAGCAGCAACACCCCAACGCAATTATCCGCCTCAAACTGAACGGGCAGATACAGGAGGCAAGCGTGATAAACTATGTGTCGATTTTCATCGTGGCCTATGTGGCTATGTTGTTGATTGGTGCAATCGGATTTGCGGCGTGTGGTTTTACGCTCGACGGCAGTATTGCAGCCTCGGTTGCAAGTTTGGGTAATGTGGGATTGGAGGTTTGCGACTTTGGCGGTTTTGCCAACGCTCCCGCCTTTGCCCGATTCTTTGCTCCTATACTGATGTTGTTCGGTCGTTTGGAGATTTTTGGATTTATTCAACTTTTCTTGTTAAACACTTGGAAATAATATGATACGAAATATAACACTCACACTACTGATGGCACTCTGCTCCGTCGCTCTTTGGGGACAACAACCCGAAGTGCAGGCGCGTGTCAAAGAGTTGGAGAGTAACCAAGAGTATATGTCGTTGTTGCGACAAGAACAGGAGTATAAACGCATCAATGACTCGATTCAGAAACGGGTTGGTGAGTACAGACAACTGTTCCGCACCGACACCGTCAATCGCGCACAAAGAGCCGTAGAAATTCTCGAAATTGAGGAAAAATTGTTCGACTTGCGTGACCGCTTGGGCGAGCTGACCAACCAAATCAACATCATCGAGCAAGAGTGGATACTCCAACACCTCAACGAGTCTATTGCCGAGGCTCCTGCCGACAGCACTATCGTTGCGCCCAACGAGGAGATTGCCGAGGTGGCTGATTCGTTGGTTGCAGTGGTGGTCGAGGATACTACCCGCATCAATCTGCTCGACAACTACATTTTCGAGAGTAGTATTGATGCCGAGGAGTTGGCTCAAATTCGTGATGGACAAGCCATTGAGTTACGATTGGAAGATGATGCACGCAAGTATCTGCGCAATCACAACCATCTGATTGACCTCAAAAACCGTCACTCGATGGCCGATAGCGCATCGTTGGCAACCACTCTGTTCGAGGAGTTTGTGGCGGTGCAAGAGGAGAACCTCGAACTCGAAAGTATCATCGCCGACGATTGGGCAACAATCTTTGACAACAAGACCTATGCCTATAACATTCTGCTCGACAAAGAGGGTCATTATGCTCTGCGCGACTCGTTCAACCTACGATTGAACGATATTGCAGCGCGAGTAGCCGATAGTGATGTACCTTCGAGCGCACTGTTTAACTATGCTTTGCAACGTCGCGCGCTGACCGAGTACGAGATTGATATTGCGCGTACATTTGGTTTGTCAAAGGCAGCCGACTCGCTCTCGGCGCAGATTAACGAGCCCCGATACAACGCCCTGTTGGGTATGTCGAACATCGGTCAAATCTCGGAGCGCGTATTCCTCAACTACGAGGACATCGCTACCTACACACCTGCAAAATACAACTCGCGCAACCCTATCCCCGAGTGTGAGATTTACCCCAAAGGTACAATCTACCGTATTCTTTTGGGTAGTTTCTCGACCGAGCAATCGCCCTCGATTTTCCGAGGTACAGCACCGTTGTATGTTCAACACATCTACGGCAAGTATCGCTACTTTGCCGGTGGTTTCGCTTCGGACAGCACCGCCTTTGCTGCACAAGAGCAGTGTCGCAAAATCGGCTTCCGTAAGCCCGAAGTTGTGGTTTGGGTCGATGGACAATACTTCAATTTGAGCGAGGATATGGAGAACGACAACGATGATGAAAACCGCAAATATCAAATCGTTATCACAAGCGAGGAGCCTCTATCCGAGGAGCATATCAGCGAGATAAAAAGCTCGGCAGCGGGCTCCGACATTATCAAGATTGGTAACAATTACACCATAAGCAACATTGACGGATACCTCAACGCCCTGCGTTTGAAAGAGAGCATCGAAGCCATTGTCAAGTTGCCAGCACGAATCGAAGAAACTAACTAACACACGTTTGAACTATGTATTTAATCGGATTTTTAGTCATATTGGGAATACTGCTTCTGTTGGGCGAACTACTTGTGTTTTCGGGTACGGGCATTGCGGGTATTCTGTCGGCAGTATCGTACATCGCCGCCTCGTATTTGGCGTGGGTGGAGTATAGCTGGAGCGGACTTATTATAACACTTGTGATTATCATTGCAGCGTCGGCTCTCTCGGCGGTGCTTTGTATGCGCTCACGCACTTGGCAACGACTCAAACTATCTGACGCTATCGAGAGCGTATCGCAACAAGCACCCGAAGCAACAGTTACAAAAGGTATGACAGGGCGCACCATTACCCGTTTGGCTCCATCGGGCAAGGTCGAGATTGAGGGTAAGGTCTATGAGGCTCGTTCTACCGAACTGATTAACCCCAACGAGAGTGTCGAAGTTGTCGGTTTCGAAAACTTCACCGTACTTGTACGCAAACAATAACCTAAAACACATAACAATTATGATTATGACTCCTATCACAATGTGGATTGTTATCGCAGTTGCTTGTTTCATTCTGCTGATGATTATCCTTTACTATGTTCCCGTTGGATTGTGGTTCTACGCCATTATCTCGGACGCCAAAGTGGGATTGTTGCAACTTGTATTTATGCGTTGGCGTAAAGTTCCGCCTTCGATTATCGTGTCGTCGATGGTCGAGAGTACCAAAGCTGGTTTGCACCTCAACGCCAACGAGCTCGAAGCACACTACTTGGCAGGCGGTAATGTAACCAATGTTGTACACGCACTCGTTTCGGCTCAAAAGGCGGGTATTCAACTCGACTTCCAGATGGCAACCGCTATCGACTTGGCGGGCCGTAATGTGTTGGAGGCTGTGCAGATGTCGGTAAACCCCAAAGTTATCAACACACCTTCGGTTGCTGCGGTGGCCAAAGATGGTATTCAGTTGATTGCAAAGGCAAGGGTTACCGTTCGTGCCAACATTCGTCAGTTGGTTGGTGGTGCCGGCGAGGAGACCATCTTGGCTCGTGTCGGCGAGGGTATCGTTTCGAGTATCGGCTCGGCAGAGACTCACAAAGAGGTGCTCGAAAATCCCGACCTTATCTCGAAAACCGTGCTTAACAAGGGTCTTGATGCTGGTACAGCCTACGAGATTCTTTCGATTGATATTGCCGACATCGATGTAGGTAAGAACATCGGTGCCGAGTTGCAAATCGACCAAGCCAATGCCGACAAGAATATCGCACAAGCCAAAGCCGAGGAGCGTCGTGCTATGGCTGTTGCGTTGGAGCAAGAGAACATCGCCAAAGCGCAAGATGCTCGTGCGAAGGTTATCTTGGCCGAGGCGGAGGTACCTTTGGCAATGGCCGAGGCTTTCCGTAATGGCAACCTCGGAATTATGGACTACTACAAGATGAAGAATATCCAAGCCGATACCTCGATGCGCGAGAAGATTGGCAAGTAGTCGGTCGTCATCACAATAAAAAATCCCTGTCAGCATGCTGGCAGGGATTTTTTATTTCAGGCAAGTCTTCTAATACTCGTTCACATCAATCAGGCGGTTGAGTATCGCATATACCGTAAGGCCCGAGATGGAGTTGATACCGAGTTTATGCGAAATGTTCTTGCGGTGGGTGATGACCGTATGAATCGAAATATTGAGTTCATCGGCTATCTCTTTATTGGTTTTACCCTTGGCAACCGCAGTCAGAATATCTCGTTCACGAGCCGACAGTTCCTCACTCTCGTTACGGGGCGAGGGCGAAGCCGAGCTCTGCTCGATGGCTGACGACAAACGTGCGAGGATACTATCCATACTATCGTAGAGGCTTACAACGCCATCAAATGCACGCACAAGCGAGGCGTCCATAGCACTCGTCTGCAACGCCAACACGGGCACTCCCCTACCACTCAACACGCGACGCAACTCTGCTCGTTGGTCATACGACGCAACAGAAGGATCGACCAGCACCACATCGCACGACGAAAATTTACTCTCGGAATAGTAGCTCACATCGGGGAGCGTTGCATAGTGAACAAACTCGCGGCTACGAGAGAGTATCTCGGCCACACCCGCAGCGACGATATCCGAGGGTGTAATCACAAGCACGTTATATCGCACGGGGTTACTCATCGGACTTCTCAAATTTTGCCACGAGCGGAATCAAGATACGGTTCTCGATTTCGGTATGGCGTTCAATATCGCTCTCAATTCGGATAATATCGTTCAGCACCTCGTAGCGCACAACGCTCTCGCACGACTCGGGCAGGTATTTAAGCACGATATTTTTGATGTCACGCAAGGTCTCCTCGATATTGCTATGGTTATGCTCGAAGTTGTCGATACTATATGCGGCATCGGTTTCGATACCCGACAACAAACTTTCGATATAGGGGAAGACAACCTCGTCCTCGTAGGCGAAGTGTTTATCGACCTCGGACTGATAGTCATCGTAGAAGCGGTCTATGACGCGGTGGTTGGTCAAGTCCAGCGAGCGCACCAAACGGTGAATATTATCGTGAAGGCGCGGAAAGCAAACCTCGGTATAGTAGCGGTGCGAGGCTTGCAGATAGGCCACCAAGTGCGGCAAATCCGACGGGGTCAGGTTATCGATATGGGGGATATAGTCGTCGTTGGAATAGACATTACATATCATCAGGAACAGCTCCGTCGAGAGATTATAGCGTTCACACACCTCTCCTACCGAGGCGTCGCCAAAGCCCAAACGGATATCCAAGCGTTCGAGGATACCGAGCAAGCGGGGGTCTGCCTCAACCATATCGGCGAGTTTGCTATATCCGTTATATGATGCGAATCTATGTGTCATCGTATCGTGAATTTCTACAAAGTTATGATTTTTTGGCGAGATTACAACACACCCGAGGCCACAACATAGGTCAGCCACGCGAGCAACCACGCCACTGCGGTATTATACAGCACCGTAAACGCAGCCCAGCCATTGCTTCGCGTCTCGGAGCGGATTGTCGCAACCGTTGCTATACACGGGAAGAACAACAGAATAAATACCATAAACGCCAATGCCGAGGCGGGTGTGAAGGTATCGGAGGCTCGCAGGGCGCCCTCCAAACCACCTTCGGTATCGGTGTCATACAAAACGCCGAGGGTACTTACAACCAACTCTTTGGCAGGGATACTTGTCAGCAGAGCCACACTTGCACGCCAATCCAAACCGAGTGGCGACATCACAGGCTCGATTGCTCGACCGATATGGCCGACAAACGATTGCTCTTGCTGCATCTCGACGGGGTTCGGAGCCGTTGCCAAGACACTCTCATCGACGCGCGGGTAGTAGCCCAAGAACCAAACCACAATAGTCGCCAGCAGCACAACCGTTCCAATCTTACGCATATACTGCTCGCACTTATCCCACATATGTCGCATGGTTGCCCAAAACGACGGGATACGGTATGGCGGAAGTTCCATTACAAACGGGGTTTCGTCTTTGCCGAACTTGACTGCGCGAAGCACTCGGGCCGTAATACCCGCAACCAAGATACCGCACAAGTACAACCCCACAAGTATCAGCGAGGCGTATTGCGGGAAGAATGTTCCTGCCAGCAGAATATAGACAGGCAGGCGGGCACTACACGACATAAAGGGCGAGATAAGCACCGTTATCAAGCGGCTACTATGGCTCTCGATTGTGCGGGTTGCCATAATAGCAGGCACATTACAACCAAAGCCCATAATAAGCGGAATAAACGATTTGCCATGAAGGCCCATTCGGTGCATCACCTTATCCATAATGAAGGCTGCACGAGCCATATATCCCGAATCCTCCATCAACGAGATAAACAGATAGAGTATCAAAATATTGGGCAGAAAGACCGCCACACTTCCCACTCCGCCAATTATACCATCGACCAGCAGGCTACGCAAAGCTCCATCGGGCAGCACACCTCCAACCCATTCGCCCAGCAGAGCAAAGCCACGCTCAATCCACTCCTGCGGATAAGCTCCGAGCGTGAATGTGGTATAGAACATCAGCCACACGATAAACAGAAATAGCGGAAAACCCAACCATTTATTGGCTACCAAGCGGTCTATTCGGCGTGTACTACGGCTTGTGTCACGTGTCGGCTCGGTCATAGTCTCCTCCAACGCACCCGCAATAAAGCCATACTTGGCATCGCTGACCGTCGTTTCGACATCTTTACCCACCTCCTTCTCGATATTCGACGCTGCTTTGCGGCCTGCGTTCTCCCACTCCTCAAATCCCTCGCACGACGACAAAGCCGACAGTGCCTCCTTATCGCCTTCGATAAGTTTCACAGCCCAATAGCGCACCGGAAACTGTTTTGGCAGTTGGTCGCTCGGACGTATCATCTCGGCCAACAACGATATATTCTCTTCCATCACCGCGCCATAGCCGATATGGATATGGCGGGCAATCTTGTTGCGCCCCTCGAACATATCAATCACCGTATCGAGCAACTCCTCCAAGCCGCTGCCAATACGCGCAACCGTCGGCACCATAGGCACACCCATCATCGCGCCCAAGTGCTCATAGTCGAGGGTTGCACCACTCGCCTTTAACTCGTCGTACATATTCAGCGCAACCACAACGCGTTGATTAAGGTCGATAAGTTCGGTTGTAAGGTAGAGATTGCGTTCGATATTAGACGCCACGACCGAGTTAATAATCACATCGGGCATCTCATTAAAGAGGTGGCGACGAACATATACCTCCTCGGGAGTATAGGCAGCGAGCGAATAGGTACCAGGGAGGTCTGTTATATTAAATTTATAACCTTTATAGGAGAAGTGTCCGACCTTGGCATCAACCGTCACTCCACTATAATTGCCCACGTGCTCGCTCGAACCCGACAGCGCATTAAACAACGAAGTTTTGCCACTATTGGGGTTACCGACAATCGCCACATTTATCTGGTTTTGGCGGGTAGCCTTGCGTATCTTGCGGAAGCAATCCACCACCGAGCAATCATCGCAAATAGCATTACAGCCCATCGACGAAACCTCCTCGAAGTGCATTTGCGCCTCACTCTCGGGCAGCACCTCAATCATCTGCGCCTCGCTGCGTCGCAACGACACATCGTAGCCCATGACATTGTATTTCACGGGGTCGCTAAATGGCGAATCGAGCACCGACGACACCTTACGCCCACGCACAAATCCCATCTCGATAATGCGTTTGCGGAAGCTGCCGTGTCCCGACACTCGGACAATAATTGCCGACTCTCCATTTTTAAGTTCCGAAAGTTTCATCTCTATCGCTATTTTTGCGATTGCAAAAATAGATATTTCGCCAGCACTCATCAATACCCATTTCTTGGTATTATAGCCCGATTTTTGCTTCCAAGTATAATGTTTTTGTTATATTTGCCCCAAGAAATTATGCTGTTATGAATTTTGTCGGACTTATTGTAGGTGTCTGCACCTTTCTTATCATAGGTTTCTTCCACCCCATCGTCATCAAAGCCGAATACTATTGGGGTGTGAAGTGTTGGTGGTTATTCTTGGCCGTAGGCGTTGCCGCCACCATCGGCTCGTTGCTTATCGAGAATATGACCATATCGACACTGCTCGGAGTTTTTGCCTTCTCGTCGTTTTGGAGCATCAAGGAGCTGTACGAGCAGCGTGAGAGAGTTCGCAAAGGGTGGTTTCCACGCAATCCCAACCGCAAATAAGTAATAAAGAAGGCTATCCCGCAGGACAGCCTTCTTTCTATTTCAATGATTGCGTAACGCCGAATTTACCTTACCTCTAAAAAACAAGAAGTTGTATAACAAGAGGGATTTCAAGGCGGACGACTGATGAGCAACCGCAGCATACTCGGCGTATGTGAGGATTGCGAATCGGAGGACAACGCAGAAATTACCTTGTTATACAACTTCTCTATTTATAGCATTTACGATACTTCAGTGGCGTTTGTCCCACCGAGCGTTTGAAATACTGGCAGAAGAACGACGGATTCGGGAAGTTCAACTGTTGAGTAATCTCGTTAATCGACAAATCGGTGGTCGAAAGCATAACCTTCGCACTACGAATGATAATATCGTTAATCCAATTCTGCGGAGGAATATTGGTAACCTCCTTGACAACCATACACAGATATTTGGCCGACATTCCCAGACGATTGGCATAGAACTCAACGCGGTGTTCGGTGGCATAATGCTCCATAACCTCGCGTATGAACTTTTGGAAAATCTGATTCTTGCGCGAACCCGAAACCTCCTCCAAACTCAACTTCGCACGAACCACACAAGCAACCTCATAACAGAAACTACGAATCAAGTTCGAGTACAATTGGGGGGAATAGTAGCTCATCTTGCGTTTACTGCGGCGGTCTATATAATCAATCGCCTCCAACAGCATATCTCGCTCCTCGTCGTCAATAACCACCAAAGGATTTTGAACAACCTGAACATAAGCACGAGTACTCGGACCGATGTTGAGATAGTTCACCATATTGGCGTTAATCTCGAACAACATCGCATCAAAGTCATCGGTGCAACTCTCGATATTCAAACTCACGCGAGGAAAAACTACAAAAAGATGATTCTTTTCGAGAATTTGGCGTGTATTGTCTATTTGAATAACAACTCGTCCCGAGTTGCAAATAAATACAAGTCCGGAATCCTGAATATCCATAGGCTCTCCACCCAGAAAATCCAAAATCTCGCTTCGATCACGATAAATTCCGAACCATTTGTTTTTGTTGTACTTGCCGTTTAATGTCGGCTCATTTTGTCCCATCAGTTTTCAGTTTTTTGCCTACAAGCCCATCTGCGGGTTTGCATCTATGCAAATATAGTCAATTTTATTTTGTTTGTACCATTTTTAGCCGATAAGATGTCCTTTATATTACAATTTATACATTTTTTGTAATTTTTACCACAAAAAAAAATCCGAGTTCGCTTACATAAGCGAACTCGGACGAAAGTTTTATCTTATGCCCCCGAAGGAGCCGACTCGATTACTTCGAGTTTTGGAGCGCTTGCAACTCAACCTTCGAGCCAACTACCAGATTGTCGAAACGACGTTGTCCGGTACCGGCAGGAATCTTGCGACCACAAATTACGTTCTCTTTGAGGTTCTCCAAAGGATCGACCTTACCCATAATAGCAGCCTCGGTCAATACCTTGGTAGTCTCTTGGAACGATGCAGCCGACATAAAGCTGCTGGTTTGCAATGCGGCACGAGTGATACCTTGGAGCACTTGGGTCGAAGTTGCAGGGATAATATCGCGAACCTCTACCAAACGCAAGTCTTTGCGTTTCAAAATAGAGTTCTCATCACGCAACTTGCGAACCGAGATAATCTCGCCTTGGTGAACATTGGT
The DNA here is from genome assembly GCA_015060105.1 of Rikenellaceae bacterium. Classification (GTDB taxonomy): domain Bacteria; phylum Bacteroidota; class Bacteroidia; order Bacteroidales; family Rikenellaceae; genus UBA940. The sequence goes on along the minus strand of SUZD01000003.1, from coordinate 52,932 downwards.
CGAGTCACCAGCCTCGGTAACTACTACCTTATCGTACAACTCGTCATTTACATCGGTGAACTCCCATTTATCGACTACTTGGTCCTCGAAGAAGCGGGTATCTCCCGGATCCTCAATCTTAACCTTGTTCATCATCTGGCGAACGATAACCTCAAAGTGTTTGTCGTTAATCTTCACACCTTGCATACGGTAAACGTTCTGAATCTCATTAACGATGTACTCTTGTACTTTGGTAGGACCTTGAATCGACAGAATATCGCTCGGAGTTACGGCACCGTCCGACAGAGGCATACCTGCACGAACGTAGTCGTTCTCTTGAACCAAAATCTGACGGCTCATAGGCACGAGGTATTTGCAAACATCACCATCACGCGATGTTACGATAATCTCGCGGTTACCACGTTTGATTTTACCGAACGAAATCTCACCGTCAATCTCGCTGACAATGGCGGGGTTCGACGGGTTACGAGCCTCAAACAACTCGGTAACACGGGGAAGACCACCGGTAATATCGTTCGCTTTACCAATCGCACGAGGAATCTTGATAAGGATTGTACCCGCTTTAATCTTGGCGTTATCCTTAACAACGATGTGAGCTCCAACAGGCAAGTTGTATTGTTTTTGCTCCTCGCCATTCTTGTCCAAAATCTTGATGACAGGGTTCTTGGTCTTATCTTTGCTCTCGGTGATAACCTTCTCTTTCAGACCGGTAGTCTCGTCAGACTCCTCACGGTAGGTTACACCCTCGACGATGTTCTCGAATGCAATCTTACCATCAAACTCCGAAATGATTGTTGCGTTGTAGGGATCCCACTCGCAAATCAAATCGCCTTTGGTTACCATATCTCCGTCTTTCTTGAAGAGGATGGTACCATAAGGAAGGTCGTGTTGGTAGAGTACGCTCTCGGTGTGAACATCGACGATGCGCAACTCGCTTTGACGGCTGATGACAACATCAACAGGCTCTGCGCCCTCCTCACGAACGGTCTTAACGGTACGCAACTCGTCAATCTCCAAGCGACCATCGTATTTCGACTCAATCGACGACTCAATCGAGATACTACCCGCAATACCTCCGACGTGGAAGGTACGAAGTGTAAGCTGGGTACCAGGCTCACCGATAGATTGTGCTGCGATTACACCCACAGCCTCGCCGAGTTGAACCATACGGCCTGTGGCAAGGTTGCGACCATAACATTTTGCACATACACCGCGACGCGACTCACAAGTGAGTACCGAACGGATATCAACCTTCTCGATGGGCGATGCCTCGATTGCTGCGGCTTTTGCCTCGTCAATCTCCTCACCGGCACGAACGATAAGGTCACCGGTAATCGGGTGGTGAACGTCATTAACCGAAGTACGACCCAAAATGCGATCATACAAAGTTTGAACAACGCTATCGTTACGTTTAATTGCTGTTGCAGTAAGACCACGCAATGTGCCGCAATCCTCCTCGTTGATGATGACATCGTTTGCAACGTCAACCAAACGACGGGTCAAGTAACCTGCGTCGGCTGTTTTAAGCGCGGTATCCGCCAAACCTTTACGAGCACCGTGGGTAGAGATGAAGTACTCCAACACCGAAAGACCCTCTTTGAAGTTCGACAAAATCGGGTTCTCGATGGTTTGACCACCCTCGGCACCACTCTTTTGAGGTTTCGCCATAAGACCACGCATACCGCTCAACTGAGCAATCTGTGCGTCCGAACCACGGGCTCCCGAGTGCAACATCATATACACAGGGTTGAAGCCGTCCTTATCCTTCTCCAAAAGGGCCATAAGGGTACGGGTCAGACGGTTATTGATATTCGACCAAACGTCGATAACTTGGTTATAACGCTCGTTGTTGGTGATAAATCCGGCGTTGTAGCTCTCCCAAATCTCATCAACTCGGTCGTAACCCTCTTTAACGAGTTCCTCTTTCTCCTTGGGGATGAGGACTGCATCGAGGTTAAACGACAAACCACCTTGGAATGCCATCTTATAACCGAGGTTTTTGATATCATCAAGGAATGCTGCGGCTTTATCGGCACCTGCTTTGCTCATCACTACGCTAATAATCTCACGCAACGATTTCTTGGTAAGCAGAATATCGAGATAGCCAACCTCCTTGGGTACAACTTGGTTGAACAAGATACGACCCATAGTGGTCTCTTTGAGCACCTTAACGGGGTTGCCGTTCTCGTCGATATCATCAACAATACATTTAACCTTGGCGTGCAACTCTACGCGTTTCTCGTTGTAGGCGATGATTGCCTCCTCGGGACCGTAGAAAGTGAAGCCCTCTCCTTTGGCTCCTGCACGGGGTTTGGTAATATAGTACAAACCGAGGACCATATCCTGCGAAGGTACGGTGATAGGTGTACCATTCGAGGGGTTAAGAATGTTGTGCGAACCGAGCATCAGGATTTGAGCCTCCAAGATAGCCTCGTTGCCCAACGGCAAGTGAACTGCCATCTGGTCACCGTCGAAGTCGGCGTTGAACGCGGTACACGACAGCGGGTGCAACTGCATTGCTTTACCCTCGATAAGTTTGGGTTGGAAAGCTTGAATACCAAGACGGTGAAGGGTCGGAGCACGGTTCATAAGTACCGGGTGACCTTTAATCACGTTCTCCAAGATGTCCCAGATAACGGGATCCTTACGGTCTATAATCTTCTTGGCACTCTTAACAGTCTTAACGATTCCACGCTCGATAAGTTTGCGAATGATGAACGGTTTGTACAACTCCGCAGCCATATCTTTGGGAATACCCATCTCGTGCATCTTCAACTCGGGACCTACGACGATTACCGAACGAGCCGAATAGTCAACACGTTTACCCAACAAGTTTTGACGGAAACGACCTTGTTTACCTTTCAAGCTGTCGCTCAACGATTTGAACGGACGGTTACTCTCGGTCTTAACGGCGTTGCTCTTACGCGAGTTGTCGAACAGCGAATCGACAGCCTCTTGCAACATACGTTTCTCGTTACGCAAAATCACATCGGGTGCCTTAATCTCGATAAGGCGTTTCAGACGGTTGTTACGAATGATTACACGACGATAGAGGTCGTTCAAATCCGAGGTCGCAAAACGACCACCGTCCAGAGGCACCAAAGGACGCAACTCGGGCGGAATAACAGGGATTACATTCAACACCATCCACTCGGGTTTGTTGATGTCGCGCGAAGCACGGAATGCCTCAATTACGTTCAAGCATTTCAAAGCCTCGGTCTTACGTTGTTGCGAAGTCTCGGTGTTGGCTTTGTGACGCAACTCAAACGATTTGGCATCGAGGTCTACCTTCTTCAACAGATTGTAGATTGCCTCACCACCCATTTGAGCGATGAACTTGTTGGGGTCATCATTTTCGAGTTGCGAGTTACCTTTGGGCAATTTGTCCAAAGTTTCGAGATAGGTTTTCTCGTCCAACAAATCGAGGTCGTTGATGCCCAACTCGGCAGCGGCTCCCGCTTGTACAACCACATAGCGCTCGTAGTAAATAATGCTTTCGAGCTTCTTGGTCGGTATATTCAAAAGGTATCCAATCTTCGAAGGAAGCGAGCGGAAGTACCAGATGTGAACTACGGGCACAACCAACGAAATGTGACCCATACGCTCACGGCGTACCTTCTTCTCGGTTACCTCCACTCCGCATCGATCGCAGACAATACCTTTATAACGAATGCGTTTGTATTTACCGCAGTGGCACTCATAGTCCTTTACGGGACCGAAAATGCGCTCGCAGAAAAGACCGTCGCGTTCAGGTTTATAAGTACGATAGTTTATCGTTTCGGGTTTCAGCACCTCGCCGCTCGAACTCTCCAAAATCTCCTCGGGAGAAGCAAGACCAATCGAAATGCTGCTGAAACTTACGCTTGACTTATTATCTCTATTTATTGCCATATTCTTCTTTCTTTATCTGTAATTAACTGATAAAAACGGTCTTTATTGCAATTTTACGCTCAGGGCAAGACCCTTCAGCTCGTGCAACAATACGTTGAGTGACTCGGGAATACCGGCTTTCGGCAGGTTCTCGCCCTTAACGATAGCCTCGTAAGCCTTCGCACGACCCATAACGTCATCAGATTTGATGGTAAGAATCTCTTGAAGGATATTCGAAGCACCAAAGGCCTCCAATGCCCAAACCTCCATCTCTCCGAAACGCTGACCTCCGAATTGTGCTTTACCACCAAGAGGTTGTTGAGTGATGAGTGAGTACGGACCAATAGAACGGGCGTGCATCTTATCATCAATCATGTGGCCGAGTTTCAGCATATAGGTTACACCCACGGTTGCAGGTTGGTCGAACTTGTCACCGGTACCACCATCATAAAGGTAGGTCAAACCGTTGGCAGGTACGCCTGCTTGTGCAGTGTACTCGTTGATTTGGTCGAGCGATGCACCATCGAAGATGGGGGTAGCGAACTTAACGCCAAGCTCACGACCGGCCCAACCCAATACTGCCTCGTAAATCTGACCAAGGTTCATACGAGAAGGCACACCCAGAGGGTTCAATACGATATCCACAATCGAACCGTCAGCAAGGAAAGGCATATCCTCGTCGCGTACGATACGCGCTACGATACCCTTGTTACCGTGACGTCCCGCCATCTTATCACCCACTTTAAGTTTACGTTTCTTTGCGATGTAAACCTTGGCAAGTTGAATAATGCCGTTGGGAAGCTCATCTCCGTTTGTGATATTGTACTGCTCACGTTTAACGTGTGCGTCGCACTCTTTCCATTTAAGGATATAGTTGTTTACAGTCTCCGAAATCAGACCATTGATACGCTCGTCGTCGGTCCATTTCTCGCATACTACCGAGAAGTAGTCCATATCTTCGAGCATCTTCTTGGTGAAGCGAACGCCTTTGGCATAGAGTTGTACGCCGTGGAAATCTTTGATACCTTGGCAGGTAACGCCATTCAACAAAGTCCACAACTTATTAACCAACAATACCTTCAAGTCGCCCTTAACAACATCGCCCTCGGCCGAAATCTTATCCAAAGTTTGACGCTCTGCCGCTTTGCTCTTCTTCGAGTCTTTGTTGGCACGGCTGAACAACTTGGTATCGACAACAACACCATAGAGCGAAGGTTGAGCCTTCATCGAAGCGTCTTTAACGTCGCCTGCTTTGTCACCAAAGATAGCACGCAAAAGTTTCTCTTCGGGCGAAGGATCGCTCTCTCCCTTCGGAGTAATCTTACCAACCAAGATGTCACCGGGTTTAACCTCGGCACCGATACGAATGATACCGTTCTCGTCCAAATCTTTGGTTGCATCGTCGCTGACGTTAGGAATATCGCTGGTAAGCTCCTCGACACCACGTTTGGTATCACGAACCTCCATAATATACTCGTCAACGTGAACCGAAGTGAACACGTCGTCGCGTTGGATACGCTCCGAAATCACAATCGCATCCTCGAAGTTGTAACCTTTCCAGGGCATGTATGCCACCTTCAAGTTACGGCCGATAGCCAACTCTCCGTGATCAGTCGAATAACCGTCGGTAAGAACTTGGCCTTTGGTCACCTTATCACCAATCTTAACGATAGGTTTCAGGGTTATCGAAGTGCTTTGGTTGGTTTTCAAGTAACGAGGCATCTTGTAAGTGGTAATCTCCGGCTCGAAGCTTGCCAATTTCTCGTCCTCGGTACGCTCATATTTAACTTGGAGTTGCAATGCGTCTGCGAACACAACAACACCATCTTTCTCGGCGGTGATTTGGATACGGCTATCGCTTACAACCTCTTTCTCGATACCTGTTCCGACGATAGGAGCCTCGCAGGTAATCAGAGGTACTGCTTGACGCATCATGTTCGAACCCATCAACGCACGGTTCGCGTCATCGTGCTCCAAGAAAGGAATCAAACTTGCAGCAATCGACGCAATCTGGTTGGGGGCAACGTCCATCAAGTTAATCTCGGTCGAAGTAACGGTCGGGAAGTCTGCCTCCAAACGTGCTTTAACACGCTCAGGCTCAACAAACTCACCCTTCTCGTTAATCGGAGTGGTCGCTTGTGCGATAACCATTCCGGTCTCGTCGTCTGCGCTATAATATTGAATCTTGCTGTTGTCAAGCTCAACTTTACCATCAACAACCTTACGATAAGGTGTCTCGATAAAGCCCATATCGCTAATCTTAGCATATACGCAAAGCGACGAAATAAGACCAATGTTAGGACCCTCAGGGGTCTCAATGGGACACAGACGACCATAGTGAGTGTAGTGTACGTCACGAACCTCGAAGCCCGCACGCTCACGCGACAAACCACCGGGACCCAATGCCGACAAACGACGTTTGTGAGTAATCTCCGACACAGGGTTGGTCTGGTCCATAAATTGCGACAACTGGTTGGTTCCGAAGAACGAGTTGATTACGCTGGTCAATGTCTTCGCGTTAATCAAATCAACCGGAGTAAATACCTCGTTGTCACGAACATTCATACGCTCACGAATAGTACGAGCCATACGTACAAATCCAATCGAGAATTGGTTTGCCAACTGCTCGCCTACGGTACGAACACGACGGTTCGAAAGGTGGTCGATATCGTCAAGCTCGGCCTTCGAGTTAATCAACTGAATCAAGTACTTGATAATCGCGATGATGTCCTCCTTGGTCAAAACACGGATAGCCGGGTCAATATCCAGATCCAGCTTCTTGTTGATACGATAACGTCCTACACTACCCAAGTCGTAGCGTTTATCCGAGAAGAACAACTTGTCGATAACGTCCTTCGCGGTAGCATCATCAGGTGGCTCCGAGTTGCGCAACTGGCGGTAGATGTATGCCACTGCCTCACGCTCCGAGTCACAAGTGTCCTTTTGGAGTGTATTATATATAATAGAGTAGTCGATGCCGCTCGGGCTCTCCTTATGCAAAAGGATAGTCTTGGCACCACTCTCAATAATCTCATCAATATGCTCGGCCTCCAATACGGTCTCGCGGTCAACGATGATACGGTTACGCTCGATAGATACTACCTCGCCGGTATCCTCATCAACAAAGTCCTCGAACCAGCTGGTCAGCACACGAGCTGCCAACTTACGGCCAATAGCTTTTTGAAGATTAGTTTTGGTTACTTTAATCTCGTCAGCAAGGTCGAAAATACCCAAAATCTGACGGTCTGTCTCGAAACAGATTGCACGCAACAAAGTGGTTACGGGCAACTTCTTCTTACGGTCGATGTAAGCATACATCACATTGTTGATGTCGGTAGCAAACTCAATCCACGAACCCTTGAACGGGATAATACGTGCCGAGTACAATTTGGTACCGTTGGTGTGGGTGCTTTGGCCGAAGAATACACCGGGTGAACGGTGAAGCTGAGAAACAACAACACGCTCCGCACCATTGATAACAAAGGTGGCGCGAGGCGTCATATAAGGAATTGTTCCCAAATAAACATCACTCTCTTTGGGCTCAAACTCCTCGTGTTCGGGGTCGTTGCACAATAATTTAAGTTTCGCTTTCAGAGGTACACTATATGTCAGACCACGCTCCAAGCACTCCTCAATCGAATAACGAGGAGGATCAATCGAGTAGTCCAAAAACTCCAAAACGAAATTATTTCTGGTATCGTTGATGGGGAAGTTCTCGCTGAAGACTCTGTAAAGGCCCTCTTTCTTACGATTCTCGGGTGTTGTGCCGAGTTGGAAGAACTCCCTAAATGATTTGAGCTGAATCTCCAAAAAGTCAGGATAATCCATCCTGTTCTTTACTGTCGAAAAGCTAATTCGTTGGTTTTGCTTTTGTGTGGACATCTATCCAAAAATTTTGTTGAAGTTAACGTTAACTCTTTCTGAATTCTCAGAATGTCAAGCCTGCAAACTCGCTGGTTTACAAAACTTTATGTCGCATAAAAAGGCCGCTCCCGATATTACATTGGGGAGTTGCCTGCTTTTAGACGAGAAAAGGCATAGAGCCTATTTGCATAGGCCCTACACCTGAACGTCTATTGAAAAATAAGTAATAATTACTTAACTTCAACTTCTGCTCCTGCCTCCTCGAGTTGAGCCTTAAGCGACTCAGCCTCCTCTTTCGATACGCCTTCTTTAACGGCTTTAGGAGCACCGTCAACGAGGTCTTTAGCCTCTTTCAAACCGAGACCGGTTACCTCTTTAACTACTTTTACAACGCCGAGTTTAGCTTGACCTGCGCTTTTGAGGATAACGTCGAAGCTAGTTTTCTCTGCAGCAGCAGCCTCGCCAGCAGCGGGTGCAGCAGCAACTGCAACAGCAGCAGCAGCGGGTTCAATACCATACTCCTCTTTCAGGATGGTTGCCAACTCGTTTACTTCTTTAACAGTAAGGTTTACCAACTCTTCTGCCAATACTTTAACATCTGCCATTTTTATAATCTTTTTAAATTGTTTGACTTGTGATGATTAATTGTTTCTTTCTTCAAGACTCTTTACGAGGCCTGCAATTTTTTGGCCGGCATTCGACTGCAAAGCACTAATGACGTTCTTAGCAGGCGATTGCAACAGCATAATGATATCGCCAATAAGCTCTTCGCGGCTCTTGATGTTGCACAGTGCTTCGATGTTCTCGTCGCCAACATATACGCAATCTTGAACGCTCGCTGCTTTGAGAATGGGTTTGTCGCACGATTTGCGGAACTCACGAATCAAAACTGCCGGAGCTTTAGCGGTTTGGGTGAACATTACTGCGGTCGAACCTTTCAGTACGCCCATCAGGCCTTCGTCAGCCTTGTCGGTTGCTTCAAGTGCTTTTCCCAAAAGGGTGTTTTTAACAACTACCAATTTGATGTCGCTCTCGAAACATTTACGACGAAGTGCAGCTGTTTGCTCTGCATTGAGCGCCGAGATATCGGTCAAGTAGAAGCCTGCATATTGCTTGAGCTGCTCTGCCAAACCGTTGATAACTGTTTGTTTTTCGTTCTTTGTCATACTCTTACAATATTACTTTACTTAACATCTACCGATTTGATATCAACTGCGATACCGGGGCTCATAGTCGATGAGAGGTATACGCTCAATACATAAGTACCTTTGGATGCAGCAGGTTTCAATTTGATGATGGTGCCGATGAACTCTTTCGCATTATCAATGATTTGCTCGGGAGTGAACGATACCTTACCAATCGAAGTGTGTACAATACCGTATTTGTCAACCTTGAAGTCGATCTTACCGGCTTTAACCTCCGACACAGCTTTTCCTACCTCCATAGTTACAGTACCGGTCTTGGGGTTAGGCATAAGGCCACGGGGACCCAGGATACGACCAAGCGCACCAACTTTTGCCATAACGTTAGGAGTACAGATGATTACATCAACATCGGTCCAACCGCCTTTGATTTTCTCAACATACTCGTCAAGACCTACATAGTCTGCGCCTGCAGCTTTTGCCTCGTTCTCCTTATCGGGAGTACACAATACCAAAACGCGAACGGTCTTACCGGTTCCGTGAGGAAGGGTAACAACGCCACGTACCATTTGGTTCGATTTACGAGGGTCAACGCCCAAGCGAATGTCAATATCTACCGAAGCATCGAATTTCGTAAAGGTAATATCCTTCACAAGAGCCGCTGCCTCATCCAATTTGTAGACTTTGTTGAAATCTACTTTTGCTTGGGCTGCTTTTTGATTTTTTGTCAGTTTACTCATATGATTCTATTACGCTTTGGAAATTACTCGACAACGGTTATACCCATACTGCGTGCAGTACCGGCTACCATGCTCATTGCCGACTCAATAGTGAAGCAGTTCAAGTCGCTCATCTTGCTCTCAGCGATGGCACGAACTTGTTCCATAGTTACTTGGCCAACTTTCGAACGGTTAGGCTCTTTCGAACCCGAACTTACTTTCGCAGCTTCTTTGAGTTGAATGGCTACGGGCGGTTGTTTAACGACGAAATCAAACGACTTGTCGCTGTACACCGTGATAATTACGGGCAATACTTTTCCAGCCGACTCCTGAGTACGAGCATTGAATTGCTTACAGAAGTCCATAATGTTGACTCCCTTAGAACCCAACGCGGGACCTACTGGGGGCGACGGATTGGCAGCACCACCTTTGATCTGCAACTTAATAAATGCAGCAATCTCTTTTGCCATAATCTTTCCTGGTTAATTATTCTTTTTCTACTTGTGTGAAGCTCAACTCCATAGGAGTCTTGCGTCCAAATATCTTCACAGAAACGGTGATCTTCTTACGGTCAACGTCAACAGACTCCACAGTACCGGTAAAGCTCGCGAACGGGCCATCGGTAACTTTGACTGTCTCGCCAACAATGAAAAGCTCTTCCATCTCCTCCTCTCCCGAATTGATTTCGTCGACACGGCCAAGTATCCGGCTTACCTCCTGAGGGCGCAGGGGGGTAGCTTTCATCTTTCTATTATCCTCTTTGGTGTCGCCGAGGAAGCCCAATACGTTAGGGGTATTGCGAAGAATATATGGTACATCTCCTGCAAAGATGCACTCGACCAATACATAACCGGGGTACGAAACACGCTCCTTGCTCACCTTCTTACCGTTACGGATAGTAAACACCTTCTCGGTAGGAATCAGAACTTGGAAAATACGATCTTCGAGGTGAAGATGACGAATCTCGGACTCAATGTACTCCTTGACTTTGTTCTCTTTACCTCCAATCGCGCGCACAACATACCACGCGGGTTCAGTTTTCTGTCCCTCTTGCTTCAATGAAGCAACCTCTTTAATCTCACTCATATCCTCGATGATAAAATATGATAGGGGTTAAAAATTAGGAAAGAAAGCTATATACGGCCTTCATCAGGTTCTCGAACGCGAAATCCATCAGCATAATGACGAGTGCGATGATTATGGAAGCTATCATCACAACAATCGTCGATGACTGAAGACTCTTCATCGACGGCCAAGTGACCTTCTGTACCAATTCTTTGTAGGAATTTTTGATGTAATTTATCAGTTTCATTACTGTTTTATCTTTCTAAACTAGCAGGAGCAGAGAGATTCGAACTCCCATCAACGGTTTTGGAGACCGCTATTCTACCCTTGAACTATGCTCCTAAAATGAGTAGGGTCACACAGACCCTACTCTGGGGTTATCCAAAATTATTGAATGATCTTAGTAACCTGACCTGCACCTACGGTACGGCCACCCTCACGGATTGCGAAACGAAGACCCTCGTTGATAGCTACAGGATAGATGAGCTTAACATTGATGGTTACGTTATCACCAGGCATTACCATATCTACACCCTCGGGAAGCGATACCTCACCGGTAACGTCCATAGTACGGAGGTAGAATTGAGGACGGTATTTGTTGTGGAAAGGAGTGTGACGACCACCCTCTTCTTTCTTCAAGATATAAACCTCAGCGGTGAACTCAGTGTGAGGAGTAATCGAACCGGGTTTAGCTACAACCATACCACGTTTAACCTCTTTCTTATCGATACCACGCATGAGCAGACCTACGTTGTCACCTGCCTCACCCGAATCGAGAAGTTTGCGGAACATCTCAACACCGGTACAAGTCGAGGTAAGAGTTTTCTCCTCAAGACCGATAATCTCAACAGGGTCACCAACTTTGATAACACCAGTCTCGATACGACCAGTAAGTACGGTACCACGACCAGTGATCGAGAATACGTCCTCAACAGGCATCAAGAAAGGTTTCTCGTTGTCACGAGGAGGAATAGGAATGAACTCATCAACTGCGTTCATCAACTCCATGATTTTCTCCTCCCAAACGGGCTCGCCATTCAAGCCACCAAGAGCCGAACCACGAATGATGGGGCTATCCTCATCGAAATCGTATTTAGCGAGAAGGTCACGAACCTCCATCTCAACGAGGTCAAGCATCTCTGCATCGTCAACCATATCACATTTGTTCAAGAAAACAACGATACGGGGAACGTTTACTTGTTTTGCAAGAAGTACGTGCTCGTTAGTTTGAGGCATAGGACCATCAGTAGCAGCAACTACGAGGATTGCACCGTCCATTTGAGCAGCACCGGTTACCATGTTCTTCACATAGTCGGCGTGGCCCGGACAGTCTACGTGTGCGTAGTGACGGCTAGCTGTTTGGTACTCTACGTGCGAGGTGTTGATGGTGATACCACGCTCTTTCTCCTCGGGTGCGTTGTCGATCGAGTCGAACGAACGGAGCTCCGAAAGACCATTCTTTGCAAGAACAGTAGTGATAGCAGCAGTCAAAGTGGTTTTACCGTGGTCAACGTGACCAATGGTACCAATGTTTACGTGCGGCTTCGATCTGTCAAATTTCTCTTTTGCCATAGTTGAAAAATATTAAATTTATTAAAGTTTTAATTCTTCTGTATCTTTTCACACAAACAACTACGTGATACAAACTCTTGTACCACATAGTTGAATTGATTTAGAGCGGAAGACGAGGCTCAAACTCGCGACCCTTAGCTTGGAAGGCTAATGCTCTATCAACTGAGCTACTTCCGCAAAAACGATCGAACCGAAAACCGGCCGATCGATGTGGGAGAGGATGGATTCGAACCACCGAAGGCAGTCGCCAACAGATTTACAGTCTGTCCCATTTGGCCACTCTGGTACTCTCCCAAAAACTTATGTTTGGCGCTCAACACTCAGACAACACTCGCTATCACAAGTCCGCCGAGCCGAATCTATATTGCACCGTAGTTTGAGCCGATGGAGGGATTCGAACCCCCGACCAGCTGATTACAAATCAGCTGCTCTGGCCAACTGAGCTACATCGGCAATCTCTTTTGGGTGTGCAAATATAGAAACTTTATTTTTATCTGCCAAATTTCAGCCGATTTTTTTTCATTTTTGCGGATAAGTCGAAGAACTACCGATTTGCTTACCAAAATCTAGTTCGCAAATCGACCACAAAAGTACAACTATTTTGCGGATTACAAAATAGTAGGCTACTTTTTTTTGCAAAAAATCGAAGAAATCCGCTATTTACGCTCCGCAAGGCGGTGTTGGCGCTCCGCGACAAAACGAGCAAAGCGATGATAAAGAGCGACATCGGCACTATCCGGCGAGTTTTGGAGTGCACAGAGTGCGCCTTCGTCCTGATAGTAGGCAATGGGGCCTTCGGCCATTCCCGTCTCGGTGAACACCTCCATATAATCAACGAGTCTATCGTCGCATAACGGGTCGGGATTTGACGAGCGAACGGCGTGCATATCATATTCGAGTTCCATACACATATCGTGCTCTTTTGCAAACTTGACTGCATCGTACAGACGCTCGCGATAGACAACTCGTCGCGGGAAGGCGTAGTTGGGTTGATAGTACGCCCTATCAAAACCCATCTTCTTCCACTCGGCTGCACCGGCCGCATTATAATAAGGTATCCAGATTGTCTTCATTCCGAGCGAGCGAACATAGTCGGTAATGGTGGGCAGCATTGTGAGTCCAGAGTTCTTATCCTCGGCAAGCCAATAGAAGCCCGCCAGCGAAAGGTTGCGATAGCGCTCCTCTTTGAATCGTTCGCACACCATATCGACAAACCATTTGCACGCGACAATGCGGTCGTCGGTCGAATTGAAGTCGAGTGCTCGGCCATCGAGTTCGCCCCAATTTGTTTGACCCTCGGTTGGCACGGGTATAAACATCACCACTTGGCGTTTATACTTCGGGCGGCCAATCTTGCGTGCTGCCTCGTCGAGTGCGTTATCAATATTACGCGTAGGCACTTGCAACAGAGTATCGACAATCTGTATCCAATCGGCTTTGGTGGTACCTATTTCGTTACGCGGGTGTGTCGGTCGGAAAGCCGGCTCGAAGAAGCGTCCCGTTCCGGTATGGAGTTCGAGCAGCAGGAAGGTGTCGAACAGATAGTGCATTTGTCCTGTCGAGTCGGTATAGGTAGTGTGGGTACGCGCCCACTCCTCGTCCCAAGCAATAGAGCGATAGCGGCTGCCATAATAGACCAAATCGACATCGTGCATATTGGCGACATCTTTGGGGCGTCGTGCCGACACGGGCAGAGCCACCAAAAGGGCAAACAGGACAAATGCAAATCTATTCATATATTTTAAAGGTATATATATTATGCCTCTTTGGGATTATGTTTGTAGCGGAAAACGAGTGCAAACAGAACAGCCACCACCAACGCATAGCCGGCGAAGATATACCACGAGTTAGGCCTGCCATAAGCATCGACAACCCAGCCAGCAGCATACGAGCCGATAAATGCTCCGAAGCCATTGGTCATAATCATAAACACGCCTTGTGCACTTGCGCGGATTTCGGGTGCGGTCTCCTTATCGACATAGAGCGAGCCCGAGATATTGAAGAAGTCGAAAGCCACGCCATAGACAATCATCGACAAGATGAACATCCATACGCCTGCACCCGGGTCACCTGCGCCCAACAGTCCGAAGCGAAGCACCCACGCGAACATCGAAATCAGCATCACATTCTTGATTCCGAATCGGCGCAAGCAGAATGGGATAAGCAGGATACAGAGTGTTTCGGAGATTTGCGAGAGCGAAATCAACATTGTCGAGTGTTGCACGCCGAAAGTATCGAGATATTGTGTGCCATGTGTTGCCACATCTCCAAAGCCTTTGATATAGCCATCGGCAAAGGCATTGGTAATCTGCAACGACATACCGAGCATCATCGAGAAGATAAAGAAGATTGCCATTTTGCGCTCCTTGAACAGAGTAAACGCACGCAAGCCGAGGGTATCAATCCACGATTTGCTCTCGACATTGCGATTAACCTCGCACGAAGGAAGTGTAAACGAATAGACACCCAAAATCACGCCCAATGCCGCTGAGAAGAGCAGTTGCGACGAACTTACGCCCCACCCTGTCAAATCGACGGTCCACATCGCTGCAATAAAGCCGACAGTACCCCACACACGAATCGGAGGAAAGGCTTTGACGGTATCGAGGCCCGCTTTATTGAGCGCATTATAGGCAACGGTATTCGACAATGCGATGGTCGGCATATAGAACATCACACTACACAGCACCAACGGATAGAGTGTTGCATAGGTTGTCTGGAACGATGCTGCAATCATAAAGGCCGCAGCCACCAGATGCGACAAGCCCAACAGGCGTTGTGCGGGAATCCAACGGTCCGCAACGACACCCATAATGGCGGGCATAAACAGCGATGCGATACCCATTGTCGCAAAGAAACTACCAATCTCGCCACCGGCAAAGCGAAGTGTTCCGCCCAAATATGCGCCCAACGAGATTAGCCACGAACCCCAAACTGCGTATTGCAGGAAGTTCATTACGATAAGTCTGATTTTTGTATTCATAGCGTTATTGATGATTTCTTTTTTTGTAGTACAAATTTATATTTTTTTTGTCAAATTCTTGCACTCTCCAAAAATAAAGCATAATTTTGTCCATCGAATTGAGCTATGGTGTAATGGTAACACAACAGTCTCTGGATCTGTTTTTCTTGGTTCGAGTCCAGGTAGCTCAACAAAAAAGGGTGTCAAATTTTGACGCCCTTTTTTATTTGATGCTGTATTGTAATCTCTCGGAGAGTTACGCTTCATTGAGATTTCGGCTCACAAGCCATTTGACAATCACCACAAATATACCTGTCAAAATCAGATTCAACAGCAGCGACAGCAGTGATATTGCCAACAGCGGGCCACCCAAGCCATAGCCTATCGACACAAAGATAATGCCTGCACCGACCTCGCCTCGGGTAAACATTCCGATACTCAACGCCAAGCGTTCGATAAGCGAGCGGTCACGATAAAACAGCATCGGCACCATCTTACCGATATTGGAGAGCAAGGTCACAACACCGACGTGCATTGCTATCTCGCCCCAACCCATTGTTCCAACCGAAGCAATGACACTGCCACCCGTCTCGCTTGCAAAATCGACACCCACAAACAGCGGTGCGCTCATTCCGACAAGGAACATAAACAGATAGGATATGGTGGTCGAAACACTCTCTTCGATGCGACTTTCGGTGTGATTGGGTTTGATAATCATACCCAGCACAAAAGCGGGCAACAGCACCTCGATATGAATTGCAGCATCGGTTCCGAACAGCGATTTCGAGAGCACATAAAGCCCTTGGAACGCAAATACCAAGATGACCGAATAGCCCAAAATTGAGCTCCACGACTGCGGCATATTGAAGCGGTTAAGATACTTCCAGCCAATCCACAAGCAGAGGAAGATGATAAGCACAACCACGCCCAACTGCCATTTCATACCAATCATAAAGATTTGCAACGGAATCATCAGCAGTATGGTGTCGAGGTCGTCAAAGATTGCCAACACTCGCGTCTTACCATAGACCCAAGTGTGTTTAAGACCCGCACCGGCCAACATTGTAAAGAGGATACCTGCCGAAGTCGGAGCGGCAAATCGGCTCAACAGAAGTGTCTCTTTCCACGCCGCCCAATTACCAAACGAGCCGTCGGGCAACAGCCAAATGTAGTAGAAACATATCAACAACCAAGGAGCCGCCGCAGTTGCCATTGCTATAAAATAGTCGGCGGTATAGGAACGCCAACGGCTTTTGTCGAGTTCAAATTCGCGGCCGACATTTATCATAATGTAGGCCAAACAGATGTAAAGCAGAATGTCAAACCCGGGTTTCAGTGTATCGTAGCCGTCGAGCAACGAAGGAAGAGTCTGCGAGCAGACCAGTCCGAGAATCAGAAAAATGGAGAAAAGAACGATTTTCTTCATCGGGTAGGTTTATTAAGGGATTAAACGGTTAATAAATCTATATCAATGGCAAATATACACATTTTATCGTGATATACAAGAGAAACGGGTTATCCAACACAATTTTGGACAACCCGTTATAAAAATTTCTTTATCCGTTTTGCGCTATCGAGCCAAGAGTGACAGCGATGCGGGATTTTGGCGGACAATCAGCAGTTCTCGCAATGCGCCCCACTCCGAAGCCGAAACAACACTGCGATTAACTTTGAGCGTACGGGTAATGGTCGCAACCTTGCCGTCGATAGCCACCGACCACGACGCCTCGCCAAGAGCATTGCGCACCTTCACGCTACGCGGAGCGGTAAGGAAGGCTCCCTCGTCGAGCGTTACGGTAAACACCTCGCTGCGATTGATAGTATTATACAACTCGAAAGGCTCATTGCGAGAGGTGTTGAGTGTCGAAATGCGGGTTGTCGGGTCATTGTAGGGAATAGTGATTTTACGCACGCCCGTTGCTCCATCACGACTTGCCACATAGGCCTCGCGGCTCGCGCCACCATTGGTTACGATAGTTGCCTTTGTATCATTGAGGGTGATTGCTATGTTATTCTCGGCGCAATCGGCGGTGTGTTCCACCTCTTCGGTTTTGCCCATAATAATCGACAACAATGTATAGCGGTCGGCTTTGGTCGCCGGGGTATAGCGTGCGCCATTGTGATTGAGCCAGCATTGTTGGTCGCCATTCATAGCCTTAACCACAACTGCCACATATCCCGAAAGGTTATACAGCGGGCAATCTGCCGGGTACATCAACTCTATATCGCTCTCGACGCCCTCACACAGCAACAACTTGTGGAGCAGGAACGCCTTATCGAGAGCCGAGCCATAGCAACGCTCATCGACGCTACGCTCTTGTGCGTGGCGGTAACCCGTAAGTGCCGGTGCAATAGGAATTTCGGCCACCATTTCGCCAACATAGTCGCCAATAGCGTTTACCTTATCGTCGAAGCTCTCCTTGCCAGCCATACGCTCGGCAGGCATACGAAGAATATCGCGGGTACCATAGTAGAGGCTACCTACAACTGCATCGGTCGAGGGTAATGTGGTTGCATAGATGCGGGTTTTACCCACCTCTGCGGGTGCATACTGCTCGCGGAAGAAGGGTTTTACGTTGTTGAAAGTCCAGGTATAACGACCCTTAATCTCTTGTGTGCGAACTTTACCGCCAGCCTCAACAACCGCTGCACGCAAAGTTTTACCTTTGGGCAGAACGACGGTAATGGTACTTTTGCGGATATCGCAAGCATATTTCGGAACAACCTCGGTGAAGTCCAACTCGCCACCCAACATCTCGGCCGAGGTGCGGATAGTATAGTCGAGATAAGCTGTTGCGCCACGCTCCATACCGACATGTGTTACAACCATCTCGCGGAGGTGGTTATAGGCAGGAGCATTGGCTGCGCTACGGGGCAACACCTCATTAAAAGCGTTGGTGGGCGACTTGGTTATCGAGCCATCTGCCTGACGGGTATAACTCTCGTTGATAGTCAGAGTTTGGTACTCGGGATTATACTCAATGAAGGTTTCGCCAAACATCGAGAAGAACGACGATTGGGTGTTATAGGTCAGACTACTGCGAACACGCAACTCCAACGAGCCGTCCTCGGCAAGTGTATAGGTCTTATCCAGATAGTTATAGGTGGCTTCGGAGGGTTGAGCCGAAACGCTACCAACAATGCCCGCTACGAGGGCCATCAAAACAAATATCTTTTTCATATCGGGCATACTATTTTACAAATATCAAATTCTGTTCTGCCGAGCGGTGGGTGCGGATTGCTTGACGCACGTCCTCCCAATCCTCCGCTTCATAGACGCGTTTCTCCATCGACAAAGTATTATTCAAGACTGCCGACGAGCCATTGGCTACGATACTCATGGTACAACTTGCAGCCTCGCCTTTCGATTCGCCCTCGATAGTACCGCTTTGCAACACATAGCCTTTGGGGGCTGTGATTGTTTCGGTCAGTTCGACAAGACGCGAGCAGGCATCTTTGAAGCCATATTTGCGCTCCTTTTGCGACGGATTGAAACGGTTATAGGTGCGCACTTGCGAGTAGAGGTTACTCATCGACATCGGTTTGCAGATGATGACGCCACCACCCACAACGGCATAGTCGGGAATCTCGAATGTCATCGTAATCGACACGGGACCCTTCTCGTAAGCATAGGGCTCTTTGAGGTTGGTATATTTCAGCAGACGCGCATTGGGCGACACTTTAAGCAGTTCGCTCTCCAAGCGGTTGCGGATTTGGCTCTTCAAACCTGTGGTAAAAGGCGAGCGTACAGCGCGGTCGGATTGACCATCGGCACTAACGGTAAGTTCGCCTCGGAGGGTACCTTTCTCGTCAATAGTGCTCTTGATATTGACACGGAAGAAGTGGTTTACGGGGGCCGAAACGGGTGTCAGGCAGAGGTCACTACCCTCGGGAATACCGGGCAGATAGTTTTGTTGTTGCTCGGCGCTCGACCACAACTCACGGCTATAAGGTACCCAAGTCGGGTCCAACGGCATATATGTTCCGTCGGCCAACTTGACAACCGTAACGCAGTGGTTGAAGTGGTCGGCAGGGATACTCTCGATACGCGAGCCGGCCATTGTCATTGCGGGATAGGCCTCGAAGCCTGCCATACGCAACATCGAAATCAGAATTGCAGCCTTATCTTTACATACGCCACAGCGGTCGTCCCAATTCATCTTGGTAGGGTGCAGAGTATAGCCCTCGCCCTTACCCATCGAGATACCCGAATAGCGAATATTGTCGGCAACCCAGTGTGTAAGGCGCGAAATCTTCTCCATATCGTCTTTGGCACCTTTGATGATTTTATCGACCATTTTTTGTGCGGGCTCATAGGGCTCGAAGCTACCAAAGTCCTCATTCACGCCATAGAACCACAACGATTTATCCTTCCATTCGGGAGTCGAAGACAACATCAACTTGGGAGCCGCATCGTACAAATCAACCATATAGCTCTCTTTGGCTATGGGCTGCACGTCCTGCATCTCGAAGCTCAACACCTTGCGGCCATCGGCCATACGAATTGACGAACGGCAAGCACCTTGATAGAACTCATATTGTACCGGTTTGTCGGCAGGAACGCTCACCGAATACTGCTTGCACACGGTAGGCTCGCTAACCCAGAACGGCACTATATCATAGAATTGGCCACGCATTGGCGGAATGAAACGCTCCTCGTCGTCGGTCATCTCGCCCGTAGTGAGCAGTGCATAAGTAAAACCCTTTTTTGCGATTTGGTACGCGAGAACATCGCCCTTCGACAAGCGACCAACCTCAATCATAATCTGACGAGCGCCCCAATATATTTGGCGGGCAGGGGCCGCATAATCAACCGCTGTCGAGACATCAATCTTGCGAACAGAGCCATCGGCACAATAGACCTCAACCGATGTAAACTCGGCAAAAGCGGTAAGCGGGTCGTAGTCGTATTTGACAACACGATTGGCCATCGCACCCTTATCGTTATTGATACGGATAATTTTGTTGATAAAGAACTTACCCGAACCGGCATCGGACACCTCCACCGAGGTTTTATCCAGCAGGCAGGTAGCAGGTGCTTTCACAAAATCGCCTCCAAGCGCCTCGGCCCTACGCACCAACTCCGAGAGAGATTGGGCCTGCACTCCCAAAGCACCAAGCACCAGAGCACAAAGCAATAATATTCGTTTCATACTGTTTTTGAGATTTATAGTTTTCTACAAAGATATATTTTTTTCTCGAAATTCCGCATTCATCCGCTCAAAATGCACTATCTTTGGGGTGTTATGTCCATTTCCGCCGTAATCATATCGCTTGCTCTGTATGTTGCTATGTTGGCGCTCCTTGCGTGGTTTGCATCGCGTAAGGCCGACGACGCCACCTTCCATACGGGTAATCGCAATCAGCGGGTCGGAGTCGTTCTGCTCGGAATGATTAGCGGTGCGATGTCGGGCGTTACCTTTGTGTCGGTACCCGGAATGGTACTCACACAAGGGTTTACGTATATGCAGATGACGCTCGGTTTCTTCGTGGGACAAATCATTATCGCAACCGTTCTCGTTCCGCTATACTATCGGCTGGGCGTGGTCTCTATATACGAATACCTCGCACAGCGTTTCAGCCTGACCGCTCAAACTACGGGTGGTTGGTTTTTCTTTGTGGGCAAACTACTCGGAACGGCCGTCAAAGTTATGTTGGTCGCCGCCGTACTGCAAACCATCTTGTTCGAGAAGATGGGCGTTGCGTTTGGCGTGGTGGTAGGTGTGATGATGGCGATAACGTGGCTGTACACCCGTCGGGCAGGGGTAAAAAGCGTAGTTTGGAGTGATGCTCTCAAAACCGTGATTCTCCTTGCGTGCATTGTCGTTACCGCCCTGTGTATAGCGCACCAAAGCGGACTTGGCAAACTGACCGACAACCTCGATATGACCATCATTGATACCGACCCCGACTCCCCTACCCACTTTCTGAAACACTTTATTGCAGGCGTGGTTATTGTAGTAGCGATGACGGGTATGGACCAAGATATGATGCAACGCACGCTCTCGTGCAAAACACCACAGGAGGCCAAACGCAATGTACTTATAGCGGGCTCTTTGCAGGTGGTTGTTATTGCAATATTTTTGGCATTGGGTGCTATGATGTATGGCTATCTGCTTCAAAATGGCGAGCCGCTTCCTCAACGGAGCGATGATTTATTTCCTATGGTTGCCACCTCCGAGGGTATTCCGAGGATTGTGGGTGCACTGTTCGTAATCGGCATTGCCGCCGCCTCGTTTGGCTCGATAGGCTCGGCACTGACCTCGCTGACGACCTCGTTTATTTACGACATCTCGCGCGGAAAGGCAAAGCGTGGGTGGGTACACCTTGCCGTCGCAATCATCATCGGAGGTATTGCCGTTGTACTCTATCGGATTGGTAATCAGAGTGCAATAGACATCACATTCCGTTTGGCTGCATATACCTACGGACCCATACTTGGACTTTTTGCTTTCGGTCTGCTCACACGCCGAACACCTCGCCCACGAGCGATACCCATAGTTGCTGTCGTTGCGCCCCTACTGACATTCGGCATAGCGCAAGCAACGCCCATTTTGTTTGACGGATTCCGTTTTGGGCACGATATTTTGGTTATAAATTCTGCAATTATGTTTGTCGGACTCTTGGCTATTTCACGAAAAAATGTAATTTTGCACAACGAAAAACAATAAACAATATGACTCTCGAACAACAAATCAGCAAAGCCATTATGGAGGCTATGAAGGCCAAAGACAGCGTTCGCCTTATGGCTCTCCGTAATATCAAGAAATATATCATCGAGGCAAAGACCGCAACCAGCGGTATCGACGAGTTGCCCGATGCAGACACTCTCAAAATCATTCAAAAACTCTGCAAACAGGGTACCGACTCTGCCGAAATCTACAAACAGAGCGGTCGCGAGGATTTGGCTGCCGAAGAGTTGGCACAAGTGGCCGTTTTCAAGGAGTATCTCCCCAAGCAGATGAGCGACGAGGAACTGACCACTGCGGTTAGCGCAATCATCGCCGAAGTTGGTGCTACTTCGATGAAAGATATGGGTCGCGTGATGGGAGTAGCATCGAAAGCACTCGCAGGCAAGGCCGAGGGTAAGGCCATTTCGGAGAAAGTAAAACAACTTTTGGCATAGCGCACAATGGGCGGCTACGGGCGTACATTGGCTATTCTTGGAGCGATACTCTCGGGTGTATTGTTCTATCGAATACTTATGCCGATTACCTTCCTTATGCCCTATCTGATTTTCACGCTGCTATTCATTCCGTTCTGCGGCATTTCGCCACGAGATATGCGTTTCGGCAAACTGCACCTCTCATTGGCTCTGTTCCAAGTTATTGTCTGCTTGGCGGTCTATTTCGGTATCAGACAATTCGACGAGATTGTGGCGCAGGGTGCTATGATTTGCGTGCTGGCTCCAACGGCAACGGCGGCAGTAGTGATTGGCGCACTGCTCGGTGGACGGGTCGAGATTATTGTCAGTTATACGGTGCTTATCAACTGCATTGTGGCGGTGGTTGCCCCTCTGCTCTTTACCTATATTGATGCTACGGGCGAGACTATTCCGTTTGTAGAGTTGCTTATCCGTATTCTCAATCGGGTAATGCCCATTCTGCTTCTGCCTCTTATCTCGGCACTTATTATACGCAAAATATCATTGCGTACAGCTGTCGCCATCAATAAACTCAAAAGTTACACATTCTACATTTGGCTGTTCTCGGTGGTGCTGACAATGGCTTCGACCGTCGATTACATTGTTCAGCGAGGTTGGGACGAATGGCCGAAATATGTTCTGTTGGCCGTTGTGGCTCTATTCATCGCCATTGCACAATACCTTATCGGTTGGCGCATCGGCAAGCGTTTCGGACGACGAATTGAGGGTTGTCAGTTACTCGGACAGAAGAACACCATTCTCACAATCTGGATGGCGCAAAACTTCCTCAATCCGTTGGCAAGTATCGCACCAGCTGCCTATGTCTTGTGGCAGAACTTAATCAATGGCGTGGAACTCGGAATAGCCAAAGGCGGTCATATCTCGGCTGAGGACGACCCCAATCATATTATCCCCACTCGCAAATAAAAAAGAGGGTTGAAACCCTCTTTTTTTTATCTATTTACTCTCGGCTGTCCGCACCTTGCTGTCGGGTTTGAGGGGCGACTGTCGAGTGAGGTACTCCTCCATAATCTGTTCAACACTTTGGAAACTCTCCACTGCGCTTTGCGTCGAGAGTTTATAGTTCTTATAGACATAGTCGGGCAGCGCAACCGAGTAGGTTCGGCCGGCTTTGAGGCGGTCGAATTGTACGCCCACAGCCTCACCATCGGCACCAACCACAATCGTATAGTTCACTCCCGAGGGGTGAAGGTCCACTTTGTGCGACTCCTTGGGATTGCCCTTATCGTTATACTTATCGACAATCAGAGCCTCAATCTGCTCGGTAGTCATCGACACTCGTACCATACGGCTACCAAACGGGTCTATAAAGCCAATTACCGATTTGGCAACATCGCCAGCAGGCAACGCATCAACTCGGATACCGCCATTATGATAGAGCGCAATATCGGTATTCAACGCCTTGCGCGAGGCGTCGGTCAGCATATTCGCGATAGCGACAAAATCGAAATCCTCACTCAACTCTCCCACTCGGCGTGCAAGGTCGGGATTATTTTTAATCGCAGCAACCATCTCGACATAGCGTTCCGAAGCGGGTAGCGTATCAAGTTTGACAAGCGAGTTCTCGATAGTCAGCACACCGTCCTTACGCTCCACAATAGTAACACCCGCATAGCGCAGATTGCTACGGGTCTGGGTTACAAGTGTCGAGCCAATCTCCTTGGCTGGCGACAACATAGTATGGGTATGGCCTCCCAAAACAAGGTCGTACTGCGGATTATTGGCGACTATAAGAGTGTCGGTGGGATAACCTGCGTGGCTCAACAACACCAGCACATCAACCTCACTATCGAGCGAGGCGTAACGGGCAGCCATCTCCTCGGGCGAGCGGAAAGACAAACCCACGAAACACTCCTCATTGCCGTCGGGGTGGCCATTCATTGCATTGGTAACGACACCCACAAAGCCAAACTTCAAACCTCCACGCTCGATAATGGTGTAAGGTGCAATCTCGCCCAGTGGGCCCTCGCCCTCGATTCCTGCACAGACAACCTCGAAATCGGCATCGGCAATACGCTCTGCCAGCACCTGTTGTCCTCGGTCAAACTCGTGATTGCCGAGTGTAGCAACATCGACACCCAGCGAGTCAAGCAGAGCGATAATGGGTTGGCCCGACTGCTCATTCCAATCGACATAGGGATTACCCGTACAGCGATCGCCCGCATCGGCCAAGATTACTCGGTCGGGATAGGTTGCACGAAGTTGCTCGACAAGCGTTGCAAAGTGGGGTATCTTGTCAATAGACGAATGAATATCGTTGGTCGAGACAATTACTACGGTTGTGTCGCTTGGCGCACAAGACGACAATAAAGCAAAGACGGCAATAAAGAGTTTTGCCACTACGTTTTTATTCATAAGCAGAAGGTTTACATTTGCAAATGTACATATTTTTGCTTAATTTTATGGCAACAGAATCGAAGATATGAAAGACGAAAAAATCAAAATTCAGTTGGTAAACGACAATCAAGAGCACGCTGTGCCGTTCGGAACCACACTTTTCGAGATGATTGATATGCTGGGCGTGAAGACCGCAAGACGACCTCTGACCGCCTATGTCGATAATCAAGTTCGCACACTAAACTATCGCATCTTCAAACCTCATCAGGTCGAATTTCTCGACATTACGCACTTCGAGGGTATGCGAGTCTATGAGCGGACACTCTTCCTTGTGCTGCACAAGGCTGTGGCCGACCTGTTTGAGGGTTGCCGTTTGAGCGTCAAGCACTCGGTATCAAAGGGTTATTACTGCGAGATTATAGGCCGACCCAACCTGTTTCCCGCCGACATCATAGCCATCAAGCGACGAGCCGACGAGATTATCGCTGCCGATATGCGAATAGTAAAGGAGCGTATGCCCCGAGCCGAAGCCGAAGCACTATACACCTCGCTCGGCTACGACGACAAGGTGGCACTTATGCGCACCCGACCCCATCTTTACGAAAACGTCTATCGTATTGACAATATGGTGGGTTACTTCTACGGAGCAGTCGCCCCTTCGACCGGCTATATCGAACTTTACGATGTGCGCCCCTATGACGGCGAGGGATTCTATGTGGCAGTACCACGTCGCACAAACCCCGACGAACTCGAAGTTATGGTGCGTCAGGAGAAGATGTTCGATGTGTTCTCGGAGTACACCGAGTGGGTGGATATTATGGGTGTACCCAATGTGGGCTCGCTCAACAGCCGAATATTGCAAAATCAGATGGGCGAACTCATCAAAATCGGAGAAGCGTTCCACGAAAAGACTCTCGCACGAATTGCCGATATGATTGCCGAAGTCAATCGCAAACACGGAGCAAAACTTGTGCTTATCGCAGGCCCGTCGTCGAGCGGCAAAACCACAACCGCCAAACGACTCGGCATACAGTTGCGTGTACTCGGTCTGCACCCCGTACTCATATCACTTGATGACTACTTTGTCGAGCGCGAAAAAACACCGCTTGACGAGAATGGCGACTACGACTACGAGGCATTTGATGCCATTGACCGCGCCACTTTCAACGACCATTTGTTGCGTCTGTATGCGGGCGATAGTGTCGATATTCCGCGCTACGATTTCATTACAGGCAAACGCCAATGGCACCCCGAACCTTTGCGTTTGGACGACCGCTCGGTGCTGGTAGTCGAAGGTATTCACGCCCTTAATCCCGAACTGACAACAAGCATTGCCGACGACAAGAAATTCAAGATTTACGCTTCGGCACTGACCTCGGTGGCAATGGACAATCTGTCGCGCATACGCACCACCGACAACCGACTTATCCGCCGTATCGTGCGCGACTGCTACACCCGAGGCAGCGATGCAACGGCAACACTCCAACGCTGGCAAAGTGTACGTCGCGGCGAAGATAAACACATCTTCCCGTATCAAGAGTATGCCGATGCGGTATTCAACTCGGTACTGTTCTACGAGATTCCCATTCTCAAACGATTTGTCGAGCCGATGTTGCGTAGCGTTCCCGACACTGTACCCGAATATGCCGAGGCGTGCCGCCTGCTCGATTTTTTGGACAACTTCGTAAGCGCATCACCCGAAGAGGTACCCCTAAACTCGATTCTGCGCGAATTTATCGGTGGTAGTTCGTTTAAGTATTGATGGGTTGTACTTTTTAAGCGATTAAAAAGTACCAAAAAATCGGTCGCAAGCCGACAGGTTTTTGGGTTTGCGGGAGTTAGGTAGTTGATATATTCCTAACGGAACATAAAAAAGGATAGGAGTAACACTCTGCAAGTAAACTTGCGACTGCTACCCCTTTCCTTTTTCGCTGCACTCCCTTCGAGATTGCAATCCACCACCCAACCCCCCGAAAAAACATCTATCACATTGCTATCAAGCATTTTTATCAAAACTCTTGAAACAACAAATTTAAAATAGGAGCCCAAAGGGCACAAAAAAAGAGAAGGAAAATTCCTCCTATCAAAAAAATAAGCCTCCCCTGGTATGGGGAGGTTTGGAGGGGTTGTATTGGAAGGAGCCCAACGGGCACAAAAAAAGAGAAGCGAAATCGCTTCTCTTTTTTTGTGCCCAAGACAGGACTCGAACCTGCAAGCCTCTCAGCACTCGCACCTGAAACGAGCGCGTCTACCAATTTCGCCACTTGGGCAACACACCTTTTCGCTGAATTGGTGTGCAAATATACGAATGTTTTTCGGTACCACGCAAATTTTAGGTGTATTTTTTACATTCGCTCCACCCACAGCCTATACAAAAGCACTATTACACAGCAATTTACACCATTCTGACTACACTCGCGCACACGCATACGTATAATATTTGGTGGCATAAAGGCTCAAATATTTGCGTATCTCGAAGAAATGCCATATCTTTGCGCCCGCAAACACTTATGGGGAACGGACAAAATCCGTTTTGAGTAGTGTTGAAGGTTTTTATAACACATTAAACATTTTATCAATTATGCAAACATTGCAACTTACAGCCGTAAAGCGTGACGCTTTCGGTAAGAAAAACGCCAAAGCTCTCCGTCGTGAGGGTATGGTTCCCGCCGTTATCTACGGTGGCAACGAGGAGGTTAATTTCGCTATCGCAGAGCGCGATTTGAAACCCCTTATCTACACTCCCAACGCTTACATCGTTGAGATTGACATCGAGGGTAAAAAAGAGATCGGCGTTATGCGCGAGGTTCAATTCCACCCCGTACGCGAGCAAATCCTCCACATCGATTTCTACCGTGTTCAAGAGGGTAAACCCGTTGCTATCGAGGTTCCTGTTCGTTTGGTAGGTAACTCGGCAGGTGTAAAACTTGGTGGTAAACTTATGCAAAGCCGTCGTAAACTCCGTGTTAGCGCATTGGTTGAGAACTTGCCCGACGTACTCGAAGTTGATATCACCGAGCTCGGTATCGGTAAATCTATTTTCGTAAGCGACCTCAAATACGACAACGTAGAGATCCTTACTCCTGCAACTACCGCAGTTTGCGCCGTTCGTACTACTCGTGCCGTTGCTGCTGCTCAGGCTGCTGCTCGTAACGCAAAATAGTAAACCGAGTTGAAATATCTGATAGTGGGATTGGGTAATATCGGCGCAGAATACGCCGAGACCCGTCACAACATAGGTTTCAAAGTATTGGACACTCTCGCAGAGGTGTCCAATACTTCTTTCAGTACCTCCCGTTATGGAGATACTGCCACCATTAAACATCGTGGCAGAGAGCTCTTGTTGCTCAAACCCTCAACCTATATGAACCTCAGCGGAAAGGCTGTGCGTTATTGGATGCAGACCGAGAAGATTCCCGTTGAGCGCGTTTTTGTGGTTGTTGATGACATCGCTATCCCGTTTGGTGCTGTCCGCATCCGTGCCAAAGGTAGCGACGGAGGTCACAACGGACTCAAAAACATTACCGAACTGCTCGGCACTGCCGACTATGCCCGTATGCGTATGGGTGTAGGCAATGCATTCCAGCGAGGCGGACAGATAAATTATGTGCTTGGCGAGTGGAATGACGACGAGAAGAAGGCCCTGCCCGACAAACTCCGTCACGCCGCCGATGCTTGTTTGTCGTTTGCATCGCAAGGTATCGAATTGACGATGACCCGTTATAACTGCAAGTAGAAGATGGGCGTTCGGATTGACAAATGGTTGTGGGCTGTGCGGGTATTTAAGACCCGTAGCGACGCTGCCGAGGCGTGCAAGAATGGCCGTGTGACCATAGGCGGCGGGGGCGTCAAGCCTTCGCACGATGTCCGTCCGGGCGAAATCATCGTTGTACGCAAGGGGGCTGTCTATTTCCATTACAAAGTTCTCGCCGAGATTGGCAATCGCCAACCGGCCAAGAATGTGCCCGACTATGCGCTTGATGTTACACCGCAGGCGGAGCGCGACAAACTTAACGCCCCACGCGAAACAATCTTTATGGTCCGAGAGCGAGGTGCGGGTCGCCCGACCAAGAAGGAACGTCGTCAGATAGATACTCTGATGGACGAGTTCTATTTCAACGACGAGGAAGACGACGAGTTGTCCTCGGCAAACAAATCCCAACCTGCCATAACCTCGGCAGGAACAGCACAAACTCCATTCTCGACACGGCTCATTGCCGACACTACGGGCATCATCATTTGAGGCTCGGTGGTGTCGAGAGGTTGTGTTGTGCTTACACCCGAGATGCGACTAACGGCTTCGATATAGGCTTGGGTGTCGTTCTCGGAAGGGGGCGCATAACGAGCCACCATTTCGGCAATGGTGTTCAGACCATACTTAATGCGATAGGTGTGCAGAAGCACAAACATTGCCCGATAGCCCATCGGCATACTCTCGAAACTTTTGAAGGCCGCATCACGCGACTCCACCTCGCCACGATAGCGGGTTGCCGTGCGACGAATGTTTCCCGGATTATTGTTGCGAAGTCCCCTACTCTTTTTCATCGATATTCAAACCTTTTCCGATTCGTCCTTTCATCAGGTTGCGTAACGCCGTGAACATCGGGTGGTTGCTTATGTCGGCTGCGTTTTCGAGATAGCTCCAAAACTCAACGCCACAAACAAAGCCCGTAAATACTTTTGCCAAATTGAGATGAGCAAAGTCCAGCACCAGCGAGTCTAACGTCCACGCCATACATATTCCCGTCATTGCGAACACCGCTTTATAGACCGTGCGCCACGCTTTGCGGCTCTCGAAACGCCACTCGTCGCCCACTCTTCGGGCTCGCGTACGAGAGGCTGCCACGCCAATAACGAAATCAATCAGCACAAACACGCCCACACATATAATCAGCGGACGAGCGGGCAGTAATAGCGCACCCAGAGCACAAATCACGCCCGAAATAAGTCTTTCAAATCCTCCCATAGCTCACCTATAATATTATACCGCCATCGCAGCGAGTTCTATTAAGAATGTTTTTGCGGGGGTCATACTCGGGATAGTTGGCGGCATCGGCCTCGACAACGGCTACCGCCTTTGCGCGCAACGTCTTGGCTCGGTCAAAGGCTTGACGCGCCACCAAAACCCGATTGACGATTGGAGCACTCTCGGCCGTATCGAGTGTGTGCGTAACAACGCCCGACGCAGTAATTGCACCCATAGTCATCACGGCGCGCGACTTGACAAATTCGGCCAATGCGGGTTTTATCCACTCGTCGGCAAGCTGGGCGTAGTTACCCTGCAACATCGCCTCGAACAGCGAGCCAAATACCGGAACAAAATATTTCTCTTGGGCCGCAGCAATCTCCGTTTCGGCAATTTGCGAAGGTCGCACTCGGCCGTCCGAGGCGAAGGCAAGCGCCACCACCTCGGCTGGGGTTATCAATAGTTTCATAGTTCTGTTTGTTTTGAGAGTTGTGCAAGGAAGATGTTTTGTGCGGGGTCACTCTCGTCGTAATCCAAACCCTCGGCGCGACGAGCCTCCCACACTTTCATATAGGCAGGGCGAGATTGTGCAGGCGGATGATTTACAATCGAAAGGGACGATGCATCGATATTGAGCACTCGGCCGATAATGGTTCGTACGGGTTCCAACAGCTCGGCTTGCTCGCTCAAAATAACGGTATTGAGAGCGAGTTCGTACTCTTGGAGGATACGCTCCGAGCTGAATCCTGCACTGAAATCCAATCCGCTCAACGCTCGAAACCACGAGTGGGCAATCACAATATCGGCCGTTGCTTGGTCGTGCAAATCTCGCCAATCGCCATCGGCCGTTTCGCTGATGGGAATAAACCTCGAATTGTCGCCCTCCGACGAATCCCTCATTATGAACATAACCTGTCCGGGGGTACCTGCAAACTTACGCTCGGCAAGTCGCATCACATCGTGAGCCTGCTGCTCGCCATCGGCCACGCCATCAAGCAACATCACACCCGACAGTTGGAACGAGTTATCCAGACGACTGATATTCCATTTGTCGGTTTTGTAGGCGATTGCGCTCGCATTAAGGCCGGCAATGTAGTCGGGTATTCCGTAATGCGTAAATCGCGGCTCGTAGTCGGCATAGTGTATCACCGAGCGCAATGTTCCGTCGTCGGCCTCCTCGAAACATGGGAAAAGCGATCGCGTTACAGCCTCGCTCTCGGAGAATTGGGACCATTTGTGGTGCATAATAACGTGTTTGGAATCACGCGCCACACGCACCGTCGAGGCATCGATATGGTACAACGAAAGGAATGTCCCCTCGGCGTCGGTCACAACCTCCAAAAAGGCGTTACCAAATAACACCTTATCGAATGCCAACTTATTGAATAGTTGTCGCATCGACTCGCCCGAGCCATTCACCTGCTCAACCAATGCTCCCAAGATGGGCTCCTGCTCACTCCACACAAACCCTTTGCCCGAGATATAATCGGCTTTGTCGTTGATTATTCGTCGATGAATGGTCGAGTTGCGGGCAACCATCGCCAACGCCTCGGGAAATAGGTTATCACTACCCCAACGCCAAAAACGTCTATCGGCAACCGTACTACCACGCATTTCAAAGAATGGTCGCTGCGCCGAGCACGAGACGGCAACTCGTTTTGTATAATCTGTGTTCTGCATAATGCGTTTTATTAAGTTGATAAAAAGGGGTGCCCAACAAGCGACACCCCGTTTTAGAAAAAGTGGTCCTCATTGGACTACGACAATGTTACGCTACGGGCAAAGGCATCATCAACAGCACCAAGACGGATTCGACACTCGGCATCATCGGTGCGGGTTGCACCTGACGTTACGGTCAAAAGTTCGACTTGCAAAGGACGTTCAAGTGCAAACTTCGACGAGTGTCCTGCCAAAATCTTCGTTCCATTGCGATACTCTACCACCGCTACAAAGCCTTGCTCCACTTGTTCGAGCAGCGCCACTACGGGAGAGTCCATTGCCACGACAAATTCCAAAGTGTGAGCAACGCTGGCAACGCCCTTCGTAATGGTATATCGCTCTGTCCACGTAGCCGTATCCTCGTTGGGTACGCAGCCGACAGCACTTGCCGGCACCTCGCAATAGAGTTGCTTGTTACGCATACCCACAACCGCTTCGCTACTCGGAATCAAGATGATGTGCGAGATACCGCCATTAAGTTTTCGATTAGAGATACCTTCCATAGCTCATTAGATTGTGTAGTGAATGTAGGATACCAACTCGGGCATCAGGATACCGCAACCCGCCATAAACACGGCACGTTGGCGATTCTCCATCTCGTCGGGATTGTACCACATACTAACCTCGGTGCCGGGGAAGTCCGACGTATTGACCGCCAAAGCCAAGTTACGACGGTCGGTCAGAATGACGTACGAATGAGGGAACTTCGAGCTGTCGAGATACTCCGACACTTGGGTATCAATCAGAGGAATACCATGCCAACAAAGCTCGTTGCGACCTGTCTGGCGCGCCAAGAATGCAGACTCGTACGAAGCGCTATCCAAAAGCATGTTGTAGGCATTGTAAACGTCCGACGATACGAAGAAGGCCAAGTTACCCTCGCTTTTCAGGTTGCGAAGTGTCTCATTCGCATTACCCCATGCAAGGTCAAGGACAATATCTGCGAATTCGGTGTTGGCAACAACCTCCGAAGTGTAGCTATCCTCAACCAGCTCGGTATCGTCCTTTTTACACTCGTCGATAATGGTTTTCAGGAAACCGTCAAACGAGTTATAGGGATAGTCTTCGAGTTCGGAGTTGCCGAGCCACATTGTCACGCGAATACTCTCGGCAATAGCCTCCTTGAAGAGTGCTGTTTCGGCCTTCTCCAAATCGGTACCCGACAAATCCTGCAAGTTTATCTCGGGGCGGCAGGCAATCTCTTCGAGGACAAGTGAGAAGTAGTCCGACGCCGAATAGCTCGCCTCGGCCTTGACTCTCGACATATTGATTGTGCGTTGTGTGCGCTCGGTTGCAGAGCCACCCGACCAACCGCTGTTGGTGTATTTCTGCAACACATCTGGATTGCGGTGCCAGAAGCTGAGAATAGTCGGTACGGGCATATTGTAGAGTACACGAACGCCAAGTTTATCGGCGCTATCGCCACTCAACATAGGGCGGAAAAAGAGGTTATCCAACTCTGTTCCGGTGTAGTTTTTCGATTGCTCAATCTTTTTCATAAATGTAGTTTTGTTTGTTTTTGGTTACTGAATTCTGAAATTTTCGGCATCACGGTCGTAAGCCGCCTCATTGAAGCTCTGTCGCACATCGCCCACATCGGGGTCTTCAATCTCGGTAAGACTTGTTGGTTGGGCAAGTTGCTGTGCTCGGCGCATCATATCGACAGTTGTCTGAACTTTGGGCGTTGTGGCGCGAACATTTGAACGAGCCTCGTAGGTGTGTGGTATCTGCGGAGAGTCCTCTCCCCCGAGCTTTCCGAACAGACGACCAACAGCAGCTCTGATACGCTGACCGAAACCTCGGCGTTGCGTTTCGCGTTCCACAACCCTATCGACAAGACCCGCCTCGATAGCCTCTTCGGGGGTAAGCCAACGCCCCATACCTTCGTTCTCGGACATTAGGCGCTCAAACTCCTCGACGGCGCGACCCGAACGCTCGGCATAGATAGATGCAATTTGCGCATCTGTTTTGGCCAACAGTTCGGCGTTGTGCTGCATCGATTCGGCATCGCCTTCAACCCTCGACACCGAGCGGTGAATAAGGTAGAGCGACTCCGACGAGATTTCGCGCAAGCCTGTCGATGCAGCTTGGGCGATGATGGTCGCTGCCGAGGCCACATATCCCCAGCAACGAGTAGTTATCTCGGCGTCGAGGCTGCACAATGCATCGTAGATAAGCATTGCATCGCCCACATCGCCACCCGTCGAACGGATATTTACCAACACTTTGGGGCTTCGGATTTGTGCAATGGAACCTACCATATCTTTGAATTTGCGATAGGTCGCCACTCGGCTTTCCGGTTCTTCGAATTGCAACTCCTCGGGAACCCCGATTTCACCTTCGATATCGATGACGGTTACTCCGTCTGCCTGATTTGTAATTTTGATTGGTTTGAAACTCATTTTTGTTTACTCGTTTAGTTTGACCATATTAACATCGGTATAGTAGTACATACACTTGCGCACATATTCATAGGAGCAGGCAAATCGTTCGGCTGCCTGATACATTGCATCGACTTTGCCTCGCCCTGCGCGCACCATCTCCTCGACACAATCCCTAACAGCAAGCACCTTGCATCGGGTGTGATCGACAACTCCCATATCGAACAACAGGTCGATGAGTTGGTCGGACGACATATCGGCATAGTGCGATGCTATGCGCTCTTTGAGTTCGCGTTGATAAATAGTCATTGTGTTAGTCGATTTTAATAAATGTGCATTTCGCTTGCGGAGAGCCAAATGTGTAGTCCAAGTGCTCCAACGTAAAAAGATGACGTTCGCCATCGAGCTCAAACTCATAAACATTGCGCTCGGCGGCCTCCACTCCTCGGGTTTCAAGCAACATCATCACCTCCTCGGGACGCAGTTGAACGTTGAGATGAACCCTTTTGCCCGTGCGCCACAATCGGGCCTCGCGGTCGTAGTATTGATGAAGCCCAACCACCCCATCTCTATCCCTGAAACTCAACGTAAAGCCATACTCTTCGGAGTGAAAGGCTGCATAGGGATACTCATCGCCATAGGTTGGCCAACCCCAAGTCTCGGTCGAAGGCAATGGTTTAAGGCCTTCGTATTGCACCACCCTTGTCGAGATTCCGAAATGTTCCACTGTGTATTCGCCACCGCTATCCTTGGTTACAATTATCGAGGCAGAAGGGGCTTCGAGGCTTACTCTGATGTCACTAATAGAGGGGTGGAACAGAGGTACTTTTCGTACATCAATCGGAGCAGGAGATTGCGCCGCTATGAACTCATACTCGCAGGTTGCGTACTTCTCGCACGCCAACTCCTCCCACTCCCGAATTAACGAGTCGGACTGATAGGCTATCTCCACCACCTTCGACATATCGCGCACCACATCTTCGCTCTGCCACCCTTGCGACAAATCGACCTTCCCGTTCCAATCTACTTTCTCGGCAATATCGGCCAGATAGTCGGCCGTTTCGATTCTAACCATTCGTCGCTTCGAATCCTCGATAACGCGCAGATTAAACATCTTGCATACCGCATCAACCACCTCTCGTTGTGTACAATCCAACGATGAAAAGACTTGCCAACTACCAATCGGTTCATCGAGAGGCATATCGAAGAATATCGGACTTATGCTCACACCCGCCTCCATACGCAGTGTCATTCCCTTAACCGCGCCATCGAACACCATCTGGTCAAACCTCTTCTGACGACCGGGTTTAAGACGTTCGGGAGCCGACCTTATCGACAGAGCCACGTCAATAACACCTTGCTCTCGACAAAAGCCATAATAGATAGCCCAATCGCCTTCGTATGTTTCGAAAGTGCCACCACCGTCTTTGGATACTGCGAACGAGATAATCTCGCCTATCTCATCGAGCGACTCTCCAAATTTGAACAGATTGGAACGCTCGTAAAACATCTTGTTCCGCACCGTTCCATTAAGCTCGTATCGCATCATAAAGACATCTCCGGGAGTGAAATCAAACACCATGAGATTGTACTCCATATTGGGTTGTTTCTCGTAGTCACGCTGGTCCACAAATGAGTTGGCTATCTCGAACGAATAGTACTCCGAGGGAGTTA
This sequence comes from Rikenellaceae bacterium, assembly GCA_015060105.1. Taxonomy (GTDB): domain Bacteria; phylum Bacteroidota; class Bacteroidia; order Bacteroidales; family Rikenellaceae; genus UBA940. Next base: position 17,496 of record SUZD01000003.1, on the reverse strand, counting down.
TCCATACCCTATCAAAACCTGTAAGTCGCTCTCGACTGCGTATGTAGTATTCAGTCTTGTAACGGAGATTGTACAGGAAAGATGCAACCACCTCTGTTTTGGGCGTGAACACCACTCGGCCAAGGTCATCGACACTCAAACAACCGCCATTGGAGTATGTATCGGGGAAAGCACTTGCAGTATCGACATCGACCAAGTTGCCGATTGTGGCACTACCCAGCAACGGCGACGCATATACCGAGCCCGAATAATCGGCTACGGCTGTAATAGGTTCGAGCCTGCGAGCAAGGAAGCCCATACGTTTGTCGAGTGTCTTCGATGCGCCCGTGGGGTAAGCACCGCTCATATAGAGTTTATTGAACTCCGGCGACGACATAAATATCGAGTCCACCGAGTAGCCCGCATCCTCGAAACTCTTGTAGATAATACTTCGCAGATGCAGAAACGGGTGATAGTTATCGAACGCCATAGACTTGGTAACATTCAGAATGGTTGTCGGCGAGCTCTCGCCATTATCGACATTTCGAGTTACGGGCAGAAAACGCACGGGTACATCTTCTGTCCAACTGCTTACAATTGAGTCGGCGTCCCACCCGACATTACATTCGATTTGCAACTCCGAGAGAGTTTTGTTTTCGAGCCTTTGTTGCCACCCCACCTCGCTTGTTTCGAGCACAAGGATATATCGGCCACCATCGCCCCTGCGTTCAACTCGGCGCAGCATAGCAAAACCTTCGAACAGAGTTCTGTCGTCCACTACAATCCTAATTGGTCGCTCACTCTCGTTGAACGGTTGCGAAGCACACAATTCGGGATACTCCATCAGGCGACGATTTTCGGGGGTAATGGGCAGACTCAACTCCGCGACCTCCAATTTGGGTTGATTGTCCGACGAGGTCGAGATGAATGTTTTACCTATTCTGAGCCGTGTTTCGCCATCGGTTTCGAGAGGCGTATCATACATCAATATTTTCACTTTACTATCCATTGCTTTGCGGAGTGTTTTGAGTTCTGATAACCAATTTGACAGCGGTGGGTGCCGAGCAGTTACACCACTCTACGGCATCTGTCACTATCTCACACGGAGTGTAAGTATCGCCCTCGACAACCCACACCTTGGACGAAGTGACTATATCGGCAAGCGCCTCGGCAATCTCTTGGGGTACGATTTCCGACGAGATTTCACACTCGGTGTAACTTCGTCGAGGCTCGCCGACAATGTCTTCGGGCAAAGCCACCAGATGCGATGCTATGATATTCGGGAAGGTGTAGTAGTCGATTGCGCCAAAACGATTGACCCACGCAAGACGCACTCCATTTGTATTTGAGCGCACATCATAGGTAACACGTATCTGTTTCTCGGCACCCAGCTTCACTCCGACAATGATTTGCGCAATATCCTCGGGTGCAATACCACGTTCTTGCGCCTCGATAGCTACCTTGGCGACATCGAGCCCGTACACCGCCACACCTTTGTCGTACAGGAATAACATACCTCCGAAGTAGTGCTCCGTACCCTTTCGGTCGATTATCGTAATATCGGACACAATCTCGCGCTCGTCACTCACAAAGGCAATCTCATCACGCTCATCAAGGGCGATTGTACGTTTCGACAGGTTGGATAGCAGAGTATTGAGTGGCAGAGGTTGAGTAGCGGCACACACCAACACTCTCTCGGATTGGTAGCCCCCAACTCGCACCGACATAGGCACACTTCGCACCGAAGCCAGATATAATCCGCTCCACGAAACGGGCTCCACTTTCAGCGCAGCACGCGCATACGCCGACACATCGACCTCAATCAAATTATGCCCGTAATAGTACTTGACGCCCGAGGCCTCGTTGTTGTAGCCCTCCATAATATCCACCGCCACACAATCGTCGGCGTCGGGTGAAAATCCGCTCAACTCGAAAACCACTTTTTGAAATGCCGACGCATAGTCGGCTGGATAACGAACGCCCATTACTACTTGCGGAATTTAAGTTTGACATCGAACACAAGTTTCAGCGTAACGTCACCATAAGGGGTTACTCTCCCTTTTGAGGGTGTCGAAGAGATGCAGGCGACATCGCAAACCTCGTCAAGTGCATCGACCGCCTCGATGATTGTCAGCGCATGGTTGTAGAGCGTTTGGAGCAGCTTGGTGTCAGCTTCATGCGAAGCCTCTTCGTCGGCAGCCACGTCAATTTCATCGGCAGGCTGTATTAGCGAACACTCCAAACGATAGGTAATTACGCCCGATTGTCGCCCTTGCTTGTCGCGCAATACGGGTCGCGACAAACAAAGAGCAGGTAGTTCGGGCAACGAACAGGCTTTTTGAGTGACATCACCCACGACGGTACTATATCCGAGAGCCTCGGCTGCCGTCATAATTGTTTTTGTCAGCAGTTGAACTTCCATTTGTAGATAGATTTTGGGGACGATACCGACGAGTAGGTGGGAGTTATCAACAACGAGGTATCGTCAGTTGTTGAAAAAATGTGAAAAGATGTGAAAAACCGACCTCGAAGGGTTTATAAGGGTGTGGAAAAGCACAGGAACACAGAGTTCCGAGGTCGAAATGTTAAAAAGTTTGTTGATTTTGCGAGGCCCATCAGGCAGATGCGACCTTCGCGGAGCTGTTACAGATGTTTTTGATTTGCTCCGTTTGCGAGTGCAAATATATAACACAAAAATACCCCTTGTCAAGGGGCATTTCGATTTTTTTCGTTTTTGTAGAATAAATATGCAGTCAGATGCGCTCCACGACTATTTTGCGCAGTCAAACAATCCGCGCGAAACGCCACGACGCAGACGCACAAGCATTGATGCTTTCGGAGGATTGCCTCCGAGCACATACCACGCGGCAATCACAAGCGTTGCCCCCCATTTCGCCACTTCGGCAACCTTGGCACGCAACAGACGACCCGACTTTTGAGCCATCACGCGCTCACTTGCGCCACACATACGGCACAAGCGGTCAAAATACTCCATAGTCAATTTCGATTCGGGGATATAGTGGTAGATTACAGGCGTGGGCGTATAATAAATAGCCTTTCCGGCTTTGGCAAAGCGATACATAATCTCTTTCTCCTCGCCACCCATCGGATTGGAGCCCGTACGTCCAAGTGCCGTATCAAACGCCCCCAACTCCTCGATAGCACTACGGCGCATAGCCATATTGCCACCCGCAGGATAACCTTTCTCAAAAGGTTTTATCTCACTTCCGAGGTCGAGTGTACCCGCAATGGGGCGTTCGGTATAGCGCGACATCCAACGAGGGCGACCACCCATAAAGTGGGGAACAACGCGCCCGCCAGCCGCAGCCGCCTCGGGATATTTCTCAAATAGCGAGATATACCCCTCGACAAACTCGGCATTGACGGTCTCGTCGTCATCGATAATGGCAACTATCTCGCCACGACTTTCAGCTATACCGCGATTGCGCGCCCACGACAATCCTTGATTTTGCTCGCGCACCATACGCAGATTGAGGCGCGGGTGTTGCTCGCAGAAACGAACAAACTGCTCCTCGGTATCATCTTTCGAGTTGTTATTTACCACCACACACTCCCAATCCTGGACCGATTGGGTCTGCTCCACCAGCGACTCCAACGAGCGCACAAGGTCGGCTGCACGATTGTATGTGGCAATAACTATCGAAAGTTTCATAGTGTAGGAGTGACTAAATATTATAAATCCCAATCCGACGCTTTGAATGTCGATTTCGGAGCATTAGGCACATTGGGGAAGTATGTAAAGCCTGTTATTCGCTCCAACTCGGCAATGCTAATCAAATCGCGTGCCTCGGGCTCGTGTCCCTTCTCCATTGTATGACGCATTACGAAAGCGACACATTGCAACTCGCTTGCGCTACAATTTTTCACGCTCTTACCCGTGCGACCACCTTTGGTGCGCAACAAAGCCATATAGAACATTGTCGGGATACTTGTATCCTGACCACCACACTCCGCCGTTTTGGGCGTTGCTGTCTGACCATAGGCGTCGGTATAGGTATCGAAATAGCAACCCACAACTTGGTAGAGAGTATCGGTACACCAATAGTCGTTTACCAAATCTTCGAGGTTGTTCCAAGCACCGCCACCCGTATTAAATGTCGAAGAGTATTGCGGAGCGATATTGGAATAATAAAATACCTGTTTGTTGGTTGCAGGCGAGATTGTACGCTCATTCGAGGCAATCATATGACCCTTATTACAACCACCCGAATAGCTCGTGTAGTATTGTTGAATATTGCTGGGAATACCCGGGTCGGGTTTGTACGCATCATTACGTCCCGAGCCACCACGATAGCAGATGTGCATCGGGCCTGCCACCCAATAAGGGCAGTGGTGTTGGGCGCTGTAACATACCGAGAAGTTACGCATCACATTACCATTCTTCGCTTTCTCGCCTCCTGCACACAAGTGCGACGAGTAGTAGTAATCGTCACCCTTACGGAATGCTGGTTGCTCGGCCCAACCCGTATGTTTCACATAGCCTTTGTCGTAGTCGCTCGGTTCCGGCTCGGGCTCGGGCTCGGGTTCGGGTTCGGGTTCGGGTTCGGGCTCTGGTTCGGGCTCCGGCTCTGGGGTTGTTCCGGGGGCCGTTATTGTGATATATGTCTCGTCACTGCGGAATGGGAGTTCGCCCACATAGACATAAGCACATACGGCATACTTGCCCTCTTCGAGAGTGAAACTTGCCTCAAAAGGAGTTTTGAGAGCACAATCGACCTCAACTCGTTGGAATGTACTTGTCGGACGATATGCCACGCAGACTCTTGTAACCTCCTCGTCACCCGCAAGCATAAAGTAAGTACCGCTTACGGTAACCTTGTTGTCGGTCACATTAACACTCTTCAACACTACACTTACATTGGTTGCGGGAACTTCGCCATCACCATCTTCGCCACCTTCGGGTGTCGCCATTTCGCAACCAACGAGGTTTAACATTACGCCCATCATCAGGGCAAACAATTTCCAGTTTCTCATCGTATGCCGTTATTTATTGTTATACTAAATGTATGCCCGCCTTTTCGCACTCCTCGCGCATAGCGTCGGGCCAAATGCTACATTGAATCTCGCCGATGTGCGCCTTACGCAGAAGCAACATACACAGACGCGATTGGCCGATACCTCCACCAATAGTGTATGGCAGTTTACCCTCCAACAACATTTTATGGAAGAGCAAATCGCGTTTCCACTCTTGTCCGCGCTCTGCCAGCTGACGCTCCAACGCCTGCTCATCGACACGAATACCCATCGACGAAATCTCGAAAGCACGCTCCAACACGGGATTCCAAACGAGAATATCGCCATTCAAACCCACATAACCATCGGAGTTGGGTGTTGACCAATCGTCATAGTCGGCTGCACGACCATCGTGAGCCTCGCCTGTCGAGAGTACCGAGCCGATACCGATGATAAACACCGCGCCGTACTCCTTCACAATTTTATTCTCACGCTCTTTGGCACTCAACTCGGGCCAACGCGCCGCCAACTCCTCGGCGTGAACAAAATATATCTCCTCGGGCAATATCGGTGTAATTTGCGGGAACTCGACATAGATAAGGTTTTCGGTAACCTTAACCGCCTCGTAGATGCGTCGCACCATCTTTTTGAGAAATTCGAGAGTGCGCTCCTCACGAGTGATAACCCTCTCCCAATCCCATTGATCAACATAGATAGAGTGGATATTATCCAACTCCTCGTCGGGACGCAATGCGTTCATATCGGTATATAGTCCTCGACCCGGCTCAACACCAAGTTGTCCGAGTTTCATACGTTTCCACTTTGCAAGCGAGTGTACGACCTCGGCAGGGCTATCGCTCATATCCTTAATCGGGAAGGTTACGGGACGTTCCACGCCATTCAAATCGTCATTCAGGCCTGTACCTTTGAGCACCACCATAGGTGCCGTAACACGCAACAACGAAAGTTGTGCTGCGAGGTTTGTTTGGAACATATCCTTGACGAGTTTAATCGCCTTCTCGGTATTCTCCTCTGTATGTAGCAGGTTGTGATAGCCTGCGGGTTTATAGACGTTCGACATTTATATTTGGGTTTTATTCTATGTTCTGTTCTTTGAAATACTCGCTTACGCTCTGTTTGTAATACTCCACCGTCTCTTTGAGCGACACAAACGACTTACCGCCTGCGGCGTTTTTGTGTCCGCCACCGTTGAAGTATCGACGGGCAAAGATATTAACGTCCATATCGCCACGCGAGCGGAACGATGCGCGGATAAATCGGTGTGTTTGCTGGAACATCGCCGAAATCAGCACTCCCTTAATCGAGAGCGGATAGTTTACAAAACCTTCGGAGTCGCCTTGTTGGAATTCGAAACGACGCAACTCTGCCTCGCTCAACGAGATGCAGGCTGCACGGCCACCCTCGAACACCTCCATCTTGGGTCCAAGCGAGTAGGACAACAAGCGAAGTCGTTGCTCGGTATGCGAGTTATAGACCTCGACATTGATGCGGGCAATATCAATACCCTTCTCGACCAGCACCGCCACTGCGCGATACAAATCGGGAGTCAGGAAGCTGAAAGTGAAGTTACCCGTATCGGTCATCATTCCGACATATAGAGCACTTGCCATAGCCGTATCGATAACATCGACACCCTTCATTCGCTCGATAATCTTATAGACCAGAAAACAGGTCGAAGAGGAGTCGGGTTGCGAGAACATCAAGTCAAAGAAATTCTCCATTGGTTGCAAATGGTGGTCGATAAGCACCTTTTGCGCTTTGGTATTAGCCTCGAAAGATGCCGACATCTCCTCCAAACGCGATACGTTATTCAAATCGAGGAAGAAGAGCACATCAGCCTCGGCTATAATTTGGGAACAGCGCTCCGCATCGTCTTTGAAAATGCGAATCTTATCAACATCGTCAATCCACGACAAAAAGCTCGGGAATCGGTTGGGTACAACGCACTCGACCTCGTGTCCCATACTCTTCAAAAGTCGTCGCCACGCCAGCGTCGAGCCAATGGCATCGCCATCGGGATTAAAGTGCGACACCACAACCATTCGCTTGGGTTGTGTCGCATCAATTATCTCGGCAAGTCGTGCAATATTTTCGTCCGAAAGTATCATAAATCAATCTCTTAAACGTACAAAGGTAAAAATTATCCATCGAACTCACAAACGCCCTACTCCTGCTCCACTTCTGAGGTCAGCAATGCGCCACGCAGCGCCTTCGGGTCGTTATATTTCAAACGTTCAAAACGGTTTTGTATTTGGGGCGCAGGCGACACCTCGACAAAACTTCTTGTCGTATTACCCGTAATCAGATTAAGCGCCATATTGAGCATAACCTCCTCGGGGTCGCCCAATGGTTTCCAACCGTCCGAGCGCAAGTCACCCCACTCATCAACCTCGTAATCGGCACGGATACCCGTCGAGTAATTCGACTCGTCTTTTGCATTGAATATTTGGAAAGTCACGGGCGAGAACTCGTAGTTGTAACCATCGACATACTTTGTGATAACCTCCATACCGACATTCTTACCCTCGGTGGTAAGTCCCACAACCGTAACATCGACACCCAAACCCTCCATGCCGACAATTACCATCTCGCTGGCCGAAGCCGATTGGTCCGACACGATGAAATATACTCGGCTCATATTGACATTGCTCTCGGCATACGATGTGAGCAGTTTTACCTGTTTTTGGGACTCTGGCAACGTAGCCTCCAACTGTTCGTTGTGACGCAAAGTAAAGGCCACCTCGCCAAGTTTGTCGGAGGGTGCAATCATACTGCACAACTTCTGACAGCTTGACACCAGACCGCCATTATTATATCTCAAATCAACAACCAGCTCGTCGATACCCTCTGCCACAAACTCATCAAATACATTTTGCAATTCGAGGTCATAGGCCGTAGGATTTGAAGTAACGCCCGACACAAACGAGTTATATGCCACATATCCCACTTTTTTGCCAACGTGTTCCAAAATCGAATATGCCACAACGGGGTTGTTACCTATATTGGCTGTACTCAAATTCACTTTGCGGTCCTCGCTGAAATAGAATTCGCCTTGGAACTCCGAACTGCGCATCATTGTCAGCTGGATAGAGCCACCATTGGGATACAGCAGTTTGTTGCACATGGCATTCACATTGACACGAGTAATCTCCTCGCCGTTAATCTCGCCGATATACTCGCCACGCTGTATCTCGGCACGCTCGGCTGGCGATTCGGGATTGATGCTTGTCACACGCAGATAGACCAAATCCTCATCAACCGACACAAGGCCTATTGTTGCAATACCGAACGAGGGGTAGAGGGTCGAAACACCTGCACGAGTCTGCTCGCCACTTCGGGTTGCCGAGGCGGGTACACGCGATACTGTTGAATAGAGATATCTTGCACCATCGATACGACCGCCATCAAGTTCATTACCTTTGAGCGGAATCAGAGTATTGGCAAGGAAGTTATTGTAGTTGCAAGCGTAATCGGGATAGGCGTCTTCCAACAATGTATTCCACAAATATCGCTCTTTGAGCACCTCGAACATCCACTTATTGGCATTTCCGTCGGGGTGATTAACGTCGCTGGCAATCTGTCCGTAACCCACCTGTTTGACATTGAGCTTCTGTTCGACATTACCCGACAAGAAGGTAACAACCGCCTCTCGTGGCTCCTCCGAAGTGTTCTCCATAACAAGCAAGGTTACCTGTGTCGAGCCTACAAGATTGGTGGTATCGGGTGTCACACTCAACCAATGTGCATCGTACTCGGCCTTCCAGCCAAAGCGGGGGACGGTCACGGTTATTTCCGCCGAGCTACCACCCTCCCAGCCGATATTGACAGCCGATTTCGACAACGTCACAACCGAGGTACGGTCGTGGTCGCCATAATCGACCTCCTCCTTACAACCGACCACAGCGCACGCCATCAGCAGTACGACAAACAGATTATTGATTATTTTTCTCATACGTTTTCGCCATTTGAAGAATTACAAAGATACGGAAAGAAAACGTATTATTCACCATTTTTGGTACAAATTCCGAAAAATCACCCTTTGGGTGCGCCTTTTTCGGGGCGTCTGCTGCGACACCATTCTGCAATTCCGCACTCTCCGCACTTTGGGTTTCGGGCGGTGCAGACATATCGTCCGTGAAGAATTAACCAATGATGCGCTTTGGGCAACAAGTGCGACGGGATATACTTTGTGAGTTGCTCCTCGGTCTGCAACGGGGTCTTGGCCCCAACGGTCAAACCTATACGCGCCGACACTCTGAAAACATGCGTATCGACCGGCATAACCTCGCAACCATAGAGCACCGAAGCCACCACATTGGCCGTCTTGCGCCCCACACCAGGCAACCTTTGTAACTCCTCGACACTACTCGGCACCACACCTCCGAAATCGGCAACCAACATTCGCGCCATAGCCGCCAAATTGCGCGCCTTGTTATTGGGATAAGATATGCTCGAAATATACTCAAAAATCTCACTCTCGCTCGCCTCGGCCATACTCTCGGCCGTAGCAAAACGCTCCCACAGACGGGGTGTCACCATATTGACCCGTTTGTCGGTACATTGAGCCGACAATATAACCGCCACAAGCAGTTCAAACGGGGTCGAATAGTTCAACTCTGTTTCGGGATTGGGCATATTCCGCTCAAACCACTCAATAACTGCACTATATCGCTCCGTTCGGCGCATTTATTCTACGATTTTGAGTTTTGCAAACTTCGACAACAACGCCTTCTGACCGGCCGCTGCGTCAGCAAATTTAACGGTTATTTTGACATCGGTAGCCATCGCCTCAACGCCCGTTACCACACCCTCGCCAAACTTGGCGTGCCAAACCTTTTGACCGATGCGGTAACTACTTGCCGGCAAGGCCGTTGCAGCCGCTTCAACCGCCTCTTCGGTAGCGCGTCTTACGCCTACTCTTTGGAAACGGCTATCGACAACCGTCGGGCGTGGTTGCGGCGCAGGTTTTGGGGTTTGTTGATATGTCGAACGACCGCCCCAACCACTCTGCATCGGACGGCGATTTGCACCATATCCTCCCGTAGGCGATTGTACAGCAGCCGACACTTCTCGGCGAAAGCCCTCTACATCTCCACTTATGTACCTTTCGTCAATCTCCTCGATAAATCGGCTTGGGTGACACCACATCTGCTGACCCATAGCAAAGCGGCTCACACAGTACGACAACACCGCCGCCTTCTTGGCACGCGTAACCGCCACATAGAATAGTCGTCGCTCCTCCTCCATTGTGCCCTCCAACTCGGCTTTCGGGCCCGGGAACTGCTCCTCCTCGACACCCGCAATATAGACCCTGCCAAACTCCAATCCCTTCGACGAGTGAATGGTCATCAGCGTCACTTTGGGAGAGTCATCATCTTCGGCATTACGGCTATCCATATCGCTCATCAGAGCCACATTCTGCAACCAATCTTCGAGCGTCAGAGCCTCGGGGCTCTCCACACCTTCGGCCAATGCCTCGGCTCGTCGCTCCTCGGCCATCTGCTGAATAGAGTTCAACACCTCGTAGATATTCTCGACCGCTGCATCACTATCCTTGCCGTCCTCGCTCTTGTAAGCAGCAATCAGACCCGAGCGCGTCGCCACCTGCAAACCAAACTCATATACGTCCATTTCGCCACGTTGTTTCGACAATTCACGGATAAGTTCGGTAAATACCAACACCTTCTTGGCCAACGCTTTATCCTTTGCTCGCTCGTAATCCATCGTATCGAGCACCTCCCACATACTTTGACCTTTGGCCTTGGCGAAATCCTCAACTTTGCGCACACTCACATCGCCAATTCCTCGCGCTGGGAAGTTGATAATTCGTTTGAGAGCCTCGTCGTCTTTGGGGTTTACAATCAGACGCATATACGCCACCAAATCCTTCACCTCTTTGCGGTCGAAGAACGAGTGACCTCGATAGATTACATAAGGGATATCCCTGCGGCGAAGCGCGTCCTCGATTACACGCGAACGGGCATTTACTCGGTATAGAATGGCAAAATTATCATAGCCCTCGCCCTCACGCACCTTCGAGCGAATATCCGCGGCTATCAACTCCGCCTCCTCAATATCGGTATAACCACGAATTACACGAATTTTATCACCCTGCTCGGCTGTCGAGAAACACTCCTTTTTGAGCTCTCGCTGTTGCGGATTGTGCGCAATCACGCTATTTGCTGCATTAACAATGGTCTGCGTCGAACGATAGTTCTGCTCCAACTTGTAGATTTGAGCATTGGGAAAATCCCTTTTAAAACCTTGAATATTCTCGATACGGGCGCCTCGGAACGAGTAGATACTCTGCGAATCGTCGCCCACGACACACACCCTGCCGTGCGCCTTACCAAGCAGTTTTACGATACGGTATTGCGCATAGTTGGTATCCTGATACTCATCGACCAAAATGTAGCGGAACTGCTGTTGATACTTCTCCAACACATCTGCCCTTGTATGCAACAACAAGTTCATATAGAGCAACATATCGTCGAAATCCATCGCGCTGTTGGCCTTACATCGTTCGGCATAGCGTTTGTAAATCTCGGCAAACATAGGCTGTTGTCGTTTGCGGTCGTCCGACATCGACACTGCATCTTCCACATACTTCATCGGAGTTACCAACTCGTTTTTGAGATTGGAGATGCGCGCATAGACACTCTTGGGCTTATAGACATCATCGGCGAGATTCATCTCTTTGATGATATTTTTGATAAGCGAAACGCTGTCGGAGGTGTCGTAAATCGTGAAGTTTGGGTCAAACCCTATTTTGTCGGCTTCGGCACGCAGGATACGCAGAAAAATGGAGTGAAAAGTACCCATCACTACACGCCCTGCCTCGGGTCCTGCCACAAGCGCAATACGCTCGCGCATCTCTCTGGCGGCTTTATTTGTAAATGTCAGAGCCAGAATAGATTGCGGAGCCACGCCCTTTTGGAGCATATAGGCAATTCGCGATGTTAGCACACGAGTTTTACCCGAGCCGGCGCCCGCAATGATAAGCGATGCCGTTTCGAAGTTTTCCACAGCCTCACGCTGTGCGGGATTGAGTGTCGAAAGCAAGTCTGTCACAATACTGTTTTTTGGAGGTACAAAGATAGTATTTCCACTCTGCAAAAACGTGACACACCCCGGAAAAGTTTTCAACAATGGGCAAAAAGCGAACTTAAACGCATCTTTTCCAAAAAAAAACAATAAATTTGCATCTAATATCGTTAAAGGTAGCATTAAAGCAAACAAAACAAACACAAGATATGAGTGAAATTGTCAATATCAAAGAGTTAAATGCACTTATCGAGCGCGAAAGCGTGTTCGTTGATTCGCTCAATATGGAGATGAGCAAGGTTATCGTGGGTCAAAAACATCTGGTTGATTCACTGCTTATCGGCCTGCTTTCGGGAGGTCACATTCTGTTGGAGGGCGTTCCGGGACTTGCCAAGACCCTCGCTATCACCACCCTTGCCAAAGCGATTGATGCCAAGTTCAGCCGTATTCAGTTTACGCCCGACCTGCTGCCCGCCGACCTTATCGGTACACTTATCTACTCGCAACGCAACGAAGAGTTCTCCGTTAAGAAGGGCCCTATTTTTGCCAACTTCATTTTGGCCGACGAGATTAACCGTTCTCCGGCAAAGGTGCAAAGTGCGCTACTCGAAGCGATGCAGGAGCGCCAAGTAACAATCGGAGAGCAGACCTTCCGTCTGCCCGAGCCTTTCTTGGTATTGGCTACCCAAAACCCGTTAGAGCAAGAGGGTACATATCCTCTGCCCGAGGCGCAGGTTGACCGTTTTATGCTGAAAGCCAAAATCACATACCCCAAACGCCAAGAGGAGCGCGACATTGTTCGTATGAACCTCGCAGGCGAAGGTATGCCCACTCCCAACAAGGTTATCACTCCCGAAGATATTGTCCGCGCTCGCAGCGTTGTTTCGAGTGTCTATATGGACGAGAAAATCGAGAAATACATTGTCGATATTATCTTCGCCACCCGTGAGCCCGGCGAGTACGGATTGGGCAAACTCTCGAACCTTATCAGCTACGGAGGCTCTCCCCGTGCAAGTATTTCGTTGGCAAAGGCAGCCAAGAGTTACGCCTTCATCAAACGTCGCGGTTATGTGATTCCCGAGGACGTTCGTGCTATCTGCCACGACGTACTTCGCCACCGTATCGGTTTGACGTATGAGGCCGAGGCCGAGAACATCACCACCGAGGAGATTATCACCGAGATTTTGAACAACGTAATCGTTCCCTAATCCAGCCGGCTATGCAATCCGAGAAAGAGTTGCTTGCCCGAGTCCGCAAAATCGAAATCAAGAGTCGCGGCTTGAGTAACGAGATATTCGCAGGAAAGTACCATAGTGCTTTCCGAGGACGCGGTATGTCGTTCAGCGAGGTGCGTGAGTATCGCTTTGGCGACGATGTTCGTGACATTGATTGGAACGTTACCGCCCGTGCCCGCAAGCCCCATATCAAGATTTTCGAGGAGGAGCGCGAACTGACTATGATGTTGTTGGTCGATGTAAGTGCCTCCAACAGTTTCGGCTCGACACCACAAATCAAACGTGAAGTCATTGCCGAGATAGCCGCCGTTCTGGCATTTTCGGCTGTGCAGACGGGCGATAAGGTTGGCTGTCTGATGTTCAGCGACAAGGTTGAGCACTACATTCCGCCCAAGAAGGGCAAAGGACATATTCTGACAATTATCCGCCACCTGCTCGGCTTCGAGGCCGAGGACGCAGGCACCCGCTTGGACGTTCCGCTCAAAGCACTGACAAATATGCTGCATAAGCGTTGCACCACCTTCATCTTGTCGGACTTCCTGTACAATGCCGAGAGCAATCCCGAGTTGGACGATACGCTCAAAATTGCGGCAGGAAAACACGACTTGGTTGCAATTCGCATCGCGGATTTGCGCGAGCGCGAGTTGCCTGATGTCGGCCTTGTCGAGATGCGCGATGCCGAGAGTGGTCGCACCGTATGGGTCGATACAGGCTCCCGCAAGGTGCGCGAGAACTATACTCGTGCTTGGGACGAGCGCCACGAGGCCACAAGCCGCCTGTTGCGTCGCTATCGTATCGACAACATCGACATCGACACAGCGGATAACTATGTCACCCAACTTATCAAACTGTTCAAACAACGATGAAACGTCTATCCATACTCGCCACACTCGTTTTGAGTGCAACGCTTACGCTTTCGGCGCAGAGCAGTCGTCCTTCGATATCGCTCTCGCTCGACCGCGATAGTGTCAGCATTGGCGACCAAGTGACCCTCAGTGTAGAGGTCGATAAAGATGTGATGCAGGTTGTGATGTTTCCCGAGATAGACACCGAGCGTGCAGGAGGCGTCATCGAGATTGTCGAGTCCTCGGAGGTCGATACCCTTTCGAGCGAGGGTCGTCGTATGCAAATCGCCAAACGCTACACCATAACCTCGTTCAATGCGGGCAGCTTTCGGGTTTCGGACTACCCCGTACTCTACCTCGATAAGAACATCGTCGATACGCTGTATAGCCCCGACACCTTATTATTACGTGTGTCGAGTTTCGAGATTGACACCGCCACTATGACCATTCACGACATTCGCCCGATTAAGAATATTCCCGTGATGTTTGGCGAGTGGGGCGGCTGGGCTGCTTTGGGTCTGGTGGGTCTGCTGCTGTGCGGAGCTATCATCTGGGTTATTGTGCGCCTTGTGAAGCATAAACCCGTTTTCGGCAAGGTTAAACCCGCAATTCCGCCACACATCAAGGCCATCAACGAACTCAACGAGTTGCAACACCAAAAACTCTGGCAAAACGGCCGACACAAACAATATTATACACGCTTGACCGAGATTCTCCGCGAGTACCTCGATGGTCGCTATGGTGTTAGTGCTATGGAGATGACCACCGACGAGATTCTTGCCGCCATAAAGGATCTCTCGATTGACGCCCGACAATTTGCCGTGCTCACCGAGTTGTTGCAGACTGCCGACTTTGTGAAGTTCGCCAAACACACTCCCGATGATGAACTAAACGAAAGCCTGTTCTCGGGCGTTTACTACTTTGTCGAGGATACCAAACAGGTCAATCCCGATGACGAAAATAACGAATATAAGGAGGCGATGAAGGTATGAGAAGTATCAAAAACATAGTTCTAATATTGAGCCTTGTCGCCATGTCGTTATTCTCGGCAGATGAGTGCTTGGCACAAAAATATCCCGAGCGTCGCACTGCCCGTCAAGGTAATGAGCAGTACGATAGTGGCGATTTCTCGGCTGCCGAAGTCCAATATCGCAAGGCTATCGAACAGAATAACGCGCTCTATGAGGCTACGTTCAACCTCGGCGATGCGCTCTATCGACAACAACGCCACGCCGACGCTGCCAAATTGTTTGGTAATATTGCCGCCGACAGTCTCCGCACCGAAGACCAAAAGGCCGAGGCGCTGTTCAATATGGGTAACTCCTACTTTGGCGAGCGCAAGTTCGAGGAGGCTATCGAGGCGTACAAATCGTCACTGCGCCTAAAACCCGACGACGTAGAGTGCAAGTTCAACCTTGCCTATGCTCAGAAAATGCTCCAACATCAACAGCAACAACAGCAACAGCAAGATAATCAGGAGCAAAACCAAGACCAACAAGAGCAGAACAAAGAGCAGAATAAGGAGCAAAATCAAGACCAGAATAAGGACCAGCAAAACGACCAGGATAAGCAGGACCAACAAGATAAGCAAGACGACCGAGACCAACAAAATAAGGACCAAGAGGGCGACGGCGACAAGGAGCCACAACCCCAAAACAATCAACCCAAAGAGGAGCCTCAAAACTCCCCGAAGGGTAATGCTCCTCAACCTCGTATGAGTCAGCAAGAGGCCGAACAACTCTTGCAAGCCGTTCAGGGCGAGGAGGATAAAACACGCGACAAGATGGACCGCCAACGCGGTGTTGCGGTTGGTCGTTCGGGCAAAAACTGGTAAAATAAGCACACAATGATTACATTTGCATATCCCCGATTACTATGGTTGCTATTGGTCGTTGTACCATTGGCGGCGTGGTATATCTATAACCAGCTGAAAGGAGGTGCGACACTGCGAATGTCAAGCACCGACGCCATTCCCCGCAGTACCCGTTCGGCAAAATACTATCTTCGTCACATACCTTTTGTTTTGCGCTTGGGTGCAATCTCACTGATGATAGTTGCATTGGCGCGCCCGCAAAGCACCGAGAAAGGAAGCAATGTCACAACCGAGGGTATCGATATTGTTTTGGCGATGGACGTATCGAGCAGTATGCTCGCCCGAGATTTCAATCCCGACCGCATTGGTGCTGCACGCCAAGTGGCTTCGAAGTTCATCGTCGATCGCACAAGTGACCGCATCGGTATCGTGGTGTTTGCAGGCGAGAGTTTCACTCAAAGTCCGCTTACAACCGACAAGAGCTCGCTTTTGAGCCTTATGGGTCAAATTCGCAGCGGTGTCATCGAAGACGGAACAGCTATCGGTAACGGACTCGCTACGGCTGTCAATCGACTCAAAGAGAGCGATGCCAAAAGTAAGGTTATCATTCTGCTGACCGATGGTGTGAACAATAGCGGTCAAATTGCACCCCTTACCGCCGCCGAAATTGCAGCGACACTCGGAATTAAGGTCTATACCATCGGTGTCGGCTCTATGGATATGGCATCCTACCCCGCTATGGATATGTGGGGTAATACGGTCTATCAGAAGATGAAGGTCGAGATTGACGAGAAAGCCCTGCGCGAGATTGCCGAGATGACAGGTGGCGAATATTTCCGTGCTACCGACGAGAATAAACTCTCCGAGATTTACGACCGCATCAACAAGTTGGAGCGCACCGAAATCGACACAACGGAATACACGCTGTATCACGAACTATTCACTCGCTATCTGTGGTGGGCGGTTGTGTTGTTGATTGCCGAATTTTTGCTGCGCCGTTTGTGGCTTAAACAGTTACCCTAAAAAAGTGCAACTATGTTTCGTTTCGAGAATCCCGATATACTGCTTCTGCTATTGACACTACCCGTGTTGATTGCGGTCTATGTCTATGCGCTGATTGATACTCGTCGCCGCATCGCCCGTTTCGGCACTCCGGCAACCGTTCGACAACTTATGCCCGACAGTTCCGTTCGCCGCAACCATCTGAAATTCACACTACTGCTACTCACACTCACGCTTTCGATATTCGCCCTTGCGCGCCCGCAATTTGGCAGCAAACTCAAAGAGGTTAAACGCGAAGGTATCGAGTTGATGTTGGCAGTCGATGTGTCGAACTCGATGTTGGCCGAGGACTTTGCACCCAATCGCTTGGAGCGCACCAAATACTCTATCGCGCGCCTGCTCGAAGGTCTGCATCAAGACCGTGTGGGATTGATAGTCTTTGCAGGCAACGCCTATGTTCAGTTGCCTATTACCTCGGACTACCTCACCGCCCGCAACTTTGTCGAGCGCATATCTCCCACAATGGTATCGAAACAGGGAACTGCAATTGGCGCCGCTATCGACCTGGCAAGCAACTCTTTCT
>SUZD01000015.1:30012-43726 GCA_015060105.1 Rikenellaceae bacterium | reverse complement strand
GGTGAATGACAATAATGCCAATGCCATTATTATGTGGTATATCTTCTTCATACTCATACAATATGTGTGGTTATTATAATTCCTCCATAAAATCTCCAAATTCTGAATCATCGCTATCGTCTCCAAGGCCACTTAGACTTAATTGAAAACCTTGCTCAATTGCCACATCGACAATCTCTACTGTCGGTGGTTTATAAATTTGCTCTCGTTTGTGTTTCATAAGGCTATCTGTTTTATCTGTTCTTCTATTGTTATTTTATCAACAAATCTGTAATCGGCATATCCAACCACTTTTTCATCGGGTATCTTGGGATCCTTGGGACCGGTCATCGAACGCTCCGGCAATACTTCGGTCAGTCGGAATACCTCTTTTATTATATCACTGCTCTCCTCATCGTATATCTTCACCGTGGCATCGCAAGGTTGTGGCCTGTATTTGGGTTTTGGTTCAAATGCGTACTTGAATACCATCTGGTGCCATCTCTTAGGGTGGTTTAATGTAATTTTTCTGTTTTTTCTTCTGCTAAATTAACTATATATTGTAAACTATCATTATTTTTTGCACAAAAATTTGATGTTCGTTTCTTGTCAATCAAGGTTCGCAAATGGTAAATATGGATAGTAGTATATTGATGTGCAAGTAGTTACGAGTAAAGTGCAAGTGACGAAAAATGCCGACGGAACTTACAACGCACAAGTCATCTGGGTAGAGAATGCCCTTGACGCCAATGGCAATAAACGTAAAGATGTTAAAAACCCCGACAAAGCACTCCGCTCGGTCGATGTTGACAAGATTGTGCTTGTGAAGGGTTTGCACTACATTCCCGAGGACAAATGCTGGGGCGATGCGAAGATTTACGACCCGACAAAGGGTTTTCGCGTAAGCGTTTCGGCAGAGTTCGAGAGCGCAAATAAACTGAAATTGCGCGGAACTATTCTCGGAATGGGCGTAACACTCTATTGGACCCGCATCGACAAGTAGTGTCGGTCGTATTCTGTTAAGAGGCTGTTTGGAAACACTCCAAGCAGCCTCGTTTTTTATGTGTAAAAGTGTAAAGAAAAATGTTCTTTAACGGAGTAAATGTGTAAAAAACGGATATTCTTATTGGTTTTATAACCAAATCTCTGTATATTTGCCAAATAATGTGTTTTATGGCTAAAAGTGTATAAACTATGAATAGAATTTTCACTCTTTTTGTTATGGCTTTGATGTTTGTGGGTTGCTCTACCTATCAGGAGGTTGTCTATCTGCAAGACATCACTGATGGTGAAGTGCAGACTATGGGTAAGGTTAAGGAGATTACCATTCAGCCGTCTGACATTTTGAGTATCTCGGTAAATGCGGCCGAGAGCGAGAAGGAACTCGTGCAACCGTTCAACATTATGCCTGTGACCAATATTGCACAAGGCGCTGTTGCTTCAACCCCTATTCACGGATATGTGGTTGATAATGAGGGCTGCATTACTTTCCCGACTTTCGGTAAAATCTATGTTGCGGGTATGACCCGTAACGACTTGATTGACTTCTTGTCGAAGAAACTTATTGACGAAGGACAGCTTACCCGCCCCATCGTAGCGGTGTCGTTCCTCAATATGAAGGTTAATGTCTTGGGTGAGGTTGCTCGCCCCGGCTCGTATGCCATCACTTCGAACAAGATGACCCTGCTTGATGCACTCGGTATGGCAGGTGACCTTACAATCTTTGGCCGCCGTGATAAGGTGCTTATCATTCGTGAGGAGGACGGCAAACGTATCAATGCCTATGTGAACTTGAAAAGCAAGAACCTGTTCGAGTCGCCCTACTTCTACCTTAAACAAAACGATGTGGTGTATGTAATGCCCAATAAACGTCGTGCTGACCAAAGTACCGTAAGCCCTTGGATTACTCCGATTATGAGTGGCGTAGGTATCTTGGCGACGATTGCCAGCGTGATTACTACTTCGATTTATTATACTCGAATGGCATCGAGAATCAAATAGTTAAAAAATATCACAAGATATGGAGCAACAAAACGTTCAAAATCAAACCAACAACACAAATTCCAAATTAGAGGATAGTGCTTCGTATAGTTTGCGTGACATCTTCGAGATGGTGGTCGCAAACTGGTATTGGTTTGTAATTTCCATTGGCCTGTGTATGGTCGTGGCAACCTACTATGTCTATAAGACGCCGAAGGTTTATCAACGTTCATCAACCATTATGATTAAGGATAGCCGTCGTGGTGGCTCGGCAGCAGCAATCTTTGCCGACTTGTCGAGTATGAAGGCTATTCCTAATGTCGATAACGAGATGTTCATTCTCGGCTCGAAACGTCTGATGGAGATTGTAGTCGATACGCTGAACCTTAATATTGTCTATACCTATTCGGGTAAAGTGCGCACTGCGGACCTTTATGATAAGACTCCCGTTGTGTGTGAGTTCCCTAATGGTCTTGATTGGCAGTCGTTGAGATTCGAGATGACCCCGATGGATAGCTCTCGCATCAAACTGACAAACTTCCTGATGGGTAAGCAAGAGGAGCCCGATAAGACAATCGTGTGGGCTACGGCAGGCGAAACCGTTGAAACGCCTGTCGGTCTTGTCAAACTTTCGCCCACTGCTTATTACGACTCCTACAAGGAGCGCACAATCAAGGTCAGCAAACGTCCCTTGGAGCAGACCGCTTTGGCCTATAAGAACGCATTAAAAGTGTCGATGGCGGCCAAAGAGTCGAGTATCATTTTGTTGTCAATCAATGATGTAAATCCCAAACGCGCCGAGGACGTTTTGAACTCGTTGATGGTGGCCTATGACGATGATGTTCGCGAGGATAAAAACATTGTGTTGGAGGTAACCAAGGACTTTATCTCGAAACGTATCGAGGAGGTTACCGCCGAGTTGGCAAGCATTGACCGTGCTGCACAAAACTATTCGGAGCAACATAAGGTTGTCGATTTGTCGTCGCAGACTTCGTTGAGTATCTCGGAGGCAAATAAATATAAGACCGAGGCTATCGGTATCGAGACCCAAAAGATGTTGGTTAAGAGTATCCGAGAGTATATGAGCGATGTTGATCGTGTGTGGGACGTTGTGCCTACTGCGGGTTTGAATGACGCTTATATTATCGAGGCTATTGCCGAGTATAACTCGGGCTTGTTGCAACGCCGCAAACTGTTGGAGAGCTCTTCGGATCGTAACCCGATTGTTCAACAGTTGAGTTCGTCGCTTAATAGCCAACGTCAAGCTATTTTGAGTTATGTGGACAACCTTTTGAATCAGTACGAGGTTTCGCTTAAAACAGCTCGTGCACAAGAGGAGGCTTCGACCAAACAGTATATGTCGGCACCGATGAAGTTGGTTGGTCAGATGTCTATCGAGCGTCGCCAAACCATCAAATCGGAGCAATACGCCTACCTTTTGAGCAAACAAGAGGAGAATGAGTTGGGTCGTGCAGTTTCGAGTAGTGAATCTCGTATCATCGACCTCGCTTATGGTAGCACTTACCCTGTTGCTCCCAAGACAATGCTTATTTTGTTGGTGGCATTTGTGCTGGGTTGTGCTATCCCGTTCGGTGTGATTATCGTAATGAACTTGCTCAATACGACAGTTCGTGGTCGCAAGGATATCGAGGACGTTCTTACCGTTCCGATGTTGGGAGAGGTGCCCCAATCGACCCAAAAGCAGACACAAGGTTTCATTGTCAAGGAGCATGGTAAAGACCCTGTGTCGGAGGCGTTCCGTATGGTACGTTCAAACCTCGGCTTTATGAAGTCGGGCTCGGGTTGTCAAGTGTTGATGATTACCTCTACCAACGCATCTTCGGGTAAGACCTTTACCTCGATGAACTTGGCTTATACGTTGGCAACGTCGGGCAAGAAGGTTATTATGATTGATAACGATATGCGTAAACGCTCGCTGTCGAAACAGCTTGGTGGCCGTAGTATTGCTATGGGATTGAGCCGTTATTTGTCGGACGAGAATGTTACCGTTGATGAGATTATCAACTCTTCGAAAACGCAGGAGAATCTCGACGTTATCTTTGCAGGTTTGCAACCGCCCAACCCCGCCGAGTTGTTGATGAATAGCCGCTTTGATACACTTGTTGCCGAGCTTCGTAAACGTTATGACTATGTGATTATCGACTCGGTACCTGCTTTGGTTGTTGCCGATGCAATTATTGCCGACCGCGTGTGCGATTTGAGCCTGTATGTTATCCGCGAGGGACGTATGGACCGTCGTATGTTGCCCGATGTTCAACGCTTGGCAGATAGCAAACGCCTTCACAATATGGCCGTTATTCTCAATGGTGTGAGGGATATGACCAAACGTTATGGCTACGGCTATGGCTATCGTTACGGCTACTACTCTTATTCGTATGGCGAGAGCGAGAAAACTTCGTTTGTAAGCCGCCTGCGTAAGAGATTGTTTCGTTAATCGGAGTTAAACGGGGTGGCTGATACATGTGTGTCGCCACCCCTTATTTTTGGTATAAGGATATGATTATCGCTGTTGATTTTGATGGTACTTGTGTGTCGCACGACTACCCCTATATAGGCAAAGAGATTGGCGCTGCTCCCGTATTGCGTGAGTTGGTTGCAGCCGGTCACGACCTTATTTTGTTTACTATGCGCGACGGCAAGTTGCTCAAAGAGGCGGAGGCGTGGTTTAAGGAGAATAAAATACGCCTTATGGACTCCAATCGCAATAAGGAGCAAGTACGCTGGACCTCGTCGCCGAAAGTGCATGCCGACCTCTATATTGACGATAGCGCTTTGGGTATCCCGTTGAAATACGAAGATGGACTGCCTCGTGCGTATGTTGATTGGACAAAGACCCGAGCTCTGCTGGTTGAGGTAGGAGCTCTTGAAGAGTAGCGCGATGTAGATGTGTAAAAAAACGCCCCGCCTAAGTGTTAGGTGGGGCGTTTTGTTTAATACTCAATCTTGTCTGTTTTGTTTTCCCATTTACGGAAAGCCTCAATAGCCTTGTCGCGTAATAAAGGAATGTATTGCAGCTGTCGCTTGTCTTCGGGGAGCGCAAGCTGGTCGTAGATGAACTTGTCGTCGAAACCAATGCCTGCTGCGTCGAACTTGTTGCAACCGTAATAAGCCGCGGTAATGCCAGCCCAATATATTGCGCTCAGACACATCGGACAAGGCTCGCATGACGAGTATATGGTGCACCCATCGAGGTCGAATGTCCCGAGTTGTTTGCACGCATCACGGATAGCCATAACCTCGGCGTGTGCTGTCGGGTCGTTGTTGGCTGTAACACGATTAGCACCAACACCGACAATACGCCCATCTTTGACGATTACAGCACCAAACGGGCCTCCGTTATTGTCGATATTTTCAATAGCCAAATGAATAGCCTCGGACATAAACTCCTCGTGTGTCGAGGGGGTATTTGTCTTTGTCGTCATAAGTTCCTATTCTAAACCGAGAAGGTTGCACATGATGGTATAAATCTCGACATTGTCGTAGATGCCGCCAATGCTTTGTGCGCCTGCTCCGTAAGTGAGCAGAGGTACCATTTCGCCCGAGTGTCCGCCTGTACTGAAACGGGCATCGACACCGCTCTCACTCTCGGTGAAGTCCTCGTTGTTCGAAACAATACTCATACCACCTGTCTCGTGGTCGGCCAAAATAATGATAAGTGTGCCGGGATTGCGGTCAGCAAAATCCATCGCTACACCAACGGCGTTGTCGAAATCGCGGGTCTCGGTCAATACTGTACTCTCGCTATTGCCGTGACCTCCGTAGTCGATTTGCGAACCCTCTACCATAACGAAGAAGCCCTTGCGACTATTGTTTGCGAGAATTTCGAGAGCTTTGGCAGTCGCTTTGGGCAGATAGTCACCACGACCCTGCTTCATCGAGATAAGGTGGTTGTTACCTGTGGGGTATATGACAAAGTTGTTGCCACTGTGAACATCTTGTAGCGAATCAATGTTTTGAACGACATTGTAACCCGCTTTGCGCGCCTCGTCAAATAGATTGCGACCATCTTTGCGCTTTGTGAAAGGACGGTCGCCACCGCCAAAGGCAACGTCAATACCCGAATTGAGCAGTTGAACGGCAATGGTATCACTGTCGTAACGACGTTTGGAGTGCGCGTAGAAAGCAGCCGGGGTTGCGTGTGTAATGCTCGATGTTGCTACAACACCTGTTGCGTAACCCGCTTTTTCGGCTTTTTCGAGAATTGTTGTTTTGGGCTCTCCGTCGGGCGTTACGCTCAACATTGCATTGTTGGTTTTGTAGCCCGTAGCGTATGTTGTTGCCGAGGCTGCCGAGTCGGTTACACGGTTGTTGGCCGAGTATGTGGTAATCATTCCACCACCGGTTGCTCGTTGCATATTGATAGGCTGATACTTGTTATCAATCATCAAGTGTGTGATGTGAGCCACACCCATACCGTCGCCAATCATCAGAATTATGTTTTTGACCTTCTCTTTGCGAGGTTTGGCCGAAACCTCGGTCGGATTTAATGTCAATATGGCTGATGCGATGATAATGAGCGAAATAAAAAGTCGTTGTTTCATACGTTTGAGTGTTTTAGATGCGTACAAAGTTAGTTTATTTTGGGAAATTTCCATACTTTTTTTACCTTTACATTCGAAAATAAATTATCACTTATGGCAAGAGTCATCGTAACAGGGGGTGGAGGCCAACTCGCAGGGGAGTTTGCCCGACTTGCTACGACCGGCACCGACGAGCTATTTGTTGCAACACACGCCGAGTTGGATATTACCTCTGCGGAGTCGGTGTCCTCGTACCTCGATAGCCACCCTGCCGATGTTGTGGTGAATTGCGCCGCCTATACCGCTGTCGATAAGGCGGAGAGTGAGCCGACGGCTGCCTATCGTGTTAATGCCGAGGGCGTAGCTGTTTTGGCTCGTGAGGTTGCCAAACGTGATATGGTGTTGATTCATATCTCGACAGACTATGTGTTTAGTGGAACGGCCAGAGTACCTTACACTGAGGGCGATACTCCTGCGCCGCAATGTGTCTATGGCGAAACCAAGTGGCAGGGCGAGCGCGAGATGTTGGATTCGGGTTGTCGAGGTATCATCATTCGTACGGGCTGGCTCTATTCGAGCATAGGCCACAACTTTGTGCGAACAATAGCCGAGAAAGCACAACGCGGTGATACTCTGCGCGTGGTTGCAGACCAATGGGGAACGCCTACCTATGCTGCTGACTTGGCTGCCGCCGTGATGAAGATAATACCGCAAATCTTGGAGCGCCGATTAAATGGCGAAGTATTCCACTACTCAAACTATGGTGAGACCTCGTGGTGGGAGTTTGCCGATACCATTGCCTCGATGATTGAGAGTGCGAGTGTTGTCGAGCCTATTGCGACTGCCGATTGGCCGACACCAGCCCGTCGCCCCGAATATTCGGTGCTCGATAAGACCAAAATCAAAGCTTGGTTTGGTGTCGATGTGCCCGATTGGGAGTTGTCGCTGTCACGATGCCTGCACGAAATGGGACTTATAAAGGATTGATTTGAAACGAAATTTACAATAATATGATTGCATCTACCCAAAAACCTCTGTTTATTGCCGGCCCTTGTGTTATAGAGTCTGCCGAAATTTTGGATATGGTTGCCGCCGAACTTGTGCGTTTGCGCGATGAGTTGGGTGTCGATATTGTTTTTAAGGCCTCGTTTGATAAGGCTAATCGCACTTCGCTTGGGTCGTATCGTGGCCCTGGCTTGGAGAAGGGTTTGCAGATGTTGGCCGATGTTAAGAGCCGTTGGGGGCTCCCGCTGACAACCGACGTTCACGAGAGTTATCAAGCCGAGGCTGTCGGTCAGGTGGTCGATGTTGTTCAGATTCCTGCGTTCCTGTGCCGCCAAACCGACCTGCTGGTTGCATCGGCTCGTACGGGTAAGATTGTCAATATCAAAAAGGCACAATTCCTCTCGGCCGAGAGTATGGTCTATGCCTATCGCAAGGTTATGGAGAGTGGTGGCCGTGAGGCGTGGCTGACCGAGAGAGGAACAACCTTTGGTTATAATAACTTGGTGGTCGATTTTCGCAACATCGCCGAGATGCGCACGATTGCCGAGCGCGTTATTATGGATTGCACTCACTCGGTACAACGCCCCGGAGGTAGTGTGACGGGAGGTAACCGCGAGTATGTCCCTGCTATGGCTCTGGCTGCAAAGGCTTTCGGTGCGAATGGCTACTTCTTCGAGGTGCACCCCGACCCCGATAACGCTCGTAGCGATGCTGCCAATACACTCGAATTGTCGAAACTCGAAGGGGTAATCAAATCGTTGTTGTAATGGACGTCCGTATCGCCTCCGATTGGAAAGAGCTGCTTGCCGAGGAGTTTAACTCCGAGTACTTTGCCACGCTGACCGACTTTGTGCGCGCCGAGTATGGCAGTAGAACTATATACCCCAAAGGCGCAAATATCTTCCGCGCTTTTGATAAATGTCCGCTCGAAAACCTTAAAGTGGTAATCATCGGCCAAGACCCGTATCATGGCGAGGGTCAAGCCAATGGTCTATGCTTCTCGGTGGGCGATGGCGTGCAGTTTCCTCCTTCGTTGATAAATATTTTCAAAGAGATAGAGAGCGACCTGGGTATTCCCGTTCCGCAAAGTGGAAACTTGGACCGTTGGGCCGAACAGGGCGTTCTGTTGCTGAATAGCGTGCTTACGGTGCGAGCAGGTGTTGCCGCATCTCACGCTGGTCGTGGTTGGGAACGCTTTACGGACGCAGTTGTCAAGGCTGTGGCAAGTCGCAAAGAGGGTGTTGTCTATATGCTGTGGGGCAGTTATGCGCAGAAGAAGGCTGCCGAGGTTGATGACTCCCGCAATCTTGTGCTTCGAGCAGTTCACCCGTCACCTCTGTCGGCCTATCGCGGATTCTTCGGTTGTCGTCACTTCTCGAAGGCCAACGACTATCTGCAAAGCATAGGTAAAACTCCCATAAATTGGTAAACCGATGAAAACACTTGAAATACCACGCGAGGGTCGTACACCGTCGCAAATAGTTATAGGCGAAGGCTTGGCACAGCGATTTGAGGAGTTCGTGCCAAAGTGTAGTTCGCTGTTTGTTGTCACCGATAGCGATGTGGCGGTGCAGTATGCCGACCTGCTTGCTCCTTATAATATAATAATTATAGGTCGTGGCGAGAAGGATAAAACACTGCACACGGTAGAGAAGATACACCAACGACTGATGGAGATGGGTGCCGACCGCAATAGCTATATCGTTGGCTTTGGTGGCGGAATAACGACCGATGTTACGGGCTTTGTGGCTTCGACCTATATGCGTGGCGTGGGCTTCGGCTTTGTGGCAACCTCGCTGTTGGCGCAGGTAGATGCGAGCGTTGGCGGTAAAAATGGCGTCAATCTGGGCGGATATAAGAATATGGTGGGCGTGTTCAATCAACCTGACTTTGTGCTGTGCGATATGGACGTGCTCGACACCCTGCCTATGCGCGAGTTCCGTGCAGGAATGGCCGAGGTGATAAAGTCGGCTGTGATTGATGATGCCAAGCTCTTTGAACTATTGGAGGGAGTGCCTGCCGAGGAGTTGCTCGCAAATAAAGGTCTGCTCGAAGAGGTGGTTTGGCGTACCGTCAGTGTTAAAGCCCGTATCGTGGCGCAAGATGAACGCGAGGGTGGTGTGCGCCGCCTGCTCAACTTGGGACACACCATAGCTCACGCAATCGAGAAGAGTTCGTCGCTCTATGTTCACGGCGAGGCGGTTGCTGTCGGAATGGCTGCTATCAATCGTGTGGCGGTGTCGTTGGGTGTGTTGAGTGCCGAGAATGAGGCTCGTATAGATGCTTTGCTCGAAGGTGTTGGTCTGCCGATAAGTTGCGATGTGCCGGTCGATACTCTGAAACAGGCTCTGCGTAAGGATAAAAAAGGGGTGGGGGATAGTATCCACATAGTGCTGCCCTGCGAGGTGGGTCGTTGCGAGGTGCGAACGATGACCTTTGAGGAATTTGACACGTGTTTATAAAGTATTAGTACAGCCCTTATTGTTTGATTTATTCTTCAACTATTCTGGAGCCATAGGCGACAAAGCCCCCGCCAAGGCGGGGGTTTGGGGGTGGGTAAAGCACCAAAATGAAATTTTGATTAGAATGGTTGGAGATTTATTCTTCAACTATTCTGGAGCCATAGGCGACAAAGCCCCCGCCAAGGCGGGGGTTTGGGGGTGGGTAAAGCACCCAAAATGAAATTTTGATTAGAATAGTTGGAGATTTATTCTTCAACTATTCTAATCGAAATAATGCGGTCGCCGGGGCGAATGTCGTCGATTACGTCCAAACCCTCGATAACCTTGCCGAAGCAGGTGTGAACGCCGTCGAGGTGCTGGGTGTTGGCGCGGTTGTGGCAGATGAAGAATTGCGAACCACCTGTGTCGCGTCCTGCATGTGCCATCGACATAACACCTCGATCGTGGTATTGACGAGGAGCCGAAGTCTCACATTTGATACGGTAACCCGGACCTCCGGTGCCATCTCCACGAGGGCAACCTCCTTGAATTACAAAGTCGGGAATTACACGGTGGAAAGTGAGTCCATCGTAAAAGTTGTGGTTGGCCAACTCCACAAAGTTGGCAACTGTTCCGGGTGTCTCGGCAGCGTAAAGTTCAGCCTTCATCTCACCCTTCTCGGTCGAAATAATTGCGTATGTCATATCGCTTTATTGGTTTTAATTAGTTTCGTTAGCGCAAAGATATGTAAAATTTGTATCTTTGTGAAAACGGAAACCTACAATGAAGAGTCAAAATCGTATGCCTTGGGTCGATGTACTTCGCCTTGTGGCACTCCTTATGGTAATCGTATCTCACTCGGTTGATATTTATAATGCAACACCCCAAGCCGACCAATCGGCTACGTTTTGGGGTAGTTTTCTCGGCTCGTCGGTGCGCGCTTGTGTACCCCTGTTTGCGATGATGACGGGTCTGCTGTTGCTGCCCTCGACCGAGAGCCCCTCGACAATCTATCGTAAGCGTATCCCGCGCGTGGCAATTCCTGCTCTGCTGTGGTCGGTGGTCTATTGCCTTATGCCTTGGATTATTGGGCTGTGCGGAGGCGATGCCGAGGTTGTGCGCGTATTCTTCCCGTTTGAATATGCGCCCTCGCCCGAACTGAAAGATGCACTTGCCAATGTGGCTCTGATACCATTCGACTTTGGAAGCTATACAACGCATATGTGGTATATCTATATGCTGATAGGCCTCTACTTCGCCCTGCCGTTCATATCGTCGTGGGTGGGTAATCGCACGCTGGTCAAAACCTTTATGACGCTTTGGGCGGTGTCGCTTGCCGTGCCCTATATCGAGTGGATTGTGGGTAGCGGTGCGCTTGGCGTGTGCGAATGGAACGCCTTTGGTATGTTCTACTACTTTGGCGGCTTTGCTGGATATATGATTCTCGGTTGGCTGCTTGGTCGCAGTGAACCGCAAGGTAGCGCGTGGCGAAGTGTTGTGTTGGGCGTTGTGATGTTTGTGGCAGGATTTCTCGTTACTTGGCACGGACACCGCACAATGTCGGGACTATATACCTACGAGGAGAACCCCGCAATGCTCGAACTCTTCTGGCAATTTCTCTCGCCCAATGTGGCGCTGATGACCATAGGTATCTTTATAATAGCCCGCCGAGTGTGTGTGCGTGGCGAGAAGATGCAACGCATTTTGGCAGGCTTTACCCGATGCAGTTTCGGTAGTTATCTGGTGCACTACCTGTTTATAGGCCCTGCAACAATGGCCGTTGCTCCGCTCGGCTTGCCTATACCCGTAGGTGTCGCCTTGACAGTTCTGCTGGTGTTTGCTGCAAGTTGGACTATTACAGCACTGCTCTATGCCGTTAGTGGCCGTGCTGCAAAATATATAGTAGGATAGAGTATGAAAGAGAGATTACACTATGTGGCAAGCCAGTCGGCTGCCGAACAACTTATCGAGGCCGTTGAATTGGCGGAAAGCGCATACGAAGAGTATGTTGTCTATATCGAGGGGCTGTCCAAAGTGGCACCCGAGGAGATTGATGCGCGCGAGATGACCGATATTGACGAGTGGCCCGAAGCCGATATTGTGGTGTGGCACGGCACCGACGCCGACGAGCAGGCTCTTTGGCAAATCGTCGCCTCGGTTACCCCCGCCGAACGACTCCGCGAGGTTGCCGTTGCTGCAAAAACAATAGACGAACTATCCATAGAACAGATGTCGGAACTTGTATCTACGAATGATTAGGTGTCGGCATTTGGTTTTAATGTGATAATAAGGTATATTTGTAAAAATAAATCAAAATAATATGCAGAGATAGTAGAGAACTACGCAAACTATAAAATATTGAAAAAAGCGTTTTAGCTTTATTCTTTTCACTTGGAAGTTTGGCGACTTAAAGACTGATGGGAATAATAGTTGAAATGCTCGCACTCAATTGGTGCGGGCTTTTACTTATTCTATCAGTCGGGTTACGCCAAACACCTCAAGTGAATGAATATGCAAAAGTACCGCGCTTTTTTTGTTTGCGTATATCAAAGGTTACGGTACATCAATAATGTAATTTGGATTTAAAACACTTTGTTATGAAAAGAATTTTGGGATTTTTATTGAGCGCACTTTGTTGTGTATTGATGTCGGGTTGCGAGAAGTATGGTGATACCTCGATTGTAGGAACATTTGTTTATCGAAATGGATATACAGGCTCGATGAGGATATATGAGCGATATGAGTTCAAATCAAATGGTAGTGTTTATCACGCTTCGCAGATTGGCAATACCTCGGAATTTAATACCGATGGTTGCTCGTTGTATTACACTCTCGATCAAGAGGTCTTAACAATCTATCATGGCACAAAAGGTTGGAAGAAAGAGGTGCGAAATACGGTTTACAAAACGGGACAATATTTTGAGGATTATATTCTGATTGGTGACAAGAGATTCGAGAAACAATAGCTATGCATAGGGCATAGCCATAAAACACAAACACGCAAGCCTATGAGGACTTGCGTGTTTATGTTAGTACCCTTGCGGGCGACTAACCTAACGAGTTGGAGAAATTACTTCTTCCAGAAATCTTGGATTTGGTCGTTGGGAACGATCTCCTCTTTGAACGAGTAAGCACCGGTCTTCTCCGACTTAACCATCTTGATACACTTTGTAAAGTTCTTACCCGAACCGGTTTTAAGTGTTGCTACTACTTTCTTTGCCATAGTGTGCTAAAATTATTTAATTTCACGGTGAAGGGTTACTCTTTTGAGGTAGGGGTTGTATTTTTTACGCTCCAAACGCTCGGGAGTATTTTTTTTGTTTTTGGTGGTAACGTAACGCGACATTCCGGGAACGCCACTCTCTTTTTGTTCGGTGCACTCTAAGATCACCTGAACGCGAACATCTTTTTTTGCCATTTCGTCTTAATAGTTTAGATGATTAGTACACTTTTTTGGGAGCGACAGCCTCTTTGAGTGCTGCGTCGATGCCCTTCTTGTTAATGGTTTTGATACCGGCAGCCGAAACCTTAACGGTGATCCAGCGGCCCTCGCTCTCCGACCAGAAACGTTTGTTCTTCAAATTGGGATTGAAGCGACGTTTGGTGCGGCGGTTCGAGTGAGAAACATTGTTTCCCACTTGAGCAACTTTACCTGTAATTTCGCAAATTCTCATAGTTATAAAAAGGTATAATTTTGTTTATACGGAGCGCAAAGATAATACAATTTCGCAAACCGCCCAAATATTCCCGATTAAAATTGCAAAGTTC
>SUZD01000015.1:0-29912 GCA_015060105.1 Rikenellaceae bacterium | reverse complement strand
ATTTTGTTTATACGGAGCGCAAAGATAATACAATTTCGCAAACCGCCCAAATATTCCCGATTAAAATTGCAAAGTTCTTGTGTGCGGGGTGTTTTTTGAAAGGAGCCCAAAGGGCACTAAAAAAGAGGTAAGCAAAACTGCTTACCTCTTTTTTAGTGCCCAGGACGAGACTCGAACTCACACGGACTAATGTCCACTACCCCCTCAAAGTAGCGTGTCTACCAATTCCACCACCTGGGCTTTTCGGAGTGCAAATATACGCACATTTTTTCATTCACCAAATTATTTCGCAAAAAAATGTTGCACTCTCCATATTTTTCACCTGCGCACAAATGCTTTGCGCACTTGTAATGGGCTGATATGTTGCAGATTAGCGGCTAAAATGTGGTTTTTAGTCCCAATCTAACATTGGCTCCCAGCGAACGATAGTGGTTGTAGGTGTATAGTTTGCTGCCAGCCAAGTTGCCTCCCTGAATGTATAACCACCACTCTTTGTGCAGACGCAAATCGAAGTTAACTCCGAGATCGACACACGCAGGAACTTGGTTGAGCAGTATGCTGCTTGTCACATCTTGTGCTGCCATTGTGGTCGAGGTTGCACCCACCATCTCGTAGAATGTGCGTGCGCCCAACACTTTGGCACTTGCTCCGATGATGAACTTCTCTTTGTGACGATATTCGAGTGCCACGCCGACATCATACGAGGGCATACTGCCACCGCCACTCTTTGTAGGCAGATATTTTGCATCGTAGCCGTAGTAGTGTGCGTTGAGTTTTGCCCCGAGTTTTCCGGCATACAGGTACTCGATTTCGGCACCTACGGTATAACGCTGTGCATCGTCGGTAATCACTCCAAACGAGTCGGCAAATTCCGAGCCTTGCGGTTTGTAAAGTGCGACGAAGTGATACATATCGGAGAGGTGCGTGAAGTTGAAATACAACTTGTAGGAGAGCGATTGCAATGCGCTACCCGCCAAACCCACCTCGGCTTGTATTTGCGAGCCGGTCGGGGCAACGGTGTGGGGTGCGATAAACGGATTCTCGCGCGAGAGAGCCTCGAAACTTCCGTCGGTTAGGTCGCCCGATGCGCTGGCGTAGGGGATAAGGTATCCGTCCAACAGATTGATTGCGAAATCAAGATGCGGGAATACATTGTGCGATGTTGCATTGAAAGCTTTATCGTGGCTGTATGCGTAATCCAAGCCGACGCCCAAACGAATGTTGTTTTTGCGGAACATATAGCGAGGACGCACCGCGAAGGCTTGGCTGCCGTGCTGTGCGAGATGCGCTATGCCGTAATAACTGCGATAATCAACCCCCACATCAAATCCGTGATAGCCAAACATCTGTGCTATGCGACCATTGACATCGAGAGCCACCATTTCGGAGCCACGCAAATCGTAGGAGTATGCCGTGTTGAGTCCAACACCGAAATTGAGTCGTGACAACTCCGAGAAGTCGTCGCCAAAGTAGATGTTGCCAAACGCCTTGCCATAATCGACCAACGACTGCTTGCTGTCGGGCAACAACGCCAGAGTGTCGATAGCCGTCCCACTCAAAGTTGCAGGGATAAAAGCTCCGTAACGATGCAGCACGCGGTTGTTGTAACCTACCTCGCCTTTGAGTGTGAGGTTATTCCAGCGTTGTGCACCATAGAAACCTGCACCATTATACATCGAGAGCGCATTTTGCAGAGTGTCGAGGTCGCTGCGGCGTTTGCCAAAGGAGCCTCGGTGATTGATGTATCCACCCAAGATGCGTTTCGAGTTCTCGCGGTTGTTGAGGTATAGGTCAAAACTTGTTTGGAACGGATAGCCCAACGAGAAAGACACGAAACCGCGATTGTTGGTAGTGTATGGCGAAGCCTTGATTTGAGCCGGATTTATCTGTTTCGATGCAAAAGTTGTGTAGCAGGCTACGGGTTTGATTTGGTAGTCGATATCGGGGCGCAAACGCACGGTGTCGTCCATACGGGGACGAATGATGAGTTTGGTTGCGCCGTTGATGGTCGGAACATACGCCTTGGTAACCTCGATACTCTTGTTTATATCCTCTTGTGCCGATACCGAGCCAACGCCCAAAATCAAAGCACCCACAAGAGCCGCTATATATATAATTCCTTGCTTCATAGTCTGTTCTGATTCGTTATTGCAATTTTTGAATTCGCGCCTGCGCCTCATCAATAATGCCGTCATCGGCAGGCGAGTAACCATCAACTATACTTTGATATGTTGCTCGTGCTTGGAACGAGTCGCCACCAATGGCGTAGATGTCGCCCATCAACAAGAACGCTTTGCCGAGCCAATACATCTGCGAGGTGTTTGCCTCCGAGAACTTGATGATGCGTTGGTGTGCATCTTCGTAGTTGCCTCGGTTGAATTGCGCCTCGATGATACGATATGTGGCTTCGGCACCTTCGGCCGACAGCGGGTCTTCGGCCAACTCCATATATATCTCCTCGGCTTGTGTCATCTGTCCTTTGGCGCGGAGAATCGAAGCCTCGGTGTAAAGCACCTTGCGGTGCGCAGGGAGCGAAACCTCGGCAATACCCTCCAACTCGTCGTTCAGAGCGAGAATTTGTGCAGTGTCTTTCGAGGCAATGACGGCATCAACATAACCGTCAAGTGCGGCGGTAATTTTGGCAGGAGAGCTCTCCACTCGGCTCAACATACGATAAGCCTCGGCAGCCTCGCTGTAACGCTCCATCTCGACAGTCAGGTTTGTCAGGCGCTCCAATGCGCGCAGTGTAAACTCGTTGCGAGTCATCTGTGCGAGTTTTTGGAACTGCTCGATAGCGCCGCTCTTGTCGCCCGTTTGAAGTTGCGAATCACCCAAATAGTAGGTCGCATCCGTGGTGCGTACTCCGTTGGGATAACTCTCGATGTAGCCTTCGAGTGCGGGAATGGCCTTTGCAAAGTTGCCCGAAAGATAAATCTTCTCGGCGGCGGTAAATTTGAGCGAGTCGCGTTGCAGAACACTGATGTCGGTCTCGATACCCGACTTCTCGGCATAAGCAAAGTAACTGTCCACATCGTTGATATCGACATAGATTGCACGAATGGTAGTTAGTGCACTTTGAGCCTCGTTGGAGTTGGGCGACTCGGCAATAACCTGCTTATAGAATTTGAGCGCCTTGTCGTTGTCACCTGTGTTGAGGTATGCCAAACCAATCGACGACAACGCCTCGATGCGATGTTCGTGTGTGGGGTACTTATCGACAAGTTTTTCGAGTGTACGAGCACCCTCGGCGTACATATCTTGACGAATGTAGGTGCGACCAAGTTCATAGATGGCCTGCTCTTGATAGTTGCCCATTCCGTGAGCAACGATAGCCTCCAAACTCTCGATTTTGCGTTGAGGGCGATCAACCAGACCGAGCATCATTGCTCGTTGGTATTCGGCATAGTATTTTTGTGGCTTGTCGATGCGGAGTGCACCGTCGTAACTCTCGATAGCCTTCCAATAACTGCGTTGTTGGTGGAAAATATCGCCCTGACGGTTGAACGCATCGGCACGATAGCTATCCGATTTTTTGTAACGAGCCAGGAATGTGGCAAACCCTTTGGCTGCCTCGTCCCACTTTTTGAGGTTGAAGTTGCAATACGCCACGCTGTAATGAGCCATCGGGTTTTCGGGCTCCGAGAGAGGCGACACTTTCAGATAGGCCTTGTACTTGGGAATAGCCGCATCGAACTTCGATTTCGAGTAGAGGATTTCGCCCTGCCAGAACGAACTGAGCGCGGTGTATTTTGCGTTGTAGCGATATTGCTCCGAGATTTTGAACAGACGCTCGGCTTGCTCGACGTCGCCATTATTGTAGTACTCCAATGCGTGAAAATAGGTAATCTTCTGCAACGCCGCTTTGATATTATTGTCGGGATTGGGTATCTGCATAATTGCGTCGTATGCCGCTTTGTAGTTGTGCGAGTTGTAGTAGGCCGCAATCAGATACTCGCGCACTTGGGGAACTCGTGGCGAGGTGGGGTACTCCTTGATGTAGCGACCAAGCACGTTAATAGCCTCGTTGAAGTGTCCGCCACCCAACTCATATTGCAATTTGCCGTAGTTGTAAAGCGCATCTTCGGCAATGGTGGGGTTGTAGTTTTTGGCAGCGGCAATCGAGAATGATTGTTTGGCGAGTTGCTTTTGGCGGAGTTGCAGATAGCAGTCTGCCAAGTGGTAACTTGCGTTTTGCGACAACTCATCGTCGGGGCCACACACTTTGGCTAGTTGCTCCGCAGCGGTGCGGAAGTTGCCACGTTTGTAGTTTGCAAAACCGCATACATAGTACTCACTGCGACCTAACTTACCTCCCAATGCTTTGTATTGCGACATATAGTCCAAACATTTGGTGTAGTTGGCAAGATGGAAGTAGGACTCGCCGACTATGCGGTTGAGGTCGCATTTACGCTCATCTTCGGCCGAGGCAATCAGCGCATCGCCATTCTCGACCACATATTTGTAGTTTCCGTCGAGGAACTCGATTTGAATCAGATAGAATGGGATAATCTTGGCATAGGCTTGAACACTACCCAACGTCTTGAATCGGGCACCTGCGCTTTTGTAATCGCCTTCGAGGTAGTCCATATAGCCCAGGAAGTAGGTCGCGTGCGGAGCAAAATTGCAATCCGCCGGTATGCGCTCCAATGCACTGCGTGCGCGGTCGTATTGCCCGGCCACAAAGTGACAATGGCCGATTTTGAACCAATACTCATTTTGATTGACAACCGACAACTCGGCGGGATTTACCATCAGCAGATTTGCGAGAGCCGTGGTGTAGTTCTCGTCGTTGTACTCCAACGAGCCGACATAGAAACGGGCCTCGTTGTTGTGCAGCGAGTTGGGATAGCGGTCGAGTAACAGATGCAGAATGTCGAGCGCACCCTCTTGACGCATCTTGACGCAACAAACAGCCTCCATAAACAGAAGTTGTTGGTCGAGTCCCTCCTCGGTTGCAGGGGCCAATGCTCTTGTTTTCTCGATTTCGCTTGCCGCAGCCACCCAGCTATTGCTCTCGAAAAGAGATTTGGCAAGTGCAAGGTGTCGCTTCCAATCGGGGTTTTGAGGTGCGGCAGTAAGATTCATGACACCTATCGTAACGAGCAAAAGGCTCACTACGAGGCGTTTTATATGTTTTGTGTTTCTCATATCGGTATGTGTCTGTGCGTATTGCGCGCGCGTACACGCAAATCATTCCGCAAAAATACAAATTATTTCGGTATAGTCCGAAGCTCGGTACGTAAATTCTTATAATCGGTCAAATATGCCAACACCGAGCCTACGCGAATAGGCGACTCAATCCACAACGGAATACGGTTGTCGTCGGCACTTAACCATAGGAAAAAGTTAGTACCGTCTTTGAATGTTTCGACTCCCGAGGTGGCTATTGTGCAGGTAAACTTATGGCTTGCCACCTTACCTATGCCTTTGAGTTTGACCACATCTTCGCCCAGATAGGTGTAGGTTATGATTCGTACCGTATCCTCCAAAACCATATGCAGGTCGGTGGGTACGTCCTTGCGATACTCCTCGGGCGGAATGGTTCGCAGATTGTAGAACAGCGCAACGGGGTCGAAGTGTGTCTTTTCGAGAGCGATACTCTTGGTGCGCGCCTTCGCCCACGACCCTTTCTTGTAGATAGTATTTACTTTGCAACTATCCCAATCGTAGTCGAACTCGGCATCAAAGGTGTACTTCTCCTCACGCAGAGTGATTTTGAGCGAAGAGGGGAGCAGGGTTGCGGTGTCGATTTGCGAGGTGTAGGTGTCGTTCAAGTCGTAAAACCAACGGAAGAAAGGCAGTGTGCGCCCGTTTGCCGTAATCTTGTAGTGAGGTCGGCCTTCGTGTCGGTTGATGTCGCAACGGAGTGTCGCTCGTCCGACAGGCGTCTTGGGTACCAACTTGGCGCGATAACCAACAGCATAGGTGAGGCTCTCCTTGTCGTCAAACGGAACATCTTGTGCCTGCACCTGTACGGCTATCGCTATAAATATGCAAAGACTTAATAATCTTCTCATCTTCTCTGTCTATGAAATCATACTGAAATCCTCGCCCGCCCCTTTGGCAAAGCGTTTGATGATAGTTGCAAGCAGTCTGTTTTCGCTCTTTTGCAGGTAGGGGTCGTCGGCCAAAATCTCCTGTGCAATGCGCCTTGTGTGTTCGATAATCTGGTTGTCGCGCACCAAATCGGCAATCTTCAAATCGAAAGCCATACCGCTCTGTTGTGTGCCATTGATGTCGCCCGCACCACGCAGTTTCATATCCAACTCCGCCAACTCAAAACCGTCGCAAGTCTCGACCATAGCACCCAATCGTTTGCGTGCATCGGCCGAAAGTTTGTCGCCACTCATCAGCACGCAATATGATTGCTCGCCACCACGACCCACACGACCACGAAGTTGGTGCAGTTGCGATAGACCGAAACGCTCAGCACTCTCGATAACCATTACCGTAGCATTGGGAACATCGACACCCACCTCGATAACCGAAGTGGCAACCAAGATGTGTGCCCCTCCGTTTTTGAATAGTGCCATACTCGCCTCCTTCTCGTCGTTGCTCATTTTGCCGTGAACAACGGCAGTGCAGTATTGTGGTGGTTTGAACTCGTCGGTTATGGCTTCGTAGCCCTCGTATAGATTGCGATAGTCCATACTCTCGGACTCGTGAATAAGCGGATAGACCACATATACCTGACGACCTTTCGCTATCTCGCGGTGCATGAATCCGAACAACGCCAAACGATGACCTTCGGTCATATGAACGGTCTTGATGGGTTTGCGTCCCGGAGGTAGTTGGTCGATAACCGAAACATCGAGGTCGCCATAGAGGGTCATTGCCAGCGTTCGAGGTATGGGTGTAGCGCTCATTACCAAGATGTGAGGCGGACGGGTGTTTTTGGTCCACATACGACTGCGCTGCTCCACACCGAAACGGTGCTGTTCGTCGATAACGACCAAACCCAGGTTGTCGAAAACAACCCTGTCTTCCAAGAGAGCGTGTGTGCCTATCAGTATTGTGATTGTGCCATTGGCTAACCCTTCGAGAGCATCTCGTCGTTCGGCCGTTTTAGAGGCTCCCGTAAGTATGCCGACACCGATATTCAACCCCTCGGTCATACGCTTGATTGTGGCGTAGTGTTGGCGGGCGAGAATTTCGGTTGGTGCCATCATACAACTCTGATATCCGTTGTCGGCAGCGATAAGCATAGCCGTCAGCGCAACCATTGTCTTACCACTACCTACATCGCCTTGCAGCAGGCGGTTCATCTGTCGGCCACCGACCATATCGCCACGAATCTCTTTGATAACCCGCTTCTGCGCATCGGTCAGTTCAAAGGGTAATTTTTCGCGGTAGAAACGGTTGAACATATCGCCCACGCGGGGCATAGCAAAACCATCGGCTCGGGCTGTTCGGTGTGCACTGCGCGACACTATGTCGAGTTGAATTGCAAACAACTCCTCAAACTTTAAGCGATACTCGGCTTTTGCCAGCAGGGCGGCCGATTGCGGAAAGTGTATGTTGCGCAGAGCCTCACGCAACGACATAAGTCCGTTTGCCTCGATGATACTCTTCGGAAGTGTTTCGATGATGTGCTCTTCGGCCGAGCGCCAAAGAGTTGTTATTAGTTTGTAGATACCTTTTGAGCCGAGTTGCAAGGTCGAAAGCTTTTCCGATGTGCGATATACGCCCTGCATCGACCCGAAGGCCGAACTTTGCGCACCCACATTCTCCAACTCGGGGTGAATCATACTGACCTCGCCTCGGAAGAAACTCGGCTTGCCGAATACGATGTACTCGCGTCCAACCTCCAAGCGGCCCTCAATCCACTTGATACCCTTGAACCACAGCAACTCGATGCGACCTGTTCCGTCGGTTGCGAGTGCCGATAGTCGGGCTTTGGCTCCTTGGCCTATCTTCTGGAAGTTGAGTATTCGGACTTTGAGCTGAATGTATGCTACGCTTTCGGCCGAGTTCAGTTCGCCGATTTGGTGTACTCGTGTGCGGTCGATATATCGGAAAGGGAAGTAGTAGAGCAAATCGCCCAAGGTGCTTATGCCAAGCTCCGAAGCCAGCACTTTGGCACGCTGTTCGCCAACGCCCTTCAAGTACATTACATCTGTATCGAACCAACTGCTCATAACACCCCAAAAATACCGTTTTTTTGTCAGACTCCCAAAAAATACTGAATATAAAACGGCGGTTGGCAATACAAAATTGTGATTTAAGTGTTACCTTTGCGCTAAACCTTGTTTAACATTATCAGCAAATGAAACCATTTTGCCCCTCGCTTGAACAGTACACTCGACGCCAGAGTTGCGAAGTGCGTATCGGAGGTGTGACTATTGGTGGAGAACACCCCGTAGCCGTACAGTCGATGACCACAGCCAATACCCTCGACACCACTTCGGCGGTTGCCGAGATTGGTCGTATCCGCAATGCAGGAGGCCGCATTGTGCGCCTTACAGCACCCGGCAGACGCGAGGCCGAAAATCTGAAAAACATAGCACAAGTGACCTCCGAGCAGTATCCCGATGTTGCTCTGGTTGCCGATATTCATTTTGTTGCCGATTTGGCATCGGTTGCTGCCGATTATGTCGATAAGGTGAGGGTCAATCCTGGTAACTACAACGACCCCGATGGCGAGGTTTTTCGCGCACTTATCGACAAATGCCGTCGTCGTGGGGTGTCGATTCGTGTGGGTGTCAATCACGGCTCGCTTTCGAGTCGTATGGTTGATCGCTATGGCGATACGGTTGAGGGAATGGTCGCTTCGGCTATGGAGTTTTTGCGAGTGTGTCAGGAGGAGCAGTTCGACCAGGTTGTTGTGTCGATGAAATCGAGCAATACTCGTGTAATGGTTGAGGCTTATCGCGCTTTGGCTGCCGAGATGTTGGCCGAGGGTATGAACTTTCCTCTGCACTTGGGCGTAACCGAGGCGGGTAACGACATCGAGGGTTGCATTAAATCGGCTGTCGGAATAGGAGCCTTGATGGCCGACGGAATTGGCGATACTATCCGTGTGTCGCTTACCGAGCCACCCGAAAACGAGATACCCGTTGCGCTCCGCATTGTCGAGTATTTCGAGGGTCGCGCTTCGCACGCTCCAATCGAGAAGGTGCAACGCCCCGAACTATATAATCCCTATGACTATCAGCGTCGCCCGACCAATGCCGTAGGACGTATCGGTGGTGCAAATGTACCTGTTACGGCTGGCGAACTCTCCGACGAGGAGAGAGCACTATTGGGTCAAGAGGTGGTGGTGCTCGAAGCTGTGTCGGGCAACGCACCTGCCGAACTTCGCGCCCGCATATTGAACCTTTGGGCTGCGGGAGATAACCGCCCTGTGATAGTGCGCCGACGATATGACGAGCGTGATTTGCGAGATATGGCTATCCACGCCGCTTTGGATTTCGGAGGTCTGTTTGTCGATGGCTTGGCCGATGGTATTTGGATAGATGCACCCGCTTTTACACCCGACGAGGTAGATGATATTGCTCTTCGCATCTTGCAGGCGTCGCGCTCGCGTATGAGCCGCACCGAGTATATCGCTTGCCCGGGTTGTGGTCGAACACTCTACGATTTGCGTGGAACGCTCGCCCGCATCAAAGAGGCAACATCGCACTTGGCCGGCGTCAAGATTGGCGTTATGGGTTGCATTGTTAATGGCCCCGGCGAGATGGCCGATGCCGATTATGGCTATGTTGGTTCGGGTCCGGGTCGCATCACGCTGTATCGAGGTCGCGAGGTTGTTCGTCGCAATATCCCCGAGGGAGAGGCTATCGAAGCACTTGTCGAACTTATCAACGAGGACCGCAAATAATGACAATACTTCCTATTACATATTTTGGTAATACTGCGTGGTGGTCGCACCTGCTCTGCGAGGAGTGCATCATCGACATTGGCGAGAATTGGATTAAGCAGAGCGCGCGTAACCGTTGCGAGATTCTGACGCCCAATGGCGTTGCTACTCTGTCGGTTGGCGTGTGTGGACGAGGCGAACGTGTGGCGACCAAAGATGTGCGTATCGACTACTCCAAAAGATGGCAACATCAACACTTCCACGCACTGCTGTCGGCCTACAAAAAGTCGCCCTATTACGACTACTATGCCGATATGTTGGAACCTTTCTTTGTCAAACGCTGGGAGTGGCTTGCCGAATATAATATCGAGATTGCTCGCACGATGTTGCAGATGATGGGCATTGAGCGCGAGTTGCGTGTGTCGGAGAGTTATATTGAAGCAACGCCCGAAGATGTCGATTTGCGAGGCAAGAAGTGTTTCCTTGCTTCGACTTTTGATGAGCCGTTACGCCCCTATACACAAGTGTTTAGCGACCGTTTGGACTTTGAGGCAGGCCTTTCGATTATAGATTTGTTCTTCTGTGAGGGGCCATATGCTTCGCAGCTGCTCTGCCCATAGCATCACTTTCGACAAATATCGAAATTTTATCGGTAGCCCAACCCGAACGCGCCTCGATGCGATTGATTCCGGGTTGTAGTTCGAGATTTTCCCAAATGAATATACCGTTGCCACTTGTCTTGGTGCTGACGGGAAAGTCGTTCAATACCAAATCAACCTCGGCCTGATTGGAGTATATCTTGATACTCTGCACGCTTTCGGTACGGGTGTCGTAACGACGTCCTACGATGTGCACAAACGGGTCGGTTGTATTCCATAACGCCTTGTAGAGATAGAAGGCGTCTTTTTTATCCTTGCGGTCGAAGGTTACAAGTCCCGTATCATCGACACCTTTGCCGTCGCCCGAAGTCAGAGTAGCTGCACCAAACTCAAACAGATTGGTTGCAAAGATACCGATGAAACCCTCTTGTCCTTGCAGATGATGCATATAACGCTCGTGCAGGTGTGTCTGCCAACCTTCGGGGTGCCATTGACTATCGACGGTCGGACGTTCGAGTTTGCCGTCTTGATGATATATCGAGCCACCGGCCACAAAACTTACACCCGAGCAAATCTTCGTGCCCCATTGTTTTTTGAATTGGTCGCACCACAGAGCAATATCGTCGGGAGAGCCCGAACCCCAGCCAAACGAGTGCTCGAAGATGACGACATCGGTTATGAAATTCAACTCGCCATCTTGATTACTTACGGCAGCGGTCAATCGTGAGGGGTCGAGAGCTTTGGTCTTGTCGTTCAGCAGACGTACGTATTCGGTTGGGTCGTCACCACGATAATTAAGCTTCGAGAAGATGCCCCAAAAGGCAATGGAGGGGTGATTGTATAGTTGCAAAATGCTCTCTTCGAGTTGTGCGCTACCGTTTTTGTGATACTCCTCGGTGCCGACATATTGACAATCGGTAGCGAGCACTTGTCCTTGCAGAGGGAAGTCACTCCAAACGAGAATGCCGTTTCGGTCGCATAGGTCGTAGAAATATTGGGCGTGCTGTCCACCGTCGATACGCACCGCATTGGCACCCATTTCGAGCAGAATATTAAAATCCTCCTCGATTTGCAGAGGGGTAAGGGCGTTTCCTCCCATCGCTCTGTCGCGATGAATGACAGCACCACGCAAAGGGTAGGGCTCTCCGTTGAGTATCAAACCTTGCTGTGGCTTTACCTCCAACGAGCGAAATCCCGTGCTGATACTCAACGAATCAATTACGCGCGAACCGACATTCAGACAAACATCAATGTCGTACATATAGGGGTTGTGTACGCCATTCCACAATGTCGGATTTTCGATTGTGAAAGGTACCTCGATAGCTTTGTTGTAGTTTGCAGGGATACTGACGATGTTGTCGGTAATTAGCTCTTCGTTCTCGTCAGTAATTCGTATTGCCACGCTGCAATCTTCGGTTGCGGGTTTCAGTCCGCTCAAAGCTACTCTCACAGCACCTTCGACACGCTCGCGTGATACTTTGTGTTGCTCGACCCATACGCCGTCGCTACCTTGCTCCAAAGGCGATATGGCAAACGAGTCGGTTACAATAAGTTCGACACCACGATACAAACCTCCGTAGCGGTTGGCTGTTCCTGCCGTTGGCAATACATCGAGGCGTGGCGAGTTATTGACCACAATTCGCAACATATTTGTCTGTCCGAACTTGACAAAATCCGTAACCTCGAATGTGAACGACGAGTTGCCGCCACGATGTTCGCCCACGTGACGTCCATTGACGAAAAGGTTTGCAACCGAGTTGGCACCGAGTACACGCAAGAATAGTCGTTTGCCGTTCCACTCCGCAGGGATATTGACCGAGCGGTCGTAGTAACCCTCGCCTCGGTAGTAGTCGGTTTTGCCCATCATTGCATCGTTGTTCCAAGTGTGCGGGAGATTTACCTCTTTGCCGTGCGAGGTGCTGTTTGTATGCCCGATTGAGAAGGTCCAACGGCGGTTAAGTGAGTATATATCACGACCCCACGACGCGTAGCAAAACAGCAACGCGACCACCAAAAACAGATATTTAAGGCCCTTTTTCATTGAAACTTCTACAAAGTTAGGGAGTTTTCGAAAAATTATCACTATATTTCGTAAATTTTTTTGCTATGAATTGGTTTGATATAGTAGTGGCCCTGCTGCTTGTGTGGGCTGTATGGAGAGGCTTTTCGACGGGTTTTATCCGTCAGGCAATTGCACTCGTCGCTCTCGGTTTGGGAGTTTGGTTGGCGTTCGCTTTTGGCCCGCAGGTGGGACTGACCATCGGGCTTGATGCCCTATTGGCTCCGCCCGTCGGTTTTATCATCGTGTTCGCCATTGTGGTTATTGTTATGACCCTGCTCGGCCTGCTGACCAAAGGACTTTTCCGTTTTGCAGGGCTGGGCGGTCTGGACTCTATCTTGGGTGTGATTTTATCGCTTGTCAAAGTTTGGGCCATAATGAGTATTCTGTGCTCGTGGTTGTGCTCGTGGGCGCAACTCGACAACCACCAAGCGGGCAAAAACTCTGTTGCAAGTTCGTTTGTATTCCCTGCACTTATCAAAACCGCCGATTTCGTATTCCCGTTTGTGGATATGGCCAAAGAGCAGCTTTCCGAGGCGAGTGGCTTGGGTGCCGAGCAAGAGGAGTCGGATAATCAACAATAAAGCGTAGAGATATGGCCGAGAGATTTGAAGGTTTGGTTGTTCGCAGTACAGGCTCGTGGTATGATGTTCGCCGCGAAGACGGCACCATTGTCGAGAGCCGTATCCGAGGCAAATTGCGCCTGAAAGGTGTGCGCTCGACCAACCCCGTTGTTGTGGGCGATGTGGTGCAGTGCGAAATTGACGAGATGGGAGAGTGCGCAATAGTTGATATAACTCC
The DNA here is from genome assembly GCA_015060105.1 of Rikenellaceae bacterium. GTDB lineage: Bacteria > Bacteroidota > Bacteroidia > Bacteroidales > Rikenellaceae > UBA940. Next base: position 16,654 of record SUZD01000015.1, on the reverse strand, counting down.
TCGCCGTAACTATATAATTCGCCGAGCATCGAACCTCTCCAAAGAGAGCCACATCATCGCAGCCAATATCGACCAAGCGGCACTCGTGGTGTCGCTGTTTGCTCCTCGCACTGCGTGGGAGTTTGTCGATCGCTTCCTTGTCACTTGCGAAGCCTACGGAATCCCCGTTACCATAGTCCTCAATAAAATAGACCTTGCTCGCCAAACTCCCGAGGCTCTCGAAGAGTTTGTTGCAACCTACCTGATGGCGGGATATAAAGTGTTGGAGGTGTCGGCTACCGAGGGTATCGGAATAGACCGTCTGCGCCGCCTGTTGCAAGGCAAGACAACGCTATTGAGTGGTAATTCGGGTGTTGGTAAATCGTCGCTTATCAACGCTATTGACCCGTCAATCAACACCCGTACGGGCGAGGTGTCGTCGTCACACCACAAGGGTATGCACACCACAACCTTCTCGCAGATGTATCCGCTCGAAGAGGGGGGATATATCATCGATTCGCCCGGTATCAAAGGTTTTGGTTTGATAGATATTACACCCGACGAGCTGGCTCGATATTTCCCCGATTTTATGCGCTTTGCCCCCGAATGTGGCTTCTATAACTGCACCCACACTCACGAGCCGAAGTGTGCAATCCTCCGAGCTGTCGAGGAGGGCGAAATTGTTGCAAGCCGCTACGAAAGTTACCTGAAAATCCTCGAAGAGGACGATAAATATCGAAAATAGAATGAAGAACGCAACCGAAGAACGCTGGATAGCCGCAAATCTTGACCACTCGACCGAGTGGTATGCCTCACGCATCGCATTTCTCGAACAGTTTATGGGCGAGGAGCGTCGTGCAACTTTGCGCCGTGCTCTCGATGGCCGTACCGATTATGTTGCGGTGTGCCTCGAAAATACCTTTCATCCGCAGAATGCCAGCGCGATTATGCGAACCTGCGAGGCTTTCGGTGTTCAGAATATCCACACCATACAGGAGCATTGCAAGTTTAATCCCAACATCAATATCGTGCGTGGTACAGACAAATGGATAGATTTGCACTCCTACGGCTCGACAACCGATGCAATAGCCTCGCTCAAAAGTAAGGGCTATCGTATAGTTGCGACCTCGCCCCACGCCAACGACCGCACTCCCGAAAGTTTCGATGTTGCGGCAGGCCCCTTTGCGTTGGTGTTTGGCACCGAGCAAGAGGGTATCTCGGAGCAGGTGTCGGCAGCGGCTGATGAGTTTATCCGAATACCGATGTGCGGCCTTGTCGAGAGCCTCAATGTGTCGGTGTCGGCGGCGGTACTGCTCTATACTATGACGGGCCGTATTCGCTCCGAAGTGTCGGATTGGGGACTTGATGAACATCGCCGCCAGCTGACTCTCTGGAAATGGTATATGGAGAGCGTACGCGACTCGATTAACATACTTGAAAAATATTTCGATAAATAGACAATGAATAACATACTTCGTAAACAGTTTTTGGCGCATGTAGGGCAGACTTCTCCCTCGCCAATGTTGGTTGAGGTCGCCCGTGCCGAAGGTGTATTTTTCTATACGCCCGAGGGTAAACGCTACTTCGATTTGATTTCGGGAGTGTCGGTAAGCAATGTCGGCCACTCCAACCCGAAGGTTGTCGAGGCGGTGTGCAACCAAGTGCGTGACTATATGCATATTATGGTCTATGGCGAGATGGTCGAGCGTCCGCAAGTGCAATATGCCGAGCGGATATGTTCGCTGTTGCCTTCATCGCTTAACTCGGTCTATTTTCTCAATTCGGGAGCCGAGGCGGTTGAGGGTGCGCTCAAATTGGCAAAACGATATACGGGTCGCGGCGAGATTGTGTCGATGCGTAGGGCGTATCACGGCTCTACTCACGGCTCGTTGAGTATTATGGGTGCCCCCGAGGGAGAGTACTATAAGAGTGCCTTTCGCCCTCTGTTGCCGGGCGTTACAAGCATAGAGTTTAACGATTTCGATGCGCTTGATGCGATTAACACTCGTACTGCGTGTGTGATTATGGAGCCGGTGCAAGGCGAGGCGGGTGTGAGAATACCTGCCGAAGGCTATCTGCAAGCCGTTCGTAAACGCTGTGACGAGGTGGGTGCATTGCTCATATTTGACGAAATTCAGACGGGTCTGGGTCGTACGGGCGAGATGTTTGCGCTGCATAAATATGGCGTTGTACCCGATATTGTGTGCGTTGCCAAAGCGTTTGGCGGAGGTATGCCTCTTGGTGGTTTTATCTCCTCGCGCGAGATTATGATGTCGCTGACCGAGGACCCCGTGCTGGGACATATCTCGACATTTGGCGGCCACCCCGTATGCTGTGCGGCGGGCTTGGCAGCGTTGCAATACATTGTGGACAACAACCTTGTGTCGCAGGTCGAGGCCAAAGGCGCACTCTACGAGAACTTGTTGCAGTCGCACCCTGCGGTGCGCGAAATTCGTCGCTCGGGTCTGCTTATGGCTGTTGAACTCGGCTCGTCGGACCGATTGTATGCAATAATGGAGATGTTCAAACAAGAGGGTATTTTGAGCGACTGGTTTCTGTTTTGCGATACCGCTTTCCGAATCTCGCCTCCGCTCACAATCTCCGAGGAGGAGATACGTGAGTCGTGTGATGTGATATTGCGCTGTTTGGATAACTTGAAGTAGTGGGATATGGCAGTATTGACTTTTCTTGGAACGGGAACATCGCAGGGAGTGCCTATGGTTGCTTGCCCGTGCGATGTGTGCCACTCGACAGACGAGCGTGACCGCCGCCTTCGCAGTTCGGCGCTGATTAGCGACGGACAGACCAATGTCGTGATAGATGCAGGTCCCGATTTCCGCTATCAGATGTTGCGCGCAGGGGTTACCCGCCTTGATGCCATACTGCTTACTCACGAACACAAAGACCATACGGGAGGTATCGACGATGTGCGAGCCTTCAACTATTTTCAGAGTTCGGCAACGGATATTTATGCCACCGAGCGGGTGCAACGAGCCGTGCGCAAAGATTTTGACTATGCTTTTGGCGAGAATCGCTACCCCGGAGTACCTGACATCGCGCTGCATACCATCACCGACGAGGATATAACTATCGGAACGCTGCGGTTTACGCCCATCAGTGGTCTGCACTATCGTCTGCCCGTTACGGGTTTTCGTTGTGGCGATATTGCCTACCTGACCGATTTCAATGCAATCTCTGACGAGCAGATAGAACGCCTTCGAGGTGTGCAAACGCTGATTGTTAATGCTCTGCGTTGGGAGCCTCACCTATCGCACTTTACCGTTGATGAGGCGATAGCGTTGAGCCGACGTATAGCACCTCGACGCACACTCCTGACCCATTGTTCTCATCAGTTCGGGCTCTATTCGGAGGTTGCCCCCCGATTGCCCGAGGGCATTGAACCGGCCTATGATATGTTGAGAGTAGATTTTAATAAATAAAGATATAGTGATGAAGTTTCAAGGAAAGACTGTTGTTATAACAGGAGCATCATCGGGTATAGGTCGTGCTTTGGCCTATGAGTTTTCGAGTGTAGGTGCCAATGTGGTGCTCGGTGCTCGCCAAGAGGGCGAACTTAAAGTGGTCGCTGACGATATAGCCTCCAAAGGCGGACAAGCAGCATACATCGCAACCGATGTTACGCGCGAGGAGGATTGCAAAGCACTTATCGCAAAGGCCGTTGATGTGTTTGGCGGCGTAGATGTGCTGATTTGTAATGCGGGAATATCGATGCGCGCGCTGTTCGATGATGTCGAATTGTCGGTACTGCATCGACTTATGGATGTCAATTTCTGGGGAACGGTCTATTGCACCAAGTACGCCTTGCCCTATATCCAACAATCCAAAGGCAGTATAGTTGGCGTGTCGAGTGTGGCGGGAATACACGGCCTGCCTGCGCGTACGGGCTACTCTGCATCGAAATATGCGATGACGGGTTTCCTCGATACCATTCGTGTCGAGAACCTCAAAAAAGGGGTGCATGTTATGGTGGCCTGCCCGGGCTTTACTGCATCGAATGTTCGTTTCTCGGCACTCACAGCCGATGGCTCTCAACAAGGTGCAACACCTCGTAACGAGGGCAAGATGATGACCGCCGAGGAGGTTGCTCGCCGCATCCGTAAGGGCGTTTCCTGCCGTCGTCGCCTGCTGCTTATGGAGTATGAGGGTCGCCTGACGCACTTTATCAAGAAGTTTGCTCCACGCTTGGTTGATAGACTGTTTTATATGGTGATGGCGCGTGAGCCTGATTCTCCTCTAAAATAAGTGAAAAGTTGCCTAACAAGGTAATTTCTGCGTTACGCTTGCTCCTCAAATCCTCACATACGCCAAGTATGCTGCGGTTTGAGTCGCTTCGCAAGCCTTGAAATTCCTCTTGTTATACAACTTTTTGTATTTCTGTATGGTAATTTCTGCGTTACGCTTGCCTTTCAAAATCTTAATAATAAAGGCTGTCCGCCAAAGGGACAGCCTTTATTATTTATTCCTCGTATTCGCTTTTAACCGAGTTTACCCATTCCAACGTTTGGTCGGTCAGCACATCGTTGCGATCGACCCAATGGTAATACTTCTGCAAGTGGGTACGTTTATTATTTATACGCAACGAAATCGGGAAACGTGGTTGCGAACGCTGGCTATATGCGACACGGCGCGACGGACGAATCGTTCTATCAAACACATCTTCGCGCGTAGGCTTACGGTCTATCTGCCACTTGAACCAATCCAAGCGGGTCGGAACATCGGCGGGCACCTTCTCGGGCGGATAGATTGTCCACTCGCTATTGGTGTAGCCGTTGATATGCGTAACATATTGGTCGGCCAGCAGGAATGTGATGTCGGCAGCAATCAATGTCGCATAGGCTATGATGTCGGGCGAGCCCTCCTCCTGCATCCAATAGAGTGCTTGTGCATTGCTGTTTACATCGTTGCGATAGACGGTGTTGTCGCGGAAAAATGCAGTCATGGTCTTACCTGCAACCTGATTGAAATGCTCCTCATCGACCTGCGAAGCCATAATCGGGTCGCCCTCGAAGAATCCGCGAGTAATGCTCTCCGTTCCGTCGGTGTAGAAAGTAGCCTGTGTCGAGGTTATCTGATTGAGTCCGTTCCAAATCACAGGCGATTTGTACATCACGATTGTCGAGTCGATAGAGAACGCCGCTACCGAGTCGGTAATGGCCTGCATATCGCCTTTGTAAATCTTGACATTGTGGAAACCACGAATAACGCGTTGAATAGTATCGGCCTCTTCGGTTGCGGTCGAATCTTCGACAACAACAGCCACCGAATCGACAACGGGCGCAACGCTTAATGAATCGAGAGTATCGACCTTCACGCTATCGGGATCAACCCAGATACCTTTCTTTTTGAGTTTGGCAATATATTTGGCCTCGCGTATGCTGTCTTTGATGGCTTGCAACGAATCTTTGATAGCCTGCTTGCGAGCCTGCTCCATTGCCTGTTTGCGTTTGAGGATGCGTTTGTATGCCGTCTTGTTGAAGAAACGCAACGAATCGACACGACGCAACGAGTCGGCGCGGTTGATGCTGTCTTGTCGAGCCACCAATGCGCTATCCACCTTCGGCGGAAGAGTGTCGGCTGGCAGTGTCTTACGGATATAACTTTCGACTTTGGTTAATGAGTCGTTGCGAGGTCGGACACTGTCAATTCTGGCTCTAATGGCAAATACCTCGGGCGGTGTGATATGTTCTGCCGGCGCTTTGGGCTTTTCGACCTTCACGCTATCGGTCGGCATACCCTGCAATATCGAGTCGGCAGACACAATCTCGCGCTCGCCACGAACCCTTTGAGATGTATCGGTCAATATGGGTTGCTCGACAACAACGGATTGGGGTAGGGCGGTACTCTCGGACTCCTCCACAACGACCGTATCGCGCTGAACAGCCACGGTGTCGGCAATGGTATCGTTAGGCGCAGTTGTCAGTGTGCTGTCGGCCACAACAGCGGTCGAATCCGCCGCAAGACTATCTGCTGCTTGGCGAATCGAGTCCATACGTTGCTGGGTTTCGACAACCGCTTTTTTCTTGGCTTTAAGTTGCGCCTTCTCCTCTTTGATTCGTGCTTTCTCGGCGGCTCTTTCGGCTTTGTATGCAGCATCGAGCGAGTCCTCGCGTGCTTTATCCTTGATGCGTTGAGCCTCTATCTTGGCTTTGATGCGGGCTTGCTCGGCCTCCCATTTAGCCTTCTCCTCGGCAAGACGTTTCTTGGCAGCGGCCTTTGCCTCGGCTTTTTTGGCCTTGTTGTAGGCGTTGGCAAACTTCTGCTTTTGCTTGTCGCTCAGGCTGTAAAAACTATCACGTAGAGCAACCTTGGCAGCAGCAATCGAGTCCTTGCGTGCTCGGAGTTTCAGTGTACGAGCCAACTCCTCGGGGTTTGCATATAGCTCAATGCTGTCGGCTATGGTTCGCAAACTATCCATATATGCCTTTGTTTCGGCCAAAATAACACTCAACGAATCCGCCATCACTGTACGACGCTCAACCTCCAACGAGTCAATCCAATGCAGGTGCGCATAGGGGTCTATCGGCGCTTGTGCTTCGGGGGCGGCAACGGCAGTCGAGTCTTTGAAATCCGACGGATAATAGACATACAGATACATCGTATCGGCACGCATATAGGTAGTGTCGTCGGTGTTGCCGTCATAGGTGAATATCGACGGACGACGAGTGAGCATTGTCTCGCCACGCACATTCCAATATCGGCCCAAATCGCCAAAACCCATCAGCGAGTGCTCCTTGTCGAAAATCTGAATGTTGCCATACATATCGACATCCTCGCTTTGGCCATAATAGAGTAGGGTGTCGGCCCACACCTCACGATTCTCGGTCAAAATATAGGCGTCCGAGAAGAACGAATAGACTTTGGTGTCGTTGTTATAGACACCTTTATCCGAGCTCAAAATCTCGTCTTTTGTATTCCAAATATAGCTGCGGGTATAGAATCGTGCCTCGTCGGTCTCGGTGTTGTAGGTAATCGAGTCCGAAATCATACGATAGTCGGAGTTTTTGAGTTGCACCCTATCGACGCAAATCATCAAGTTCTGGTCGGCATAGAAAAAGCCTCGCTCCGACTCCATGGTGTTGTCGTCGTCGAACACAACGCCCATACCCCAATACTCGCCGATGTTGGTCTTGGTGTTGAACTTGAAGTTGTGGGTATAGAGCACCGCATCGCCATTGCGCACTTTGATAAGTGGCGAGTAGATGTTGGCGATATTCATTCGGCCGTTGTAGTCGGCTTTGTCGCCATAGGCGTAGGTATCCTCCTTGTTGAGCATCACGTTCTTGTGACACTCCATATAGTTTGCCGAGTAGCGAATTGCGCTATCGCAAGTGATGACCGTACCATTATGATAGAACGCAACGTTGCCCACAATGCAGATGGCCGACGAGTCAGCAACCTTGATAGGGTACATAACGTCGCCTTTGACATCGACAAGTTTTTTGGCGTCGTCGTTTTGCGGTGTAGGGCGTCCTGCCAGCGACAGACCGCACACCAACAGCACCAAACAGCCAACTATTGTAAGTGTTCTTTTCATCTTCGGGGGTCGGGTTTTACTTTTTGTTCCACGCCTGTCGCTCGAATTGCGAAAGGTCGAATGAGTCATCAACACGGATATACATTCCCTCTATCTTCTTTTCGAGCCACTCGTCGAAGTACTCCATCTTCTTCTGTTCGAGAGCCATCTGTTCGAGCACGATGTAGTCGGTAGCCATATCGGCTCGGTGCGAGGGGATAATCTCGACGGGCGAGAGAATCTTACCCATCTGGTCACCTTTGGCATTGTACGACAAGACGGCTGGGCTGATTTCGCCAATCTTCAACTTGGCTAACTCCTTGTAGTCGGCAGGAGCCACTTGGTCTTTGAAGAAACGGGTTGTAGCCGACGAAGCGCTATAATCGCCACTCATCTTCATTGCATCAATGTTGGTTACAAGACCGCCATTCAAACGTGTACCTGCATCATCGGACTCGCGCAAAGCAGCCTCGGCAAAGGTAAGCTCGCCATTGCGTATAACATCGCCGATGCTGTCCAAAATGGTGAGTGTCTCGTACAACTCGTCGTCCGAGAAGATGGGTTTCAACAAGATGTGGCGAGCGACATAGTTTTCGCCCTCCATACGCACAAGTTGGATAATGTGGAATCCGTAACTCGACTCGACGATACCCGAAATTTGTCCGGGACGCAACTTCGAGAGGGCGTCGCCAAATGCGGGGTCGAATTGGCTTTTGCTCATAGGGGGCAACTCGCCTCCTTTGAGTGCCGAGCCGGGATCTACCGAGTACATACGGGCCATCATATCGAATCGTGCGCCATTGAGGATACGCTCACGAATCTCCAATAAACGCTCTTTGGTGCGTTGCTTTGCTCCGTCCGACGATTTCGGGAATTTGGTTATCTGCGCATAGACATACTGCTCGGGAATGATAGGCAACTCCTCTTTGGATTGTTTCTTGAAGAATCGCTCAACCTCGCCCGGGGTAACTTTCACACCGCTGGTTACGGTACCCATCATCTCGCGGGCATATTGAAACTCTGCCAAACGCTCATAAAGTTCCTCCTTAATCTCGAAGGCTCTGCGACCCTCGCGGCTTTCGAGCGCCTGCAATGAGCCTGCCTCGATGATGAGTCGGCTTACCATATCATCAACATCTTCGCGGATAACGCTCAATGCGTAGTCGATATTGATAGAGTCGATTTGCGCCTGGTTGTAGAGCAGTTTTTGGAGCATCAAAGCCTCCAAAGCCTCGTTTTCGGCACTTCTCTCGGGGGTGTAGTTCATCTCACGACGCTCGATGGTAATCTCGTCGGCCTGTTTGATAACGTCCGAGTAGAGAATAGCCGAGTTACCAACCACAGCCACAACCTTATCGGCAACAAAAGCCTGACCCATCATATCGGTCACGCAACCTGCCGCCAGCATCAATGCCAAAAATAGTTTTGTATATCTCATCTTCTATAAATTTATCACAACTCTTTGTTCGGTCAATGCCGCCTGATACAGACTATCGTCACACATCTTGACAATGTCGGCGCGACGTTGTTTGTCCACAGCCCAACGTATCATCTCCTCCACTCGCTCATAAGGCGATACACTGCCTTTTGTCTTGAACTCGGTGATTACGAAGTAGTAGAGTACCTTGCCGTCGGTCATACTACCCACAACACCCTCTTTCAGTAGGTCGGAGTAACTCTCGTTACGCTTGGTAGGTAGCTGTTTCAGGAAATCGGCATAATCAACCCACTCTTCAAAGTGGCTGTACGGTAGTTTGTTTTTCTCGCACATAGCCGCCAAATCCTGCAACTTGTCGGCCGACGAAGCCTTAATCAACTCTTTGATTTTGGCTCGTTGCGTAAAACTCTTCGGCATAGCCACTACGCGACCTTTGACAATGTCGGTCGGCAGTTTGAACTCCCCTTTGTGTGCCTCGTAATAGGCGGTCAAATCTTTCGCCCCATAGAGCGAATCGGCTCCATAGGAATCGACATAGTATTGGTCGAGTTTGCGTGTGAGCAGCGAATTGCGATACTCACTCACCAAACGCTCAATCTCCTCGCTCGACGAAGCAAAGACCTTGTTGGCTTGTTGGCGTTTCAACTCTTTGCGCGCCCAATTATCGACATACGTTTCGACCAATTTCAAGCTATCCTCGCTCGAAATATCGGCGGGAACAATATCTCGGATATCGCGTTTGTATAGCGATACATCGCCCACGCGAGCAATCTCGACGTCCAAGTCAAACGAGTTTCCGATGCGCTTGCAACCGGCCACTCCGCACATCAGAACAACGAGGAGTGCGTATATTATTTTCTCAACTTTCATAACTTTCCAAATTCATCATTTAACGCCTTCGGTGGCGGTTTTATTGCTTTGGCGGGCCTTGCGAACTCGACGATAACGGCGCATTATCAGCGCAAAGCTAACCGACAGGAACAGCACGCACACGGCATATATGCTCCAATAGGTTACGTCGTCGGTCACAATGCTGCGAAGCGTTCCGTCGCCATCGGGATTGGTAGCCGACAGCACATACGACAACGCATTGTTTACGGCGTGCAGGGTCATAACTGCAAGTATCGAGTCCGTCATCACATAGATTCCGCCGATGATGATTCCGACCAAAAAGGCGTTCACCACCTGTTGCGGAATAAGGTGAATGGCACCAAAAATCAGCGACGAGAAGAACACCGCACGCAACGAGCCCCAACGACGACGAATATTGCCGAGCAGAACACCTCGGAAAATCAACTCCTCGAAGATGGGGGCAAGTATTACCGTTGTGCAGATGGCATAAGCGCCCGTGCCTATTTGCTGCATTACCGACTCTAACCACTCCTCGGGCATCAGCGAGAGCAGAGGCTCCTCGATAACGCCTATGGCGGCAATAGCAACGACTCCCCACAACACCGCGCTCGTATTGAGCCAATGGAAGTGGTAGCGGAAAATGGCGACCTTGCTGCCTCGGATGCGGGCATATCCCCACATCAACAAAAGTGCAATCAGCATACTGCTTCCGTAGAGGTACATGTTCTGTTGCGCCGAAGGTAGGCCTTCCAGCAGTGCGGGCATAAAACCGGCCACTATACCGCTGATGATATTTCCTGCAAAAAAGAGAACCAGAAGAGCCGCAATGTCACTTACTTTTGGAAACCCCTTTACTGCCTGATTATCAGTCGTTATTTGTCGGAATTTGAGCAAAATAAACCCTTTACACCTTATAATTACAGCCCCAAATATACATAAATTATTCGAACTCTTATGAAAATTCGAGTATTTTGCGTACATTTGTGGATTGTCGGAGGTGTGCCCTTCGATTTATTTACACTTGTAACTATTTATGGGAAAGATAATTGCACTTGCTAACCAGAAGGGTGGCGTCGGTAAAACCACTACTGCGATGAATCTCGCGGCAGATGTGGCACTGTTGGGCAAGAAGGTGTTGTTGGTCGATGCCGACCCGCAGGCCAATGCAACATCGGGCTTGGGATTCGATGTTACGGGCGACAATATCTACGACTGCATCACAGGAGCGAAGAGCGCCAAAGAGGTTATGCGTCAGAGCGAAGACATCAAAAAACTTTGGGTTATTCCGTCGAGCATCAACCTTGTGGCTGCCGATGCCGAGATGCCGACTATGCCCGATGCGCACCGAATCATCAAAAATATACTCGAACCTATCAAACAGGATTTCGACTATATCTTTGTCGATTGTTCGCCTTCGCTCGGCTTTATGACCGTCAATGTGTTGGTGGCTGCCGATAGCGTGCTTATCCCCGTGCAGTGCGAGTACTTTGCGCTCGAAGGTTTGAGTAAGTTGCTCAACTCGATTCGTATGACTCAATCGCGTTTCAATACCTCGTTACAGATTGAGGGCTTCATTATGACGATGTACAGCCGTTGCCGTATGGCAAATCAGGTGGTCGAGGAGGTAAGGCGACACTTCGGAAATATGGTGTTCGACACAATTATCGGTCGAAATATCCGTTTAAGTGAAGCGCCCAGCCACGGAAAACCCGTGATATTGTACGACGCTTCGGCGTCGGGTAGCATAACCTACATGAACTTGGCAAAGGAGTTCATCAAACGTAACCGCAAAAAGAGAGTAGCAGAATAGAATATGGCAAAAGGTTTAGGACGTGGTCTGGACGCAATTTTCGGACAAAACAGCGTCGCAATCAATCAGGACTCAAATATTGGAATGCAGGTGGCGGTGGATAAGATTGTCCCCAACCCCACACAACCCCGTACCGTTTTCGATGAGGCGGCGCTCGAAGAGCTGACCGACTCGATTCGTGTGCTTGGTATCATTCAGCCTATTACGGTGAAGCCCGAGGGTGATAAATATATCATCATCAGTGGCGAGCGTCGCTGGCGTGCGGCTTGTGCTGCGGGTCTTGAAACAGTGCCCGTGTTTGTGCGTGATGTCGAGCCCCAAAACCTTCACGAAATGGCCCTTGTCGAGAATATCCAACGCCAAGACCTCAATGCTATGGAGGTTGCGCTCTCGCTCAAACGACTGATGGACGAGTGCGAACTCACCCAAGATAAACTCTCGGAAAGAGTAGGTAAGAAACGTTCGACAATCGCCAACTATCTGCGTTTGTTGAACCTGCCGCCCGAGGTGCAGTTGGCTGTGCGCGAGGAACTTATCTCGATGGGACACGCCAAAGTAATCGCTTCGGCGAGCGACGAGAAACAGTTGCCTTTGTTGCGAAAATGCCTCAAAAAGAGCCTCTCGGTGCGCCAACTCGAAGAGTATGCTGCCAAGTTGGCTAATGCCAAGAGTGCGGCCGAAGTCGAAGAGGAGGAGTATCCCGAAAGTTATGGCCGTTTGGTTGAGGTTATGGAACGATATTTCTCGGAGAATATCAGTATCAAGACCTCGAAAAATGGCAAGGGTAAAATCATTATCGAGTTCTCGGGAGAGCAGGATATTGAGCGTTTTATTGCTAAACTGAACAAGTAAAAAACAGTGAGAAGATTGGTGCAAATAGCGTTATGGCTGGTGGTTGCTTTTGTGGCAATCCCCCGCGCTGCGTATGCCCAATCCGTAACACCGACAGGCTATCAACGTATCATCATCAAGAACGGAATGGCCGAGCGAAGTGTCGATAATAAGGCTAATGTCGATTTGGGTCAGATGACAATAGACTCGCTCAAACGCTTTGTGTTTGTGTTGGACTCGCTGCGAGCCGACGACAAACGATTTGATTTGAGTGTGATTGATTCAATGCTTACCGTTGTGTATGATACCATTCCCATAAGCCTTGATACAATCGCTTCGCCGACAGCACAAGACTCGTTGGGCTACCGTTTGGTTGAGAATAAGAACGCCCCAATCGCTTCGGCAGCAGCAAAGTATCTGATGAGCGAGAACCGATTCCTCGACCTCTATATCGCAGGAGCCGATACCTTGTTGCCCAAACTGATACCCGTCGATTCGGCAACACTCGGAATGACACCCCGACAAATCAAACGCTATGAACGCAGCCTGCAACCTCGATACAGCAAACTATTCCGCGATAGTATCAAAATCGGAACGGTCGCGGCAATCTCGATGGTGACGCCCGGCTTCTCGCAGATATACAACGGCCAATATTGGAAACTGCCGATACTCTACTCGACGGTCGGACTCGGAGTGGGCTTCGGTATTGCACAAACCAACATTCATAGCATCTACAAAAAACGATATAACGACTATATTCGTGTCAATGGAGTGCGCCGTACAGCGGAGTTGGACGCTATTCAGCTCCAAATGAATAAGCATAAAACCTATATGGGTTTGCTCTATGGAGCCTCGGCTGTGTCGTATGTCTATTTCCTTGTTGATGGTGTGCTGAATAGCCCGCAAAAGGGTATTTCGGACGTAACCAAGGCGACAACGCTTGCAATGGTTTGCCCGGGTGCTGGTCAGATTTATAACAATCAGGCGTGGAAACTGCCTATCGTTGTGGGTGGCTTTGGCGCAATGATATACTGTATCGACTTCAATAACCGAGGACTCGAACGTTTCCAACGAGCCTACGAAAACCGTATGGCCAACAAAGGCGCAATCAGTGCCTCCGACGAGTTCCCGTATTACGATACCGACCAGCTGAAAAAGTATCGGGATTCTTATCGACGAAATCGAGATTTGTGTATCATTCTGACGGCAGCAATGTATGCCATTCAGATTGTCGATGCACACGCCAGCGCTCACATGAAAACCTACGACATCAGCGATGACTTGTCGATGCACCTGACACCCTCGGTCGGACAAATGACAACACTCCGCTCGGGACAAACAAACTCGTTCGGCCTAAACTTTAATCTGACATTCTGACAATATGATTCTCAACACAATTCTGTTACCATTGGCAACACTTTGTGCCGTTGATTCTACCACCCTTGACCAACCCGTTATTGTTAGTGATAGCACTACCATAGAGCTCTCCGACAGCCTCTACTCCGAGGAGGAGTTGCATCGTGCCGAGATGTTCGACTCGCTGTTGCATACTCTCTACTCCAATAACCCCGCTGGCGATTTCCAATTCTACCAACAAGACTTGGTCGAGATAGACACCACGCAAGCGCTGTATAGCGAGGTGCCCGACTCGGTGTGGTATCATCGTATGCGTAATATTATGTCGGCCATAGAACTCGACTATAACTCGGTTGTCAAACGATATTTGGTAGCCTATACCACAACGCGCAAAAGCACCGTAAGCGCCGTTTTGGGTCGCAGCCTGTACTACTTCCCGTTGTTCGAGGAGCAACTCGAACGTCACGGAATGCCGCTGGAATTGCGAATGTTACCCGTTATTGAGTCGGCTCTCAACCCCTCGGCGCGCTCGCGTGCGGGAGCAATGGGTATTTGGCAATTTATGTTTGCCACGGGTCGCCGCTATGGCTTGGAGATAACTTCGTTTATCGACCAACGATGCGACCCCGTAGCCTCGACCGATGCTGCATTGCGTTATCTGAAAGACTTGTACAATATCTATGGCGATTGGCAACTCGCTTTGGCGGCGTATAACTGCGGCCCGGGCAATGTCAATAAAGCGTTCAAATATGCAGGCCCCAAAGCCAAAACTTTCTGGGATATTTACGCCTACCTGCCCCGCGAAACTCGTGGCTATGTGCCCTCGTTCATTGCGGCAACCTATGCCTATGAGTATCACGACCTGCACGGTATCAATATGACCGAAAATGCACTGCCTTTGGCTACCGATACGCTGGTCATCACGCGCCCGATGCACTTCAATCAGGTCGCCTCGACTATCGACTTGCCTATCGAAACTCTGCGTCTGCTAAATCCGCAGTACAAAATGGACATCGTGCCCGCACTCAACAAACAATATAGTCTGGTCGTTCCGCAAAATAAGGTGACAAAGTTCATCGACAATGCCGATGCAATCTATGGTAAGGATACCGTCTATATGGCAAAGTATCTGAAACCAGCACAGATGAATCCCAAATTCTTCGAGGAGCCGCAAAGCATTACCCATAAGGTTAAGAGTGGCGAAACTCTCGGAGCAATCGCGCGCAAATATCGTGTAACCGTTAAGCAGATTATGAATTGGAATCGTCTGCGTAACACCACTATCCGAATCGGACAAAAACTTGTAATACAAAAGAACTACTAATGAGCCGCACCGAGACCATAGTCGCCCCCGCAACAGGACAGGGCGGAGCAATCGCCGTGATACGCGTCAGTGGTAATGAGGCTTTTGATGTGACCGATAAGATTTTTCGCTCACGACGAGGCCGCGTGGCCGATGCCGATGGATATACAATCCTCTACGGCTCGGTTATGGACGGCGACCAGACGCTCGACGATGTGTTGGTGTCGGTGTTCCGCGCTCCGCACTCCTATACGGGCGAAAATTCGGTCGAAATATCGTGCCACGCCTCGACCTATATCGTGCGCCGATTGGTCGAGTTGCTTATAAATGCAGGAGCCCGCGCAGCCTCGGCAGGCGAGTTTACACAACGTGCCTTTGTCAATGGCAAAATGGACTTGTCGCAAGCCGAAGCCGTAGCCGATATGATTGCCTCGGCCTCGCAAGCCGACCACCGTATAGCACTCAACCAAATGCGCGGCGGATTCTCGCGCGACTTGGCCGAATTGCGAGCCGAACTGCTGAAAATCACCTCGCTTTTGGAATTGGAACTCGACTTCTCGGAGGAGGATGTTGAGTTTGCCGACCGTACCACTATGCGCCAACTGCTCGTGCAAACACAGGCGAAAATAGGCTCGCTGGCCAACTCTTTCCAACTCGGCAATGCGCTCAAAAATGGCGTTGCCGTAGCAATCGTCGGAGCCCCAAATGTCGGTAAAAGTACACTGCTTAATCGCCTGTTGAATGACGATAGAGCAATGGTGTCGGACGTGGCAGGAACAACGCGTGATGTTATCGAGGAGTATTGTACAATCGACGGCGTGCGATTCAGATTTATGGATACGGCGGGCATACGCACTACCGACGACCGCTTGGAACAGATGGGTATCGACCGTACGCATAACGCCATAGAACGGGCCGATGTCGTCGTTCAGGTCGCGGAGACCGATGGCGAGATGACGACCATAGAGTGCGCTGCACCCGTTATAAAGGTGCTTAATAAGTGCGATAAGAGTGGGCGTGCGGCAGGGCAAGTAGATGGCTCGACGGTGCTTCTTTCGGCTAAAATGGGGGAGGGTGTCGATGCCCTTCGTGCTATGCTGCGAGGAGTTGTGGATACCGAACGCTTGGAGAGTGGTTCGACGGTTGTCTCGAATATGCGCCACTATTCTGCGCTCCGTTCAGCGTCAGAGGCCGTTGAACAGGCCCTTGCGGGTATAGACTCGGGCCTGACGTCGGATATGCTGAGCGAGGAGGTGCGCGAGGTGCTGTTCCACCTCGGCGAGATTACGGGCGAGATAACAACTGACGAAACCCTCGGCAATATCTTCGCTAACTTCTGCATCGGCAAGTAAAATTGCATACCAATAACAAACGATGATAAAACATTTTAGCATAAAGCGCTCATTTTGAGCGCTTTTTTCGTGTGTAGTGATTAAACCATTTATCACTGTTTATTGTCGTTACGCAATATTTTTTCGCCCTATTTCACCCCCAATGTCCAATGTCATCATTCAAGAAAATTTTAAGTGCCTGATTGAGCGGATTTTGGGG
>SUZD01000014.1 GCA_015060105.1 Rikenellaceae bacterium | reverse complement strand
CCCTCGACTTGCATGTGTTAGGCCTGCCGCTAGCGTTCATCCTGAGCCAGGATCAAACTCTCCATTATAAAAAATATAAATAAATCATTAGAGCCTGACTACTTAATCCTTTTGGAAAAGGAATTGATAAATACTACATTTTCTCTCAATTATACCAGTAAGTCAAAGAACCTTGTTCTATGTTCGCTCGAAAAATTTGGGAGCGAAACGGATTGCAAAGGTATGGCAAGATTTTGAAACTTCCAAATTTTTTGCAACTTTTTTTTAAGAACTTTTTCACAATTCTCAAAAACACCTTTTGTACCAATCTCCGAGAGGACTCCCCTCATTCATTCGCACCGTGTTTCTTTCGGATTGCGGGTGCAAAGGTAGGCAAAAAATCTTTACCTCCAAACATTCTTGAAACTTTTTTTGATATTTTTTGATTTTTTCTGTGTTTGGGGATTATATATATAATAGGTATATAGTTTTTGGCGTAGTTATTGGTGGCAAGGGGGCTCTAAAACCGATTATTTTAGTATCTTTACGCTACAAATCACGCTTTATGAAAAGAATCAAGATTGGATTATTACCCAAAATAGCCATAGCCATTGTGCTGGGAGTTGTATGCGGATTGTTCTTCAACGACGCCATCACACGCTTTTTCGTAACATTCAACTCAATCTTTGGCAACTTTCTCAGTTTTTTGATTCCTCTTATCATTGTCGGTTTGGTAACCCCTGCGATAACCGACATAGGCAAAGGAGCGGGAAGATTGCTTTTGCTGACAACGGCATTGGCCTATCTTTTTACGATTTTCAGCGGATTTTTCACTTTGGGAGTTGGCACACTCTCCTTTCCGAGTTTGATTTCGGCAAATGCACTATCGTCCGAAACAATGGCAGAAACAGGACTTGCTCCCTATTTCACAATAGACATACCGCCATTGATGAGTGTGATGACAGCATTGATTATGGCGTTTGTGTTGGGTTTGGGTATTGCCGCGTTGGATAGTCGCACGCTGAAAAGCGCGATGGAGGAGTTGAGAGATGTTGTGATGATGATTATCAGCAAAGCGATTATACCGCTGCTGCCTTTATACATTTTCGGCATATTCCTCAACATTACGATTTCGGGGCAGGTGTTCTACATTTTGGGCGTTTTCCTCAAACTGATTGGCGTAATATTCGGCATAACAATCGTCATCTTGCTTTTGCAATTCACCATTGCAGGTATCGTTGCACGCAAAAATCCGTTCAAGATGTTGGGTCATATGATGACGGCCTATATGACTGCACTGGGTACGCAATCGAGTGCTGCGACAATTCCTGTGACACTCGAACAGGCCATAAAGTGTGGAGTAAGACCCGAAATTGCAGGTTTCACGGTTCCGCTTTGCGCCACGATACACCTTTCGGGCAGCACCATCAAAATCACGGCCTGCGCTATGGCGATTATGATGATTAACGGCACCGCCATAGACCCACAACAAATCGCAGGCTTTATTATGATGTTGGGTATAACAATGATTGCGGCTCCGGGCATTCCGGGTGGCGCTATCATGGCGTCGCTCGGTCTGCTACAATCGATGCTCGGTTTTAGTGAAATAGATAACGGATTGATGATTGCCCTATATATAACCATGGACAGTTTCGGCACCGCCACCAATGTTACGGGCGACGGAGCCATTGCTTTGATAATAAACAAAATAGCCAAATAATGAACTACATCGAACTTAACATTCCCTGCTCGGACGAAATGGCCGAGATATTGACAGCCGAATTGGCAGAATTTCCATTCGACAGCTTCACAACCGACCAAGAGGGTTTGAAAGCCTACATACCACACGAGCGCCTGGCTGATTGTCACGCCGAAGTGGAGAGTATGTTGGCTCGTTACGAGGTTAGCGGACAACGCTACATCGCCATCGAGACACAAAATTGGAACGCATTGTGGGAGAGTAACTTTCCGCCCGTCGAGGTCGATGGCGTAGTTGCCATTCGTGCGCCTTTCCACGAGCCCTACCCCACCTATCGTTTCGACATCGTTATCACGCCCAAGATGTCGTTCGGAACGGGACATCACGCAACCACTTTCCTGATGAGCCGAGCAACTGCTGCGCGAGATTTCAGCGGTAAGCGAGTTTTGGATATGGGTAGCGGAACAGGCGTATTGGCAATAATTGCGGCAAAGTGCGGAGCCGAGAGTGTCGATGCGGTAGATATTGACGATTGGGCCTATGAAAATTGCGGCGAGAACTGCAAGGAAAATGGTGTCGAGGATAAGGTTAATGCCATTTTGGGCGATGTGCGCGCTATCAGCGGCAAACATTACGACACCATTTTGGCTAACATCAATCGCAACATTCTGCTCGGAGATATGCCCGCCTACTATGAGTCGCTCAACGAGGGTGGCGAACTTATTATGAGCGGTATTCTCGAAGGCGACATTGCGACCATTCGTGAGCGTGCCGAGGGGCTCGGATTGACATATATCGGACAAGACCTGAAAGATGGTTGGGCTTCGGTCGTTGTAAAAAAAGCGTAAAATAGGCCTCTCTTTCGGAATATTATGCTAAATTTGCATATCAACAAACACAAGTTATGACACAAGATACCAAGGCGACTATCCTCGAACTTGCCAAACAAACAATGAATTCCGAGGCAGATGCACTCAAACACACAGCCTCGAAACTCGACAGCGCATTCACCGAAGCCGTTGATGCAATACTTAACTGCTCGGGCAAACTCATTGTTACGGGTATGGGCAAGTCGGGCTTGGTCGGTCGAAAAATAGCCGCTACTCTGGCGAGTACCGGTACTCCGAGCTACTACATGCACCCGGGAGAAGCCTTTCACGGCGACCTCGGCACCATCTCGAAGGGCGATGTAATTCTCGCAATATCTTATTCGGGCGAAACCGAAGAGGTTTTGAGAATTGTTCCGTTTATCACACAAAACGGCAATACGCTGATTTCGATGACAGGCAATCCCGACTCGTCGTTGGCACATTACAGCAACATACACCTCGACATCGCAGTCGAAAGCGAGGCTTGTATTCTGCATCTTGCGCCGACCACTTCGACAACCGTTCAGATGTCGATGGGCGACGCTTTGGCCGTTACGCTGATGAAGATGCGCAACTTCCAAGCTGTCGATTTCGCAAAATTCCACCCCGGAGGTTCGCTCGGACGACGACTGCTGTTGAATGTCGGAAATGTTATGCGTAGCGAAGATTTGCCTACCGTTTCGACCGCCTGCAACACTACGGATATGATTCACACTATGAGTCGCGGTCGTCTGGGTATGGTGATTATTTGCGACGAGAAGAGTGGCGTAATCGGTATTGTTACCGACGGTGATATGCGTCGTGCTATGGAGGAACACAAAGAGGATTTCTTCAAGATTACGGCAATGGACATCGCAACCAAAAAGCCAAAAACGATACGCCCCGAAGCAAAACTCATCGAGGCCGAGAAGATGATGACCGAGAGCAAAATTACATCATTGTTGGTTACCGATGAGGGTGGTGCGTTGCAAGGTGTTATCCAGATTTACGACCTCAAAATATAACGAAGGTGCAATACGAGCCCACAAACATAGAGGGCGTTGTGATTATCACGCCACAACTGCACAGCGACGCACGCGGATATTTTTACGAAAGTTTCCGCAGTGACGAGTTTTGCGCCCATGTGAGCAGTCGTCCGTTTGTACAGGAAAATCAATCTCTTTCGACAAAGGGCGTTGTTCGTGGTTTGCATTTCCAAAAGGGTGATGCAGCGCAAGGAAAACTTGTGCGCGTGGTGGAGGGTTGTGTGCGCGATGTGGTAGTTGATTTACGTCAAGACTCTCCCACTTTCGGTCGTTGGGCAGCCTTCGAGTTGAGCGCCGAGAACAATCGACAAATCTATATTCCGCGAGGTTTGGCACACGGTTTTGCCGTGCTGTCGCAACGCGCGGTACTTCAATACAAATGCGACGCCTATTATGCTCCGGAGGCCGATTGCGGTCTTTTGTGGTGCGACGAGGCATTGGGTATTGATTGGGGTATCGACCCGTCGGAAGCAATCATATCGGAGAAGGACCAGAAGTGGCCCACATTTGCCGATTGCTACAAATTCTAACACGCCACATACAGCATCAGGTATGATTCCACTCATCGATGTACATACCCATCAGCCTCGTGGTTGCGCTATCGAATTAGTTGCCATTCAGACTCCAAATCCACATTTCGGTTTCTGCTCTCTGGGAATACACCCTTGGCGCGTGAGCGAGTTGTCGGACGAGCAGATTGCCGAGGAGTTGAAAATGGTTGCCGAGGCCGAGATTGCTGCCATAGGCGAAACGGGAGCTGACAGCATTTGTGACGGAGATTTGGAACGGCAATTAGAGGTTTTCGACGCCCATTTGGAGATTGCCGAAAGGCGAGATTTACCCGTCATCATACACTCGGTCAAATGTTTTGAGCCGATTATGCAAAGGCTTGCCGTACATCATCTGCGCGCCGTGATATTCCATTCGTGGATTGGCTCCGACGAGCAGGCGAAGCGAGCAACACAGAGGGGTTATCGGCTCTCATTCGGACCTCGTTCGTTGGCGTCGAGTCGAAGTGTCAATACGCTGAAAAGCATTGACGACAGGTACATCTTGACGGAAAGCGATGACAGCGGCGAGGATATCTCGCACATTTATCAAACAATAGCACAACTACGCAATCAGAGCGAGGAGCATCTGCGCGAGGTTGTTTTCAATAATTTCAACACTATATGGCAGAGTGGATGGAACGTACCGAGTTGTTGCTCGGCGCCGAAAAATTAGATATACTGAAAAATGCTCACGTTTTGGTCGTGGGTTTGGGTGGTGTTGGAGCTTATGCTGCCGAGATGATTGTTCGTGCAGGTGTGGGTCGTATGACCATAGCCGACAGCGACACCGTAGGTGTTACCAACATCAATCGTCAGTTGGTTGCACTACACTCGACTGTGGGACGAGCCAAAAGTGAAGTTTTGGCAGAGCGATTGCGCGACATCAATCCCGAATTGGAACTGACCGTTGTCGAGCGATACATACGCGACGAAGTGACCGACGAACTTTTGGATTCGGCGCATTTCGACTTTGTGGTCGATGCCATTGACACACTCTCGCCCAAAGCCGCACTCATTGAGGCCTCGCTAAAACGAGGTTATCCGCTCGTAAGTTCAATGGGAGCAGGAGCCAAAACCGACCCGACAAAAGTCGAAATTACCGACATCGGTCGCTCACATCACTGTCCTTTGGCGCACATGTTGCGAAAACGACTTCACAAGATGGGTATTCGCAGTGGTTGTTGGGCGGTATTCTCGCCCGAAAAAGTGCGTGAAGGGTCGATGATTCTCTGCGAAGAGACCAACAAGAAGTCCAACGTCGGCACCATATCGTATATGCCTGCCATTTTCGGTTGCGCCTGTGCAAGCGTCGTCATTCGAGGACTCATCGGCGAAATGGAGTAAATTATGATTGAGCGATTTCGCACATATTTGACAAGCGAAAAACGATACTCGCCTCTCACCGTACGAAATTACATCGGTGATTTATACGATTTTGTGGAATTGATGGGCTTTGATTCCGAAGAGTTCAACCCCGCCAACATTACGCACGACGATATTCGGGAGTGGATTATCGCTCTCGGCGAGTATCGCAACTCTCGTGGACAGACACTCTCGCCGGCAAGCATAAACCGCAGAATGAGTTCCATTAAATCGTTCTTCGGTTGGCTTATTCGCAAAGGGCATATCAGCAAAGACCCCACCATCGGTATTCACAGGTTAAAGACATCGACTCGTCTGCCCTCGTTCATATCCGAGGAGGAAATAGGCATTAAACAGATTGACGAGAGAGCTCAAAGGGCCGATGTCGAAAATAGTTTTATCGCGGTGCGCAACAAGTTAATCATATCGTTATTATATGGTCTTGGGTTACGTCGCGCCGAGCTTATCGGTATCAATCGTGACGATTTTTCGAGCGACAAGGCTCGTCTTCGGGTGCGGGGCAAGGGAGGCAAAGAGCGTATTATTCCGGTGGTACGTTATGTTATTGAGCAAATTGATGATTATTTAAGCTCATTAAGTTCATTTTTCGCCCAAAACATTTGCATAAAAGACAAAAATGCACTAATTTTATCGTTGAAAGGAGAACGTATTTCGGCCAGCTCCGTTTACAACATTGTAAGGCAAGAGTTGGCACGAATGGGTATCAAAGGTAAGTTGAGTCCTCACGTTTTAAGGCACACCTTTGCCACACACATCATGAATCATGGTGGCGATATGAGGGCAATACAGGAGTTAATGGGGCACGCCTCACTCCGCTCGACACAGGTTTACACCCACAATACAATCTCCGCCCTACAAAGCGCCTACAACCGCGCCCACCCCAGAGGGGCCAAAACCGAAGGGGTAAAAAAGAACAAATAATCGGTTCCGACGTTCGGACCGAATAAAATTATAGGAGGATTTACTATGAACGTTGAAATTCAATCCGTAAAGTTCGATGCCGACAAGAAACTTGTTGAATTCGTAGAGAAAAAAATGGCTAAACTTGACAAATTTGCCGAAAAAGCCACTTCGTCGAACGTTATCATGAAACTCGACAAAGACAACGAAAAAGGAAATAAAGTAGTCACTATAACACTTGCAATGCCCGGAGAAGATCTTGTAGCCGAAAACCGTTGCAAGACTTTCGAGGAGGCCGTTGACCTCTCAATCGAGGCCCTCAAACGCCAACTCGAAAAGTACAAAGAGAAATATGCCAAATAGGCAGTGACACACCTTAAATGACGCAGCCCTACCTGACACGCAGGTAGGGCTTACTTTTTAGCCAACAAAAAGGGTGTGTCTAAAAAACTTGTTAGACACACCCTTAACTTTGGAAATGCAATCCAATATTACTTCTTCGAAGCGATAACTGCTTGCAATGCTTTGATTTGCTCGGCTGCGTTAGCTACGTTGTTACCTGCGGTAACTTTCTTGTAAGCCTCGATAGCCTCGGGCAATTTGTCGCTGTTGCTCAAAGCAGCACCTTGCATATAGTAAAGGTCGCTTTGCTCCTCGGGAGTAGCTTGCAATGCAGCAGCGTTACCTGCCAACTCTGCAACTTTGGCATAGTCTTGTTTCGAGTTGTAGAGCTGAACGAGAAGTTTGTTACCTACTGCGCTGAGCGAATCCAAAGCGATAATCTCGTTGGTGTAAACCAAAGCCTCATCGAATTTCGACTCGGTAGCGTTGGTCGAAGCAGCAGCCAACAAGTAGTTGGTGAATTTCTCTTTTGCAGTTGCTTTATCAGCGTCGTACTTGCTGTGGGTAAGGCTCAAAATTTGTTTGTAAACCTCACCACCCTTTACAAGGTCACCCATCTCGCAGTAGCTCATCGCAAGGTTAAGAGCAAGTTTGGTGTCATTGGGGTTTGCTGCATAACCGTTAGCGAAAATCGAAGCGGCAGTTGCAAAGTCTTTGCTGTTGAAAGCATCAGCACCCTTCATAGTGTAAACACGAGCAATCATAGTGTTGGCGTTACGTGCGCTTTTAGCATCGCCATAAAGCTCGCCCAACTCTGCTGCTTTGGTGAATTTTTCGAGAGCTGCATCGAGTTGTTTTGCTTTTGCCAAACCCAAACCGCTTTGGAAGTAGCAAACGGGCAACAACTTTTGAGCTGCATCAACAGTCTCCTCGGCACCCTCTGTTTCAAGACCCAAATTTACAGCCTCATCCAAAAGAGTAATTGCTGCGTTGAAATCTTTTGCCGAAATTTTAGCGGCAGCCTCGTTGTACTTTGCTTTGACGGTGTTTACATCTTGTGCAAACAGACTTGCCGAAGCGAACATTGCAACCACAACGGCTGCGAAGATTTTGATTTTGTTCATAGTTATATTCTTCATTAAAGTTATTTTCCAAAGGGCAAAAATATGCTTTTCTTTCCGAAATGCCAACTATTGACGCAATTTTTCAAAAAATCGGGTCACAAGGTAGCCACATTCCGTTGCCAAAACGCCTTTGCGAACTCGGGTTTTGGGGTGTAAAATATGCTCCGATGCTGTACGATAGCCACGTTTGGGGTCGTCTGCGCCCCACACTACCTCGCCTACCTGACTCCAACTCAACGCACCCGCACACATGACACACGGCTCAACGGTTACATAGAGCGTACATTTATCGAGATATTTACCCATCAACGACGAGGCGGCTGTAATGGCCTGCATCTCGGCGTGGGCTGTTGCATCGCCCAGCGTTTCGCTCAAATTGTGACCTCGGCCCACCACTCTATCGCCACAAACAACCACTGCTCCGATAGGCACTTCTCCTTTTTTTAACGCCACGAGAGCCTCGTTTATTGCCATACGCATAAATTTTTCGTCTCTCTGCTCTACACTTTCCATAATAATTAGTACTTTTGTCATTGCAAAATAAAGAATAATTATCTAAAAAGCGAAATATGTACAGAACACACAACTGCGGAGAGCTTCGTCTTTCCAACCTCAACTGTGAGGTTACCCTTGCCGGCTGGGTGCAAAAAGTCCGCAATTTGGGTGCGATGACATTCATCGACATTCGTGACCGATACGGCATTACACAGCTCGTTGTTGATGAAAATTCGTCGGAGGCAACAAAGCAGACCGCTTCGGAGCTCGGACGCGAGTATGTTATCCAAGCGACAGGTAAAGTTATCGAGCGTTCGGCCAAGAACGGCAAAATTGCAACAGGCGACATCGAGATTGCTGTCAGCAACCTCGTAATCCTCAACGCTGCCGAGACACCTCCTTTCACTATCGAGGACAACTCTGATGGTGGCGACGACCTTCGTATGAAGTATCGTTACCTCGACTTGCGTCGTGGTCCGCTCAAAAATGCGATGATTTTGCGTCACCGTATGGCTCAATCGATTCGTTCGTTCCTCGACAAAGAGGGATTCCTCGAAATCGAGACTCCGTATCTTATCAGTTCGACACCCGAGGGTGCTCGTGACTTTGTGGTACCGAGCCGTATGAACCCCGGTCAATTCTACGCATTGCCCCAAAGCCCGCAAACATTCAAACAGTTGTTGATGGTTGCCGGCTACGACAAATATTTCCAAATCGTACGCTGTTTCCGCGACGAGGACTTGCGCGCAGACCGCCAGCCCGAGTTTACACAAATCGACTGCGAGATGTCGTTCGTGGAGCAAGATGATGTTATCGATGTATTCGAGCGTTTGGCCAAACATATGTTCAAAACCGTGCTGGACATCGACTTCAACGAGCCTTTCTTGCGTATGCCTTGGGCCGAGGCGATGGACCGTTTCGGTTCGGACAAACCCGATATGCGCTTCGGAATGGAGATTCACGAGATTACCGACCTGACTCGTGACCGTGGCTTTGGTGTATTTGATAGCGCAGAGTACATCGGTGCTATTGCAGCAACCGGTTGTGCAGGCTACTCGCGCAAACAGATTGACGAACTGACCGAGTGGGCTAAACGTCCTCAAATTGGTGCCAAAGGTTTGGTTTGGGTTAAAATCGAGACTGATGGCAGCATCAAATCGAGCGTCGATAAATTCTACTCGGCCGAGGATTTGAAGGCGTGGGTGGAGCGTACCGAGGCTCAACCCGGCGATCTTCTGTTGGTTGTTTGCGGCAAGAAACGCAAGAGTCAAACTATCCTTTGCGAGTTGCGTTTGGAGATGGGTCGTCGTTTGGGTCTTCGCGACAACACCAAGTTTGCACCTATGTGGGTTGTGGACTTCCCGCTTGTTGAGTGGGACGAGGAGACCGAGCGTTTCTATGCTATGCACCACCCGTTCACTGCTCCCAAGCCCGAGGATATTCAATACTTCGAGAGCGACCCCGGAAAGATTCGCGCCAATGCCTACGACTTTGTGGTTAATGGTGTCGAGGTCGGCGGTGGCTCAATCCGTATCCACGATGCGAAGTTGCAACAACAGATGTTCAAAACTCTCGGTTTCACTCCCGAGAAGGCTCAACTTCAATTCGGCTTCCTGATGGACGCATTCAAATATGGTGCGCCCCCTCACGGAGGATTGGCATTCGGATTTGACCGTATGTGTTCGTTGTTTGGCGGTGCCGAGTCGATTCGTGACTACATCGCATTCCCCAAGAACAACTCGGGACGCGACACTATGATTGAGGCTCCTTCGACACTTGACCCTGCTCAACTCGAAGAGCTCAACATCAAACTCGATCTCAAAGAGGAGTAATCTACTCCCAAAGAGCATACTTCCCAAAGAGGTTGTCCAACAAGTTTTGAAGGGCAACCTCTTTTTTTTCACCCCGTTTTTGTCCTATTTTTGAAAAAATCGTATATTTGAAGGTCACTATATAATAAATAGGTAGGATATGAAACAGACCATAAATGCAAACATCGGACAACAGGCGTTCGTTGTCGATGAAGATGCTTATCAAGCACTCGCACAATATCTTGATGATATACGCACAAGGCTCAACGCCTCGGAGCAGAACATCGCTGACAATGTAGAAAGACGAGTTGCGGAACTACTACGCGAGCAATTAACCTCGACAGTCGAGGTCGTTACTATTGATATGGTGCGACAAGTTATCGTTCAAATCGGTCAGCCCGCCACTTTTGGCGAGAAGAAAGCACAAGCAAACGCCAATCAGTCCACTCAACGATTGGTTCGCAGGCGTAACGACCGAATGATTGCGGGAGTATGCGCAGGCTTGGCTCGTTATCTGGGTACGGACACTGCACTAATTCGCGTGATTGCTCTACTCGCCTTCATACTTGGCTCGGTAGGTTTTTGGATTTATATCATCCTGTGGATATGTATTCCCTATGACGACAACAATAATGCGACGGTGACGGCAACACCCAATCCCGAAGTAACAAACTCGGACGATGGTGTAGTACGAACAATACTACGCGTATTGGCGGGTCTTGGTGCAACCTATCTGCTATTTAGTTGGCTTGCCCTTGTAGTTTTGATTGCTATATTTGGTTTTATCATGTTACCTTTTGGTATCTTGGCGGCCATAATCTCTATACCGTGGCTACTGCTCACCTACTTGCTCTACTGCTTTGCTTTTGAGTGGAAATCAAACAAGTGGGCAATCATTGCAATAATCGCTTTCTGCATTATCGCAATGATTCTTGGCGGTTGCAATCTACACTCGGGAGGCAACTACTTCGATCGTTTGGAAGATAGCATTGAACGTATGGAGGAAAATTTCGAAAGTATCGAAGAGCATTTCGAAAGTATCGAGGTACAAACATTTGGATATTAATTTTTTGGAGATACAGATTTAATCAGTATCTTTGCACAACACAAAAGGTTCTCAACACGGTGCCTCATTGATTTTGGGATACGACCTTATGGGGAGTTTAAAAATTTGGCATCGAGATTAAAAGGGAATGTCGTGAAAGTCGGCAACAGTTCCCGCTGCTGTGAATCTCGCACTCCTTTTGGAGCGTAGCAAGGGTGCAATCCTGCCACTGAGAAATCGGGAAGGCGCACACCTGCAAGAGATAAGTCAGAAGACCTGCCTTGATTGTGTATTACACTTTTCCTGCGGCGAACGGGGCTTTTGTGTAGGCATTAACGAGAATGAGGTAGGACTATTCATAGTGTCTGAAACTTCGGATTAAGGACAAAAGCGACGCGGAGCAGGAAAGCTCTGCGTCGCTTTTGTTTGGGGGCGCAGAGAAGAAATTGCGGGACACAATTTTTAACCAACACATTTATTAAACACTATGAAAAAGTACACACTTTGGGCAGTGCTCGTGACTTTGACGCTCACAGCCTGCAACAACGCCGAGGAGGAGAACACTCCTCAAACCTACACTATCGACTTCGAGCAAGTAGCACTCAACGAAGAGGGTCGCAGTTGGGGACAAGCAACCAACACCAAAGACGACACCGAGAGTTATGACATCTACTCCGAGAGTCTGCTGGGTGCTCGTTTTGACACTTGGCGTCAGGAGACTCCCTGGTTTGTATGGTTGGGTTGGACATTCAGTAACAACACTCAAACCGAGTACCAAAGCGACTATTCGCACCAATACGCCTCACCTACGGGAGCCTATTCGGGTAGCAAGTTCGCAATCTACTACCACTCGGTTTCGGTAGGCTCGCTCTACACCCCCGACATCAAGTTCAACAGCACGGTCGCACCCCAAAGTCTTATGTTGAACAACAGCACCACCACTGTATGCTATGTTAAGGGCGAAGATAGTTTCTCGCAATGGAGCAACGAGGACAAAACAACGCTCACAATCACAGGTTACCAAGGAACAACCGCAACGGGCAACATCGATGTTACCATTGCCGAGGGCAACACCTACATCAGCGATTGGACCAAGGTTGATTTGACCTCTCTTGGCGAGGTTAATCGCATTGAACTGAAAATTACATCTACCGATACGGGCGATTGGGGTATGAATGCTCCTGCCTACATCTGCATCGACGATATTGTTTACGAGAAATAGGCAATGACAAAGGTTTGCCGACATATTGTTGGGTTACTGCTCGTATGCTTGCAGGTTGGCTGTATGGATTTCGGGCCTTCGGAGTTAGAGAACTTCGAGGCGGCCGAGCACGGCGTTTTTGTCTGCAACGAGGGTAACTTTATGTACGGCAACGCCTCGATGAGTTACTACGCTCCCATAGCGCAGAGTGTCGAGAACGAAATTTTCATTCGTGCTAACGATATGCGTCTGGGCGATGTAGCACACTCGATGACACTATACAACAACACTCTATATATTGTGGTAAATAACTCGGGGGTGGTTTTTGCTATCGCCCCCGACACCTTTACCCTGCGTGGGATACTGACTGGTGTCAATTCGCCACGCTACATACACTTTGTCGCCCCAGACAAAGCATACATCTCGGACCTCTACGACTCACGCATCAACATCTTCGACCCTCGCACAATGCAACTTACGGGGCATATCCTCACCCCATCGCACCCCTCAACAGAGTGCTTTGCTGCTACAAGCGATAGGGTTTTTGTGAATTGTTGGTCGAGGGATAACACCATATTGGGCATAGACCCCACAAGCGATTCCATCTGCGACTCCATTCACATCGAGGGGCAACCGCGCAAAATGGTTATGGATAAATTGGAGCGTTTGTGGGTGGTGACCGATTGTGGCGTTGCAGGCAACATCGCACCCAAACTATATAGATTGACGACATCACCACTTGCCGTCGAGATGGTTATCAACCTGCCTAACATAAGTCCGACCGACATTGGCATTGATGCTACTCGTAGCACCATTTATATACTTAACAAGCATCTTTGGGCTTTGAAATACACCGCCGACAAGTTGCCCTCGACACCCATAGTTGATGCCGACGGGCGTTTGTTGTACGCCTTGGGTATCGACCCAACCACAAGTGACATCTATTGCTCCGATGCGATAGACTACATTCAGTCGGGCGTGGTGTATCGTTACAACCATAGTGGCACACTGCTCGACAGTTTCACCGCCGGCATTATCCCCGGCTCATTCTGTTTCAAATAATGAGAAAGACGACGATAATACTTGCTGCGCTACTCTTTGGTGCGTGTAACTTCCACAACGAGATTGGTTCGGAAGGCGACACTCCTGCGCCCCTCGCAGCACCAACGATAACGCTTGACGAGAGCGACACACAACTGACCACCACACAGGAGTTCGGTCTTTGGTTGCAACCCGCCATTGACGGCACCTACGACTCGCTGGTGTGGACTCTTGAAGGAGCATACATCGGTAGCGAGCCCAAGATGCACATCACCGCCGAGGAGGGAACACACATATTAAATATAACCGCCATACGACACAAAGGCGACCAGACTGCAACCGCCTCGGTAAGTCGTACCATACGGATTGTTCGACCCGAAGCCCTGCCGTTGCAACTTTACGTACCTCAAAAAGAATACACCATTGCGCTTGGAACGACACTACATTTGGCTCCGGTAATATTTGCCCCTCAACCGCGAACAGAGTACCGATGGAGTGTCAATGGCGTGGAGGTAAAATCGGGCTCGGAAGCGTGGTTGGATTTCAGTCCCGAAATGACGGGGTATTACGACATTCGATTTGCCACCGACACCGATTTTTGCGACTTTGGCGTGGTGTGCATCGGGGAAAATATTGCAGCTCGCCCTCGGAGCGAAGAGTCGCACACCTCGGCAGACAGAGTTTTGGAGTACCAACCTGCCGCAGGGCAGTTTATAAATACAGGAATGGGTGGCCGCACGCCCGAGCAATACGCCTTCGACAAGTTGCAGGCGGGCGAAATCTTATCGTTGGGAGGCTTTGGCGGATATATTGTTGTCGGTTTCGACCACAGCATTGCCAATGGCGAGGGGTATGACCTTCGTATCAAAGGCAACTCGTTTGACAACTCCTCGGAGCCGGGTGTGGTGTGGGTTATGCAGGACCTCAACGGCAACGGAGAGGCTGACGAGGTTTGGTACGAGCTCAAAGGCTCGGCAACGGGCACAGCAGATGTGCAACAAGATATGGCGGTTACATATCTACACAACACCAACCGTGCGCATGGCACTATTCAATGGCGTGCATCGGACGGCTCGTGCGGCACTATCGAGCGCAACGCCTACCACACCGACAACAACTACTATCCCGAGTGGACTCCGCACAATCTTACGCTCGGAGGAACTATGCTCCATAACAAAGTGCAATACATCGACGGCAAGGTTGTGTCATTGCCTTATGGCGAGGGTTATGCCGACAATCAATCGGCGGAGTGCGTGAACGGCTGGAACTTGTTTGATATTGCAAACGCCATCAATCATCAAGGCTGTGCGGTAGAGATATCACATATTGATTTTGTGCGTGTCCAAAGCGGAGTTTGTTATTCGGCGGCCGTTATAGGCGAGATTTCGACCGAGATTTCGGCCATTGAGGAGATAGAACGATAGCGATGAGAAGGTGTGTAGTCATAGTTGCGATGTTGTTGGTCGGTATCGGCTCGTGGGCACAAGATGTGGCGCGAAGGGTCGATATCGAACAGGTGCAGGTGACTACCCGCAGTCTGCGCGAGAGCGGAATGCAGACAACACGCATCGACTCTACCCTACTACGCGAAAGCCCCTCTTTCTCACTCGCCGAAGTGCTGGCCCAAAATTCCACCATCTTTGTCAAAAGTTACGGACGAGGAACACTCTCCACACCATCACTGCGCGGTACTTCGTCGTCACACACCAAAGTTTTGTGGAATGGTTTGGAGATTAACTCGCCACTGCTGGGTAGTATAGACCTATCGACCATTCCGAGTATCATCATCGACAGAGCGGTAGTGCATCACGGAGCATCATCTATCGAGAGCACTACGGGTGCTTTGGGTGGTGCTGTAAACATCTCTTCGGAGACGGCACACAAACCGGGACTCAATATCAGTGTTGTTTCGGGCGCAGGCTCTTTCTGCACCTTCGATGAGTTTCTGCGGGTGGATTACTCCAATGGCCGAGTATCCTCGTCAAGTAGAGTGGCATACACCTATTCGCGCAACGATTTTCCGTACACCAACTACTACAAAAAGACCAACCTTCGATATGATGATGCAGGCAAACTCGTTGGTTGGGACTACCCCACCGAGCGCAATCGTGGAGGCGAGATTAACGACCTGCATATAGTTCAGTCGCTCGGTGTCGATTTCAAGGATAAAGGTACACTCGATGCAAACATCTGGTACTCTCGATTGGACCGAGGGTTACCTATGCTCTCGGTAAGTTATCGTCAGGGCGACGACTACACCAACAACCAAACCGACAACACTCTGCGTACTACGGTTGGGTGGCGTATGCTCCGACATCGCTATTCGATTCGTGTTGATGCGGGTTACATCTTCTCGGATTTGAAGTACAACTACTCGCGCGATGCGGGAGGGGGCAAACAGATCGTGATGATTGACTCGGGCAGCCGACTGCACTCCATCAAAGGCGGTGCTACTGGCAGTTGGTACTTGGGGCGATGGTTATTGTCGGCAACAGCGGAGGTGCGACAAGATATTGTAAGCAGTCGTGATTATCGTTACGACAAGCAGGACAGCAATGGTACTTTGAGCGGCTACGACAACGGCAGACTCTCGTTAGACGCCACACTATCGGCCAAATGGCAACCATTAGCGCGACTATCACTCGGAGCTACTCTTCGTGAACAGTTGTGTGGCAATCAAGCCTCGAAGCCTATTCCTGCGCTATTTATCGAAGGAGTTGCATCGCCCAAAGGCAATGTCATTGTGCGGGCAAGTGCGACACGCAACTATCGTTTTCCGACCCTCAACGACCTATACAGCAAGCCCGGAGGAAATCCTAATCTAAAAGCAGAGGAGGGTTTGAGTTACGATGTCGGTGTGAGTGCCGAGCATGCGTGGAAAAAAGTTTCGATACACGCCCGTGTGACTTGGTTTGATTCGTATATCGACAACTGGATTTTGTGGCTGCCAACCTTCAACGGATTTTGGTCGCCCGTCAATGTGAGCCGAGTTCATAGTTACGGAATCGAAAGCGCAGCCGGCGGTGCGTGGCGTTTCGGCAAAGATTGGAGACTCTCGGTAGATGGTTGTTTTGCGTGGACACCCTCGATAAATATGGGTGGCGAAGAGTGGAGCAGCGAAGCACAAGGCAAACAATTAGTCTATATTCCCCGTTTATCGTCGTCGATTGTGGGTACGCTGGCGTGGCGCGGTTGGGAGTTGCGCTATCGTTGGAACTATTACAGCGAGCGATACACCACCTCGTCAAATCAAACTGCAACCCGATTGGGTGTTCTGCAACCCTACTTTATGAGTGACCTCTCGCTCGGCAAACGATGGAGTCGTGCGTGGGGTGTATTCGCAGCAAAATTTACTATCAATAACCTATTGAACGAGGAGTACGAATCGGTTTTGTCAAGACCTATGCCGCGTCAAAACTACTATGTAACATTGGAATTTGCGCCCTCGGCAAAGCTTACATCTCCTCGAAAGCGTACTCGATAGCGCGATTAAGCAGGTGGTTAAACTCGACAGTCGCGGCAAACTTCTCGCGTAGCACTGCCACAGGCTCCCGAGCGTCCAAAACATCGGAGTCCAAATCCTGCTCCAAAATAAAATCTTTTAGACGAAGATAATCACCCCATTTGGAATCGACAGGAAAACCACGAGGTATGCGTTTCAGCGCAAAGGTGTCGTCAAGAGTCCACCCCTCTGCTCGTTTGACGCTCTGGTCAAATCCGGCACCATTATCCAAAATCTCCTCACGAATACTCTGCACAAATTTCGGCAGCGGGCAATGTGCGCCCGAAGCAATGATACTTCGTCCGAGCAGGCCATCGCCAATCGGCTCAATATGGAGGTAGTATCCCGCATATCCCGACTTGCGGCCGTGAGGGCAGATATATGCGCTCATATGGGTTTTATAAGGAGTTTTATCGGGCGAGAAGCGGGTATCACGATAGATGCGATAGGTACAATCGCGCACCGAAAGAGTTCCAAGCGAGGGGTCCAGCACTTGCAGTTCGGATATCAGTCGCTCTACAATAGCGTCAAAACGCGCTTGCGCCACGCGGTACTCGTCTTTGTGCGCATTAAACCACTCACGATTATTATTCAATCGCAGTGTGTCAAGGAACGACAATATCTCACGCAAATCACTCATTGGTATCGACAAGTTTATAGAGTTTATCGCCACGATGCACAAGATTGGGCGTTTTTATCGAACAATATACGCCTTGTTGCGCTACATCGGTCGGGCGGTCAGCAACATATACCTCCTCGGCAAAGCACTCCAAAAGTCCTGTTGTGCGACCAAAGAACAACAATTCCGCCCCCTTCTCCAACGGCGAAGCCTCGACATAGACCTCGGCAACGCCTATCTTTTTGAAATAGTTGGTAACCTTGCCCACAAACACCTTGCGTTTGGTCGATGACGAGCCATAAGCCGCAGTAAGTTCGGGTATCGGTTTGCCAAGATAGTATCCTCCCCAGAAATCACGATTAAATACCGTACGCAATCGCTCGGTCAGGCTCTCGGCCAACTCTTCGGTAAATGTGCCATCGCACACCGCACGCACGGCATGGTCATAGCACTCAACAACGCGTTTCACATAATCAGCACCACGAGCACGGCCCTCGATTTTAAGAACGCGAACACCCGAAGCAATCATTTTATCGAGGAAGTTGATTGTACACAGGTCTTTGGGCGAGAGCAGATATTGTCCCTGCACATCCAACTCAGCACCCGTCTCCTTATCACGCAAGGTATAGGAGCGACGGCATATTTGGCGGCAGGCTCCTCTATTTGCCGAACAACCCGTCTCGTGTACGCTCAAATAACATTTACCCGAAATGGCCATACACAATGCACCATGTGCAAACATCTCGATTTGCACCAACTCGCCTTTGGGGCCACGAATATCGCGTTCACGAATTTGCGACGAGATATATGCGACCTGCTCCATACTCAACTCACGGGCCAGCACAACGACATCGGCCCAACGAGAGTAAAAGCGGAGTGTCTCGACATTCGAGATATTGAGTTGGGTCGATATATGCACCTCCATACCTTTGCTGCGAGCGTATTCAATGGCTGCCTGGTCGGCAACGATAAGGGCGGTTACACCCTCGGCTGCCGCTCTATCAATAACGGCGTGCAGTGTCTCTATCTCGTGGTCGTAGATAATGGTATTAACCGTAAGGTAGGTTTTCACTCCTGCGGCACGGGCAATAGCGACAATCTCGGCCAAGTCGTCAAGCGTAAAATTTACCGACGAAGCGGCGCGCATATTCAATCCCGCCACACCGAAATAGACCGAATCTGCCCCAGCCTCGATTGCTGCATGAAGGCTCTCGTAGGAGCCCACCGGAGCCATAATCTCAATATCTTTGCGTGTCATCATACTCTATTTATCACGATTCATAAGTCCTTCGACAAACTCTCGAAGTGTCGCCAGCGCATCGGCGTTGGCCTCAACCTTCGACAGAGCGTTCAGAGCCTTCTCGAAGCGGCGATTTATCTCGGCCTCGGTGCGAGTCTTCACATCGTAGTGGTCGTAGATAGCGAGGGTGTGGGCAATTTTCTGCTCGGAGGTAAGGCTATTGTCGTGGCATATTGTGCCCAACGCCTCGCGGTCCTCATCGGTTGCGGAGTTCAATGCCGAAATCATCAGGAAGGTCTTTTTGCCTTCGAGAATATCGCCTCCGACACTCTTACCCAAACGGCTATCACCATAGCTATCGAGCAAATCGTCTTGCAGTTGAAAAGCCAAGCCAAACTCCAAAGCAAACTCCTTCAAAAGTGCAATATTCTGCTCATCGGCACCTCCCAAGATTGCGCCAATCTCGATTGCGCCCTCAAACAACACCGATGTTTTGAGTGCAATCATATTGATATACTCGCTTTGCTCGACCGTCTGTCGCGACTCAAAGTCCATATCATACTGCTGACCCTCACACACCTGCATCGCCACACGGTTGAAACACTCCATAACACGTTGCAACAGGTGTGCAGGAGCTTTTGCCAAAAGGCTGTACGAACTGATTATCATCGCATCACCCGACAATATTGCAACATTCTCACCCCAGCGATTCCACACCGTAGGACGACCTCGACGCAACGGTGCATTATCCATAATGTCGTCGTGCAGAAGGGTAAAGTTATGAAATACCTCGATAGCGGCTGCACACGGCATTGCTCGCTCGTAATCGTCGGCAAAGAGTCCGTAACTCATCAGCACAAAGAGAGGACGAAGGCGTTTACCTCCCGCTTCGAGTGCATACTCCACAGGACGATACAGCAATTCAGGCGACGATGGGTAACCAAGCGACGATAAATAGTCATTTGTTTGTGAGAGCAGTTGATTGACTTCCATAATAAACAAGTGTGTGTTATAACGCCCTCGGGCTCCCTCCAAATAGGGTTTCAGACAGCCCAACGGCATAGGGTTTGTTTTACAAAGATAAATATTTTTGGTAATTATAAAAAATCGTCGTATATTTGGAAATAATTAACCTTCATTAACCACTATTTACCTATTTAATATGAAAAAACTTTCAGTCGGAATCGATATTGGCGGAACCCGTACCAAAATCGGAATCGTGGACGCTGATGGAAATGTATGCGCCAACTCTATTATCGTTATGGCAACCTATCCTCGCGAGAGCAACTACCCCGCTTATGTTGATGCTCTTTGCGCCGAAATCGTAAGATTGCTCGGCCTGCAAACCGAGGATTACGAGGTAGTAGGTATCGGTATGGGTGCTCCTATGGCAAACTACAACAATCGTACTATCGACAACCCCGGCAACCTCTGGACGCCCGACAATGTGAACGACAACCACAGCCGTATCTTCCATATCGCAGAAGATATTTTGGAGCGTTTCGAGAACAATCCCAAATTGGCTAATACCAAAGTCGTCGTAACCAATGACGCCAACGCTGCTGCTATCGGCGAGATGGTTTACGGTGGTGCCAAAGGTATGCAAAACTTTGTGGTTGTAACCCTCGGTACAGGTCTTGGTGGCGGTATCGTGCTGAACGGCCAACTTATCAACGGTCATCGCGGTTTCGGTGGCGAGTTGGGTCACATCGTAGTTGAGCCCGCAGGTCGTCAATGCGGTTGCGGTTTGCGCGGTTGCATCGAGCCCTACGCCTCTTCGACAGGTATCGTTCGCACCGTTAAGGCTTGGTTGAACGAGACCGACGAGCCGAGCGTTCTGCGTAACATCGACCCCGACAAAATCGAAAGCAAAGATATCAGTGATGCAGCATTGGCAGGTGACGCAATGGCACAACGCGCATACGAGTACACCGGTGAAATGCTCGGTAAGATGTTGGCAAATGTACTGCCCGTACTCGACCCCGAGGCTATCTTCATCACAGGCGGTTTGGCCAAAGCAGGTAATCTGATTTTGGCTCCCACCGAGCGCACAATGCGTGCTTCGTTGTTGAGAATTTATGGCGATGTAAAACTCGCTTTGTCGCAAATCAACGACGACAACGCCGCTGTTCGTGGTGCTTCGGCATTGGTTTGGTAGTACACACGCCTAACACACTGAAAATCAGCAAGAGTATGTCCTGCGGGACATACTCTTTTTTGATAGGTATAAATACCGAAAAACGCAGAACAAAGGAGAAAATATGACAAAAAGCGTGCTTTTTTGGAATATTATTCATATCTTTGATTTTTGTAAAAACCCTAAAAGAAGTGCCTATGGAAAAACAATTAACCCCGAGAGATCACTCTCTTTTTCTGAAAGCATTCCGTACATACTTGCAGTATGTAAATTCATGGCTCTATTTCCGTAAAGAGCATATTGTCGGATTGGAAAACGTGCCAGCAAACGGAACCCCTGTGGTCGTTGTATCGAACCACCAAAACTGTTTGAATGACCCGTTGTGCGTGTGTTTAAAACTTACGGACCGAAGAATGAACTTTTTGGCACGCGCCAATGTTTTCAATAACCCGATATTCAACAAAGCTCTGCGCGCGCTGGGTCTGCTGCCCGCATACCGTATGAGTCACGAAGGCTACTCGGCCATCACCAAAAACCAGCAGACTATGGACGCTGCGGGACAGGCCTTGCAAGATGGCGAGACCGTAATGCTTTACCCCGAGGGCGGACACCAAGACAAACGCTGGCTCGGAACCTTCAAAATCGGCTATCTGCGTATCGCTTTCGACGCTGCCGAGAAGATGGATTTCAAACAAGATGTGATGATTCTCCCGTCGTGTAACCACTACTCCAACTACTTCCACGCCCGAACCGATATGCTTATCAAGTTCGGCACGCCTATCTCGCTCAAACCCTACTATGAGCGTTATCAGGAGGCTCCGCGTGAGACTATGATGGAGATTAACAAAATCGTTCACACGGCAATTCGCGAGATGATGTTGCATGTCGATGATTTGGAGCACTACGACCAAATCGACTTCCTTCGCGAAACCGGATATGGTCGCAGATACGCTATCGCCAACGGTTTTAAATTCAACTACCTGCCTTCTCGATTGCTCTCTGACCAGAAGTTGGTAGCCGCTATGCAAGAGGCCTACAAGGAGAACCCCGAGGAGATGGAGAAAGTCTATAAGGACACCGCTTATCTGGCCGATGAACTCAAAAAACTCAAAATTCGAGATTGGTTGTTCATTCGCAAGCCGGGTGTGGGTTCTGCCATGTTGCGTGGTTTGGGATTGTTGCTCTTGTTGCCGCTGTTCCTAATCTCGATTATCCCGACAGGCTTGTTGTTCATTATCCCCAAAATCTTCCTCAAAAAGTTGATTAAGGACCATATGTTCAACAGCTCATTCCACATCGGAGTAAGTGTATTCATTTCGGTACCTATCTGTTTGATTATCCCCGTTGTTCTGTTGTGGATTTTTGCAGGATTCTGGTGGGCGTTGGGATACTTCGTAGCATTCCCCGTCATGTTTATATTGGTATGGAACTACCTGCGTCTGTTCTGGAAGTTTATCGGTACCTGCATCTTTGTTAAAAAGAGCAACCGTGCCAAGATTAACGAATTGAAAGAGTTGCGTGCAAGCATCTATCAACGCTTGGATAATATGCTTAAATAGCAATACCTATTACAAAAAAGGAAGGCGTGTCCAACAAGTTTTGGACACGCCTTTGTTTTGCTGTATTCAAAGATGAGTTTACTTTGCAAGTTCCTCTTTTAGAATTTTGGCGATGTAATCAGGGCCGGAAGGAGCGGCAAACATATTGTCAAATTTCGCCATTACCCCAATACACCTTTGCAGAAAAACTTATATCTTTGCCATACAAACACCCGATACTATGATTGGAACTTTTGTTAATATGGCAACCGTAACCGTTGGTGCCGTTGTCGGTATGCTCATCGGCAAGCGTATGCCAGAGCGACTTCAAGAGATACTTTTTCAGGCTCTCGGATTGGCCGTTTGCGCCATTGGAATCTCGATGGCTCTCGAATCCGAAAATATGATTATATCGGTTGTCAGCATCGCTCTCGGTGCGGCAACAGGACATCTAATCGGTATCGAATGCGGACTCAACAACCTATCGAACAAAATTCAGCAGAGTATTCACATGGGCGGAAGTCGCTTTACCGAAGGATTTGTCGGAGCAACCCTACTCTACTGCGTGGGCAGTATGACCATACTTGGCGCATTCGAGGACGGACTCGGCGAGTTTCCGCGACTGCTCTACACCAAAGCGGTTATCGACGGTATCTCGGCAATAGTCTTGGCTTCGGTGGCAGGCATTGGCGTTCTCTTCTCGATTGTACCTCTATTATTATATCAAGGTGCGCTGACACTCTCGGCAGAGTGGTTGAAACCCATTATGCAGGAGGCGATGATTAACGAAATGACCGCTGTTGGAGGTTTGATGTTGATGGGTATCGGCCTATCGCTCCTACACGTCAAAGAGGTACGCACAGCCGATATGCTACCCGCGCTTATCTATGCTCCGATATTGGCATATATATTTTTGTGTTAAAAAATCAACAAATCGTTGGATTTTCAAAAGCACTTTTATATATTTGCATCTCGACACAGAAAATTAACCCTAACTAAATCCATATATACTATGGCGAATATTAAATTTTACAAGATGGGCGATATGCCCCTTGAACTGCATAAAGTCCGTGTAGTCCAAAAACTTCACCTTGTACCTATCAATCGTCGTTTGGACGCTATGAACGAGGCAGGATTCAACACATTCCGTTTGAGCACCAAAGATGTGTTCCTCGATATGCTGACCGACTCGGGCACAAACGCAATGAGCGACAATCAGGTTGCTGCTATGTTCCAAGCCGACGACGCTTACGCAGGTTCGCAATCTTTCGAGCGTCTGCAAAAAGCGGTTTACGATGTATTGGGCAAAAAATATCTGTTGCCCGTACACCAAGGTCGTGCTGCCGAGAATGTAATCTGCCACGCATTTGTTAAGCCCGGCAATGTCGTGCCCACCAACTACCACTTTACCACAACGCTCGCGCATGTTATGGAGCGTGGCGGTACTATCGAGGAGTTGTATCACGACCGCGCACTCGTATTGCACAGCGACCACCCGTTCAAAGGCAATATGGACATCGACAAACTCGAAGCTTGTATTCAAAAACACGGCGTCGAGAAGATTCCTTTCGTGCGTATGGAGGCCTCGACAAACCTTATCGGAGGACAGCCCTTCTCGATTCGCAATATGATGGACGTGCGTGCCGTGTGCGACAAGTACGGCATTATGTTGGTGCTCGACGCTTCGCTCCTCGGCGAGAACGCATTCCTTGTTAAACAACGCGAGGACGCCTGGAAAGAGAACACCATGGGTGATATTCTCAAAACTATGACCAACCTTGCCGACTTGGTTTACTTCTCGGCTCGCAAGTTGAGCTCGTCGCGTGGTGGCGGTATCTGCACCAACCGTCGTGACATCTACGGCAAAATGGAGGCTTTGATTCCTCTGTTCGAGGGCTTCTTGACATACGGAGGTATCTCGGTGCGTGAGATTGAGGCTATGGCTGTGGGTCTGTACGAAACCCTGGACGAGACTATGATTTCGCAAAGTCCTACCTTCATTAAATATATGGTTGAGCAGTTAGACGCTGCCGGTATCCCCGTAATCACACCTCCGGGCGTGTTGGGCTGCCACGTCGATGCAGGTAAGTTCTGCGAGCATATCCCCCAATCGGAGTACCCCGCAGGTGCCTTGGCTGCGGCACTCTATCTGATTTCGGGTGTTCGTGGTATGGAGCGCGGTACTATCAGTTCGATTCGTGACGAGAATGGTAACGATGTATTGGCCGATGCCGAGTTGTTGCGTCTGGCAGTTCCCCGTCGTGTATTCACTCTCTCGCAAGTGAACTATGTTATCGACCGTATGCAATGGTTGTGGGATAACCGCAATCTTATCGGTGGTTTGAAATTCACCTACGAGCCGCCCGTATTGCGTTTCTTTATGGGAGGTTTGGAGCCCACAAGCGATTGGCCCGAAAAATTGGTTGCCAAATTCCGCAAAGATTTTGGAGACTCGCTTTAATCCACCAAGTAATAATAAACGAAAACAAAATAAGAGTGTCTTTCGGGGCACTCTTATTTTGTTTTTCAGAGCATTTGTATTACCTTTGTTTTTTGGACAATTAACCTATTAAACAAATAACAACTATGATTAGAAAAATCTGTATGACGCTCATGGGTCTTGTACTCTGCGGCGTTGCAGGTACTATTCAGGCTGCAAACCCCAGAGTAGTCTTTATGGGCGACTCTATTTTTGCGGGTTGGCAAGAAGATGTACCTTCATTCTTCGCTTCACACAACTTCCTGAACAAAGGAATCAGTGGACACACAACAGGAGATATGATTCTTCGTTTCCAACGCGATGTATTGGCTAATAGCCCCGAGGTGTGCGTTATCTTGGCCGGCACCAACGATGTCGCTCAAAATGATGGCGTATTTGTCTCGATGGAGCAAATCTGCGGCAACATTATCGAGATGACCGAGAAGTGCAAAGAGAAAGGAATTAAGGTTGTTTTGTGCTCGGTCCTTCCTTCGTCGGGCTTCGGTTGGACTTCTATCAGCCCCACCAACCAAATTCCTCGTCTGAACACTCTTATCGAGGAGTATGCGCTCACTCACGACTGCGGTTTTGTAGATTTCTACTCGCTCTTCGTTCAAGAGAGTGGCGCAATGGACCCCAAATTCTCGTATGA
Source organism: Rikenellaceae bacterium (assembly GCA_015060105.1). Lineage (GTDB taxonomy): Bacteria > Bacteroidota > Bacteroidia > Bacteroidales > Rikenellaceae > UBA940. The sequence goes on along the minus strand of SUZD01000014.1, from coordinate 19,585 downwards.
CAACTGTCACCCCGAGCGTCCCGGCTACTACATCATGGAGCAAGCCGTTATGCCCGTTTTGGAGGAAATGCTGAAATAATGTATCACACTAAAAAAACGAAAAAACTATGAAAAAACAGATACTTATTGCAGCGGCTCTCATCTTCGGTTTCGCTGCGTGTACAACACCCGAGCCCACTCCCGAGGCCCCAAAACTCAAAGTAACTCCTATCGAAATCGAACTCGCTGCCGATGATACCGAGGCTACTATCGAAGTTACCAGCAACACCACATGGACTGCCGACACCAAAGCCGAGTGGTTTACCATTACCCCTGCTGCCGGAAGCGGCAACGAAACCGTAACTTTGTCGGTTGAGCCCAATAGTGGCTATGACCCTCGTTCGGCAAGCATCATCTTCTCGGAGGCTTCTGACGAGCTCACTCCTATCACTGTAAACATCTCGCAAGGCGAGGCCAAAGGTCTTTTGGTTGAAAAAACCGTCTATGAGATTGGCACAGAGGGTGGACAAATCAGCGTTGAGTTGAAAACCAACGTAGAGTTCTCGACCACTATCAATGACGAGTGGATTTCGGAGGCAACTGCAACTCGCGGCCTCGAAGAGAAAACCCTCACTTTCAACATCGCTGCCAACGAGACTTACGAGACCCGTGTAGGTACTATCACTCTTACCGCCGGCGACATCACCGAGAAAATTACCATCAACCAAGACCAAGCAAACCTTATCGTTGTTTCGACCGAGGTAGAGCCTATGGGCTATGAGGGTGGTACTTTTGATGTGGCTGTTCGCACCAACATCGACTTCGAGGTAAGCATTGCCGAGGGTTGTGATTGGGTACGTGTAGCACCCGAGACTCGCGCCGTTGTTGATACCGTTGTAACTTTCGTAGTGGATGCTAACGAAGGTTTCGAAGCTCGTACCGCCGAAATTACTTTCTCGTCGGAGGAAGGCAATGACGTTATTACCATCGAGCAAGCTTGCAACGACAATGTAGAGGTTACTTTCGAAAATGACATCTTCTTCAATTTTATAGTAAATCGCTTTGACAGCAACAACGACGGCAAACTTACTTACGCCGAGTTGCAAGAGGTTAAAGAGATTGTATTGTGGAAAAAAGCAACCTCGAACGGTAGCTACATCTACCAAACAATCAAAGCTACTTCGCTTACTGACTTGCAATACCTGCCCAACCTCGAATATCTCGACATTCAAGGTGTTCCCGCCGGCATGCGTAAACTCGACTTGTCGAAAAACACCAAACTTCGCGTTCTGAATGTTGCTGGTTGCAACTTGACAGAGCTCGATTTGAGCGCACAAACCGAACTCGAAGAGTTGAACATCTCGGCTACCAAGATTACCACCATCGACTTGTCGAAAAATACCAAATTGCAAAAACTGCACGTTGGCGGTGGCAGCCTCTCGTCGATTGATGTTTCGATGCTCCCCGAGCTTACTTTGCTCAACTGTGCTTACGCTAAATTGACCGACTTGAACGTATCAAGCAACACCAAGTTGGAGGCACTCTACTGTAACGGTAACAAATTGTACGAGTTGAATGTTTCGGCTCTTTCGGCTCTCAAACGTTTGAACTGTGCTCACAACGAGATTAGCGAGCTTAATGTTACCGCTAACTCGAACCTCGAATACCTCAACTGCGGTCGCAACCCGCTTGCAAGCCTCAATGTAACCGGCCTTGCTAATCTGAAAAACTTGTCGTGCAGCCACAACGAATTGACTCAATTGTCGCTCACCGGTGTTTCGTCGCTCGGCTTCCTGCACACTGCTTACTCGGAATTGACCACTATTGATGCGAGCCCCTGCGCTAACCTCTATATGATTAACGCCAACAACTCGAAAATCACCAGTGTAAACATCGCTCAAAACAGCAAGTTGGTTGGTTTGCGTTTGAACAACAACGTACTTACCGAGCTCGATATTCGCAACAACCCGTTGCACTATCTGTTTGCTGATGCTAACTCGACTCTGCCCGCAATTAAGGTTAAAGACGACTTCAACCCCTCGACTGCTGTCGAGTTCTTCAAAGACGCCAACACCAAATGGGAGGGTGGTACTCGTCCCGAGTTCGAGGATTTGAGCGCAAAAGGTACTGCAAACTGCTACATCATCAACAAAGCTGGTGCTAACTTCAAGTTCAAAGCTACTGTTAAGGGTAACGGTTATGACCCCATTACCGGTAATGCTGCCGAGACTATCAACCCTGCCAAAGCGTATATCCTTTGGGGTTTGAAGAGAACTACCGAATTAGGTAGCGATAACACCCAACTTAACACCTCGATTCTCCGTCAATCGGTTGAACTTATCGATGGTTATGTATGCTTCACTACTCCTGCCGATATGCAGGACGGTAACTTCGTTATCGCAGTTGCCGACAACAACGACAATATCCTTTGGAGCTGGCACATGTGGTGCGTACAAGGTTACGACTACGAGAAGAGCGCTATCAATGTAACCGTTTACGACGACAACTACTACATTATGGACCGTAACATCGGTGCATACACGAACCCCGCAGCCATTTCGTCGCCCACAACCGACGACTACCACTACGCTCGTGGTTTGTACTTCCAATGGGGTCGTAAAGATCCGTTCGTTTGCGGAAACTCGCACATTCCCGATCCTTCGTGGGGCTATATGTCGTGGATCGACTGGACTCTGCCCAACGGCACTCTCCAAAAATCGCCCACATTCAGTATCGCAGGCGACAATGCTTACAAGTACAACGCATATATCGCAGGTCACAACTTGACCGATATGAACGCCATTCTTGCTCACTCGGTTAAAAACCCGATGCAGTTCTACAAGAGCGATAATAACTGGATTACCAGCGACGAGAAATCGAATGGTCAAACAAACGATTGGGGTAAACTTTGGGGTAACCAAAGCGCAACCGGCAATGGTGTCAAGACTATGTATGACCCCTGCCCCGTTGGCTATACAGTTGCTTCGCCCGACCGTATGAAATTCATCACATCGACTGGCGTGAAGACTTCGGTTGGCGCAACTTGGCAAGTTAACTCGACTGCAAACTTGAATAACGAAGATGGTACTGAGGTTGCTCTCAACCCGTTGAAAAATGCTCCTTGGGGTCTGTTCTTCTATGTACACGGCACTCGCACCGAGTCGGGTACTCCCGCAGACAAGACAACCGTATTCCTGCCCAAACAAAACTGGGTACAAAACAATGCGGGTATCCAAGACGCTAACCTCATCGGTTTGTACACCAACGCAGTCAGCTCTGCTGATATGTGGGGTGGCCAACCCTACAAGACTCTTGTGACCTACGCAGGTTTGGCTTCGACCAAAGAGTCTTCGTGGACAAGTGCAGCACAAGCGGCATGTGCATTCCCCGTTCGTTGCGTATCGGAGGATAAGTAATACGCTATACTTCAAATAAGGAGGCGTGTCCGAATGGGACACGCCTCTTTTTGTTATAATCTATCGGTATGTATTAGGATTGCGAGTGGAGGACAACGCAGAAATCACCTTACCACACACAAAAAGTTGTATAACAAGAGGGATTTCAAGGCTTGCGCAGAACGAAGAAGCGCAGCATACTTGGCGTATGTGAGGATTGCGAGTCGAAGAGCAACGCAGAAATCACCTTACCACACACAAAAAAAAGTTGTATAACAAGAGGGATTTCAAGGCTTGCGCAGTCCGAAAAACCGCAGTTTACTCGGCGTAAATGAGGATTTTGAGGACAAGCGTAACGCAGAAATCACCTTGTTAGACGACTTTTTATTTTCTGGCAGACGGAACAACAAATCCAACAACAATACAACCTATCAAACCCGCAACAGCAACAATAATACGGACAATCGTATTGGATATAAATACCGTACACGAAAGGGTAACCATCGTTGTCATCAGTGCCAAAGCCCAAAGTCGTTGGCGGAGGGTCATTCCCTGACGACGCTCATAGGTACGAATATGCTCGCCAAGACGAGATGCAAGCAGTCGTTCGCGCAGACGGGGAGACGACTTATAAAAGAGCCACGACGCCAACAACAGCAACGGTGTGGTCGGCAATCCGGGCATAAATATTCCAATGGTGGCAAGAACGACACATAGGCAACCAAACAATATGAAAATCCAACGCGTAACTCCTTTTCGGGTTTTAGGCGTCGAGGTTTCGGAAATGGGTTTTGAAGTTTGGGTGGTGTTGGTCATTCAGCAGAACGATTAGTGGCAGAACATAAAGCCGAAGAAGACACGGGGACCTATTGGCAAGCGTGTACCCGCAGTTTTGCCTACGCCCCAACCTTGCAGGCAATCGACCTTCAAAGTCAAGCGCAGTGCTTTGGTAACGGCAAAGTCACAACCGATGAATGGGTCAAAGCCCACAAATACACCTTTATTGAGATAGGCTGTACCTTGATAGAGTCCCTTATCCTCGCCCTCGTAGAGCAGAGTACGGTGGCCTCCTGCCAAAACGGTAACACCGGCATAGGGGTAAAAGCGACCGATAGGATAGCAGCCATCGACCAACAGACCGCCCCAACTCGCTTTCAGATAACTACCCGGAGAGGCCATAGGGCGATTTTTTTGCGGAAGATTAGAGGTATATCCCTCGGTACCAAAGCGGAAGTGGTTACCAACATGGAAACGAATTGCACCACCGATACCATAGACCATTCCGTCGGCTTTATAGGTTCCCGTACCCACCTTTTGCGAGCCCGAAATCCAACCCGAATGTATCATCATTCCGCCCGAATAGCCTGTTATAGCCTTACGCTTGGGGGTATTATCCTCGCTCCCCTCTGCAAAGCAGAGTGTTGCACTCAACACAACAGCGGCAACGGCTAACAATCGTTTAATCATAATTCCACACATTTTACAATGAAAATCAAGACACAAAAATACTGTTTTTAAAATAACAATACAAATTTTATGCTGTTTTTTATTTCTCACACCCGAAAAGCACAGTGCCGATTTGCATTAAGAATAAAATGTAATAACTTTGCATAAAGGAAGATACCTCTACGATGAAAGTCAAACTGATATTCAACCCCAAAGCAGGTTTACAAGGCATCACGCGTGCTGTTGGTAGTATTATTGAGTTGTATGCTACTTACGGACACGAGATTGTGCCCATACTGCTCAATTTCAACGACGATTGTCCTCGACGCATACTCGAAGGGCTGGATAGTGGCGAGTATCATCACATACTGATTGCGGGCGGAGACGGCTCGATAAACTATGTTGTCGGCATTTTGCGACGAGCAGGCATTGACCTGCCACTCGGTATCCTACCCGCAGGTACTGCCAACGATTTCGGTTGTGCACTCGGTATGTCGAAAGACCCTATCGTGGCGTGCAAACAGATTCTCGAAGGTGTCGAAAAACGCATTGACCTCGGTGTTGCCGCAGGTCGTTGTTTCGTCAATATTTTCAGTTTCGGACTATTTACCAATGTATCGCAACGCACCTCGACGCGACTGAAAAACGTCATTGGCAAGGCGGCATATCTGTTTGAGGGTATGAGCGAGATTGCCCATATACATCACCTTAATTTGAGAGTCGAAACCGATACCGAGAACTTCGAGGGCAAGGCTTTGATGATGTTGGTATTCAATGGTCGCACGGCAGGCAGTTTCCCTTTGGCGCGTATGTCGGAGTTGGACGACGGAGTTTTAGATGCGTTGATTTTGCGTGGCAACTCCCCCATCAGCACCATCGAGGCTTTTATCCAATACATCGAGGGCATTGGTGGTCTAAACCCACCGTCGGAGGTCAAGCATATTCGTTGCAGCAAGCTACATATCGAGTGCGACGAACAAACGCCTACCGACCTTGACGGGCAACCCGGAGTTACATTCCCTGTCGATATTGAGTGTCTGTCAGGCGCAATGAGGATTATCGTTCCTCAACTCCGAACTCGCAAACAAGGATTATTCAGATAACAAAAAGGTGTGTCTAACAAGTTTTAGGCACACCTTTTTTATTTAATTATTATTGCGTATTTTTTACATTTTTATCTCAAATATCAAAAAGCCACCAATAATTTCTTTTATCTTGCTCTACTTTCAGAGTAATATACTTGATGCTAATAAGTACTCAACCTACAGTATCCAAGTACAGTTTTCTGATTGGCAAGGTAGTTTTCGTAGTATTCCATAGGTACACGGACAAGGGGATCAGAATCTCCTCCGTAGTTAACCGAGAAGATAGGAGACTCAGACCCATATGTTGATACCAACGATGGGCAATCTCCTTTGAAGATGAGGGTCATATTGTCGTGCTTGGTATACCAAGAATCTCCAATCCACTTGACACTGGCGGGAAGTGTAATGGTTGGTGTAATGCAACCCGAGAATGAGCCATAGACGGTCTCAATACCCTCATCAAAGGTTATACTTTCGATATTGTTACAGCCTTGGAACGCAATAGGCATAAGCGTTCTAACAGAACTCGGGAAATGAATCGAAGTCAATCCAGTGCACCATTGGAAACTCTCTTCATCGACAATCTCGACTTTGTTGAAATCAACATATTTCAACTTGCTACAATTCTCAAATAATTGTTTGTTTGTGGTTTTCCAATGGTCAGGGAAACGGAACGACTCAAGGGCGGTGCAATCCATAAATAGGCCAACTCCATATTTTGTGGTTGTCGGCTCAATGTTGATTTCGGTAAGTTCTGTGCAACGATAGAATGCGTAATTGCCAATACTATCCGCTGCAATGGTGAGTTTTTGAAAACCACACTGTGCAAAGCCAAAATTTCCAACAACTTTCACTGTCGATGGAATCGAAAGTTCGGTAAAAGCTCCAGCAACGAAACAGTTGGGACCAACCTCTTCGAGGCCACCCCATTCGAGAGAGGTCAATTTGGAGTTATTGTAGAATATCTCCTCGCCTGTGCTTTTCATAGTCGAGGGGAACTTGACGCTTGTAGTCGACGATTTGTAGAAAGCGCGGAAGCCACTAATGCGCTCGAAACCCTCCTCGAACACCAAGTTTTGAAGGCTCGTGCACTCGCGGAATGCTTCTCTACCTGCGATATCTGTGATATGTCCGGGGATTGTGAGGTCCACAAAACCACTCTTATAGAAGCACTTTTCGGGGATGCCCTGAATAGGACCCGAGAAGTCGAAGTCGGTAAGTTTGGAGGTCTCGGCAAAGGCTTGTACTCCCATCTCGGTAAGACCGGGCGCAATGAACTTCTCGAGACGCGAACATCTATAGAAGCCCATCTCGCCAATCTTGGTCACACTTGGAGGCAACATAATCCAAGTACAGCGGTCGTCATATGCCCAACCCTCTGCCATAACTTCGGTCACATCGCCATCGAAGGTGATGATGCCTAATTTCTCGTCCCAATAGTAGACATTCGACACAATCTCGCGGTCAAAGGAGTTACTCTTAATATAAGGTGTCTCGCCATAGCCCCAAGTCGAGTACCAAATCTGGTTGTTGGGAGGCGATGTGGGGCGCTCGGGACGGCCCTCTTGGGTGACGGTAACTGATGCACTCACGCCTGCGGTGGCGTTAGAAAAGATGATCTGTGCTTGACGAGGCTCGCTCGAGGGGTTCTCGGCGACATCGAAGTGGGTACCCAAGTAGTTACTTGTGTTGTAGGTAATCCAATCGCAACCCTCGCTATAAGTTATTTCGTACTCGACATTGCCACCAGCAGACAGGGTGATTTGTTGCGCTTTGAAGTCAACGGCCACGCTATCGGGAGTGGCTTCGAGGTAGGCCTCGGCTCCTGCTTGGCGAATGGTGACCTCCTTGTAATTGTTGCCTTGTGTCAGTGTGACAACACACTCGCGAGTAGTGGGCTCGTCATTGGCAAATACCCAAATGCTGATGCCCGTAAATGACATATCCTCGGTGGTGCCAACATCGATATGAAACCACTCGTGTTCGGGGTCATAATCGAAGAAGATATCCTCGGTGTCGTTCATTCCGAATCGGAGTTCCGCACCTTCGGCGGGAACCTCATAGAGTGATGCTATGGCGTCCCAAGGGTTAGCTTCTGCTGCGAGTTGAAGAATCGAAAGGGTTGCGCTCTTGTCGCCAAGCGTAAAGGTTACGGTCGTAGTGCGCTCCTCGCCTGTATTGGGAGCAATAGTAAACCCTATTGTCTCTTGTGTTTGGACTGTTTCGGGTATCACAAAATCGCACCAATCGGCATCGCACTCGGCACTCCAAGGGGTTTGTGATGCGTCAACGGTTACATTCTGAGTGCCACCTTCGGCTGTGAACACAAGTTGGGCTGGGGTTACCGAAATAGTCATTTCGATAGGCGGCTCGGTGCCTTCGCCTTCGTCGGGATTATTTGGAGGAGTAGGACCATCGGTACCTTCGGGTACTCCGGGGGTGCAGGCTATGGCAAATGTGAAAAGAGCCATAAGCATTGCGATAAGCGAGAACTTTTTCATATTGTTGGGGTATTAGTTTTACAAAAGGGTTCCTCTACAAATATACATATATATAGTCACAAAACAAAGTGTTTCAGACGCTTCTTCTATGGTTATAACTCTTAATTATAGCGTTATGAAAATCATCAATTTAGCAAATATCGAATAGTGCATTATTATTTGCATCAAGAATATTGCAGAGGAGTATGAGGGTAAGGTTGACATCTGCAAGGTGGATGTTGACAGCGAGCCCGAGTTGGCTGCCGGGCGCAATGAGGATTATCGTTCCTCAACTCCGAACTCGCAAGCAGGATTTATTCAGATAATCAACAAAAAGAGGTTGCCCCGAAGGCAACCTCTTTTTGCTATCATTTAATTTTCTTGGATAAAATCGTCCCAGAAGTCGCGGTCCTTAACATATTCGTCCCAAGAAGCATCTTCGGGTGTTTTGGTTGTCGGATCGTTAATCTTGCGGCAGCTGCCCCAGAATTCATCATTTTGGTAAGCTGTCTGAACCTCTCTATCAACAAGCAGGTCGATTCTGAATCGTTGCAAGCCGTCCAAGCCTTCGCCGGTCAGCGGAGTGGTCGAGGTCGAATTCAACTTCAATACCAACAGAGCATGAACATAATCAAAAGCGTTATCCTCAACGGTTTGCAACTTCTCGGGAAGTTCGAGGTAGCGAAGTTTATCGCAACCATAGAACATTGACTCCGGGAGAGACAAGATAGTTGCATAGACATAAGCAGAGATAAGGCCGTGGCAGTTTTGGAATGCGCCATCTCCAATCTCGGTTACACTCTTGGGAATCTCTATCCTAGACAAACTCTCACAAGAGCTAAATACATAGCTGCCTATGCTCTTCAAAGTCTTGGGGAAAGTAAACTCCTTCAATGCGCTACAATTGGCAAATGCGCTATATCCGATATTATTGATAATTGGACAAGTCACTGTTTCGAGAGCGGTACATCCTCTGAACGCATTATTATAAATTGAAGTAACGCGTGACATCGTCACCTCTTTGAGCGATTTACAATTCTCGAAAGCCGCTGTTCTGATGGTTTCGACATTATTGAGGGTCACACTTTCAAGCGAGTCACACTCGGCAAAGCAGTAGGTGGGAATATAGTTCACTGCCGAAGGGAACGACACCTCTTTGAGCGATTTACAGCCATAGAATTGATAGCCATGATCGTAGGTGTAAGAGGTACCCGTACCGAACTCAAAACGCTGCAATGACGACGGAATACTTACTCTTCGCAACGAGATACAGTCACAGAACGCACCCGAGCCAATCTCTTCGACACCTTCGGGAATATCAATCTCGATCAGCGACGAACAACCCTCAAACATTCCATTTTCGAGAAGTTTAAGACCCGATGGCAATTTAATCGTTTTAAGCGAAGGGCAATTATCAAATGCACCAGCATCTATCTCGGTTACGGAACTCGGAATATCTACACCCTCCAATACGGGGTTATCAGCAAATGCTCTACGGCCAATCTTTGTCAATGTCGAAGGCAGAATAATATTCTCAACCAACATATCATCAAACGCCAATTCGGGCAGCATATTTTCGGGGAGTTGTACGCCCGAGATGTCGATAGTTACAAGAGTGGTAAACTTCTCCAATGTTTCGAAATCCCTATCATCCATCTTACCCGTAATCTGCAAGTGCTCGATATTAAGCATTTGGTCCAATGTAAACTTCTCGGCAAGGGTACCCTCTTCGTCCAAATGCACTGTTGTAATCGCGTGCGGGAATTGAATAACCTTAATCTCTTGGACAAAGTTATTGGCAGCATTAGTCAGTGTAATGGTAGTTTTGCGGCTCGCCTCGCCGTGATAGCCCTCAATATTGATTTTCAGGCACGAGGTTGTTTGTTCGAGAACAGTCACCCACCAGTTTGCAACCGACACCTCGAAATCGACATTGGAGCTAATCGGAATTTCGATTTGGGTTGTGGTATTGGGAGCAACATAGGTTGTACGAGGCAACTCCATCATCACACCACCCTCCTGATACACGGTATATTCTGCAACTTTGATAATATTGCCCTCCGGGTCACGAAGGCCTGCGCAGATGACAATTTCGCGCTCCGCAGTTGTCGGGTTAAATCCGATAATAAGCGGAGAGTAAAAACCATACTCTTCATCTCTGACGGGACAGGTTACACCCTCGGTCTCGCTCCAATACACTTCGGTATATCCATAGTAGCCATTGTCGTATTGTTCTTGAAGATTGAATACATGGTATTCGGAAATAACACCACCGCCAACACCTACCGAGTGATACGGCAACGACGAGATATTAGGCATTGGGAGTAGTTCGACAACATACGCGTCTTGTCCCAAACGCAACTCGATATAATTATCGTATTCGCTTCTCTCGAATGTAATCTTCACGGAGTAAGCAAACTGCCACTCATCGCTTGCCATATCGGGCATCTCCGTCAGTTCTGCATTAACCACATTCGGTTGGTTAATAAAAAATTCGGTATCAAGCGGTTTGTCACTTGCTACAACAATGGTAAAGTCGGTTACCATGGGCGAAAGCGGGCCATCGACACCCTCAACGACTATGACATTCGCTCTATGTGAAATACTCGGGTCTTCGCCGACATTATCATCCAGCTCTCCATCATTGTAATCGTCGTCATCATCATATTTGCCGTCCTCTTGTTCCATTTCGTCCTTAATATCGCCTAACAAATCGCCAAGAACATCACACGACGTAAACAAGAATGGCACAAACGCCAAAAGTAACCACAGTTTTCTCATATCTAATATTGTTTTTAATTATCGATGTACAAATATAAACATTTTTTTGCGAAAGGCTCTCTTTACTCCTCTTTTTATCGGGAGCCGAGCCACAAAAATACCATTCCTACGAGTATGAGTATCAAATCGACAAGTTTACCACGCAGGTTATGTTCACGCAGAACGAATGCGCCATAGGCAAACGACACCACAACCGAGCCTCGTCGTATCATCGACACTACCGAAATCAGCGCATCGTCCAATGTCAGCGCATAAAAGTAGGCAAAGTCGGCCGCCGAAACAAACAGCGTAATCAGCGGGATTGCCCAACTCCAATGAAACGGGGTATGTTTTGACCTACGCGGCAACCACAGCACGCCCACAATCACACTCATTATGATAGCTTGATAGAGATTAAACCAACTCTGCACAAACACCGAGTCGAGGCGTTGCATCACATATTTATCGTACAGGCCACTTGCTGCACCCAGCACTGCCGCCATACCTACACACCATACCCAACGATTGCTACGAAAATCGACACCCTCACGGCGAGATGTACGGCCCAGCAGATATATCGAAATCATCGCTATAATCACACCGCACCACTGCATCACATTGAGGCGTTCGCCAAACACCATCAACGCACCCAGCAGCACCATAACGGGTCGGGTTGCATTGATTGGACCAACAATAGTAAGCGGGAGATGTTTCAGGCCGAAGTAGCCGCACATCCACGAACTCAACACAATAAATGCTTTCGTCACAATCAGCAGGTGGTCGTGGAGCGTGCCTTGCTCAAAAGAGAGTATAGTGTCCTCGCACAGCCCAAGCGACAGTTCCGAGTTCAATATCAAAGGGAGGAACAGCAGGGCCCCAAATACCGAGTTAAGCCATAGGACAGGCAACACAGCATTATTGGCCAACGAGCGTTTCTTGGCAACATCATAGAAGCCAAGCAAAAGTGCCGACACGAATGCCAAATAGAGCCACATAACAAGATTTTGGATTTAAGTTGGGTAAGTTGGGCGTATTGCGCTAAAATGTTTGGCGGTTATTCAGGGCGTGTTTGATAGTAAACTCATCGGCATACTCTATCTCGTCGCCAAAGCCGATACCACGCGCAATAGTCGTTATGCGCACATCGGGGAAATTCGCCAACCGTTTTTTGATATAGAACATTGTAGTTTCGCACTCCAACGATGTGCCGATAGCGAAAATAACCTCGCGGACACCGCCCGAAGCGACATTATCCACCAACATATCGATACCCAAATCCGAGGGGCCAACGCCCTGCATTGGCGAAATAACACCGCCCAGAACATGATAGATACCCTTATAACTTCCCGTGCTCTCGATACTCATCACATCGCCCACCTGTTCGACAACGCACAAGGTTGTTCGGTCGCGACGCGGGTCACTACAAATCGGGCACAGTTCATCGTCGGAGAGGTTATTACAGCGTTTACAATAGCGTATTTGCGAACGGAAACGGCTTACGGCATCGACAAACTGCTCAACCTCCGCCTCGCTACGACGCAAAAGGTGCATCGACAGGCGAAGTGCCGTACGACGACCGACACCCGGCAGATTGGAGAACTCCTCCACTACATTTTTCAGAAGTTCGGACATCAGTCAATAATCTCGATTGACGAGGTGAGAATCCAGCCTTTATTACCATCGGCAATCGAAATCTGGCTCCAATCGCCCAAGTGGTCAAGGACCTTAACCATTGTTCCCTCGTGAATTACAAAAATATCTTTACTCGAACTATCGGGCGAACTCTTTACGGGTGCAGCCGAAAGCATAACAACTGCGTCATCGGACTCAACAGCCTCACTTCGCTGTTTCGACGCAAAGGTAACCGACACGATAGTCAGCACACCAAACAGCACTACACTCCAAAAGCCTAACTTTCGATAGGTCATTCCGAGTGGCAACAAATAGAGCAACAAGCCACACAGTGCCAACGCCAGCACAACCAATGATGTCACTGCCCATGCATTACTGCTCATTGCATTACGGGTATCATTCAGCCAACGCGATGCAAAGAATTCGGGCACTACTTCGATTCGGTCTTTCACATAGCCTTGCGCCACTTGCAGGTTATATTCGACATCTTCGTCAAACGGGTCGAGGCGTTGCGCCTTGCTATAATACAAAATTGCCTTTCCGATATGGCCGCTTTTGAAGTGGGCATTACCCATATTGTAGTATAGTTTCACGCCCGCCTTATTAGCGCTTTCAATCGAGTCATAGACAGTCAACGCGCCGGCATAATCGCCATTTACATAGGCCGTATTGGCTCTATCCCACATTTTATCGAGATTGCCAGCCACACTTCGCAACGGTGCAAGCACCATTATCACCATCGAAAACAATACAAATACACTCTGTTTCATAGTCTGACTATCTCTTTTTAAGTGATTCGATTTTGGACAACAAGCGGACACTATCGGCATATATCTCGGCCATTTGTCCAGATGCCATTGGCGAGTATTGGGCCATCTCGCATTCCGAAATGATATTGATAAAGCGCGAAGATTGCTCCTCGGCAAAGCCGCGTTTCGAAAGCTCCTCGCGGATATTCTCCTTGCTCAAATTCGACACAGGGATATTGAGTTTATCGCTCATATAGCCCCATAGTGCGCGTAGGGTTTCGTCATAGAAGCCTTTATCGTTACCCATTTTCATATACTCGTGTGCCTTTTTCAAGCGTTGCAGTGCCACCTTATTGGCGCGTTTGCCTCGCACAAAGGTATCATTCGAGCGATTGACAATGCCTCGTTTCAACGGGAAATACAGCACCACCGCCAAAAGTACAATGACAGCCACGAGAATAAAATACAACGGACTCCACATCAACATATCGCCCTTCGACGAGAGTTCGCTACTGCCGAGTTTAATAAATCGGATATCGCGGTCCAAAATCTGTATATCCTCCTTACTTATCGCCGACACAAGTCCCGAACCCGCAGCACGAGCCAAAGAATCGGCTGCCACGCGGATAGTCATCTCGCGGGTGGAGAGCGTTACATAATTGGCCGTCTGGGGATTGAAGTACGAAAATTCAAAAGCCGGAATGGTATATTCGCCCTCGGCACGAGCAATAAACGGATACTCGAATTGGCGATAGCCCGAGATACCCGAAATAGAACTTTGAAGGCTCTCGGTTGTCTTGACATTATACTTTTCGAACGAGGTCGGCAGTTGCAAATCGGGAGCCTGAATCAGAGGAAGGTTACCGCGACCCGCGATGCGCACCATATAGTTGGCACTCGAATTGGCGGTTATATTCTCCTGCGGAAGTTCCGATTCCAGCGTGAATTTACCAACCGCTCCTGCAAAACTGCTCGGTGCGCCCGAAGGCAAATCCAGCACATCGACAACCATCGGATTCGAAGTCAATGTTTTGCTCACATCTTGCACCATATCCATCGCACCAAAGAAGTCGTCAAACAGCGATTGGCGGCTTGCTTGTTGCGTTACGATTTGGGCAGCAACGGTCAATTCGAATGGCTCGATTTTCAGTGTACCCGTCTGTTGCGGGAACAGCAGAAACTCATTGAGAATATGGGTATTATAGACCTTACCATTATAGGCTTCGCTCTGCCAGGTATGGTGGTCATTTTTGAGTTCCTGTTTCCAGAAGCCATTGAAAGTCGGGAAGCGCGAGCCCTCTACGCCATTGAGTTGCACTCGGGTATAGAGTTTGAGTGTCGCTCGTATAGGCTCTCCCTTATAGGCTTTGGTTTTGTCGAGATGAACGGCTATAAACAGGTCATTTTTGCCGATTTTGTTGGTCGGAGCAGCACTTTGTGCATTACTCTGCGACGAGGCTTGGCTCTCGGTCGAGGACTCATCGACAACGGCAATGGTTACAGGGCTTGTCGAGTAGGTTTTGTCATCGACAACTACCGACGCCGAATGCACTGTCGCCGTTCCTTCGGCATTGGCCTGAACCACATAGGTATAGGTATAATTTACCGATTTGGTAACCTTTCCATTTACAATGCTTGTGGAACGCGAGCTGGAAGGCGAAGGGCCGGCCATAACGTCCAGCCCCTCGAATTCCGGCGCATTGAACTTGTCGGGTTTGGCATTGAGCGAAAACTCGACACGAAACAACTCTCCCATCTGCACTGCCCCCGGTGCTGCAACATCAAACTTCACATCTTGTGCAAAGAGTGCAAATGCCGACAGCACCATCGTCAATGTCAGAAGAAATCTCTTCATACGCTTATCCTTGAATGTGTTTCAAACCTAACGAAGAAAAAACTTTTTTAGTGTTTGAAGTCAGCGAAGAAATCGTTGCCCTTATCATCTACAATGATGAATGCAGGGAAGTTCTCGATACGAATCTTGCGAACGGCCTCCATTCCCAACTCGGGGAAATCAACCACCTCTACACTCTTAATCGAGTTCTTGGCGAGGATAGCAGCGGGGCCACCAATCGAGCCAAGATAGAAACCTCCGTGTTTCTTACAAGCGTCGGTAACCTCTTGCGAACGGTTACCCTTCGCAACCATAACCATCGAGCCACCCAACGATTGGAACAAATCTACATAGGGGTCCATACGGCCTGCTGTTGTAGGACCGAAACTACCCGAAGCCATACCTTCGGGGGTCTTGGCGGGGCCTGCATAATATACGGGGTGATTTTTGAAGTACTCGGGCATAGGTTGTCCCTCGTCAATCATCTGTTTGATGCGGGCGTGGGCAATATCACGAGCTACGATAAGAGTACCTTTCAGGTTCAAACGGGTTTTGATGGGGTATTTGGTAAGGGTAGCCAAAACTTTGTCCATACCCTCATCGAGGTCGATATCTACTGCGGGCGACATTGCAGGAGCCTCGGCGGGCAGATATTTCATAGGCTCTTTTTCGAGTTGCTCCAACCAGATACCATCGGCGTTAATTTTAGCCTTGATATTACGGTCGGCACTACAACTTACACCGATACCTACGGGGCACGAAGCAGCGTGGCGAGGCATACGGATTACACGAACATCGTGAACGAAGTATTTACCACCGAATTGAGCACCGATACCGCTGGTTTGGCAGATTTTGAGGACTTTCTCCTCCCACTCCAAGTCACGGAAAGCACGACCGCCTTCGTTACCGCTTGTGGGAAGTCCATCGAAATAGCCGGCCGAAGCCTTCTTCACGGCTGCAAGGTTAGCCTCTGCCGAAGTACCACCGATGACGATTGCCAAGTGGTAAGGAGGACAAGCCGAAGTACCGAGGTCTTTGATATGTTCGGCGATGAATTTGGTCAGGTTCTCCTCGGTCAGCAACGCTTTGGTTTGTTGATAAAGGAAGGTTTTATTGGCCGAGCCACCACCTTTGGTGATGAACAAGAACTTATACTCGTTGCCTTTGGTGGCATAGATGTCGATTTGAGCAGGCAGGTTTGTGCCGCTATTCTTCTCGTCGAGCATAGTAAAAGGAACGACTTGCGAATAACGCAGGTTGCGCTCGGCATAGGTCTCGTACACACCGCGCGAGATGCACTCGGCATCATCAACGCCTGTATATACATTCTCGCCCTTCTTACCGATACAGATTGCGGTACCTGTATCTTGGCAGGTAGGCAACTCGCCCTCGGCTGCTACGCATTGGTTTACGAGCATAGTGTAGGCAACGAATTTATCGTTATCGGTTGCCTCGGGGTCATTGAGAATGTTGTTAAGTTTTTGGAGGTGTGAGCCACGAAGGTAGAACGACACATCGGCATACGCCTCTTTGGAGAGCAATTCCAGACCTTTGGGGTCGATACGCAGGATTTGGCGGTCGCCGCATTGCTCCACTTTGACATAGTCTTTGGTTATCAAACGATACTGTGTAGTGTCCTCTCCGAGCTCAAAAGGCTCTTGATAAATAAAATCTGCCATAGTTTTATAATGTTTTGTTTGTTTTATCCTTAATCACGCACCCCATTCGAGGTACATCACGCAAAAATAGCACAATTTTCGCGAAAACGCAACCCGAAGGTTAGCGGTTTGACAGGCGGCGCATAAGCTCCTCCTTGTAGGAGTCCGATACGGGAATAGCATCACTCTCGACAACGACCTGTTGGCGGCCGATGGTCTTAACTTTATCGAGATTGACGATATAGCTGCGGTGCACACGTTGGAACATCTCCGACGGCAACGACTCCTCAACCGAGCGCATACTCATCAGCGATTTCAACTCGCCCTCGGCTGTACGGATACGAACATAGTCCTTCTCACCCTTTACAAAGACAATATCCTCGAACGGAACGACATGTTGTTTATAATCGGCCTTAACGATAAGCGTACGAGGTGATGGTGCGCTTTGCTCCTCGCTTGTAGCAAACCAACTCAGCACCTTATCGACAGCGTGGCGAAACTCCTCGTAGTTAATCGGTTTGAGCAGATAGTCCACAGCATCGGCACGGAAGCCTTCGAGCGCAAATTGCTCAAACGCTGTCGTAAAGATAAATTTGGTCGCTCCATCAACCTTATGAGCCACTTCCAAGCCACTCAATCCGGGCATTTGAATATCGAGAAAAGCCACATCTATTCTCTCGCGGCCCAACACTTCGAGCGCCTCGGTGCCATTGACACAACGGGCACGTAATTCAAGTTCGGGCGTGCGTTTAACATACTCTTCAAGCAGGGCCAAAGCCAAAGGCTCGTCATCGACTATAATACAGGTACGCTTCATATTACTATACATAGAGTTTCAAATACGTATAAAAATCTTTATCATTGTGCTCCATCTTCAACTCATAGTTCGAGGGGTAGAGCAAGTCCAATCGTCGTCGCAAATTCTCGACACCTATACCCGAGCCGCTACGATCGACATCGGTTTTGGGGTAATAACTATTATGAACGCTACAAACTACCGCCTTACGGTCGCCCTCCTCTTCGCAAGAGATATTGATACGGATATACGAAGGTTCGGTGTACGAAACGCCGTGCTTAAAGGCGTTCTCGATGGGCGACATCAGCATCAGCGGAGCAATCATCAAGCCATTGATGCTGCTTTGAATCGACGATTCGAGCACCACGTTATCCGTCAAGCGGAGTTTCATAACATCGACATAGCTACGCAAAAAGTCAAGTTCCTTATCCAGTGCAACAAATTTTGATTGGTCGTCGTACATCACATAACGCAAAATCTTGCTCAAATCGTGCATCGCTTGTTGCGCCCTACTTGCATCTATCGAAATCAGCGCATAGATATTATTCATCGCATTGAACAGAAAGTGCGGGTTTAGTTGGGCTCGCAGGTTGCGCAACTCCGCCTCTCGTTGTTCGGCTTCGAGTCGGCGATTCTTCATCTCCTCGTGC
Organism: Rikenellaceae bacterium; assembly: GCA_015060105.1. Lineage (GTDB taxonomy): Bacteria > Bacteroidota > Bacteroidia > Bacteroidales > Rikenellaceae > UBA940. Next base: position 1,121 of record SUZD01000014.1, on the reverse strand, counting down.
ATATAGTCCAAAGTATAGCGCAGGGTAATTGCCAAGCCCGCAGTCATCATCAGCACCACGCAATAGTACAACACTGTGTGTGAAAACACCAACGGATTACCTCCAAGTCCAAACAACTCTCGGAAATAGATTTGCCAATAGAAAGAGCCTATTGAAATCGAGAGAATCAACAACATATTGATTATCAAAAACCAAAGTTTGCCATTATTATCCCGTTTCCACAACTTGTCGAACAGAAAATAGTAATCGACATAGAAAAGCACAACAAACATCACCGGAAGGCCAATATAGGTAGCAAAGTGGCCACCCGTAATCTCTGCCAAAGTACTACCGTCGCTCATACCTTGAAGGATAGGCCAAACGAAGATAATGACCCAAGCGATAATATTCAGGCCGACATAGGCTCTGAACTGCGTGGTATTACGTTCACCCTTACGGCCAAACGCGCGTTCTGCAAACTCTTTCAGTGTCATACAAAAATTACATTTTTGTTTTCCGGTAGTGCAAAGATAACATTTGTTCCGCAGTATCTCTAATTCCAAGAAATAAAAAACATCATACGGCGTTTATTTTACGAACTTTTTGTTACCTTTGCGACATTATGAACAAGATTACAAAGACAGCAGCGGTTGCTTTGGCCGCAATCTCTTTGGTGGCATGTTTCCCCGAAGACGACTACCCCACTCCCACTCACAGCGACGTGGTGATTGAGGGCACATTGAAAGATTATTATCAGAAGCCCGTCGAGGGTTTGCAGGTTATCATGTATCGCAAAATGGAGGAGAAGCAGACTTTGATGACAACTGCCGACTCGCTGATTTGCGACACCGTATATTCCGACGCTTCCGGCAAATATCAGGTAAGCGAGCTAAATCAAGCCACAATTTCGCTTACCTATGGTATTCACATATCGGACACAACCTCGCAGCACACCTATCGCACTATCGAGCAGGAGTGTTATATGCCCGACGGCAAGCAATACATCAAAAATGGCAAGTACGAGATTGTTTACGAATTCAGTCCCATTATCTATCCCAACGATTGGATACTGTTTCAAAAAGTGTGTCTCAATTAAGTAGTAAAAAGGACCGGCCAAGTTTGGCCAGTCCTGACAAGTTTGT
>SUZD01000013.1 GCA_015060105.1 Rikenellaceae bacterium | reverse complement strand
CTCCTATGTAGAATTTCGTAATTTTCGTAAAAACTAACACTGAAAATCAGTGAGTTAAAAATAAAGCCTGCCTAACCCAAAAGATGCGCTCTTCATTTTAGCAACCTTTCGAGAATTACTCCTCGGTAGCAGTTGCCTCAACACCCTCAGCTACAACTGTAATCGATACGGGAGCTTTTACCTCACGGTGCAAACGAATCGAAGCCTCGTAAGTACCAAGCTCTTTGATTGTATCAAGAGTGATATCTTTCTTGTCAACCTCAACGCCTTTGGCTGCAAGAGCCTCAGCAACGTCAGCCGAAGTAACCGAACCGAAGATTTTACCCTCTGCGGTGGTCTTAACGGTGAACGAAAGGGGAAGGTTGGCAATCTTCTCAGCCAATGCTTGAGCATCAGCAAGAATTTTAGCGTCTTTGTGTGCGCGTTGGCGAAGGTTCTCAGCCAAAACTTTCTTTGCAGACTCGGTAGCGAGTTTTGCGTAACCTTGGGGAATAAGGAAGTTGTTGGCGTAACCGGGTTTTACATCAACGATATCGTTGGCATAACCTACGTTTTGAACGTCTTTAATCAGAATAATTTGCATAGTCTTGTCCTCCTTATTCTTATTTCATCATATCAGTTACAAACGGGAGCAAAGCGAGGTGGCGAGCACGTTTAACGGCTTGAGCCACTTTCTTTTGGTACTTTTGCGAGGTACCGGTAAGACGGCGAGGAAGGAGTTTACCTTGCTCGTTCAAGAATTTTTTGAGGAATTCAGGGTCTTTGTAATCTACGTATTTGATGCCGAGTTTTTTGAAACGGCAGTATTTTTTCTTCTTAACGTCAACCGACAGAGGGTTGAGGTAACGGATTTCCGATTGTGCAGGTGCTGCCATAACTATTCCTCCTCTTTGTTTTCTTGTTTAACTTCAACTTGTTTGCCCGAGAGTTTAGCGCGACGTTTTGCAGCGTACTCCAAAGCGTATTTGTCTTGTTTGAATGTGAGGAAGCGGATAACGCGCTCGTCACGACGGTACTGAGTTTCAAGAGTGTTGATTACATTACCCTCAGCTTGGAACTCGATGAAGAAATAGAAACCGGTGGTCTTCTTCTGAATAGGGTACTCAAGTTTGCGAAGACCCCAATCCTCGAAGTTTACAATTTGACCGCCGTTCTCGGTAATCACACCTTGGAATTTGCTTACCAACTCTTTCACTTGAACATCAGAAAGAACCGGAGTAGCAATGAAAACGGTTTCGTAATTGTTCATAATAAATTAAACTTTAATGTTTGTTTTGTGCAAAAATGCGCCGCAAAGATACGAAAAAATCGGGAAAATCAAACTCTTCTCCCGATTTTTTGCGACTTTTATTATATAATAAAGTATTACTCACGCTCTACGGCCTCGCACAGACGCTCGAAAATCTCGTCAATAGTGCCGATACCGTCGATTGCAACATACTTACCTTGTGCCTTATAGAACTCGGCTACCACAGCAGTTTGTGCGTTGTAAATAGCAATACGGTTGCGGATTACGCTCTCGTTGGCATCGTCGGCACGGCCGCTAACCTCGCCACGAAGCATAAGGCGTTTTACCAACTCCTCCTCGGGAACAACCAACTCCAACATCATATCGACCTTCATTCCGTCGCGCTCCATAATCTTGTCAAAAGCCTCGGCTTGCGCGGTGGTACGAGGGAAACCATCGAAGATATTACCTACGCAGTCGCTATGCGATTTGACATAGTCGGCAATGATGTCGATAACCAATGAATCGGGGGCCAACTCGCCACGCGAGATATAGTCCTTCATACTTTTACCGAGCTGGGTCTCGGCGTTAATCTCGGCACGAATAACCTCGCCTGTCGAGATATGGTTAAGCGAATACTTCTCTTTAAGTTTGGCGGCTTGGGTTCCTTTACCGGCTCCGGGGCCTCCGAACAACACAATGTTTTTCATAAACTTTAAGTGGTTAATTGCGACGCAAATTTAAGTAATTTTATTTCGGAGTACCAAAAGTTTATCGTATTTTTGTTGCAAATTTTTCATTTGCGACTATGAATACCGACAAACGAACCGAGATTTCGACACTCGGAGAATTCCGACTTATCGAGAAGCTGACTTCCGAAATTAAGCCCCAACACAGCTCGACAATTCAGGGCGTTGGCGATGATGCTGCTGTACTCGAATACAACGAGGACAAATACTCGCTCGTCACAACCGATATGCTGCTCGAAGGCGTCGATTTCGACCTCACATACTTCCCTCTCAAACACTTGGGCTACAAAGCGATAGTTGCAAGTTGCAGCAATATTTACGCAATGAACGGCACACCGACAAGTGCGACCGTAGCCATTGGCGTTTCGGCCAAGTTCAGTGTCGAGGATTTGGAGGAGTTGTATAGTGGTATTCGCGCTGCGTGTGACGACTACGGAATAGACCTTGTGGGTGGCGACACACGCGCATCGATGACAGGTTTGGCTATTACAATCACAACCATTGGCGAAGTTGGTAAAGATAAGATTGTGCGTCGAGATGGCGCCAAACTGCACGATTTAATCTGCATAACGCGCGATTTGGGTGCTGCATTCCTCGGTCTGAAACTGCTCGAACGCGAGAAGATTGCATTGGGCGGCGTCAAAAACGGACAGCCCAAATTCGACGGTTATGAGTATCTGCTCCGTCGTCAACTCAAACCCGAGGCTCGACGCGATGTCATCGAAGAGCTCGCGGCACAAGAGATTATTCCGACCTCGATGATTGATATTTCGGACGGACTCGCCTCGGAGTTGTTGCACATCTGCAAGAACTCGAAATGTGGCGCACGCATCTACTTGGAGCGTATGCCCATCGCCCGCGAAACTTACAAACTTGCCGAGGAGCTACACCTCGACCCCGTAACTGCGGCCCTCAATGGTGGCGACGACCACGAACTGCTTTTCACCGTTCCCCTCGCCCTACAAGAGAAGGTGGCACAACTCGGCTATGGTGTCGAAATTATCGGCCACATCACCGAGGAGAGCACAGGCGCAGCACTTGTAACTCCCGATGGCAGTATCATCGAACTCAAAGCACAAGGCTTTCACGGCAACTAAACAACAAGTATCATAAAAATAGCGAGAGCGTACCGTTGGATACGCTCTCGCTATTTTATTATCTAACATAACATAAAAAAGTTCGGACGATTTTTATCGTCCGAACTATGGGAGCTCTTCAGCCAGGACTTGAACCTGGGACCCCCTGATTAACAGTCAGGTGCTCTAACCAACTGAGCTACTGAAGAATATGTCATAATCTCGAATCCGACACTGTGGTTGTTTTCTCGATTACGGGTGCAAAGATACGGCAAAATTTGTTATCTCCAAACTTTTCAAAAGTTTTTTTTCATTTTTTTCAATATTTTTGCACCCGAACAAATTGCAATACGACGGATATGAATCGCAAACAGACTGTATATCAATACCTAAACGAATTAGGAGTCGAGTATTCATCATACGACCACCCCGAGGCCCCAACTATCGAAATTGCACGAAACTATTGGCAAAACGATGGCTCGAAGCACTGCAAGAACCTATTTTTCAGAAATCACAAAGGCAACAGACACTATTTGGTAGTGTTCGACTGCGACCGAAACATCGCAATTCACGACTTGGAACAGCGTTTGCATCAAGGAAAACTATCGTTCGCTTCGGAGGCGCGTATGGAACGATACCTGGGGTTGAAACCCGGGTCGGTATCCCCTTTCGGACTGATAAACGACACCGAAAACCATGTACATCTATTTCTCGACCAAAATCTCAAACAATATGAGGCGTTGAGTTTCCACCCCAACGACAACACCTCGACCGTACGTATCGGTTTCGAAGATTTTATCCGTTTTCTTGAAAAATGCGGCAATAGTTATGAATTTTTGGAGTTATATTAGTTAATATCGAAAAATAAATATACATTTGTCGAAAATTTAACATTTTGTTATTTCTTGAACACCACGCGATATATATATCTATTATGTATTATGCTCCTCTCGGTCTTTTCGACTTGGGGGCAGGAGCTTACGTTCGACCATTCGGAGTGGGATTTCGGCACCATCAAGGAGGTTGATGGAGTTGTAAGTCACACATTCAGTGGCGTAAATGCGACCGACAAGCCTATTGTGATAACCCGCATATCGACCTCGTGTGGCTGCACATCGACCGACCACCCCACCAAACCGATTGCACCCGATGAGCGTTTCGAGATAGAGGTTAGCTTCGACCCCGCAGGGCGACCCGATGACTTCTCGAAGAGCATAAATGTTATACTCAACGGCGACAGGCGACAAACTCTTATTATCAAAGGAGTGGTGACACCTCGTCCCAGAACAGTAGAAGATGACTTTCCGTACTATATGATTGAGGGTTTGCGATTAAGTCGCAACTCATTCGGTTTTGGCACAATTCAAAATGGGGGTATGCAGTCAACGGTTGTCGAATATGTAAACACCTCGCAACGCACATTGCACCCCAAACTCTATTTCGAGAAACAAAGCGGTCTGCTCAAAGTCGAACTTCCGCAAAGCATTGCTCCCAACGAGCGCGGACAGATAAATATAATGTATGACTTGACCAAGCTGCGTGCGAAATATGGTCGTCTTATTGACAAGTTCGGTATTGAGATTGGCGGCAAGCGTTCGCATCACACCATTTATACTGCGGCTATTGCTATCGACAATTTCGACGAAATCGATTACGATACGGCTCCCGTCGCCTCTTTTTCGTGTCGCACACACGACTTCGGAACACTCTTTTTCGGAGGGCAAAAGGTTTATCGTCACCGAGTTACACTAACCAACAAGGGTGACGACCCATTGATTATTCGCTGGATAGAGAACAAACCTCAACATTTTTTCATAACTTTGCCGGTTGGAACCCGACTTGAAAAAGAAGAGAGTGTAACCTTTGATATGGTTTTACAGCCTGATAAGTACGGCTCGGCCGAGATTAACGATGCCGTTTCTATCATTACAAACGACCCTATCAGGCCCTACTTCCAACTCAAAGCGAGAGCCAAAATTAAAATGGAATAACCCAAAACAAGAGCATAAAACAGACTGAATAATGTTTAAGATTTTAGAAAAAAAGCAACTCACGCCCGATATTACATTGATGCGTATTCACGCACCACGCGTGGCTGCCGCTGCAAAACCCGGACAATTCATCATTGTTCGCGTCGATGAGAAAGGCGAGCGTATTCCGCTTACCATTGCCGATTACGACACTCAACAAGGTAGTGTAACCATTGTTATCCAAGCAATCGGAATAAGTACCAAGAAACTCGTTGCTTATAACGAAGGCGACTCGATTTGCGACTTCGCAGGTCCTCTCGGTCACCCGTCGGAGTTCGTTTCGGAAAACATCGAGAGCCTCTCGAAAAAGAGAATCCTGTTCGTTGCAGGTGGCGTGGGCGCTGCTCCCGTATATCCCCAAGTTAAATGGCTCGCAGAGCACGGCGTAAAAGCAGATGTAATCATCGGTGCAAAAAATGCCGAGACTCTGATTATGACCGACGAGATGAGAGCCGTTGCAGGCAACCTCTACATCGCAACCGATGATGGTAGCGCCGGCTACAAAGGACTTGTAACAGGCCTTATGAGCGAACTTATCGAGAAAGAGGGCAAACAATACGATCAAGTTGTGGCTATCGGACCGCTTATCATGATGAAGTTCGTCACTCTGACCGCAGGCAAATACAACCTCCCCATCATCGTTAGTATGAACCCCGTGATGGTTGATGGAACAGGTATGTGTGGCGCATGCCGTATCACCGTTGATGGCAAAACTCGATTTGCGTGCGTTGAGGGCCCCGAGTTCGACGGCTCGAAGGTCGATTTCGACGAGGCTATGCGTCGCAGCCGTATGTACCGCGACCTCGAAGATCGTGCCCGCAAAATCGCCGAAGAGCGTGCTGCCGGACACCAATGTAAAATCGGACTTGATAAATAGAAGATACCTATGGCAAACAAAATACCCAGAGTGCCCGTTCGCGAGCAAGATCCCGCAGAACGCGCCAAAAATTTCGAAGAGGTGTGCTACGGTTACAACCTCGAAGAGGCTCAAACAGAGGCCAGCCGCTGTTTGCATTGCAAAAATCCTCGATGCGTGGCTCACTGCCCCGTTTCAATCCGTATTCCCGACTTCATCGAGCAAATCTCGAAAGGCGACATTGCTCGCGCAGCAGAGATTATCTCGGAGGATAGTCTGTTGGCTTCGGTTTGCGGTCGTGTATGCCCACAAGAGAATCAATGCGAGGGCTCGTGTATCCTCGGAGTCAAAGGCGAGAGCGTTGCCATCGGTAAATTGGAACGTTTCGTAGGCGATTGGAGCCATCAAAACGGCGGAGCAAAGGTTAATGTTGCTCCCTCAAACGGCAAACGTGTTGCTATCATCGGCTCGGGTCCCGCAGGTTTGGCTTGCGCTGCCGACCTTGCCAAAGCGGGTTGCGAAGTTAAAATCTTCGAGGCTCTGCACAAAGCAGGTGGCGTACTCGTTTACGGTATTCCCGAATTCCGTCTGCCCAAAGACAAGATTATGGCCAAAGAGATTGAGAAGGTTACCGCTTTGGGCGTAGATATCGAAACAGATGTTATCGTAGGTCGCACCGTAACTATCGACTCGTTGATGGACAACGAGGGTTACGACGCTGTTTTCATCGGCTCGGGTGCGGGTCTTCCTATGTTTATGGGTATCCCCGGCGAGAACCTCAATGGCGTTGTTTCGGCTAACGAGTTCCTTACTCGCGCCAACCTGATGCACGCCTACGACCCCGAATACGACACACCCATTCTCAAAGAGGGACGCACCGTTGTTGTCGGAGGTGGTAATGTGGCTATGGACGCTGTGCGTACTGCAAAACGTCTCGGCTCGGAGGCTTTCATCGTTTATCGTCGCTCGGAAGAGGAGCTTCCCGCACGTAAAGAGGAGGTACACCACGCCAAAGAGGAGGGTATCGAATTCCGTATGTTGTGCAATCCGTTGGAGATTCTCGGTGACGAGAGTGGCAAAGTTCGCAGTATTCGTTGTATCCGCATGGAGCTCGGTGAGCCCGATGAGTCGGGTCGTCGTCGTCCCATCGCTATCGAAGGTAGCGAGTTCGAGATTGAGTGCGAACAAGTAATCATGGCTCTCGGAACATCACCCAACCCGCTGATTGCTTCGACTACCAACGGACTTGAAACGACTCGTCGCGGCGGTATCGTTGCCGATGAGGGTGGTGCAACCTCGCGTGAGGGCGTTTTCGCAGGTGGCGACGCTGTAACAGGTGCCGCAACCGTTATCCTCGCCATGGGTGCAGGACGACAAGCTGCAAAATCAATTCTCGAATATCTCAATAAGTAGATAAAAGTAAGCGGGGTGCCGATGGGCACCCCGCTTTATATACAAGTAAAAAGGGTATCCACTTTTGGACACCCTTTTTTTGCTTCTAAACTATTTGAGCTCGTTCAAGATACGCATTGCAGCGTCAAGGATTGCTGTATCGTCCAAAGTTACAACACCTCCGTCGGGTCCCTTCTCGTAGTGAACACCAACACTCTCTTGTGCTTCAAAGTGACGACCGCCGAAGTAGTTTCTAACTGTATCTACATCAAGTCCCAATTCATCTGCGATGCGTTGCGAACTGCCACTGGGCAATTTGTCTTTGATACGACGCAACTCGTTAAAAGTAATAATCATATTATAAGTAGTTTAAAAATTTGTTTGCGATTTCTGTTTGCTAAATTAAGAACTTTTTTTGAGTTTACCAAACTTCGTGCAATATTTTTTTTCATGAACAAAATGCCGTCACAGCACTTTCTCGTCGCTAAATGCCGACATTTCTGACGATTTGGCAGTCCAATTGGCAGTCTTTTCTGCCAACATCACACCTTTTTGGCAGAAAAAGCCCTACTCTACTATTAAAAAACGCATTGGCACACCATTTGAGAACTTTTAATATCGAACGCGAAAAAAATTCGCAGACAGCTCAAAAAAAAACAGAAAACAAATTAAAACCTATAAAATTTATTAAACTATGGCAAAGATTATTGGTATTGACTTGGGAACAACCAACTCGTGCGTTGCAGTAATGGAGGGTAACGAGCCCGTTGTTATCCCTAACAGTGAGGGACACCGCACAACCCCCTCTATCGTAGCATTCACCGATGGTGGCGAGCGCAAAGTGGGAGATCCTGCAAAACGTCAAGCCATCACAAACCCCAAGAAAACTATCTTCTCGATTAAACGATTCATGGGCGAGACCTTTGACGCCGTTCAAAGCGATATCAACCGCGTACCTTATAATGTAGTGCGTGGTGCGGGCAACACCCCTCGTGTCGAGATTGACGACCGTCAATATACTCCGCAAGAGATTTCGGCTATCACTCTGCAAAAGATGAAAAAGACCGCAGAGGACTACCTCGGACAAGAGGTTACCGAGGCCGTTATCACCGTACCCGCATACTTCTCGGATTCGCAACGTCAGGCTACCAAAGAGGCCGGAGAGATTGCAGGTCTGAAAGTTAAACGTATCATCAACGAGCCTACCGCAGCGGCTTTGGCTTATGGTCTTGACAAGAAGAGCAGCGATATGAAAATCGCAGTTTATGACCTCGGTGGCGGTACCTTCGATATCTCGATTTTGGAGTTGGGCGACGGCGTATTTGAGGTTAAATCGACCAATGGTGACACCCACCTCGGAGGTGATGATTTCGACCACGTAATCATCGACTTCTTGGCAGAGCAATTCCGTGCCGAGCACAACATCGATTTGCGTCAAGATCCGATGGCTCTCCAACGTTTGAAAGAGGCCGCAGAGAAGGCTAAAATCGAACTTTCGAGTTCGGTAACTACCGAGATCAACCTCCCCTACATCGCTCCCGTGAATGGTATTCCCCAACACTTGAACGTAACACTTACTCGTGCTAAATTCGAGGCGTTGGCAGACAATCTTATCCGTTCGACAATCGAGCCTTGCCGTATCGCTTTGCGTGATGCAGGTTTGAGCGCATCGCAAATCGACGAGGTTATCCTCGTGGGTGGTTCGACCCGTATCCCCGCCGTTCAAAAGGTGGTTGAAGAGTTCTTCGGTAAAGCTCCCAACCGTAGCGTAAACCCCGATGAGGTTGTAGCTATCGGTGCTGCTATTCAAGGAGGTGTATTGACCGGCGAGGTTAAAGACGTTCTTCTGTTGGACGTAACTCCTCTGTCGCTCGGTATCGAGACTTTGGGTGGTGTGTTCACAAAACTCATCGAGGCCAACACCACTATCCCTACTCGTAAGAGCGAGGTGTTCTCGACAGCACAAGACAACCAACCCAGCGTTGAGATTAACGTATGTCAAGGAGAGCGTCCTATGGCTCGCGACAACAAGAGCATCGGCCGTTTCCACTTGGACGGTATTCCCGCTGCGCCCCGTGGTGTTCCTCAAATCGAGGTTACTTTCGACATCGACGCAAACGGTATTCTCAATGTTTCGGCCAAAGACAAAGGCACCGGCAAAGAGCAAAAGATTCGTATCGAGGCTTCGAGCGGCTTGACCGAGCAAGAGATTCAACGTATGCGCGACGAGGCCAAAGCCAACGAGGCTAAGGACAAAGAGGAGAAAGAGCGTATCGACAAAATCAACACCGCTGACTCGATGATTTTCTCGACCGAGAAACAACTCAAAGAGTATGGTGACAAGATTCCTGCCGACAAGAAATCGGCTATCGAGGGTGCTCTCGGCAAACTCAAAGAGGCTCACAAAGCTCAAAACCTTGCCGATATTGACACCTACACTGCCGAGTTGAACAACGCTTGGCAGGCTGCAAGCCAAGACATCTACGCTGCAAGCCAAGCAGCTGGTGCTCAAAACGCTGGCGCACAAGGCAACCCCGGTGCCGGTGCACAAGAGCAAGGCAAGAACGACGTAACCGATGTAGATTTCGAAGAGGTTAAATAGTTCTCGAATATAACTACTCAAAAAAGCCGTCCGACGAAGTGTCGCGACGGCTTTTTTATGCTTTTTAGACAATATTATGCCTATATTTATATTGTTTTTAGAAAGTTTTTTCGTACTTTTGCGCTCTATTGTGAGCATACTATAAACGCAATAACAATTAAAACTAAATAAAATCATTTCAAAATGCAAAACAAAGGTGCACTTAAACTGTTGGCAGTGCTCGCTGCACTCGCCTGCGCTTACCACCTCTCGTTTACTTTTGTAAGCCGAAGTGTAGAGCGCGATGCGGCCGAATATGCCGCACAATTTGCTCCGGAGCAACAAGCAATGAAAGAGATTGCTTATCTGGACTCTGTTAAAAACGAGACCGTTTACAACCTCGGTTTCGTTGAGTTTAACTACCGCGAGGTAAAAGAGAAAGAGTTGAACCTCGGTCTTGACCTTCGTGGCGGTATGAACGTGATGTTGGAGATTTCGCCCGAAGATGTAATTCGTGCGTTGTCGAACTACAACCAAGATCCTATGTTTAACGAGGCTCTCGGCAAAGCTCGCGAGGCACAAGCTACCAGCGCAGACTTCATCACCACTTTCGCTAACGCTTATGACGAAATTTCGGGTGGCGCACCCCTCGCACCTCTCTTCAACACTCCTGAGCTCAAAGAGTACATCAACGCTCAAAGCAGCAACAGCGAGGTTATCGAGGTTCTTCGTACCGAGTCTAAAAGCGCATTTGACAACTCGTTCAACATTTTGCGTAGCCGTATCGACCGTTTCGGTGTAACACAACCCAACGTTCAACAACTCGAAAACAACCGTATCTTGGTTGAGTTGCCCGGCGTTAAAGAGCCCGAGCGTGTTCGTGACCTTTTGCAAGGTACTGCTTCGTTGGAGTTCTGGGCTACCTACAACAACGACGAGATTTTCCCCTTCCTGAGCCAAGTAAACACCTTGCTCGCTCAAAACGCACAAGCAGAGAGCACCGAGGAGAATACCGAGGCTACTGCTACCGAAGAGGATAACGAGCTCCTCGCTCAACTCGGCGACAGCGTAAGTCAACAAAACAAAGCAAACATTGAGGCTTGGAAAAAGGCTAACCCCTTGTTCTCGAAACTTACTCCTTGGATGAATGAGGCAGGTCAATTGTATGGTGGTCCCGTTGTTGGTGTTGCTAACAGCTACGACATGGCTGCTGTAAACGAGATGCTCGAATTGCCCCAAGTTAAAGCTCTCCTCCCCCGTGACCTCCGTTTGATGTGGGGTGCAAAGGGTATGGACGAGGCTAACACCGCTTTCCAACTCTACGCTATCAAAGCTAACACTCGTGACGGTCAAGCACCCCTCGATGGCGGTGTTATCACCAACGCACAAGCAACCTATGCTCAAACAGGTTCTTCGGCAGAGGTTGATATGACAATGAACGCAACAGGTGCTCGCACTTGGGCTCGTATGACAGCTGACAACCTTAACCGCAGCATCGCTATCGTTCTTGATGGTTATGTTTACTCGGCTCCTACCGTAAACAGCGAGATTACAGGTGGTCGTTCGCAAATCACCGGTAACTTCACTATCCAAGAGGCTACCGACCTTGCAAACTTGCTCAAATCGGGTAAATTGCCCGCTCCCGCGCGTATTATCAATGATAAAGTGGTAGGTCCTTCGCTCGGTCAAGAGTCGATTGAGCTCGGTATGATTTCGTTCCTTATCGCATTCTGCTTGGTACTTCTCTACATGGGATTGTTCTACAGCGGTGCAGGTTGGCTTGCTGACTTGGCTTTGTTGTGCAACGTATTCTTGATGATGGGTATCCTCTCGTCGTTCGGCGCCGTTTTGACCTTGCCCGGTATCGCCGGTATCGTCTTGACAATGGGTATGGCTGTCGATGCCAACGTAATTATCTACGAGCGTATCAAAGAGGAGTTGCGTGCAGGTAAAAACCTTTCGACCGCTATCGCCGATGGTTTCTCGAACGCATTCTCGGCTATTCTCGACGGTAACATCACTACCATCATCACCGGTGTCGTATTGTTCTTGTTCGGTACTGGTCCTGTTCAAGGTTTCGCAACCACTTTGATTATCGGTGTTATCACTTCGTTGTTCTGCGGTCTTATCATCACTCGTTTGCTTATCTTGTCATTCGTTGACAAAGGCAAAAACGTTAAGTTCTCGCACAAATGGAGCGCAAACTTCTTGTCGAACACCAAAATCAACTTCATCAATGGCCGTAAGATTTCGTACATCGTTTCGGGTGTACTTATCCTTGCTACCGTAGTAAGCTTCTTCACTCGCGGTTTCAACCAAGGTGTTGATTTCTCGGGTGGTCGTGCATACGTTATCCAATTCGACCAAGCCGTTTCGGACGACCAAGCTCGTGAGGCTTTGACCGCTGTATTTGGCGACAAAGAGAACGCAAGCTTCGAGGTTAAACAGTTCGGTAACGAGCGTGAGAACCAAAAACGTATCGTAACTCAATACTTGCACGCAGATCAAAGCGAGAGCGCAACTGCTACCGTAAACAAAATGTTGCACGAGGCATTGAATCCTCTGTTCGCAAACAGCCTTACCGAGGAGCAATTCACTCACACCAACGAGACTGCATACGGTATTCTTCAATCGGATAAAGTAGGTCCTAATGTTGCTCACGACATCAAGGTTAATTCGATTATTGCAGTATTATTCTCGTTGTTGGCAATCGGTTTGTACATTGTAATCCGATTCAAGAAATGGCAATGGGGTATGGGTGCTGTGATTTCATTGATTCACAATGCACTGCTCGTTATGGGTCTGTACTCGCTCTGCTACGGTTTGTTCCCCTTCACTTTGGAGGTTGACCAATCGTTCATCGCAGCAATCCTGACCATCATCGGTTACTCTATCAACGATACCGTGGTTATCTTCGACCGTATCCGTGAGTTCAACACTCTCTATCCCAAACGCTCGCTCAAAGATAACATCAACAACGCTATCAACTCTACATTGGCGCGTACCATCAACACCTCGGCTACAACCGCCATCACTCTGTTGGCAATCATCATCTTCGGTGGTACCGTAATTCGTGGTTTTGTTGTGGCTCTGTTGTGGGGTATCATTGTTGGTACTTATTCGTCGGTATTCGTAGCAACTCCTATCGCTTACGATATGATGACTAAGAAAGATAAAAAAGCTCTGAAAGAGGAGAAATAGTTCTCGAAACAATATTTGAAGAACATCCGCAAACGAAATGTTTTGCGGATGTTCTTTTTTTGTGTAGTTTTGTAGTTGTAAAAATTTGCAGGAATGTTTGATTTCATAAATATCGGCATCATCGATATCATCGATATTGTAGCCATTGCGTTGGGTCTTTACTACATCTACAAGATGGCTCGTGGCTCGGTCGCTATCAATATCCTTTTGGGCATTATCTTCATTATCGTTATCTGGATTGTGGCTAATGCGCTCAACATGGAGTTGGTATCGAGTGTGATTGGTGGTATTATCAACGTGGGAGTTATCGCGTTGTTTATTCTGTTCCAGCCCGAGTTGCGCCAATTCCTGCAAAATGTTGGTCGTGCTCAACAGCAAAACAACTTCTTGCGTAAAATCTTCGGAAGTAACGAGAAGGCTATCAGTTATGACAACACCCAACTGCTCAATGCGATTACCGAGATGTCGGAGAGCAAAACGGGTGCATTGGTCGTTCTCACACAAAATAGCGACCTCTCGCTGATTATTGACACAGGTATCATTGTCGATGCACAAGTATCTACCCCGCTATTGGAGAATCTGTTTTTCAAGAACTCTCCGCTACACGACGGCGCTGTGATTATCAATGGTGATCGCATTGTGGCTGCGCGTTGCGTACTCCCATCGACACAACAAAAGGTACCCAAATCGACCGGTATGCGTCACCGTGCAGCATTGGGTATCAGCGATATTTCGGACGTAATTGTGATTGTCGTTTCGGAGGAGACGGGTGCTATTTCGATTGCTCACGAAGGCGTTTTGCGACGCGGTATCAAACCCGAAGAGTTGCGCGATGAGATTACTCGTTACTATCGTCGCTTCCGTCAAAATAGTCGCAAGAAAGCAAAAGATAAGAGTCAGCAATAACCCTAAAAAAAGAGGTATCCTCGTGGGATACCTCTTTTTTTTAGGGACGACGAATCTGTCCTCGACCCGTAATAATATATTTGTAAGTCGTTAGTTCGCGGAGAGCCATTGGGCCTCGTGCGTGAAGTTTCTGCGTACTGATACCTATTTCGGCTCCAAAGCCAAATTGGCCACCATCGGTAAAGGCTGTCGAAACATTGACATAGACACAGGCCGCATCAATTCGGGCAGTAAATGCCGCTGCCGTTTGTTCGTTGTCGGTTACAATACACTCGCTATGTCCCGACGAGTAACGAGCAATATGCTCCATCGCCTCCTCTGCCGAATCTACAACCTTAATCGACATCTTATAGTCCAAAAACTCGGTGCCAAAACTTTGCGCATCAGTCTTACAAAGAAGTTCCGAGGGATAGTATCCTGCCAACGCCTCGTAGGCCAACGGGTCGGCATATATCACGACATTACTATCAGCCAAGCGGTTGCACAATGCAGGCAAGTCGGCCAAACGGTCACTATGCACGACCAAACTATCCAACGCATTGCACACACTCACGCGACGCGTTTTAGCGTTATTAACAACCTCTATACCGATGCTCAAATCGCCATCTTTATCAAAATAGGTATGCACCACGCCTGCTCCGGTTTCGATAACAGGTACTTGGGCATTCTCGCGCACATAGCGGATAAGCGATGCGCTACCACGAGGTATAACCACATCGACCAAACCTACGGCGTGTAACAACTCCTCGGTTGCTTCGCGGCCTTCGAGTAGGGCCACCGCATCGGTTGTCACTCCGCACTCCGACAATGCTCGGCGGATAATATCGAGTGCAACACGATTGGTTCGTGCCGCATCACTACCACCTTTCAGCACCGACGCATTGCCCGTCTTGAAACAGAGCGAGAACACATCAAAGGTAACATTGGGGCGAGCCTCATATATAACACCAACTACACCCAGAGGAACACGACGCTTGGTAATGGTCATACCATTGGGACGCATCCACTCCTCGATACTCTCGCCGACGGGTGACGGAAGTGCCGACACCGAACGCATATCATCGGCTATCGCCTTTACACGCTCTTCGGTCAATCGCAATCGGTCTATCATCGGGTTGGTCGGCTCCATCACCGCCACATCTTCGGCATTGGCACTCAACAGCATCGCCATATCTTGCATAAGACAGTCGGCAGTATGGCACAAAACCTCACTTACCCTCGTTTTCGGCAAACAGGCAATCTCAACAGCAGCACGACGCGCTGCCAAACATATCTCGTGTGTTGTCATAACTAATCCAAAAACATATAATCGTAGTGCACCAACGGTTTCTCGCCACGCACGCCCATAACACTGCGCACTTTATCACTATCGGCAGTAACTCGACCCACGCCTATTTGCACTCCGTTGTGATCGATGATGCGAACTATATCATCACGTTCGAAGTTTCCCTCAACCTCGACAACGCCAATAGGCAGAATACTTGCCGCACGGCTCTCTACAATAGCACGGCAAGCACCCTCATTGAGATGCAATGCCCCTTTGGCAAAGCCCTCGCTATGAGCAATCCACTTCTTAACGCCCGAAGTAGTTTTGGGCGCGGGTTCAAAACGGGTACACACCACATCTTCGGCCGACAGCACCAAATCTGTCAAGATATTATCGCGCGTACCGTTGGCAATCACGACCTCGACACCTTCGGCAGCTACCTTTTGAGATATACGGCTCTTGGTACCCATACCACCTCGGCCTCGGCTTGAACGGTCGGTTTGTATATACTGTTCAAGGCTCTCGCCACAAGCCACACGACGAATAACCGTCGAGGTTGGTGACGACGGTGCGCCATCATATATTCCATCGATATTACTCAAAATAATAAGAGCATCGGCACCCATCATAGCACACACCAAACCCGACAACTCATCGTTATCGGTAAACATAAGCTCGGTTACCGAAATGGTATCATTCTCGTTTACAATAGGGATAACGCCATTGGAGAGCATAACCTCCATACAGTTACGCTGATTGAGGAAATCTTGTCGAGTCGAAAGGCTCTCTTTGGTTGTCAGCACCTGACCACACACAATCCCCCACTCTCCGAAAAGGTCATAATAGCGATTGATAAGGCGCACTTGACCGACTGCCGAAAAGAGTTGGCGAGCCGACACACTATCGAGATGGTTTGTTTGGGGCATAAGGCTACGGCCCGTTGCCACCGCCCCCGACGACACCAATACCACCTCAATACCCTCGCTATGAAGGCGTGCTATCTGATCGACCAGGGCCGACATTCGGGTAGTATCAAGGGTACCATCGGCACGAGTGAGCACATTACTACCCACCTTGACTACAATTCGTCTGTATTTACTCATAATTGTTTGGGTTATTTACTTGCTTTGATTCCCTCGGCCACAGCCTTCGAGAATCCTCCCTGCTCCATAGCCTCCAAGCCTCGCAGGGTTATTCCGCCCGGAGTTGTTACTCGGGCTATCTCGGCATTGGGTTGCTGTCCGCTACTACGCAGCACTTCGACTGCACCCTGCACCGTCTCTACAACAACATCAAGCGCCATTTGAGGCTCAATGCCCGCTTCAATACCGGCATTCATCGACGCTTCGATATAGCGCAGAGCATAGGCTATTCCGCACGATGCAAGTGCTGTTGCCGCGCCCATCTGATGCTCGTCGATATGATAAACCACACCGAGAGCCGAGAATACCGCATCAACAACTGCTCGGCGCGACTCCTCTGCTCCTCGCTCGGCAACGAAGGTCACACTTCGGCCAACCGAGATTGCTGTATTGGGTATCACACGAAACATAGCGGGAGTATGTTCACCCAGCCACTCACTCATAGTATCGAATGTTGTACCCGCCACAACCGAAATAAGAGTTTGTCTTTGCGGCTCAATATAAGGAGCCAACTCGGTCAGCACCTGCTGCAACAGCCACGGTTTAACGGCAACAACTATCAAATCTGCCCCCTCAACCGCCTCAACATTATCTCGCGTAAGGCGTACACCTTGCGGCATAGAGAGTCCATTTTTGAGATGCGACACTACAACTCTCTCGGCAGCGACGACTCCCTTTGTCACCACTCCCGAGGCTATGGCTGCGCCCATATTGCCGCCACCAATGACCGCTATATTACAATTCAGCGACACTCGTTAGACATTGAACAAGAAGTGCATAATATCGCCATCTTGCACCACATACTCTTTACCCTCGATGCCAATCTTACCTTGCTCACGGCAAGCCTTCTCGCTACCAAGCGACACATAATCGGCATATTTGATAACCTCGGCACGAATAAAACCACGCTCGAAATCGGTGTGGATAATTCCTGCCGCTTGCGGAGCCTTAATACCACGACGATAGGTCCAAGCGCGTGTTTCGTCAGGACCTGTGGTGAAGTAGGTTTCGAGGTTGAGCAAACGGTATGCCGATTTGATAAGGCGAACAACGCCCGACTCCGACAAGCCAACCTCTTCGAGAAACATTTGACGCTCCTCGTAGGTCTCCAACTCGGCAATATCGGCTTCGGTTGCAGCAGCCACTACCAGCAACTCTGCTCCCTCGTCCTTAATAGCCTCACGCACCTGCTCTACATACTCGTTACCCGTTGCCGCACTCGCCTCATCGACATTACATACATACAACACAGGTTTTACGGTCAGCAGATTCAACTCGGCTGCCAACTTTTCGTCCTCTTTATTGTCGAGGTGAACGGTACGCGCACTTTTGCCTTGCTCCAACGCTGCCTTATACTGTACCAAAATATCGCACAAGCGTTTTGCAGCCTTATCGCCACCCGTTTGAGCCTGTTTCTGAATTTTCGAAAGGCGGTTTTCGACGGTTTCGAGGTCTTTGAGTTGCAACTCGGTATCGATAATCTCCTTATCACGCACAGGGTTAATCGAGCCATCGACGTGGGTAATATTACCATTATCGAAACAACGCAAAACGTGAATAATCGCATTGGTATTGCGAATATTATCAAGGAATTTGTTACCCAAACCCTCGCCCTTCGACGCGCCCTTTACCAAGCCTGCAATATCGACAATCTCGATAGTGGTGGGGATAATCTTACGGGGGTTATCTATACGCGCCAGCTCTGTCAAACGCTCATCGGGAACGGTAATCACGCCAACATTGGGCTCGATAGTACAGAAAGGAAAGTTCGCAGCCTGCGCTTTGGCATTGGACAGCGAATTGAAAAGTGTTGATTTACCCACATTAGGCAGACCAACAATACCACATTGAAGTGCCATAAATTATATCTTTTTTATTTGTTTTTACTCAATCTCTTCGCCCAAGAGTGTTGCCGACGAGCAATCGGTAACTCTTACGCGCACATATTCACCAACGCGATGGTTGCGTTTGTCGATAATTACGACCTTATTCTGCGAGGTACGTCCGAACATCTTATCGGCACTGCGTTTACTATCGCCCTCCAACAAAATCTCGAACTCGCCACCAACATCTTTACGATTGGACTCCAACGACAACTCGTTTTGGAGTGCTATAATCTCATTCAGACGGCGTTTTTTCTCTTCGTCCGACACATCGTCAGCCAAGTGGCGTGCCGAGTAGGTATTGGGACGCTCCGAGTAGTGGAACATAAATGCCGACGCATAGCCCACCTCGCGCATCAGCGAGAGGGTTTGTTGATGATCTTCCTCGGTTTCGGTACAGAAACCTGCAATAAGGTCGGTAGTGATTGCACAACCCGGGATATACTTGCGAATAGCCTCGATTCTACCAAGATACCACTCTCGCGTATATTTACGATTCATCAATGCCAACATACGACTACTACCCGACTGTGCAGGCAAGTGAATTGCACGGCAAATATTGGGAGTCGCACCAATGACCTGCAACAATTCATCGCTCATATCTTTGGGGTGCGATGTCGAGAAACGAACTCGCAACAACGGACTTACTGCCGCAACTTTGGCAATCAACTCGGGGAAACCTACCTCGCCACACTTATAGGAGTTCACATTCTGTCCGAGCAGCGTAACCTCGCGATAGCCCGCCTCGAAGAGTTGCTCAACCTCATGCACGATGGTTTGCCAATCACGACTACGCTCGGCTCCTCGGGTATAAGGCACAACGCAATATGCACACATATTGTTACAGCCACGCATAATCGACACAAAAGCGGTCACGCCATTCTTATCCAAACGAACGGGCGAAATTTCGGCATAGGTCTCCTCGCGGCTCAATTTGGTATTGATACCCTTTTGGCCCTCGCGAGCCATACGGATAAGGTGCGGAAGGTCACGATATGCATCGGGGCCAGCCACAACATTCACAATCTCCTCATCGAGTAGTCGCTCTTTGAGTCGCTCGGCCATACAGCCTATAATACCGATAATTAGTCCCTTGCGCGCTTTCTTGTAGCGGCGAAACTCATTAAGGCGACCCCAAATGCGTTGCTCGGCATTATCACGAATCGAGCAGGTATTGACCAGAATAACTTCGGCCTCGGTAATCTCCTCGGTATAGATATATCCCTCGCATTGAAGGATAGACAAAACCACCTCGCTATCGGCGAAGTTCATCTGACAGCCATAGGTCTCGATATATACTTTGCAGCCTGCGCCAACGGCTGGGCGTAAATTGTTGATATTCATAATTCGCAGTTAATCTTGACAAAGATACGGTTTTTCCGCGATTTTCACAACAAGACGCGCCCAAAGCGCATATTTGAGAGATGAGATTAGTCCGCAATTTCGACATTTTGGCAGTTTTCGACCTTCACATAGTCGGGACGAGGTGCCATATTATTGCTGACAACGACATTTTCGGCGTCTTTCAGCAGTACTGCGACACGCTTATCGGTGTCGAACACATTATTGCGGATAACGATATTTCGATTCAGATAAGGGGGCAACTCTTGCGCCTCGGTACTCAATGTTATACACGACGGGGCATCGACTCCCGACACATAGCCACAACCCGTAATATAGTTATTCTCGACCAGCACATTCTCGGCAGGGCCACTCTCCCGCCAGCCAAGTTCCGCGCCCAACTTTATGGCCGTCAGCGTGCTACCCGAAATCGAATTATTGGCGATAACGACATCACGGCTCTTAATAAGAAACGAGCGTGCCAAGTGACTATGTACCGAGTTATTATAGATACGGACACGGGGAAAGCTGCTACGATTCCACATATAATACTCCGCTGGGGTTTCGACATCAATCGGTCTGTCAAGTTCGACCGCAACCTTCCAATTCATCAGCGAGGTATCGACACTTTGCACCACATAGCGTCCTTGCTCTGCCATACTGCGATTATTAATAACCACCATAGTATCGCCTTGTTGCGGATAATCCAGCCATAGTGCGTGCAGGTCCGCCCCCTCGATACGCATTTCAACACGATTATCGCCCTCGGGATAGATACGATAGTAGTAGCTATGGATATTGGTACAATCGTCGCCCTGTCCTTTGAATTTGGAGTTTTGAATGGTTATCGTACCCGAGCAAGAGGTAAAGTGCGTTGCATCGGTATTAGTCGAAATAACACTACCAACCTCGGGCACAACTTGCAGGTTATCAATCATTATATCGCGTGTCATATGACCTACAACACCCATACCTGGCTGGCTATGTATCTTCAAATCGCGCAAAGTAACATTCTCGCACTCACGAATCATCACAGCGGGGCGATAGTGTCCTCCGTGACGCAACACAAAGTAGTCATCAACCGCAGGATTTGCGCCCGAATGAAAACGAATACGACCCGCCGAAACCAACTCTTTGGAGTGCGCCCAGCCCGTATAAAGTCTATTACGTTGGTGGTCAAAAAAGTGCAGTCGTCCGGTCACTCGCTCTTCAATAAAGCGGTAGCGCGCAGTATCAAACTCTGCCTCAAACCACTCTTCATTACTCTCGACAACGCGACCAATAGTTGCAGGCGGGCGATTATACAGAACAGAAAGCCCCTCAATGGTCACATTCTCGGCCTCGACAACCGAGATAACCTCATACCAGCCATACAACATCAGAGTTGCGCCATGAGCCTTGATAGTTGTATTATCACAGCCACTCAAATCGACCGCTTTGACATATGGAGCATCGGGACGGAACAGAGTTGCCTGCACCCCCTCGCCATAGGCTCCACTAATAGCCTCGAACTCGATTTTGCGAGCCAGCGAATCCTCGATATCGTATTGTCCCGCAGGAAATACGAGTGTAGTTCCAGGATTGTTGCGGCAATAGTCCGTTGCCTGTCGCAGAGCCTCAAAATCATTCCGATTATCATTGGGCACTGCTCCGAATTGTTCGACGGAGACCTCATGCGAGGTACAACCACAAGCCCCCAACAGCACACACATAGTGTATGCTGCAAGTCCGACAATTCGTTTCAAGCACCTTATCATAAGAGATTTTTGCTACTCCTCGCCAAGCGGTTGGAATCCCTCGCCCAAAGTCTCGTGGGCATCAACAACCACCATAAACAGAGTCGGGTCGATACGGCGAAGGCTCTCCTTAACCTTCGGCAGTTGGCGTTTACCAACTACAAGGAAAATCATATCTTTCGGAGATTTTGTGTACATTCCCGAACTTTTGATATAGGTTGCACCACGCTGTAACTCATCGAGGATAAATCGCTCGATTTCGGGTTGGTGCTGCTCGCTGATTACAAACATCAGTTTCGAGTCATTGGCACCCTCGATAACGTAGTCCAACATCTTAACGGCCACATAGATAGCGATAATCGAATAGATAGGGATTATCACACTCTCGCCACCCATCAGGCAGAATACTACAATACTACACATCACAACAAACACATCGGCAACCAGGATTCCCGTTCCGAACGAGGTGTGAAGGTATTTTTTCATAAACATCGACACAATGTCGGTACCGCCCGTAGTTGCACCCGAGCGTACCGTTACACCCACTCCTACTCCGATAAACAAAGCACCTACCAAAGCTGCAAGCAGCAGGTGGTCACTCAAATCCAGCACACCATTCAACAAGGTTTGAGCCGTTTGTACCGACGGGTCGGGATAGACCAAATAGGGCAACACAAGCATCCAGAACGGAGTCAATAGCGACGCATAGACAGTACGGATACCGAACACAGGTCCAAACACCAAAAAGGCCATCAACAGCAACGGAATATCCATCATATATCCGAACCAACCAATCTCTATCGACGGAAACAGTTCATGCAACACCGTCGCCATACCCCAAATACCTCCCGGGGTCAATTTATAGGGATACATAAATAGGACAAAACCGAGAGCCAAAATAAGAGTTCCCAACGCAATCCACAACCACGAAAGCCACCATTTTGCTGAATGTAAATCCTCTTTGGTTATAAAGTGGAAACCACGCCATTTATTTGCTACCGACGCCCAAAAACCGTTTGATGTACCTGTTTGTGCCATATTTTCATTTGTTAAATTCGCAACAAAAGTAGTATTTTCGGTTAAAAATACAAAATCACATCTTGAAAACAACAGTGGCTGTCCAACTTTTTGTTGCGACAGCCACCATTACATTGAAGTTGTATTCTCTTCCGTTTAGTCGTGGCACGAGCAATCGCAATCCTCGTCGCCACCACAGCAATCACCACCGCAACCGCAGCTGCAACCGCCTTGGCCATTCAACTCGGCCTCCTCCTCGGCTGTAAGCTCACGAACCGAAACAATCTCGCCCGAGAAGTTAAGAGTCTTACCTGCCATTGGTGCATTGAGGTCGATTTTCACGCTCTCGGCATCAACCGCCTTAACAACGCCCAAGAAGCGAGCACCGTCTTGCGATTGCAAAGGAATTTGGTTACCGATTTCGAGCAAGCCCTCCTCGATTGCGCCGTTAATCATAAAGGTCTCTTTGGGAAGATCAACTACCATATCCTCGCGATAAGGGCCATAGCCCTCCTCGGGAGTAAGGGTAAATGCGAACTTCTCGCCAGGCTCCAAGCCCTCGATATTAGCCTCGAATTTGGGGAGCAAATAGCCCACACCAAAGGGGAAGGTCAAGGGGCGTTCGGGAGTCGATTTATCTACGATTTCGCCCTCAACTTCGAGTTGATATTGAAGCGAAACCACTGTTTTGTTTCCTGCTTTCATTTCTACTGATATTTTTCGTTAATAAAGTTCTTCACAAGTACATACAAGGTTACGGTCGCCAAATCCGCCGTCAATCTTCGATACATAGGCCCAAACCTTGCTATCTTTCACCCATTCCAGAGGGAATGCAGCCATACTGCGAGTATAGGGGTGTGCCCACTCATCCGAAGCAATCTCGGTCGCGGTGTGAGGAGCATTTGCCACTACGTTGTCGGGATTTTTACCGTCTGCTGCGATTTGCTCGCACTCGCGTTTGATTGCAATCATCGCCTCGATAAAGCGGTCCATCTCGGCTTTGGGCTCGCTCTCGGTAGGCTCAACCATAAAGGTATCGTGAACGGGGAACGACAATGTAGGAGCGTGGAAGCCGTAGTCCATCAAACGACGAGCCACATCACCTACCTCAACACCATACTCTTTCTTGAAGTTGGTCAAATCGAGAATCATCTCGTGACCTACGCGACCTGTCTCACCCGAGTAGTAGGTGCGATACTCCGAAGCGATAGCCTTCGACATATAGTTGGCATTAACGATAGCCATCTCGCTCGACATACGAAGTCCCTCCTCGCCCAACATTTTGATATAGGCATACGAGATAGGCAACAACAGAGCATTACCAAAAGGTGCTGCCGCCAATGCGGTGATACCCTCGCTACCGCCTGTCGATACCAACGGGTGACCGGGCAAGAATTTCGCCAAGTGCTCGGCAACGCAGATAGGACCTACACCGGGGCCACCGCCACCGTGAGGCATTGCAAATGTTTTGTGCAAGTTAAGGTGGCAAACATCGGCACCGATATATCCGGGGTTGGTAAGACCTACTTGTGCATTCATATTGGCACCGTCCATATATACTTGACCGCCTGCATCGTGAACAGCATCAACAATCTCGCGGATACGGCTCTCGAACACACCGTGAGTCGAAGGATAGGTTACCATCAAACCACAAAGTTCGCTGCTATATTGCTCGGCTTTGGTCTTCAAGTCCTCGACATCGATATTACCATTTGCATCGCAAGCAACGGTCACAATCTTCATACCTGCCATTGCTGCACTTGCGGGGTTAGTACCGTGCGCCGAAGCGGGAATAAGCATAATGTTACGATAGCCTTGACCACGACTCTCGTGGTAAGCACGGATAACCATCAGACCAGAGTACTCTCCCGCAGCACCCGAGTTGGGTTGCAACGAACAAGCGGCAAAGCCTGTGATGGTTGCCAAGTCAGCCTCCAAGTTATGAATCATCTCCATATAACCTTCGGCTTGCTCGGCAGGAGCAAACGGGTGCATACCCGCAAACTCGGCCATACTCATAGGCAACATCGACACTGCCGAGTTGAGTTTCATGGTACACGAACCGAGCGAAATCATACTATTGGCGAGCGAGATATCACGCAACTCCAACTTTTTGATATAGCGCATAAGGTCGGTCTCGGAGCGATATTGGTTGAACACGGGTTGTGTCAGGAAGTCGCTGGTACGAGCGTTTGCGATAGGTTCAACATCCGCAAACTTGATGCTCTTGGGCGCTTTCTTACCACACGCAATAGCGAAAATCTCAACAACGGTTGCAATCTCCTCGGCGGTAGTAACCTCGTCAAAACTCATACGAACACTCTCACGCGAGGGATAGAAGAAGTTTATACCTTTCTCCAATGCGAGTTGCTCAACAACGGCAACCTCGGCATCAACCTCAACTGTATCGAAATACTCTTCGGTACGAAGTTTATAGCCCATACCCTTCAATGCGGTACCAACGGCAACAGCGGCAGCGTGGGCGTGGTTAGCGATACGACGCAGGCCCTCGGCTCCGTGATAAACGGCATAGAAACCGACCATCGAAGCAACCAATGCCGATGCGGTACAGATATTCGAGGTTGCACGCTCGCGTTTGATATGTTGCTCACGCATTTGCAAAGCCATACGAAGTGCCTTCTTGCCATTGCGATCAACCGACACACCGATAATACGGCCGGGCATGTTACGCTTATACGCCTCTTTGGTTGCCATAAAGCCCGCTTGCGGACCACCGAAGCCCATAGGAAGACCCATACGTTGAGTGCTACCGACAGCAATATCGGCGCCCCACTCTCCGGGAGCCTTCAACAATGCCAACGACAACAAGTCGCTATATACGGTTACAAGTGCGCCTGCCTCGTGTGCCTTCGCAGCGAAAGCCTCGTAGTCGCGCACCTCACCACCAGCAGCAGGGTATTGAACAAAGGCTCCGAACTCCTTGCCCGAGAACTCATACTCGGCATAGTTATCCGAGATAATCTCGATACCATAGGGCTCGCTACGGGTCATA
This sequence comes from Rikenellaceae bacterium, assembly GCA_015060105.1. Taxonomy (GTDB): domain Bacteria; phylum Bacteroidota; class Bacteroidia; order Bacteroidales; family Rikenellaceae; genus UBA940. The sequence goes on along the minus strand of SUZD01000013.1, from coordinate 20,490 downwards.
AGCAAGTCAAGCACTTGCGGGAAGATATTCTCATCAACGAACAGTTGGTTTCGGCCCTCTTTGACTGCTTCGCGCGAACGGAGTGCAAACATCATCAACATAGCCTCGGCAGCAGCAGTCGCATCATCGAGCAACGAGCAGTTGCCAATCTCCATACCTGTAAGCGAAATAACGGCTGTTTGATAGTTCAACAGAGCCTCCAAGCGGCCTTGTGAAATCTCGGCCTGATAGGGAGTGTAAGAGGTGTACCACGCAGGGTTCTCAAACACATTGCGTTGGATAGCCGCAGGAACAGCATTGGGATAGTAGCCCATACCGATAAACGAGCGGTAGAGTTTGTTTTTGGCTGCCAACGAGCGAATATGCTCCGAGAATTGATACTCGGTCATACCCTCGGTGGGCAGTGCAAGCGGACGACGCAGGCGAATATTAGCCGGTACTACTTGCGAAATCAGTTCCTCAACACTTTTGACACCAATAACTTCGAGCATTGCTGCGAGGTCATTCTCGGCAATCGAACCGAGGTGGCGTTTGTAAAATTTATCGAACGACATAGTTTTATGTATAATAGTTTATTTGATTCTGGTGGGATAATCTTTGCAAAGTTATATTTTTTTTGCTGAAACGCAAACGCCCGACCCACCTTATTTAAATAAGAAAGAGGGCCGAACAACAAAATACGCGTCGTACAGCCCTCTTGTTTGGTCGTATATGATGGTTTTATTCTACGCCACCACCCAATGCGTGATAGAGTTGAATAACGCCTTGAATCTCCTGATAGCGGTCCGAAATCTCGGTCAGCTCGGCTTGCAACAAGTTTTGTTGAGCCGTCAAAACTTCGAGATAGTTGGCAAGACCGTGTTTCATCATCAGTTTGGTATTCCACACCGCAGCACGCAGATTGACAATCTGTTTTTTGTCGATGTCAAGACGATTTTGAGCCGTTTGCCACTGAACAAGAGCATTATTAACCTCGACACCTGCGTCCAACAAGCTTTGGCGGAACAACAACAGAGCCTGCTCCTGACGAGCCTCGGCAATGCGAAGACGCGATTTATTAAGGCCGCGATTAAACACCGGTTGCATCAAATCGCCAATAGCCCTCAACAGCCAACTACCCGGACTTGCGATAGCCGCTCCTGCCGAAGTCCAGCCCAGCGTTCCACCCAAAGTAACTTTGGGATAAAACTCCGAGCGAGCCGCATTGGTATTATAAAATGCTTGCGCCAGATTCATCTCGGCTTGGCGCACATCGGGGCGACGTGAAAGCAGTTGCAAAGGCACTCCCGTTTTCAGCTCCATCGGGAACTCCTGCTCGGACAAAGTGCCTCGACGCAGCTCTTGGGGCGTAACACCGATAAGTGCACACAGCGAGTTTTGTTGTTGAGCAATCTGTTTTTCGAGCGTCAGAGCCGAGCCCTCGATACTCAAACGGTTGGCTTTGGCCTGCAACACCGCTGCTTCGTTAGTCTTACCGGCGCGTTTAAGTGCCGTCAATGCGCGGATATTCTCCTCCCAGTTGTCGAGTGTTCGACGACTGATAGCCAACTGTTCGTCGAGCATCAGAAGGGTATAATAGCTATCTGCAATGGTTGCCACAAGTTGAGTTTGCACCGCTTGTTGATAGGCTTCACTCGCTTCGAGAGCCGCTTGTGCACCTCGTTTGGCATTCGTCAATCGGCCAAAGATATCGACCTCCCAACCCGCCGTAAAGCCAACGGTATAGCTCGGCGTAACCTTCTCGGCATTATAGCTGGTAAGCGAGCCATCGGCATCGAATGTAACCGAAGGTATATAGGCCTGTTTCGAGGCTTTGAGCGTTGCCTCGGCCTCGGCGACTTTGAGGCGAGCGATACGCAGGTTGGTATTATTGCGCAAGCCTGCACGGATAAGGGCTTGAAGGCGTTCATCGGTAAAGAGTTCACGCCACTCCAACATCGCTATCGAAATAGTATCGCCCTCTTTGGCTGGGCTATACAGGCGATTGACAACATTATCCATATTGGGGCGTTGGTATTTGGAATATATTCCGCAACCAGCCAATGTCATCGACACTAAAAGTACAAAAAGTATCTTTCTCATAGTTACTCCTCCATCTTTCGTTTAGGCATTACACGCTCCTCGATGTGTTGGAACACGATAAACAGCACCGGAACAACAAACAACAATGCAACGGTTCCGATAAGCATACCACCGACCGTACCCACACCGATAGAGATATTACCATTGGCACCTACGCCCGACGAGAACATCATTGGCAACATACCGAAAACCATTGTCAGCGAGGTCATAAGGATAGGACGCAGACGGGCTTTGGCAGCCGACATCGCAGCAGCGGTTATGCTCATACCCTGGCTACGACGCTCCGAAGCAAACTCCGTAAGAAGGATTGCTGTCTTTGCCAACAAACCGATAAGCATCAACAGACCGATTTGCAGATAGATGTTATTTTCGAGGTCAAACCAGTTCGCAAACAAGAAACTACCCGCCAATCCGAACGGCACCGAGAGAATAATCACAATCGGGATAAACAGACTCTCGTACAGTGCACAGAGGATAAGGTAGATAAAGACAATACATATCACAAAGATAATCGCTGTCGATTTACCAGCCGCAGCCTCCTCACGCGACATACCGCCGAACTCGAAACCATAACCCGTAGGCAGTACCTCGTCGGCAACCTCGCGCACAGCCTCGATAGCCTCTCCCGAGCTATAACCATTGGCTGCTGCTCCATTTATCGAGATTGCAGGGAAGAGGTTGAAGCGCGACAAAGATTGTGCGCCATAGACCCTTGTCATCGAGATATACTGATTGATTGGCGACATCTCGCCCTTGTTGTTGCGAACGAACATATTGCTCAACGACTCGGTATCGAGGCGATACTCGGGCGACGCTTGAACAATAACACGATAGAGTTTCGAGAAACGGTTAAGATTCGACGAATAACTACCGCCGACATACCCCGAAAGTACGCTCAAAACGTCCGAAGGCGACACACCGTTGCGTTTACAACGAGCTGCATCAACCTCCAACAGATATTGCGGATATTTGGTATCAAATGAGGTCGAAGCACGAGCAATCTCGGGGCGTTCATTAAGTCGTTCGATTACCTGTTTGGTCAGCATATGAAGGTCCTCGATATTACCGCCCTTTTGGTCCTGAACGTGAATCTCGAAACCATTACTTGCACCATATCCCGGAATCATACCTCGTGTAAAGGCGTAGATATTGGCCGATGTGATATCGGAAGTTCGGCGATAGAACTCCTCAATAACCGAATCGATATCATCACCCTCGCCCGTACGCTCGTCCCAAGGTTTGAGTTTCACGACGAACATACCACACGACGAGCCGACACCACTAATCATACCATAGCCCGTTGTACTACTTGCAGCCTCGATTTGGGGTATCTCATTCAGTCGGCGGCTAATCTCGTCCATAACGGCTGTTGTTTCACTCAGGTTGGTACCCGGAGGTGTTTGCACATCGATATTGAACGAACCCAAGTCCTCTTTCGGCACAAGACCGGTCTTGGTTGTCTGCATCAGATAGAACAAACCGCCGCCCGCAATCAGCAACAACACAACGGTAATCCATTTATGCTTAAAGAGGAACATCACGCCTCGTTTATACTTATTGAGCAGCGCACCAAATCCACGCTCAAATGCGTGGTGGAAGCGCATCGAGAAGCCCATCTTGCCATCTTTGCCAATGACGTGCGGTTTCATAATCAGCGCACACAACGCAGGCGAAAGGGTCAGCGCATTCAGCAGCGAGATACCCACTGCAACGGCCATTGTAAGACCAAATTGGGTATAGAATGTACCCGTTGTTCCTCCCATAAAACTTACGGGAATAAACACCGCCATAAATACGAATGTAGTGGTAATCAGCGCTGTTGAAATTCCACTCATCGCATCGACTGTCGCCTTATAGGGCGAGGTATAGCCCTCGTCGAACTTCGCCTGTACCGCTTCAACTACCACAATAGCATCGTCCACAACCGTACCGATAACCAGCACCAGCGCAAACAGTGTAATCATATTGAGCGAGAAGCCCGCGACATACATAAAGGCAAATGTACCGATAAGCGACACCACAATCGACACCGACGGGATAAAGCTCGAACGCATACTCTGCAAGAAGACATAAACCACCAAAATCACAAGCAGGATAGCCTCAATCAGAGTCTTAATCACATTCTTAATCGACGCATCGAGGAAGTCTTTGGTACTCATCAAATCGACAATCTCGACACCTTTGGGAAGGTCTTTGCGGATAGCTTCAACCTCTTTGTCGATAGCCTCGATAATCTCATTAGCATTGGAGCCAGAGGTTTGCGAAATCATACAGGTAGTACCCGGATGACCATTCACAGCTCCAATATAGTCATAACTTTGTGAGCCAAGTTCGATTTTGGCCACATCTTTCAGGCGCAAAACGGTACCGTCACTCTCGGCGCGGATAACAAGATTTTCGTACTCCTCAACCTGCTCGTAGCGGCCACGATATTTAATCGAGTAGCGGAAAGTGTTGTCGGATTGCGCTCCAAGCGTTCCCGTAGGAGCCTCGACATTCTGTTCGCCCAGCACCACCGAAATATCCGACGGCATAAGGTTATACTTCGCCATCTTTCCCGGGTCGAGCCATACACGCAACGAGTAGTCGGCACCACGAACATCGACCTCGCCGACACCCGCAATACGCGACAGGCGGGGCTCGATGTTAATCTTGACATAGTTACTCAAAAAGCGTTGGTCAAACGAGCCATCGGGGCTATAAATAGCCAACACTTTAATACGGCTGGTCTGGCGTTTACGCACATTGACACCGCTTCGGGTAACCTCGGCCGGCAACAACGCCTGTGCCGACGCCAAACGGTTTTGGACATTCACCATCGCCATATCGCCATCGGTGCCCTGACGGAAATAGATAGTCACATTGGCCGAGCCGTTATTGGTTGCGCTCGACACCATATACATCATATCCTCGACACCATTGATAGCCTCCTCCAATGGTACGATAACGCTCTTTTGCACTGTTTCGGCACTCGCACCCGAATAGTTTGCCGACACGCTCACCGTAGGGGGTGCAATCTCGGGAAACTGCTCGACGGGGAGTTGCACAAGGCTGATGACACCCAACAGCAGAATAACCACCGAGATTACTCCTGCCAAGATAGGTCTGTCAATAAATGTTTTAATTCCCATACCCTACTCCTCCTCGGCATTTGTTTGTTCGTCTTGCTCGGGCTCGGCGTTAATCTCGGTACCCTCACGGATAAGACCTGCGCCCTCGGCAACAATCACATCTCCAACCGAAAGGCCCTCCTCGACGATATACTCTTTTCCGTTATTCTGACTCAACACGCGAATCTCTGCCGAGGTTGCAATGCCGTCGATTACTTTATAAACAAATACGCGGTCTTGCAACTCATAGGTAGCAGTTTGCGGGATTACGATGCAGTTATGGCGCACTTGCGGAATAACAACCGTTCCACTACCGCCATTACGCAAAAGGCGTTGAGCATTGGGGAAAGTAGCACGAAGGCTCACAGCACCCGTTGTTTCGCTGATAGTACCGCTGACGGCATTGATACGACCTTTATGCGGATAGGTTTGGCCATTACTCATAACCAACTCAACCTCGGGCATTTTGCCAATAGCATCACGCAACGAGCCATACTGCATAATAAGGTCGAGCATCTGATTCTCGGCCATCGAGAAGTAGGCATACACTTGGCTATCGTCCGATACGGTAACAAGCGGTTTCTCGATATTACTTCCAACCAACGCACCCACACGATAGGGAATCATACTTGCAACACCATTTACCGGCGAACGCACCTCGGTATAAGAGAGGTTATTGTGAGCATTTGTCTCCTCGGCACGACACAACGCCAAGCGAGCCTCGGCCTCGGCCAAATCGTTCTGTGCCGTCATAATATCAATCTCTGACACAACGTCCTCCTTGAACAGGTCTTTATTGCTATCCAAAATCAGTTGCGCAGTCGAGAGTGCAGCCTCGGCACTACGCACATTAGCAACAGCAATCTCGTAAGCCGCCTTATAGGGCGTTTGGTCGATAACGAACAGCACCGAATCCTTGCGCACAAAGTCACCCTCTTCGATAAGAATGTCGGTAATCATACCGCTAACCTGCGGACGAATTTCGACCGTTTGACAACCATTGATTGTCGCCGCGTAGCCCGTTTTAAGCACTCGGTCACCCGAAGTTACGGTCATCACTTTGTAACTCTTAACAGTTTGAGTCTGTTGCGTTTGCGCGCAGCCAACAAGAAGACTCAGCATCGCAACAAAAAGTAGATTTTTTCTCATAGTTATATTATTATTTTCTCGATTTTGACTAATTTCGACTCGCGAAATTAACACTTTTTAGCGAGAATACGAAACATTCCGCCACATTATTTATCATAGATAAAAAGTTCCTACGCCACTATATTTAGCCGAAGAGCACGATTGTTTTTCGCAAAAAAGAAGTATCTTTGCAAAGTATGCTGACAAAAGCCGAGATACAACTCTATCTCTATTGGCACAAACTCTTCACGAAGCAAATTGTCAAAAATAAGTTTTCATTATGAAAAAGCTTATACTTACAGCGATATTCGCATTAGCAACATTATCCATTTCGGCACAAAGCGCCTTTATTGAGGCAGAACACGGTTTTACACTCAACGTAGCAGGTGTTGATTTGACCTTTATCCAAACTCCACACAGAACTTTTGTAGAAACCTCCACACGCAACTCTAAATACCGCCCACACATCGGACTATTTGAATTGGGTTTTAACACTCCCACACAAACCTCTTACAAAGCATATCCAAGCGACACTACCCCATGGTTTGATTTGTGGCAAGGCAAATCAACACAAGTTACATTCAACCTTTTGAGTGCAGGCACACGCCTTTCAAGAAGTGGCAACGTGGGCCTTTCGACCGCATTCGGCATATCGTGGAACAACTACATATTCAACGACCCAACAAAGGTCAAAAGAGAAGGGGGCACACTAACCGCAACACCAATCGAAAGTGCCAAATGGATAAAAAGTAAAATCAGCACCTTCTCCCTGCGCGTTCCTATTCTATTGGAGTTCGGACGCCATAAAAGTTTCTTTGGTTCAGTCGGAGTGTACGGCGATTTAACCCTCGATTCACGCTCCAAAGTTAAGTATGGGAAAGGTAAAAAAGAGGTACACCGCAATATGTATGTCGCTCTGCCACAAGCGGGTGTTACTGCTCGCTTTGGCTACAAACGAATATACATATTTGGCAACTACTCACTAACACATCTTTTCACCAAAAACAGAGGCCCACAAACCAATTTGGTAACTTTGGGTTTCGGCATAGGTCTTTAGCCACACATCGCAACAAGACCTACACGGGAAATAGTTACGACCTGCTAATCTGGCGCATCAAGGAGATGGACAAACAGATTCAGGAACTTATCCTAAATGGCAACAGCGACATCCAAGTCCCAATGCGCAAAATAGTCCACGGAGGGAGCAATTACAACATAATCATATACTACGCCAAAGGCCGAAAGCCTCTTCAGGACCAGATACTGTTTATTCGATATAGTGATACTCTTTTTTGAGCCGGCATTCGTCGTAGAGTTCAAAGGCAAACTATCTTTCGATGATATCGCCCTATTTATGGAACTAAACTTCGGCTATTAGCCGCTCTACGAATAACGATTGTTTTTTTAGTAAAAAAGGAGTATCTTTGCATCTGTATGTTAACAAAAGCCGAAATACAACTCTATCGCTCATTGGGCGACAAGCGCGAGCGCGACACTCACGGGTTATTCGTTGCCGAGGGTGCCAAACTTGTTGGCGAAATAGTCGCTTCGCCATTGCGTGTAGTGCGTCTGCTAACAACCTCCAACTTTCCCGGTGCCGAAGTAATTTCAGCCAAGGAGATGGAGCGCATCAGCCAGCTCAAAACCCCGACCGACACCTTTGCCGTAGTCGAAAAGCCACTATATAATATCGGAGAGGCAAATCCACAAAACAATCTCGTTTTGGCTCTTGACGGGGTACAAAATCCGGGCAATGTCGGCACCATTATTCGCTTGGCTGACTGGTTCGGAATCAGCGACATAGTATGTTCGGCTGACTCGGCAGACTGCTTCAATCCGAAGGTCGTTCAAGCCACGATGGGAGCAATACTTCGAGTGCGCGTTCACTACACCAATTTGGCAGATTACTTCAAAAAACTACCCGCCGAAACACCAATCTACGGAACATTCCTCGAAGGCGAAAATCTCTACTCGGCAAAGGTCGAGAACAGCGGCATTATAGTTATGGGCAGCGAGGGTCGAGGCGTATCGGCCGAAGTTGGACAACAAGTCACCAACAAACTCTACATTCCGCCCTACCCCGCAGACAATCACAACTCCGAGTCGCTGAATGTGGCTATCGCAACCGCGATTATCTGTGCCGAATTTCGTAGGGCGAAATAACCCTTAAACAAAAAATACCCTCGACAATAAAATCGGTTTGCTAAATTTTGGCAAGCCGATTTTTATGCTTAATTTTGGAGGAGCAAAACCTAAAACCAACAAACAATAGAGATATGGACAGACGAGAATTTCTTAAAGCATTCGCTGCAACGACCGCCTTCTCGGTGCTCAATCCGCTGGAAGCAATATCCGAAGAGAAAAAGAATAGACCTTTGCGCGTAGGTTTTATCGGTACAGGCGCACGAGGAACAGGTGTAATTACCTCGATGAGCCGACACAACAATGTAGAGATATACGCCCTTGCAGACCTTTTCCGCGACCGCATCGACAGCGTTCTACCCCACCTCAACAGCCTAAACAAAGCCAAAGGCTTGGGCGAGATTGCTCCCGAAAACATATATGTCGGTGGCAATGCCTACAAGCAACTGCTGAAAGACAAAAATGTCGATTTGGTTATCATTTCGACACCCGCATACGCCCACCCCGAGATATTCGAGGCAGCAGTCAAAGCACACAAGCACGTCTATTGCGAAAAGCCCTCGGCACCAGACGTTTACGGCACATTAAAGATGAAAGAGTGCGCCCGCAAAGCCAAAGGATTATCGCTCGTGATGGGTTTCCAGGTACGTCACGCATCGGCATACGACGAGATGATTCGCCGTATCCACAATGGCGACATTGGCGAGATTGTAACCGCACAACTATACTATAATGGTAATGGTGGCGCAGGCAGCAAACCCACCGTAGAGGATGACGAGTTCCGTATCCGACACCACTTCCAATACCTGGCAATGTCGGGCGGTATCCTCAACGACCAAGGTATTCACATTCTCGACATCTGCAACACCGTACTCAAAGCCACACCCGAATACGCTATCGGACTCGGCAACACCAAAGGCAAACGCTATAAATTTGGCGACACTTTGAGCAACTATCACTGCGTTTACGGTTATCCTAATGGAGTAAATGTTTCGATTCAATCGTTACAAATCGGCAACGAGTTTGGCGATGTTTGCGCACGCTTCTTCGGCACAAAAGGTATGGCAGAGGCGCACTACACGGGCGGAGTTTTCATCACAGGCCCGAACAAGTGGAACTCCAACAATAACAACGCGCTATCGGATGCAAGCAAAAACAAAACCGTCAATTTCATTAACAGCATCACAAGCGGCAACTATGTAAACGAGATTGAGGACGCCTGCAACTCGACCCTTACCGCAATGCTCGGTCGTGAGGCGGCTATCAAAAACAGCAAACTCACCTGGGAGGAGATGATTGCCGAAAACCAACGCTACGGCGACCAACCCGATTTAAGCAAATTCTAAACATCTGTAACTATGAGAAAAATATTCAATATTATTGCGTGTATCGCAGCCACACTTACCATTGCAAGCGCATCGGCACAGAAACCGACTGTTGGCCTTTTGAGTGGCGTGGGCAAAGACCCCGAAGCGAGTTTTAAGCGACTTCAAGAGTCGGGATTTACGAGTTGTCAAATCGGCTACGGAGGAACGCATTGGGGCGAGGATATGGCAAACACACTCAAAGAGTTATCCAAGAAGTACAACATTCAAATCAGTACAATGATGTACTGCACTCCGGGTGGTCGTTGGAACTTTATGGAGGGCCCTGCAACAATCGGACTTGTGCCGCCCATCAACCGCATCAAATATCTGGACACCTACAAGCGAGCCATTGACTTCTGCGCCATGGCCGACATACCCGCCATGCACTCACATTTCGGATTCATTCCCGAAGAGCCTACAAGCGAGTTATATGCCGATTTTATTGAGTGTATGCGCGAGCTTTGCGGCTACGCCAAAGAGCGAGGTGTGATGGTCTATTGCGAGACTGGACAAGAGACCGCCACAACACTCATTCGCGCCATTCACGACATTGGTACTGGCAATATCTTCGTTAATTGCGATGTGGCAAATATGATACTTTACGGCAAGGGCAACCCCGTTGATGCGGTTCGTCAATTCGGCCCGCTACTCAAAGACTTGCATGCCAAAGATGGCAAGTATCCGACAAATCCGTACTACTTGGGCCGCGAAACAAAAATACCCGAGGGAGATGTCAATTTCCCCGAGTTGATTAAAGCCCTCAAAGAGATTGGTTTTACAGGCCCTATAACCATCGAGTGCGAGTTGGGAGGCAACAACAACCAATACATACTCGACACAAAAAAATACCTCGAAGAGTTAATCAATCAAAACTACGGAGAGTAACATCAACCCTCATAACAAATCAGAAACGGTCAAACTCACTCGGTTTGGCCGTTTTTTTTTGGTAAAATACAACATAAAACCAAAAATTATACATATCTTTGGGGTTTGATACTAATGATAAGCATACCATGTATAGCAAAATAAAAATCGGCATAACACAAGGTGACACAAGCGGAATTGGTTTGGAGTGCGCTCTCGGTGCGCTTGCCGACCCCAGAATGCTCGAATTGTTCACCCCCGTACTATATGCATCGGAGGCGGCTGTTGAGTATTACAAGAAAGGAATTGAGGAGGGCGAGAGTATCGCTATCCACAAAATAGCGAGTGCCGACAAAGCACAAGACAAACAAATCAACCTCGTTTGCACACCGACAAGTGCGGCCGTCACCGCAGGTAAAGGTTCGACCGAGTCGGGCAAAGCGGCTATTGAGGCTCTGCGTATGGCTGTCGCTGATGCCAAGCGTGGAGAGATTGATGGAATTGTCACAATGCCAATCTGCAAGGAGAACACCAAAAGCGACAACTTCCCTTATGCAGGGCACACAGGCTACTTTGGCGACGAGTTTGAGGGTACTCCGACAATGATGATGATTAGTGACACTATGCGCGTTGCTCTTCAAACAACACACATTCCGTTGGAGGAGGTGCGAAACAACATTTCGATTGAAAGTATCGTTTCCAAATTGAAAGAGTTGAAGGCGTCGCTTATTCGTGATTTCGGTATCGTACAACCGCGCATTGCCGTTATGTCGCTCAATCCCCACTCAGGCGAGGGTGGTGTACTGGGTAGCGAAGAGATTCAAATCATCACTCCCGCCATTCAACAAGCCGCCGAAGAGGGCGTTTACGCTTTTGGACCCTTTGCTGCTGACGGACTATTCCTTTCGGGTGCATTTGCCAAGTATGACGCACTTTTGGCAATGTATCATGACCAGGGTTTGACTCCGTTCAAGGCACTAACTCCCGATGGCGTAAACTATACCGCCGGTCTGGATATTGTTCGCACAAGCCCTGACCACGGAACAGCCTACGATATCGCAGGCAAAGGCATAGCCGATGTAAGTGCTACACGCAACGCCATTTATGCGGCAATTGATATTATTCGCTCGCGTGAGCGTCACGATGAGATGACCGCCAATCCTCTACCTCACTATGAGCGCGAGAAAGGACGCGACATCTCGATTAGCGAATTGAAATTACCCGAAGAAAACGACTAAAACGGTTGTCGAAAGATTCCTCTTCGTAGCAAGGGACTTCGGCACCGAAATAATATTAACCAAATAACAAACAAAAATGATTAACGTAACATTTCCTGACGGCAGCGCTCGTAAGTTTGCAAAAGGAACTACTGCAATGCAAATTGCAGAGAGTATCAGTCCCCGACTCGCAGCAGAGGTGCTGACCGCAACCGTCAATGGCAAGGTCACCGACCTCATCACGCCGATTAACGAGGACTGCACTCTTAAACTTCACAAATGGGAAGACCCCGAGGCCAAGATGACTTTCTGGCACACCTCGTCACACTTGTTGGCCGAGGCTTTGGAGGCTCTCTATCCCGGCATTAAGTTCGGTATCGGACCGGCTATCGAAAATGGTTTTTACTACGACGTAGATTCGCCCACCCCCATTACCGAAAGCGACCTTGAAGCTATCGAGGCTAAAATGGCTGAACTTGCTCGCAACAAAGAACCTATGGTTCGCCGTGAAATCAGCAAAGACGAAGCAATGAAAACCTTCACCGAGAAGGGCGACCAATATAAAACAGAGCTTATCAGCGCTCTCGAAGACGGTACAATCACGTTCTATACCAATGGTGCATTTACCGATTTGTGTCGTGGTCCGCACTTGCCCAACACCGGTCTTATCAAGGCCGTTAAACTGACTTCGGTTGCAGGAGCTTATTGGCGTGGCGACGAGCACAACAAGATGCTCACCCGTATTTATGGCGTTTCGTTCCCCAAGAAGAGTATGCTTGACGAGCACCTTGCACTTCTCGAAGAGGCGAAGAAACGTGACCACCGCAAACTCGGTAAAGAGTTGGAGTTGTTCGCTTTCTCGCAACGCGTAGGTCAAGGCCTTCCTTTGTGGTTGCCCAAAGGCACCGCTTTGCGTGACCGCTTGGAGCAATTCTTGCGTGCCGTACAAAAGAAACACGGATACGAGCAAGTTATCACTCCGCACATCGGTAACAAAGACCTCTATGTGACTTCGGGACACTATGCAAAATATGGTAAGGATTCGTTCCAACCTATTCACACACCCTACGAGGGCGAGGAGTATCTGCTCAAACCGATGAACTGCCCCCACCACTGCGAGATTTATCGCACCAAACCTCGTTCGTACAAAGACCTGCCACTCCGTTTTGCAGAGTTCGGTACCGTATATCGTTACGAGCAGAGTGGTGAGTTGCACGGTTTGACCCGTGTACGCGGATTTACCCAAGATGACGCACACTTGTTCGTTCGTCCCGACCAACTGTTGGACGAGTTTATGAAGGTTATCGACATCGTTCTTTACATCTTCAAGACCCTCAAATTCGATGAGTTCACCGCACAAGTTTCGTTGCGCGACCCGAACAACACCAGCAAGTACATCGGTTCGGACGAGAATTGGGAGAAGGCAGAGAGTGCTATTATCGAGGCCGCCAAGGTCAAAGGTCTTAAAACCGTTGTTGAGTATGGCGAGGCTGCGTTCTATGGACCGAAACTCGACTTTATGGTTAAGGACGCTATCGGCCGTAAATGGCAACTCGGAACAATTCAGGTAGATTACAACCTGCCCGAGCGTTTCGACTTGACCTACACAGGTGCTGATGACAAGCCCCACAGACCTATTATGATTCACCGTGCACCCTTCGGCTCAATGGAGCGTTTCGTAGCGGTATTGTTGGAGCACACTGGCGGTAAATTCCCGCTGTGGCTCACTCCCGAGCAAGCCGTCGTACTGCCCATCAGCGAGAAGTACAACGACTACGCCGAAGAGGTGGCTCAATATTTGAATCAAAACGATGTACGCGCAAGCGTGGACAACCGCAACGAGAAAATCGGTCGTAAGATTCGTGACAACGAGTTGAAGCGTATCCCGTTCCTTGTAATCGTTGGCGAAAAAGAGGAGAATAGTCGCACCATTTCGTGCCGCGTTCAAGGCGAGGGCGACAAAGGCTCGATGACCGCCGAGGAGTTCAAGAACATGGTACTCGCCGAGGTTGCCAAAGAGATTGGAGAGTAATAAAACACAATATTAACTTAATTTAGGAGGACAAAGCTATAGGACCTAAACCTTTTACCGGCGCACCCAACCGCCCGGCCGGCGCACCACAACAGCGTGGACGCGTAGTTAAAGAGCAGCCTAACCGCATCAACAATCAAATCACAGCACCGATGGTTCGTGTTGTGGGCGATAACATTGAGGGCGCGGCTGTAATGTCGATTCGCGATGCTATCAAGCTCGCTGACGAGATGGAGTTGGATCTTATCGAGATTTCGCCCAACGCAGAACCGCCCGTATGTCGCATTGCCGACTACCAAAAGTTCTTGTACCAACAAAAGAAAAAGGCGAAAGAGATTAAGGCCAAAGCCGTCAAAATGGTTGTCAAAGAGATTCGTTTCGGACCTCAAACCGATGACCACGACTACAACTTCAAGTTGCGACACGCCGAAAACTTTATCAAAGAGGGAGCCAAAGTTAAAGCATACGTATTCTTCCGTGGCCGAAGCATCACCTTCAAGGAGCAGGGCGAAATCCTGCTGTTGCGCTTTGCAACTGACCTCGAAGAGATTGCCAAAGTCGAGATGATGCCCAAATTGGAGGGCAAGAAGATGAATATGATTCTGGCTCCGAAGTCCAAAAAATAGGACCTCGTAACTAATTTAAGAAAACTGTCAAACCTTGTGGATGGCCCGCAGCAATGTTGGCCATCCATAGGGTTATTTGTTGTTATGAAAGAGATTAACATCGACGACTTCTACTACGACCTGCCCGACCAGAGAATTGCCAAATTCCCCGTTGCCGACCGCGACAAGTCTAAACTACTGATTAGACGCGAGGGAAAGGAGATTACCCACACCTCGTTTGACCACATCGGAGAGTGGTTGCCCAAAGATAGCTTGCTTGTTTTCAACAACACAAAGGTTGTGCGAGCACGAATCATTATGCACAAACCGACCGGCGCACGAGTGGAGATTCTCTGCTTGGAGCCACACGAGCCAGCCGATTACGAAAGGGCTTTTGCTCAAATGGGTAGTTGCAAATGGCACTGTATCGTGGGAGGACTCAAAAAGTGGAAAGAGGGACCTGTGCAAATCGTATTCGAGAGTGCGGGAGAGCAATACACACTCAATGCATGGCGCGAGGAGCAAACCAATGGTAGCGAAAATATCATTCGATTTGAGTGGGACGCTCCATTGAGTTTCGGAGCTATGTTGGAGTTGTTGGGCAAGTTGCCTATCCCTCCATATTTGAACCGAGATACCGAGGAGGTAGATTACACCCGATATCAAACCGTCTATTCAAAGTTTGAAGGCTCGGTTGCTGCGCCTACGGCAGGTTTGCACTTTACCGACAGACTTATTGGTGAGTTGCGTGAGGCGGGCATACAGACCGACGAGGTTACGTTGCACGTTGGAGCCGGAACATTCCTTCCCGTAAAGGAGAAAGATGCAACACGACACCCGATGCACACCGAGCACTTCGAGATACGTCTATCGACTCTCGAAAACCTTATCGCCAAGAGTGGAAATATCACAGCCGTCGGCACTACTTCGGTCCGTACATTGGAGTCGTTGTCGGCTCTCGGTTATCGCACTTTGGTCAATGGAACTCCCGAAGTCGAAAGGGTTATCGGACAATTCGAACTGTATGATATTCCTGCGGAGTACGAGGGTGTCGAGTTATTGGAAGCATTGGCAAAATATATGCGCAAGATGGGCGTGGATACTTTGAAGGCGGCGACGATGATTATGATTGTCCCGTCGTTCCGTTTCCGTATCGTCAATCGCATTGTAACCAACTTCCACCAACCCAAGAGTACTCTCCTACTGCTTATCAGCGCATTTATTGGCGATGATTGGCACAGGGTTTATCGCTATGCTATGGATAATGATTTTCGTTTTTTGAGTTATGGCGACAGCAGTCTTCTATTGCCAAATGCGGCGAAAGAATAGGGCGCGAATTTTGAAGTAACAGCAAAAAAGAGTATCTTTGAACAATGATTATACGATTCAGCAAATACGAAGGTGCTGGCAATGACTTCATCATTCTGGACGCCCGTGATGGCGAGTTTATGCCGTCGGCAAAATCTATTGCCAAACTTTGCGACCGACACAAAGGTATCGGTGGCGATGGAGTGATGATTCTCGATTTGTCGCATAAAGCCGATGTCGATTTCCGTATGAGATACTACAACGCCGATGGCTTCGAGGGTACAATGTGCGGAAATGGAGGTCGTTGTATCGCTCTGTTTGCACACTACCTCGGTATCGGAGGCCGCGAAAAACTCTTTGAGGGTGTCGATGGATTGCACTCGGCACGCATCATCGAGGCCGATGACAACTGCGGCATTGTGGAGTTGGGTATTCGCGATGTTGATGATGTGCAGACGGTCGAGGGCGATTACCTTATTTATAATGGGTCGTATCACGTAGTTCGTTTTGTGGAGTGTGTCGAGAAATACGATGTCGATACCGTTGGCCGTGAGTTGCGTTACAGCCCGCTGTTTACGAACATCGGTGGCGTAAATGTGAACTTTGTCGAGACCGTGAAAGATGGCGTTTTCAAGATTCGCACCTATGAGCGAGGTGTCGAGAACGAAACACTCGCTTGCGGAACGGGTGCTACGGCAAGTGCCATTGCGGCGCGATTGCATCTGGGCTCTACTCTCAATAGTTGGACTGCCGAGGCTTTGGGTGGTACACTTCGCGTAAAGTTTGACGAGCGCGATGGACTTTTCAGCAACATACTGCTAACGGGACCCGCACGCCAAGTATTCACCGGAAAATTTGACACCAACAATCTCTAATTATATATGGCGATTGAAAAATTTACAACAGCAAACGAGTGTGTGACACTTGTAACCGACACCCAACGAGGCGAGAAAACCGTTGTTTTGTTGCACGGCTATCTCGAATCTTTGTGTGTATGGAGCGATTTCGAAGAGTGCATCAAACGCGATATGCGAGTGATTGCGCTCGATATTCCCGGTCACGGAGTTTCGGAGGTTGTGGGCGAAGTACACTCCATGGAGTTTGTGGCCGATGTTGTGGCCGAAATTCTCTCGCAACAAGGCGTCGAGAAGGCTACTATCGTCGGACACTCAATGGGAGGATATGTGGCAATGGCAATGCTGGAACGCCACCCCGATATGGTTGAGGCTATTGTAATGTTCCACTCTACCCCGTTTGCCGACTCCGACGAGAAAAAGGCTAATCGCGAACGAGAGATTGCGTGCATACAGGCGGGCAAGAAAGACGCTCTGGCGGCACTCTCGCCCGCACAAGCGTTTGCCAGCGACAATCTCAAACGATTCCGAGGCGATATCGAAGGTTTGACCGAGCAGATTTACATGACCGACGACGACGGCATTTGCGCTTTGTTGCGCGGTATGATGGCTCGCCCTGACCGTAGCAAAGTTCTGGCCGAAGCCCGTATCCCAAAACTGTTCATCTTTGGTCGCAAGGACAACTACATCGGAGCCGAGACAGCCGAGCGAATGATTGAACAAAACCCCGACGCACAAGTTGCTTGGTTGGATAACTCGGGACATATGGGTTTCATCGAGCAGGAGAAAGAGTCGGCCGAAATACTGACGAATTTTATAAATAAACTACAATAACACTTATGGAAAAGAAAATTGGATTGGCTTGCGACCACGCAGGCTACGATATGAAAGAGTTGATTGCGGGATACCTCGAAGCAAAAGGTTATGAGGTTTACGACTTCGGTTGCGACTCGCCCGAAAGTTGTGACTATCCCGATATGGCACACGCCTTGGCAGAGAGCATCGACAAAGGCGAATTGTCGATTGGTATCGCAATGTGCGGCTCGGGTAACGGTATCAGTATGACCCTCAACAAACACGCAAGCGTAAGAGCTGCGCTGTGCTGGAATGTTGAGTTGGTTGAGTTGGCTCGTCTGCACAACAACGCCAATGTATTGTCGTTGCCCGCGCGTTTCATCGACAACAACGAGGCTCTTGCAATGGTCGATAAGTTCTTGGATACCAAGTTTGACGAGACTGCCGAGCGTCATGTGCGCCGCGTAAACAAGATTGCTATCAGCAAATAAGCAAACAGAGTTTTCTAAATCGAGAGAGGCGTATGCGGCTTACCTGCATACGCCTCTCTTATATAAGTTCTACCCTACTATCCGAGTTAGGGTAATTAAACCATTTTTCTGCCCGACAACATATGTCTTGCCTATCAAGGTATTATTACGACAGAGGTCATTCATTGTAAGGGGGTGTCCCAATGTGAACTGCAAGCAGGAGAATGTATCGCCCACTTGAAGTTTTGAGTTCTCACAACGCTCCGCAACAAAACGATTTTCACCCAAATATCGCACTTCACAAAGGCGATCAGGCAACCAACCTATTTGCAAACAATCGCCAATCGTCAAATCGGCGGTCGAGATATATTCCACATTAAAAAGTTCGGACTCATCTCCCGATTCGGAGTGCAGCCGCCTGCAAAATTCGTCCCAATCACATCCTTCGGCATATTTCGACAATACATCGAGAGTTCGCAACGACACCGTTTGATAACCGCGCGTAGAATAACCCCACACCCTCTCCAATGTGCTTTCGGAGATGTGTTGTCGCAGCTCCATCTCTATCACGGATACCAATGCCAGGAAATCAGCGTGGACAGATAAGGTTTTTCCAAAACGAAGTTCAACCCTTTCGCGCAGTCGGGCTATTTGCGGTATATTACTCGGAATACTCATAGTTACAAAAATAATCATTATATTTGACAATCAAAATTCGCAAATGGCTGACGAGAGTACAATATACGAGCAACAATATACGGCAGACAACTACTCCGAGGGCTTTCACGACTTTAAGTTGTTGAAAACCACTGCCCGTGCCTCATTATACCTCGCATTTAAGGCAGGCAAACGATTTCTAATAAAGACTACAAAAGACAACACCGAGCAACAAAATAAGATGCTGCATCGAGAGTACGAGTTGTCTATTGGATGCGACCACCCACACTTGATACATATCTATACTATCGAGGAGTCTTTGCCTTTCGGAACAGGCTTGGTTATGGAGTATATCGAGGGGCGAACTCTCGACAAATACCTATCCGAAAAACCATCGAAAAAGGAGCGTAACCGCATCTTCGCAGAATTGCTATCGGCGGTTGGATATCTTCACAAAAGAGGGGTCATTCACAACGACCTCAAACCTGAAAATATACTTATTACCCACGCCGATAACTCGCTGAAACTTATTGATTTTGGCTTGGCTGATAGTGATACCGAGTACGCTTTGCGCACCCTTGGCTGCACACATCGCTACGCCTCGCCCGAATTGCTGGCACAAAGCCGAGAGATTAATGCCCGCAGCGACATCTATTCGATTGGTGTATTGATGCGTGAAATATTTGGTAACCGACACCGTCGCATTGCCGAGCGATGTTGTCGTGAGAATGCGATTGAACGATACGGAAATATATCGGCACTGCAAGCTGCTTGGCAAAATCGCAATCGCCCTCAAAAGATGCTGCTGGGCGCAGTATTGGCGACTATTTTCGTTCTGCCTTTTGCCCATTTGGGGTACAATAAACTTACAGAGCAAGACGAAATGCGTGAGCGAGAGCAACTATTCCAACAAATTGAGTGCGATGTGGAGCATATTTATGCTATTACAGCCGACTCTATCTCTCGGGCGGTCTATTACGAGTTTGCAAACAATCACATCTTATCATTCTGTGAGGAACTAACGAAGTATCAGAGCGAGCATATTGCCTCCATTGCGGATGCAGAGCTGAATACTCTTGCTACAAATGTCTATATTCATACACTTAACAAGTATCATAATCAACTTTGGGAACAGACAAACGCGCTACCAATGATGTACAAAAGCGATTTGTCTATCGCTGAGCTGAATTTCTATGATTCATTGCTCAAAGAGCGCAAACCGTATCGTTCTTATCAGGCTAAATAACCCAAAAGACAACGAAAGACAACGACGAAACAGGTCGTTAATTCTCATTTATTCATACCTTTGTCAAAAGCAACAGCCATAAAAAATGGCAGTCTTAGGTGCTTTTATTGTTTTTTTTTTGCTACATTTGTAAAAATAACGATAAAACACTGCAAGTGTTTGTCCGTCTCGCTGATGAACCTAGGAAATTCATTTACGGTAAGAGAGGACAATACCGGCCGCGTTTCTGCATAGTTATATGCGGATACAGCGTAGGCTGTTGCTTTTTCTTCTTACCACAGGTTTTCCTAGGACCTATCAGCGGAGATTAAGTAATTAGTCTGCGCTTCTTTTTTTTATACCCCGAAGCGTAGCCATATATTGAAAATTTATTGTTTAACAGAAAATAAAATATTATGGCAAGCAAAGTAAGAGTTTATGGTAAGGCTCAAAACCGTACCGCATTGGGTATTGCGCACGCCTATATGGTGATGTACCCACAGGCAACATTGGAGGATTTGCGCAAGGCGTTTCCAAATGAGTTAAACCCCGATAAGGGCGTGAAGGAGAACTTCGTTTATGCTGAGGATAAGGGTACAACTGCCGATTGGGACGGCTACTTCAAGGCAGAGGA